>DATHRZ010000001.1:0-39931 GCA_035464655.1 Gemmatimonadota bacterium
GACCGATTCGGTCGTCCGGCTGATCGGCGCCCTGATGCCCGGCGCACAGGTGCTCGGGGCGGAGGAGCTGGCCGAGCGGTCGTCCGCCACGTTCCGGGTGATTCAGCGATTCCACGTCGCGATCGCGTGGATCACGCTCAGCGCCAGCGGGGTGTTCCTCGCCTGCCTGATGACGCTCCGGGTGCAGCAGCGCCGTGTTCCGGTCGCCGCCCTGCGGCTGGGCGGGATCTCACGCCGTACCCTGTTCCTGTGGCTGATGCTCGAGACGACGCTGATCTCCCTGCTCGGCGGCGTGGCCGGGCTCGGAATCGGCCACCTGGCTTCCGACGCCATCAACGCCTTCTATCAGCGGCGGTATGACACTTCGCTCCTGTTCTCGCTGATCGGACCGGATGCGACGATCCCGGCGCTCGTCCTCGCGGTCGTGCTTGGCCTCGGGGCGGGCGGGATCGCGGCGGCCCTCCTGCTGCGCACCGATCCGCTGGAAGCGGTCGGCCGATGATCCTCCGTTGCGCGCTGCGAGAGCCCCGCCGGCATCCGGGACGTACCTTGCTCGCCGTGGCCGGTGTCGCCGTGTCCGGGGCGATGCTGCTCGACATGCTGATGCTTTCGAACGGGCTCCAGACGAGCTTCCGCGACCTTCTCCAGGACGCCGGCTACGAGGTGCGCGTGTCCCCCGCCGGCACGCTCCCGCTCGACACCGAGGCGACGATCCGTGACGCCACCCGGCTGCTCGCCGATCTGCGCGACGACCCCGGGGTGGCGCGGGTCGCCCCGGTGCTCGCCGCGAACCTCTCGATGCGCGCCGACCCGACCTCGGACGGTGAAGCCGAACGCAGCGTGTTCGCGCTCGGCGTCGATCCGGCCAACCAGGGGGTGTTTCGGGTGACAGGCGGCCGGATCCCCGGTCCGGGCGAGATTCTGCTGGGCGAGGAACCGCCGCCGCCCGATGGCGGAGCGCCGTCCGCCACGGCGGACTCCGTGTCGATCGCCGCGTTCGGTGCCCTCGGTTCGGGAGCGGGTGCGGGCGCGCGAAGGATGCCGGTGAGCGGAAGCGGCAAGTTTCTCTACGTGTCGGAGTCCGAGGTGCCGGTGGCGCTCGAGCTCGGGACCCTCCAGGAGCTGACCGATCGGCCGAACGAAGTGTCGTTCGTCATGGTCGAGGCCGCCCCCGGGATCGATCCCGACACCCTCGCCACCCGACTCGCCACGCGGCATCCCGACGTGCGCATCGTGTCGATCGGCGAGCTCGTCGACCAGGCGGAGCGGCGGCTCAGCTACTTTCGCCAGCTCGCGGTCATTCTGGGCACGGTGAGCCTGCTCGTGGCCGGGCTGCTCGTGGGGACGATCGCCTCCGTGTCGATCAGCGACCGCTACGGGACGATTGCGGCCGCGCGCGCCATCGGGATCTCGCGGCGCAGCATTCTGGCGACGCTGCTGATCGAGAGCCTCGCCCAGTCGGCCGTGGCCGTGGCGCTCGGCGTCGCATTCGGCCTCGTCACGTCGCGCTACCTCGAGCGCATCCTGTCCGATTTTCCCGGACTGCCCGAGGCCGTGCGGTTCTTCGTGCCCGACGGGCGGATCGCTGCCATCACCGTGGCGGCGGTCCTCGTCACCGCGGCCCTCGCGGCCCTCGGGCCGGCCTGGCGCGTCACGCGCATGCCGATCGCCACCACCCTGCACCGCGAGGAACCGTGAAGCCGTTGCTCGAGGCCCGTGAGCTGCACCGCACGTACGACCTGCAGGGCGAGCCGGTTCACGCCGTCCGTGGCGCCACGCTCGATGTGCTCGAACGCGATTTTCTCGCGCTCGTCGGGCCGAGCGGTTCGGGCAAGTCGACCCTCCTCCACCTGCTGGCCGCCGTCGACCGTCCGACGTCGGGCTCGGTTCGAATGCGGGGCCGCGACGTGTCTAGCCTGCCCGACCGGCTCCGTGCTCGGCACCGTCTGCTGAACGTCGGACTCGTGTTTCAGCGCTTCCACCTGCTGCCGATGCTGACGGCACAGGAGAATGTCGAGCTCCCGTTGGCCGAAGCCGGGGTGCGCCGGGCCGAGCGCGAAGCACGGGCCGCCGAGCTGCTGGCCCGGGTCGGCCTGGACGACCGCCTGCGCCATCGGCCCGGCGAGCTGTCCGGTGGCCAGCAACAGCGCGTCGCCATCGCCCGGGCGCTCGCCAACCGTCCGTCGCTGCTGCTCGCCGACGAGCCCACGGGCGAGCTCGACCGCACGACCGGCGAGGGCATCCGCCGTCTGTTCGCCGAGTTGCGGGACGACGGGACGGCCATCGTCGTCGCGACCCACGACGTGCACCTGGCCGAGGCCGCCGATCGGATGCTGTGGATGGTGGACGGTCGACTGGGCGAGGAGGAGCCGTGATCCTCCGACTCGTGTGGCGGTCGCTCCGCTTCGCACCCGGCCGCACGCTCCTGATGCTGGGGGGCTACTCGCTCGGTGTCGGCGTGATGGTGGCGCTTCTGTCGATCGGCGACGCGATGGTCGAACAGTCGCGCGACCGCGACCTGATCGGCGGCGGCGACCTCGCCGTGCTCCCGGCCGGCATCGACCTCGAGACGGTGCGCACCGGCGGCGTCAGCTCGCTCTACTTCGGCATCGACCTCGCGCGCTTCTTCTACCGCGAGGTACTCGCGGGCCCGCGGCTGGCCGGGTCGAACGGCGGAGAGGGCGCCGTCGCAGCGGTCGCGCCCTGGATCGACGACGCGTTGCTCTACCTGCGCCTGGAGGACGGCGGCCCGGCCGTCGCCGCGAGCGCCGGCGGCCAGATTCCCTCGGCCGCCGCCGCCCTCGGCGTGATGCCCGACCTGCGCTCAGGCGCATGGACCGACAACGAGGCCGATCGCCGCTGGATGGCGCCGAACCCGGACGAACGGCTGACGGAGATCGACGGCTTCCACGCCCCGCCCGGCGGGGCCGCGAAAGACTCCACTTGGGCCGAGTGGCACTACTTCAACCTTCTGTCGCCCGACGGCGAGCGCTGGCTCTACCTCACGTACCTGGTGGGCGGCGACCTGCGGGGCGGTCGCTGGGGCGGCCGGCTGCTGGCGACGCTCGTCGAAGCGGGCCGGGAGGACGACCGGGTGTTCGAGCGCGAGTTCGGACCGGGGGACGTCGACGTGGCGCCCGGGCGAGTCGACGTGGCGATCGGCGGCGCGAGCACGGTGAGGCTCGAGGATGGACGTTACCACCTGGCCGCCGAGATCCCGTCCGCCGGGGCGGGAACCGGTGGCCCGCTCCGCGTAGACCTCGTCGTCGAGCCGCAGCCGCACCGCTATCTGCCGGCCGTCGACATCTCGCCGGGCGGTTTCCCGTCGGGCTACGCGGTTCCGGTCCTGCGCGGAGCGGCGCGCGGTACCATCTGCGCGGGCACGGCATGCGAAGACTGGTCGGGCGGCCGTGCCTATCACGACCACAACTGGGGCACGTGGAGCGACGTCACGTGGGATTGGGGCCAGTTCCAGCTCGGAGACTGGTCGATCGTGTACGGCGGCGTCAACCGCGACTCGATGCCGGGCGCACCCGCCTCGACCACCGGGTCACGCTTTCTGTTCGCGGTCGACAGCCTCGGCCTGGCTGCCGTGCTGCCGGTTCGCACGGTCGAGTACGAGCTTGGCGCGGACGGCGTGCCGACCCGTCTCGACCTCGAAGCCGGTCGCGGCGAGTACTCGCTGCGGCTCCAGGCCGAGGTCGGCCACGTCCGCACCACCGCCGCCGACCCGGAGGCAAGCCCCGCCGACCTGTTCTTCCAACTGCGCGGTCCGGCGTCCGTCGAGGGTCGGCTGCCCGTCGGGGGCGTGTCGGCTGCGGGCGACGGCTTCTTCGAGACCTGGCAGCGCCGGACACGACCCTGAGAGGTAGTCGCGGACCTTACAACATATTGTCGTGTAAGTACTTATATATAGAGCAGCACAGAAATGCGACAGATTCTACTCTCGATCGAAGGCTGATCCGATGAACTGGAATACGATTGAAGGCAACTGGAAGCAGTTTCGCGGCAAAGTGAAGCAGGAGTGGGGCAAGCTCACCGACGACGACCTCGACCGGATCGACGGTAAGCGTATCGAACTGATCGGACGCCTCCAGGAGCGCTATGGCAGGACGCGCGAGGCGGCCGAGAAGACGGTCGACGAGTGGTTCGAGCGCGCGAGCGATGACGCGAAGACGGAGAAGCGGAAAGAGACCACCACCGCCGGGCACTGAACCCCGAACCGCTTCTATGCACGGTACGCGAAAGGCCCGCTCCGGCGGGCCTTTCGTCGTTCCGGAAATCGGGTCGAGAGACTGACGCCGGGCCGCCCCGAGCTGACTGGCACACAGGACGGCGCGGACGCATATTCCTCAAGTACGTTTCAGATATTCATCATCCGCATTCCACCCCGGAAAGCGTTCCTACATGCACGGCCCCACGGAAAGCCGCCACTCCGGAACGAACCATCGCCACGGTCACGGTACCGGGCGCAGAATGCCCGGCATGCCCACCGATTTCGACCGCTCGCCTTTCCTCGTGATCTGGGAGACGACACAGGCCTGCGACCTGGCATGCAAGCACTGCCGGGCGAAGGCCCAGCCCCTTCGGCATCCCGAGGAACTCACGACCGCCCAGGCCAGGCAACTCCTCACCGATATCCGCCGCTTCGGACCGATCATTTTCGTGTTCTCGGGTGGCGATGCCCTCAAGCGTCCCGACATCGTCGAGCTTACTCGGCACGGGGCGGACATCGGGTTGCGGATGGCCATCACGCCGGCCACCACGCCCCTGTGCACTGAGGAACGGCTGCGCGAGCTGCACGCCGCGGGGATGTCACGACTGGCCGTCAGTCTCGACGGCTCGACGGCCGAGGTCCACGACGAATTCCGCCAGGTCGAGGGCTCGTTCGAGCACGGTCTGCGGATTCTTCGGACGGCGCGCGAAATCGGGATGTCGACCCAGGTCAACACGGTGGTGGCACGGCACAACGTGAACGACTTCGCGGTGATGGGAAAGCTGCTGGCCGAGCTCGGCATCGTATTCTGGGAAGTGTTCTTCCTCGTTCCCATCGGACGGGCCCAGCCGGAGGATGTGGCGGGGGCCGCCGCGTTCGAGGCCGTGTTCCACGAACTGTACGACCTCGCGAAGATCCTGCCCTTCGACATCAAAGCCACGGCGGCGCCGCACTACAACCGTGTCGTCCTGGAGCGCAAGGTGGCCGAGCGGCGCCGCGGAAGGCGGAAGGAATCGGCGGACGTGCTGACCGACGGCGCCTCACACTCGCTGAAAGACGGCATCGGGCGGGCCCGCGGCGTCAACGACGGCGACGGGTTCATGTTCGTCTCGCACACCGGAGAGATTTTCCCGTCCGGCTTCCTCCCGAAGTCGGCCGGCAACGTGAAGGCGGACGACCTGGTCGACGTCTACCGAAACGCGCCGCTGTTCCGCAGCCTGCGCAACCGCAAGCTGCTGAAGGGCAAGTGCGGGGTGTGCGAGTATCGGCCGGTGTGCGGCGGGAGCCGGGCCCGGGCCTATGCGCTCACGGGCGACCCGCTCGAGTCGGAGCCGTTCTGCGCGCACGTGCCGACCCGCATTCTACGCCTGCAGGAAACGGGATAAGAGCCCTGAACGGGCCGGTCCTCCCTCGAATTCAGGGCCGCAGCACGGCGGGCATGCGACGCACGATCGCGACGAGGCCCCACGCGAGGGCCGCCGCGACGGCAAAATCGACGATACCTCGCCACGGCTCGGGCAGCGACCGCACCAGGAGGATCGCCGCGATGATCGCCAGGGTTCCGAGCCACGCTCGCACGAGCCGGCCCCGCGACACGGCGATCAACGCCATCCCGTGCAACGGCGCAAGCAGCCGGACCAGCGAACGGTGTTCGAAGCGCAGGGCCCGAGCCCGCTCGATCAGGCCGGGCACCCAGCGACGATCGAGCGCTCGATACCCTTCGCCGTAGACGAAGGCAACCGTCAGAACGACCAGGATCGCCCACTCGAGCCCACCCAGTCCACCGCGAATCGTCAGCAGGCCGCGCCAGCCGAGCCGCCATACGGCCCAGGCGAACAGGGCCGAGACACCCGCCACCGCCCACAGAGGCGCGATGCGGCGCGGCAGGTCTGCCGGCGTCGACGAGAGGGACCCAGCGCTCATCGACCCATCAGGTCGCGAGCCACCCGGGTGGCTTCCGCGAAGCGCCCCGGGAGCCCGGGACGCGACCACCAGTTCGCCGCGATGTGGAGTCCCGTCGGCAGTTCGAGGTCCCGGATCGCGTTCCAGGAGATATCCCAGGCGGGAATCCGCTCGCGTTCTACGGCCAGGGGCGAGGCGTCGTACCCGGTGCAGTGGCGAAACTCGGACACGGCAAGGGCCGCCAGGCCGGCGTCGTCCAGCTCGACGACCTCCGGATTGCGGGCGCCGCCGAGATAGGCCGTGTAGAGGTTCGTCCGGCCGAACATGCTGTCATTGAACGTCACGCCGCGCAGCACTCTCTCCGTTTCGGAAAACGCCACCTGGAAACCCAGGCCCCGCAGCTCAGTCTCGGCATCCAGGTGTACCACTCCGAGTGGGTTGTAACGTAGTCGGGCGATCGCATCGCCGACGTCCGGAGCCGTGGTCCTCAGCAGACGCCCGGTCACCGGAGCCGGCGTCGTCAGTACGACGGCCTCGGCGCACAGGTTCCCGCCGTCAGTCCTCACCTGCCATCCGTCCCCCGATCGCGATATGTCGAGCACCGGGCTCTCGAGGCGAAGACGGTCGCCGAGGGCCGTCGCCAACGCCCCGGGCAGCGCCTCCATACCGTCGCGTAGGGTGCAGGCCGGGGGCGGATCGATGCGACCCCCACGCCGCAAAAGTGGCCGCAACAGGCTACGGCGCATTCCGAACTCGCGCAGCACGTGCATGAGCGACAGGTCCATCTGCATGTCTTCCGGATCGGAAGCGTAAAGTCCGCCGTACAGGGGTGCGATCAGCGCCTCGTACAGCTCGTTGCCCACTTTGCGCCGGAAATACGTCGATACGCGCTCGGCGGGATCGGCGGGCCGGGTGAACGGCTCGAGCAGGAGACGGCATTTGGCGCCCACGCCGACGATGTCCGACGCGAGGAACCGGCCGACCGACATCGGCACTTCGCGCAGCCGCTCGCCCCGATAGATCCACAGCGGGAGACCGGGCGGTGCTACGACGAGATCGTCCGCCAGGCCGAGATCGTCGAGCAGCCGCTCCATTTTCCGGGTGAGACGCAGGCGCTGCGGCCCCCAATCGAGAACGCGGCCGTCCACCTCGGCGCTGCGGATCACCCCGCCGGGCCGATCGGTAGCCTCGAAGACGACGAACTCGCCCCCCCGGCGGTCGAGCTCCAGGCCGAGCGCGAGTCCGGTGATCCCTGCCCCGACGACGGCGATCACCGTGGATGGATCATCGTGGCCGCCGTCTTGAACCGTTCAGGATAAGGCCGGCGTCGCCGCGGAACGCCGGGGAAACACTCGGGTGGCGTTGAGGCAAACCGCACCCGGTGCCCTGCGGCATCGGCACGCGGCGAGGCCCGCGTCGTCCAGGGACCGACCTTCCAGAATCGGGGTTACGAGGTCCGCCAGCACGACTGCGAAGCGCGGATCGTCGTGGGGGACGGGAACACGGTGAAACTCGATACCGAGCTCCTCCGCCTCCTCCCGGAAGTCGATGTCGAGCTCCGCGAGCGTTTCGGATTGCTCGTGCATGAAGCTGATCGGTGCCACGACGATACGCGCCGCCTTCACCTCGCGAATTCGCTGTTCGTTGTCGGGCTCCGTCCAACGAACCCCGCGGTTCGCGTGATTCTGGTATCCAAGCGCGTACGTATCCACGTCGAGCCTCCGCGCGACCTCGCGGCAGAAGTCTTCGACGTACAGATCGTAGCGACTGCCCTGCTCCAGGTACTTGATCGGCGTCCCATGGGCGGAGAAATAGAGCTCGGTATCGGGATCGGCGAGGTCGAGACCACGGTCGCGCGCAAGTCCGGCGATCGCGTCGACCCACAGCTCCAGGTAGAGCGGATGGGGGTGCCATCCGCCCAGCTCGTGCACTTCGACGTCCCGGGCGCCCGCCACGACGGCCTCCCGCATCTCCTCGAGCGCCGCCACGTTTGTCGACCAGCCGCACAGCGGGAATACGGGAAGGCCGATCAGCCGCTCGAACCCGTCCCGACCAAGCCGCTCGACGACGGCGGGAATCGTGGGATCGATGAACTGGTTCGCCACGGTCACCTCGACCTCGTGGCCCCGGTTCTCCAGCTCGCTCCGCAACGCGTCGGCCTGCGCCCGCGACTGCGCCCCGAGCGGCGAGCCGCCGATCTTCTCGTAGTCGGCGACGAGCCCCGGGGCCCTGCGCTCGGCCAGCTCGCGGGCGCGCCGCTGCGCAGCTTCGGGCGTCGCGGCCGCCTCGAGCGGGGCATTGCGCGCGAAAATCCGCTCGAGAAACGGCAGCACGGCCTCGAGGGTCGGCTCCTCGGGTTCGCCGAAATTCAACAGCACGACGGCAGTTCGCATCGGAGCCTCGGGGGTTCGGAGGTTCGGGTCGGTCGGGATCGGGTCAGGCCATCCGGCGAGGCGAGACGCGCTCGTCGGATGGATCCTCGTCATCGGACGAGTCGGGGTCGTCGCCGCAGCCTCCAGCGTCTTCGGGCACCTCGCCGTCGGCACGCAGAGCGAACAGATCCTCGATCGCCCGCAGCTTGAGCAGGTCAGTATTCATTGACGGGTCGAGGGACTTGAGGCGAACCGTGGGCGTGTGGAGCAGTTTGTTGAGCAAGCGCTGCGTCGCGCGGGACAGGGGCTCCCGGTGCTCCTCGCCGAACCGCCGAACCTCGGCCTCGATCACCTCGTCGCCGATCTCGTGAAACGTCTCGCGCAGGGCACGCAGCAGGGGAACCACGTCCCGCGCGTCGAGCCATTGCAGGAATCTGCCGAGTTCCTCGTCGACGATGTGTTCCGCCGGATCGACCTCCTCCCGGCGCTGGGCATGCGTTCCCTCGACATGCTCCCGCATGTCGTCGAGGTCGATCAGCACGACGCCCGGAACCTCGGCGACCGCGGGATCTACGTCGCGCGGGTTGGCGATGTCGACCAGAACGAGCGGGCGGGACGAGCGGGCGCGCTGCACGCGGAGGAGCAGCTCGGACCCGAGCACCGGCTCGGCGGACGCCGTGGCGCAGATGGCGGCGTCGCAGTGGGCCAGCACGTCGGCGAGGTCACGCAGCGACTCGACCCGCGCCCCCACCTCGCGCGCCAGTGACTCGGCGGCGCGCCGCGTGCGGTTGACGACGACCAGCGACTCGGGACCCCGCTTGGCAAGAACGCGGGCGGCCAGGCCTCCGGTCTCGCCGGTGCCGAGCACGAGCACCGTCCGGCCCTGGAGTCCGCCCAATTCGTGTTCGAGGAAGCGCACGGAGGCCGAGGCGATCGAGACGCTGCCCCGATTGAGGCGGGTCTCCGTGCGGATGCGCTTGCCGCAGCGCACGGCATCGTCGAGAAGCTGGCAGAGCACCGTACCGCAGGTTCCCTCGGCCCAGGCGAGGCGCCTCGCGTCCTTCACCTGGCTGAGGATCTGGCCCTCGCCGAGTACGATCGAATCGAGGCCCGCGGCCACCCGGAACACGTGGCGCGCCGCCGCTTCACCCTCGAGCAGGTAGATATGGCGTTCCGGCTTCAGCCCCTGATCCGCCCCGCGGCTCGCGAGTCGGTCGCGCACCTTTTCGGCCGCCGAGCGGTCGGGCGCCACCAGGTAGATCTCGGTGCGCGTACAGGTCGACAGGATCGCGGCCTCGTGCACGGTCGGCAGCACGGAGTCGAGCTCGGAGAGGAACTTCCGTGCCCGTTCCTTGCTCATCGCCAGCGCCTCCCGCAACGAAGTGGGAGCCACGACGTGGCTGGTGCCGATCGCGAAGAGTCCGTCGAGATTCATCGAGAAACGACCCTCCCGCTGTCGTCACGGTCGAGGTGAAAGCCGCTCGGTCGGTCGGAAATATGCTGGGCGTCCGGACGTAAACGCGAGGTGGACCCGATTACGGAGCGGTATCCTTCCCGCCAGGTCGGGAACTCGAACGCGAAGCCCTCGTCGAGCAGGCGACGCGGCAAGCAGCGCTTGCCCGGAACCTCAGGGCCATCGGTGGCGCTCTCCCACGGGACGCCGATCGCCGCTGCCAGCCACTCCAGCACTTCGCCTAGCCGCGCGGGCTCGCGATCGGAGGCGAGATAGAGCGGCGATGGCGATGCTCTGCCGAGCGCATGTCGGATGGCCTCGGCCAGGTCGTCGCGGTGAATGCGGTTCGTCCAGCGATCCCCGCCCTCCAACCGGCCCTGCGCCGCGCGGCGGAGCAGACGGTCGCGCCCGGGTCCGTAGATTCCGGAGGGACGGACGATGACGGTCTTGCCATCACGCTCGCGAGCCACTCGCTCGGCTTCGAGGAGAATCTCCCCGCGGAAGTTCGCGGGATCGGGCGCCGTCGCCTCGTCCACGGCTCCGCCCGCGTCCTCGCCGTACACCGCGGTGGAGGAGATGAACACGAGGCACGGCGGATGCGCGGCTGTGCGCGGATCCCGCGCGAGGGCCGCCTCCAAATGCTCCAGGCCGGCGACGTAGGCTGCCCGGTACGCCGCCGGCTCGCTCGCGTCCGCGCTGACGGCGTAAACGACGGCGTCGAGCCGGGATGGAAGCCGGTCGAGCGTCGCGGGAATCGTGAGGTCGGCGGCCAGCGGCCGGATCGGAGACGGCAGATCGGCCGGGGTGCGCCGGAGCCCCCACACCTCGTGCCCGTCGGCGGCGAGGCGCAAGCCGAGCTCCGTCCCTACATATCCGCAGCCCGCGACGAGAACTCTCATGAGGCCGAGAAAAGCTCGGCGAGCTCGTCGGGGTCGGCGAGCACGCAGGCATGAAGCGGCGTGTCGCCCTGCGTGAACTTGCGGGCGTCGGTGTCGCGCAACTCGTAGACAAGATCGGAGAACAGCGCCAGGTCCTCCATCTCGTAGGACACGACGAACTCCTGGTCCTGCAGCCCGAACGAGTAGAGCAGGAGCTGAGAGATCTCTCTGTACTGCTTCCCGAGCCGGATGTGCTCGTTCATCATGCCCTGCCGGCTGTCACGCCCGAGCAGGTACCAGTCGACCGTCTTGGTGAACGGGTAGATGACGAGGTACGTCCGGCGCTCGTCGGCGAACGGGTCGATCTCCTGCTGCGACTTCGCCCGGCTGTACTGGCTGGGGCGCGTCAGCCCCCACAGGATGTCGGAGGTGCGCAGCCAGCCGCGAGCCGGGGCGAGCGCCGCCGCCACGTTACGCGCGAACGCGGCCGGGCTACCGACATCCACCAGATGCGACGACGTCCAGACGAGGAAGTCCCCGTCGGTTTCGAACGGGGTGACCTGATAGAACCACGCCACGTCGGCGGCGTCGCGCATGCGGCGCGCCAGCTCGCGGAAGTCACGCTCACGTTGCTCGGCGGGTCGTTCCCACCACGCGTCCTTTAACGCGTACAGAGCGAGATGGCTGACGACGCGGTAGTCGTCGTCCCCGCCGCCGGAGGCGTCGGGCGTGACCTCGGGGTCGCTTGGCTCGCTCAAATCTTCCCTCGCTGACAGGTTCCACAGGTCGTATAAAAGGCGGCCCGGGGGGGAAAGGCCACCGTGGTTCGGTCCGACATTGCAACAAACTTGTCGGTGCCCCGTCCGCGCGATATCCGTAGACCTGCGGAGCGAGCCTCCGTAATCTTACGGACCTATCCGGCTTCCGACCGGATCGGCCGGGACGCACGATTTCAACCCTCGGGACGGGAGGTGACGGACATGGCGGCTTCGGATCGCGATCTCACCAGGACGTACACGCGCAAGCAGTTCGCCGCAAAGCTCCGGCGCCTCGCCGACGCCATCGAGACCGAGAAGCCGTTCACGATCCAGGTCGCCGGCGAGCGTCTCGAAGTGCCCGCGGACACGACCTTCAACGTCGAGCACGAGCGTTCCGGAGCCGACGAGGAACTGGAGTTCCAGGTGCTGTGGACTCGTAATTGAGAGGGTGAAGAAATTACCCGGCGTAGGTGCTCGGGAGGGGCCGATGGGCGGTGATCCATCGGTGGATCGTCCGCATGTCGGCAGCCGAGAGCCCCTCCGACGCGTCCATGTGGAAGCCCGGAATCAGGCCGGCGACGGCACGCCGGAACAGGTACGCTTCCGTCGTGGCGCGTTGTTCGGCGGACAGGCTCGTCCCGCCCCGAATGTCCGGAATCGGGCGGACCAGCGTCATATAGTTCGTCAGCACGCGGGGCGGCACGTGCTCGGGAATGCGGTACGACTTTCCTGCCACCCGAAAATCACCGTTCGGGCTGATACGGAGACGGCCCATCATGACCTCGTTCTGTTTGCGGCTCGGCAAGGTCGGACGTGACCAGCCGGGAACTTCAATTGAAACTACACTGACGGCAGGCCGTTCGCTCGCTCATTCACAGCAGACCCTGGAGCCGACCAATGCAACCCCATCCGTTCTTCCGTGTCGCGTCGATGCTCGCCCTGCTGGCCGGAGGCGCCCTTGCCGGGACGCTCACCCCGACCACGGCGCAGGCGCAGGTCACTCGCCTGTTCGAAGACAAGACGGTTCCGTACGAGGAAGGCTTCCGAGTCTACCTCGTGCCCGACATGGAGGGCATGGGCTCGACCGTCCACATCACCGAAGTCATCGCGGGCAACGAAGGGGAGCGGTACCGGAACCTCACCAGCTCCGACTACTGGGAGCACTACCGGCACCTCCTGACGCTCGAAGCCAACGCCGTGATCGACGGCGCCCGGGCGGCCGGAGCAGCGTCGTTCGTGGTCAACGAGGGCCACGGCGGTAACCGGTTCGCCAATGTGCTGCCCTGGGAGCTCGATCCCGAGGCGCTGCTGATCCGCGGCTATCCGAAGCCGATGGTCATGAGCACGGGCATCGACTCAACGTTCGGCACGATGATGTTCACGGGCGCTCACGCGGCCCCGCCCGTCCACGCCGTGATGTCGCACAACTACGCGTTTCAGGAATTCAGCGTGAACGACCGGCCGCTGAACGAGGTCGCGATCAACGCGCTGATCGGCGGCGCGAAGGGCGTTTCGGTGTCGATGGTGAGCGGTGACGACGTGCTCGTCGCCCAGACACGCGAGATGTTGGACAACGGGTTCATCGGCGTGGTCACCAAGGTTGCCGTCGGCCATAACGCCGCCGTCACGTACAGCCCACCGCGCGTGCGTGAGATGCTGCGGGAAGCGGCCGAAGAGGCCGTCCGCCGCGAGATGGCGGGCGATTTCGAGCCGTTCGTCCTCGAGACCCCCTACCGGGTGGAGTTCATGTTGCGGCCGTCGTATCCGGACGAGGTCGTGGCGGCGGTCGACACGATTTCCACCTACGGTCTCGAAAAGACCGGCGACCGCGCCTATCGGATGGTCACCGACGACGCGGACCAGATCGGATATCTGCTCGACGCGATCGAGGAGATCGTGCTTCCCTGAGGCGGTGTCTCAGGGCTTCTTCGACGCCGATAGCTCGCCGGCGGTAATCCGAACCAGTTCAGACAGCCACGGACCGTCCTCGACCCTGTCCTCGATCAGGAAGCTTGGCCGGGCTCCGGGGTAGGCCGGCGCCTCGGTCACGTCGCCGATGAACGTGCGGCCCGCCTCCGTCGGCTTGATGAACAGCATGTCATCGCAGATCAGCCCGAAGAACGTTCCGTGGCTGTACAGCCCGAACTCACCGAACATCTTCCGGTGGGTGACCGCGCAGTCGGGATCGATCTGATCGACCACGAACTCGACGAACCCGACATCGGAGCCCACCAGCCCTCCGCTACTCCGGCTTGACCGCCGTCATCATCACGGCCTTCACGCCGTAGCCCTCGGCGGCGTTACGGGTCGACTCGTGACGGAACCGGAAGTCCGGCACGACGGCCGACTTCACCTGCGTGAACCCGGCGTCCTCGAGCAGCTCGAACATCTCTCCTTCCAGGAGAGCTCCGCCAATTCACGAGGCCCAGAGCTTTGGGTCGTTGACGATGGACTGCGAGAGTTCGCGGCCGCTCACGATGTCGGTGATCGAGATCCGCCCTCCGGGCTTCAGCACGCGGTACATCTCCTCCGTGACGCGCCGCTTCTGGAACGAGAGGTTGATCACCCCGTTCGATAGAATCACGTCGACGGAATCGTCGGAGACCGGGATTTCCTCCATCCGGCCCTCGTGACATTCCATCGCCATGCCCTCGTCGGCCGCGTGAGCCTGCGCCCGGTCGCACATTGCCGGATTGATGTCGACGCCGATCACCTTCCCGGACGGACCGACGGCCCACGAGGCGATGATCGCGTCGAGCCCCGCCCCGCTGCCGAGGTCGAGCACCGTCTCGCCCTCCCGGAGATCGGCGCGCTCGTGCGGGTTCCCGACGCCGGCGAACGATGACACCGAACCCGGAGGGGCCCGGTCGAGCCACTCCGGCTCGTAGCCGAACATCTCCGCCGCCTCGCGGCCGTGGTAGAAATGGAACTCGGCGTCGGGATCTTCGGCCACCTCGTTGTACATCCGGATGATCTCGTCCTTGAGGACGAGCTCGAGAGAGGCCTGAGCGTCGGCGTGGTTGCTCATATCGTCGTCTTCATCGCGTGGGGACAGAGCTTCCTGCGTTCGTTGGACTTCGCGTACATTTTACCCGACGGTTGGGGGAGATGCCAAGCCCCCGGCGACCACCGGCCGACCCGCTCAGCCCCCTGCCCTGCGCGCGCCGATCTCGTAGTCCTGGGGCGGCTCTGCCCCCAGCAGGTGCCGCACGAAATAGTCCCAGCGGCGCCGCATCACGTAGTAGCTCGCGGCACCGTATCCATGGCCGGCATTGGGGAGGATCAGCAGATCGAAGTCTTTGTTCGCCTCGATCAGCGCCTCCACGATGAGATAGGTGTTGGAAGCCGGGACGTTCGAATCCATGCCGCCGTGGATCAGCAGCAGCTTGCCCTCGAGGCCGGCCGCGTGCGTCTGATTCGCCTCGTCGGTGTAGTTGTCGCCCTCGCCGTCGGGGTTCGGTACCAGCAGGCCCTGGTAGCGCTCGCCCCAGTCGTCCTCGTAGTTGCGGTTGTCGTGGTTGCCCGACTCCGCGATGCCGACGTCGAAGAAGTCGGGGTGGCGGAACATCGCCGCCGCCGCCGCGAAGCCACCGCCCGAGTGGCCCCAGATGCCCACGCGCTCGGCATCGATCCATGGATAGCGCTCGGCCAGTTGACGGATACCGGCGATCTGGTCGGGCAGGGTGTTGTCGCCCATGGCGCCGTAGTAGGCGTCGTGAAACGACTTCGAGCGGCCCGGCGTCCCCATGCCGTCGATCGCCACGACGACGAACCCGAGCTCGGCCAGCGCCTGGTGATCGCCGCGCGCCGGGAGGAAGCTTCGTCCGCGCACGCTGCCGCTCTGCGGGCCCGGATAGATGTAGTCGATGACGGGATACTCCGCGGTGGAATCCATCCGGGTCGGCGTGAACATCATCCCGTAGATGTCGGTCTCGCCGTCGCGCGCCTTCATGGTGATCGGGGTCGGCGGCTGCCATCCGGACTCGACGAGGCGCGAGATGTTCGCCTCCTCGAGTTGCGCGAGCAGCTCGCCGTCGGCGTCGCGCAGTACCGTCACCGGCGGGGTGTCCGCCATGGAGTATGTATCGATGAACGCGCTCCCGTCGGGAGCCAGGCTGACCGAGTGGGTCGCGTTCTCGGGCGTGAGCAGCCGCTCATCGGTCCCGTCGAACCCGATCCTGTACAGGTGGCGGAAGTACGGATCGCGTCCCTCTTCCTTCCCCTGCCCTGTGAACCAGATGGTGCGCGCTTCCTCGTCGACGCGCACGATGTCGACCACGTTGCCCTCACCGGTCGTGATCCGGTTCTCGAGTTCGCCCGTCTCGAGATCGTACAGGTACAGATGCACCCAGTCGTCACGCCCCGACCACCAGATCAGTTCGTCGGAGTCCGGCAGGATCCGCCAGTTCTCACCCGCCCCCGCGTCTCCGATCTGGGTCTCCGACGTCTCCTCGAACAGCGTCCGCACGGCGCCCGTCTGGGCGTCCGCCACGCGCACCCATGCGTGCTTGTGGTCGCGTGAGCTCGAGACGAAGGCGAACGCCGACCCGTCGGCATACCACTGCAGGTCGCACAGCCCCCCGCCGCACGCCACGTGATCGTTCACCATCGAACGGTGGGCGTCCGGCGGCATGTCGAGGCGCACGATCTTCGGAGCCTCCGGTCCGGTCACGTCGATCACGACGCGTTGGATGCGGAAGATCACGCTGTCGCCGGGCAACGGGTATCGCCACGCGTCGAGCTCCGGCTCGCCGACCTTCGTCCGCACGAGGTACATATGGCTCACGCCGCGCCCGTCGTGCTGGAACGTCGCGATCCGCCGCGAATCCGGAGACCATGTGACGACCGGCGCGTCGCGCCGCGTCCAGCCCGCGTTGTTCGTGCCGTAGCCGAAGTCCTGCACGCCGTCGGTAGTTAGCTGAGTGTCCTCGCCGGTGGCCAGGTTGCGGGCCCACAGATTGTGCTCCCGGATGAACACGGCCGTTGCGCCGTCGGGCGAGACGACCGAATTCGGCGGGGGCTCGCGGCCCGGGGTGGCGTCGCCGGCGTCCACCGGATCGGCCGCCGAACAGGTATACGCTTCGAGGTCGCACACCCATTCCCCCTGGCTTTGCGGCGGCCCACCGTTGCCGCCACCGAGCAGGGTGAAGGTCGCTGTCGTGCCGTCGTCCGACAGCTCGAAGCTTCGGAACGGGAGTCGAGCCGGCTCGATATCGCGCCCGGTAGCCTCGTGCAGTGCCCCGGCCAGTCGAGCATGGTCGAACGCGGGGGCGCGCGTGCCACGGGCCGGGTCGGCCATGACGAACTCGGCGCCGTCCGCCGTCGAAACGCGGTACCAGGCCCGGCCATCGGGCAACCAGGTCGCCCGGCTCGGCACTCCGTGCATCAGCGGATACGTGCCCTGGGCGAGAAACCGTTCGGCGCGGGCGTAGTCGTCTGCCGTCAAGGTGTCCGCACTCTGGGCGCGGACGTCCGGGTGCAGGACGAGAACGAGAAGCAGGACGGCGGCGATGCGTGTGCGCATGTTCATCCCCGGTGGCTGGTGGATCGGGCGGAAGATCGTATGGTTGCGCGTTCGGCGGACGAAGGCAACGTCACGCGCTACCTGGCCGCCCTACAACGACCCGCCGGGCGGATCCACTTCGCCGGCGAGCATACGGCGCCCGCTCGCGGCACGATGGAGGGGGCGCTGCGGTCGGGCGTAAGAGCGGCCCACGAGGTGGACGCGGCGGCGGGAACCTGAGGTGACATGGCCGCGTAACCGAAGGCGGAGCAGATTGTGCGCCTAGGTCGTCACACGTCCCCCGAGGGAGCCGTCATGCGAGAGATTTCGTTTCGTGTTCTGGTCGCCGCCGTCCTCACACTACTCGCCGTCGGGAGTTCGATTTCCGAGGCGTCCGCCCAGGAGCCGAACTTCGGCCGCGCCATCGCCCTCACCGATTCCGAGCTGTTCATCGGTCAGCCGGTGAACTGGTACGGACCGGGCGTCGTCTACGCCTACACCCCGGACGCAGCGGGCGAGTGGGTCGAAAGCGCGCGGCTGACGGCGCCGGACGAGGCGCGAATGGACGACTTCGGGCGTGCCATCGCCGTCGACGGCAACACGATGGTCGTCGGTGCGCCCCGGAAGCGCGACGGTTCCGGCGTCGCCTACGCCTTCGAGCGCGCGTCCGCGGACGCCGAGTGGCGGGAGGCGGGCGTCATCGAGCCGCCGGCCGAGGGCGACCATTCCGGCTACGCGATGTCGCTGGCGCTCGCGGGCGGCGACCTCTACGTCGGGGCGCCGGCCGTTGACGCGACCGGCGTCGTCTACCACTTCCGGCGCGCGGACGGCGCGTGGACGCTGCGGGACGTCATCCGGCCCGGGAGCGCGGACGATGCGGCGGACGAGGCCGACGAGGAGGACGGGCCGAGCGTCGCCGGATTCGGCGCCACGCTGAGCCTCGACGGCGACCGGCTGCTCGTCGGCGCACCCGCCGCCGACTCCAACGCAGGCAGGGTCTACTTCTACGAGCGCGGCGCGGACGGGACATGGACCGAGGCGCGGTCGGTCACGCCGGTCGCCCCGGTCATCGGCCCGCGGGCCGGTTTCGGATCCGCGGTATTGCTCGACGGCGACCGCGCGTTCATCGGCGTTCCCGGCGAGGGCCGGGTGATCGAGTTCGCGCGCACCGGAGACGGCGACTGGACCCCGGCGAGGCTCCTCCAGCCATTCGAGGGCGATCCGAGGGCGCAGTTCGGCCATGCGCTCGCCGTCGCGGACGGCGAGCTGTGGGTCGGCGCGCCGGGCGTGAACCGGGGGAACGGGCGTGTCTACCGGTACGTGCCCGGCGCGGATGGCGAGTGGCAGAGCGCGTCCCGGTTCGACGCCGAGGGCGCCGACGGCACGTCGTGGCGATTCGCTTATGGTTTCTCGATCGCCGCGGCGGGCCAGCACGCCGTCGTCGGAATGCCGATGCGCGACTTCGGCGAGGGCCGGGCGCTCGTCGCGGCACGCGACGGCGACGGGTGGACGGCGAGCCAGACGCTGGAGGGCGAGATCTACCGGATCGGCGAGTCGCTCACCTCGGGCGATCGCTGCGCGGACGGCCGGCTCGGCGAGTTCCCGTGCGACAACATGGAGCTGATCGCCCACATGCCGATCAGCGAGCTCGGCGGGGAGCGCGGCGTGTGGGTGAACGACGTGTGGGGCTGGAGCGACGCGCAGACGGGCCGCGACTACGCCCTGGTCGCCCGGCGCGACGGCGTCTCGTTCGTCGACGTCACCGACCCGTCCGCTCCGCGCCTCGTCGGCAACCTGCCGCGCACCCGGGGCTCGCCACCCACCGTCTGGCGCGACATCAAGGTGCTGAACGATCATGCCTACGTCGTGGCCGACGGCGCCGGCGACCACGGCGTTCAGGTGTTCGACCTTGCCCGGCTGCGCGAGCTGGCCGGTGCACCGGGCGCCAACCAGGCCCGCGCCGATCTGCCGGCCATCTTCGAGCCCGACACGACGTACCACGAGATCGCGAGCGCGCACAACATCGTCGCCGACACGACCTCGGGCTTCCTGTATGTCGTGGGCGCCAACGGCGGCGGCGAAACCTGTGGCGGGGGTCTCCACATGATAGATGCCCGCGAACCGACGAACCTGTCGTTCGCCGGCTGCTACAACGACACGTCGGGCGCGAACCCGCGCGGCTACACCCACGACGCGCAGTGCCTCGTGTACGAAGGCCCCGACGCCGCGCACAGGGGGCGGCAGATCTGCGTCGGCTCCAACGAGCGCGAGATCAACATCGCCGACGTGACCGACAAGTCGAATCCGACGACGATCGGGCGAGGCACTTACCCGAACGCCGCCTACACTCACCAGGGCTGGTTCGACGCCGAGCAGCGCTACTTCTACCAGAACGACGAGATCGACGAACTTCAGGGCACGGTCGACGGAACGCGCACCATCGTCTGGGACCTCAGCGAGCTCGACGACCCGATCGTGGCCAACGAGTACATCGGCCCCGTCATGGCCTCCGACCACAACCTGTTCGTCAAGGGCGACCGGATGTACCAATCGAACTACGGCAGCGGCCTGCGGGTGCTCGACATCAGCGACCGCGCGAACCCGCGCGAGATCGCCTTCTTCGACAGCGCGCCCCTGAACGACGATGGACCGGGCCACAGCTCGAGCGAGAGCGGCGCGTGGAGCAACTACCCGTTCTTCGACGGCGACTTCGTCGTGTTCACGAGCGTGCGCGAGGGCCTGTTCATCATGCGCGTGGCCGAGGACGAGCCGGTGAGCTGAGGCGGGGTACGATGAAGTTCGAGTTCCGACGGCTGCGCGAGGAGGATCTGCCGCTGCTGCACGAGTGGCTCGACGGCGAGCCCATCGGCTACATCCAGTCGTACCGGGATCCGCACCCGGACAATGCCCGCGCGATCCGCTGCTACGAAAAGGTCGGCTTCAAGCGGGCCGGCGAGATCGTGACGCCCGACGGCCGGGCCTTGCTGATGCGGCTCGTGCGATGAATTTGCATCGTTTCTCAGCGCTTTCGGCCCCGGTCGCGACAGCCGCGACTGACCGGGCCCGGTGACCCGTCAGCGGCGAACGGCGCGAAGTGCCGGGCTGAGCCGTGGCTCGAGACTTCGTGCCACGCCGTCCGCAACGTAGCGGTATCCGCGAACTCGACCCAGGCAGGCCTCGGCGCCACAGTGGCAGTCGAACGGCGCTGCCATGTCGTACTCGGTGGCGCAGTAGTGGATCGAGACTTCGTCCCCCACGGACAGGTCTCGCAGGGCCCGAAGCACGATTCGGCCGGGATCGGAGAAGTCGATGAACGCGCTCGGATCGCAGTGGTGATTCGTAGCGTCCACCGGTCCCATGCCGTCGAGATGCCGGTCGGGTCCGATCTGGATGCTGTAGCGGGTGGGGGTCGCGCGTACGACACCGCCGAGCGCGAGGATCTCTTCGCCCGATGCGATCGGTTCCGTCACCACGAGGCGACGGTGGCCGTCCTTCTCGCGTTCGATCTGAACGGCATAGGCGCTCGCCGTCGGTCGGCTGGCCTCGAACGCCATTCGCAGCTCCTCGCAGATCGTGGTCCCGACGGTACGGCCGCGAACACATCGAGCGGCGAAGAGTGCGCGATGAATCGCCGGCCGGCAAGTCCGGCGTGACCCGGATGATCGCACTCCCGAGCTTGGCGACGGTACTGCCACGACGCCATCGCGTCCCCGAACCTGGAGGAATCGCAACGGAGCCTCGGACCTTCTGGTGGAAGTGTTCGGCGAGCGGGGCCGGCACGCCCGGGTGGCGATCGGCGCTTCGTCGCGGCCGATCGGCCTGACGGTCGAAATCGAGATGATCGTGGAAGTCGGGGGCACTGAGATCGGCGGGGTGCCGCCACTCCCCGATGGTGCGCAGACTACCTGGATCGTCGACGGGCCCGTGGAGATCGTCGGCAAGCTGACGTTCGACCCCGAGCCGGTTGCCGGCCGGCTCTTGGACTTTCTGCGATTCCTGACGCTCGAGGACTGGTGGGCGGAGCGTATCAGAGACGCGAGGGGCCGGCCGACACGGGCCGTGAGCGACGATCTGCGCGATGTCCGGCCGCTGACGGCCCACGCGGCACGATCGGTGCATATCCATACGCGAGATCGCAGGACCACATGGCCCGAAACCCTCGCGGGAGCGCCTGACCATGCGCACGAACCGGTGGATCGTCGCCACGAGCCTCGTACTCGGAGCGTCGCTACTTCTTGCAACCCCGAGTAGCGGTTTCGCCCAGGGACGAGACCGAGGCCCCGACCGGGACGGGGGCCCGTCGGCGGTCGTGACCTCGGCGGTCAGCCTGTCGCCCGACATCCGGGTGCTGATCAAGGACTTCTATTCGAGCCGCGAGCCCGTCGGGGCCGAGGCCCTGCCGCCCGGGATCCGGAAGCGCCTGGCGCGCGGCAAGCCTCTGCCTCCGGGAATTGCGAAGCGCTTCCTGCCGGGTGACCTCCGCTCGCGCATCGAGATCCCGCGGGGCTACGAAGTCATCGAGGTCGGGCTGGACGTGCTGCTCGTCGAAGTGGCCACGAACATCGTCCACGACGTGCTGCTGGACGTCGTGCGCTGATCACCGGGCGGCGTTGCGCCGAAACATGGTCCACGTCGTGAAGGCCGAGCCCACCTCGCTGCTTCCCACGATCTCGTAGCCGAAGTGCTCGTACAGAGCGAGGTTCTGCGCGACCTCGGTCGTGAGTGACACCCCCATCGACGTCTCGTCGCGCTCGGACATACCGTGGACTGCGTCGAGAAGCAGCCGCCCCATCCCGAGGCCACGGACCGCCCGTCGGGTGCCGATCATGTTGAGATGGATGTGGGGATCCATGACGGCCGTCAGTGCCGTCGCATGCCCGAAGTTCTCATAGCGATGGCGTGCGTCGTCGCCCAGCACCACCCACGTCCGTTCGCGGAGCGCATCCAGCTCGGAAGGGCTCTCCCCGTCCGGGCGCGAAACGAGCGCCGCGGCCCCGAGACCGTCCGCTCCGGCTATGCCCAGGAGGGCCTCGCCACGAAGCACGCGCGCCATGACGAAGAACGTGACCAGCCGGTCGAGGCGCGCGGCGTAGTCGTCCGAAGCCCCGAGTACGTAGCGCATCACCGGGTACTCGTGGAACGCCTCGGCGAGCACCGCCACGACATCCGTGACATGCTCGCGTTCCAGGGTCATGACACTCGCTACCATCTCGCTCCCTCCGCGACCGTGGCACACCGTATCATTCTACCCTGCGTAGGATGTCGCAAAGGCGTGACAGATGCCCGCATCCGTCATGCACCGGGTGTCGTCAGCGCATAGGTTCGGGACGCAGTCGAGCAGATGGATTCACAGTGATCGGCGGAAATTCTGATGGTACTCCCGACGATTCGAACATCCCGGCTGATGTTGCGCACCATCACGCCAGACGACGTCGACGCGCTGTTCCGCATCTTCGGCGATCCCGAGCTGACCCGGTACTGGGGACACCCGACGCTTGCCGGCCGGGCGGCGGCCGAGTCCCTCGTCGAAGATATTCGGACCGGAGCCGACAGCGGCAAACTGCTTCAGTGGGGCATCACGCTAGGAGGAACCGCCGACCTGATCGGAACGTGCACGCTGGCTTCACTCGACCGGCAGAATCGGCGGGCGGACATCGGTGCGGCGCTCGCGCCCGAGCATCACGGCCGGGGATACGCTGAGGAGGCCGTGCGCGCCGTGATCGATCACGGTTTCGGCGAACTCGGCCTCCATCGCATCACCGCCGACGTGGACCCGCGCAACGCCACGGCCCTCCGGCTGGTCGAGCGGCTGGGCTTCCGCAGGGAGGGTTTGCTGCGCGAACACTACCGGCAGAACGACGAGTGGCAGGACGGGCTCCTGTTCGGACTGTTGAAACGCGAGTGGGGAGACGACGAATGACAGCCTCTGCTGAATAGGCAAGTTGTTGCACACCCGACGACCAAGCGTCAGTGACAGTGCTGGTGCGCCGCCGACCAGACCGTGCCGGGCGGGCAGCTGTCCTGGCCGCCGCCGACAGTCAGCGAGATCCCCATGAGCACGAGACCGACGAGCACGACGGCCACGACCACGATCATGGTCACCTTCGATGACCCCGTTACCGTCGAGCCGCCCATGTCCTGACAGCAATTCTTGTATTTCCTCCCGCTACCGCAATGGCACGGGTCGTTTCTTCCGAGGCTACTCGACATCGTTGGGCTCGCTTCAATCGTTCGCAGTGATTGGGCTGAGTATAAGGTCGGGCTGCCCCGAGTCACTACCTCGCCATGTCATCCGAACCGGGGTGTTTACGCATCAGTCTATATGAGCCGCCACATGAAAGTCGGTCGTTCGAGCCGTTTGCCGGAGGCTGACGACGAAAGAAAGCAATGATGGAGGAAACGATGATGTCTCGCTCGATTTCAGGAAGCGCAGCCCTTCTGCTCCTCCTGTCCCTGCTCGCCCCACTCCCGGGCCTCGCCCAGGAACGCGAGGCGGAGATGGCGCACGAAGAGGTCCCCCTGTACGACGATCTGGGCGATCACCACTACGACATCACGACGGACATCCCCAACGCCCAGCGCTACTTCGACCAGGGTCTGCGCCTCTACTACGCGTTCAATCACCAGGAGGCGATCCGGGCCTTCCGCGAGGCGCAGCGTCTCGACCCGAACTGCACCATGTGCTTCTGGGGCGAAGCGCTCGCCTGGGGGCCGAACATCAACCTCCCAATGGACTCGGCCGCGGCGGTAGCGGCATACGCGGCGGTGCAGGCGGCCGTCGAGCTCGAGGACGGAGCCAGCGAGAGGGAGCGTACCTTCATCGAGGCGCTCGCCACGCGCTACTCCGAGAATCCGCCCGCAGATCGCGCGGCGCTGGACTCGGCATACACGCGCGAGATGAAGGCAGTGGCCGAGGCCTATCCCGACGATCTCGAAGCCGCCGTGCTCTACGCGGAATCCGAGATGGATCTGCGTCCATGGGACTACTGGAAGCCGGACGCCACGCCGCATCCTGGCATCGACGGCGCGCTGGCCACGCTGACGTCCGTGATCGAGCGGAACCCCGAACATCCGGGCGCCTGCCACTTCTACATCCACGCGGTCGAAAAGGTGTATCCGGAGCGCGCGGTCGACTGCGCCGAGCGACTTGCGGGTCTCATGCCGGGGGCTGGACATCTCGTGCACATGCCGGGGCACGTCTACATCCGGGTGGGCCGCTACATGGACGCGATCCGGATGAACGAACACGCCGTGCACGCCGACGAGACGTACATCCAGGACCAGAACCCGCAGATGGGCGTCTACACGGCGGGCTACTATCCGCACAACTACGACTTCATGGCCTTCGCGGCGACGATGGTCGGCTGGAAGGCGAAGGCCGTCGAGGCCGCGCGCAAAATGGCCGAGGTCGTCCCGAACGAGATGATGACGATCGGCAACCTCGTGTTCGGACAGCACTACGCCATGCGCGCCTTGCAGGTCTACGTCCGGTTCGGGATGTGGGACGAAATCCTCGCGACGCCCGCGCCGGTGGAGAACCTGCTCCACGCCCGGGCCATCTGGCACTACGCCCGCGGGCGGGCGCTGGCAGCGACCGGTGAGGTCGAGGGCGCGGAGGCCGAGCTCGAGCGGCTCCGGCAAGCGGCGGAGAGCCCGGAGCTGGCCGACAAGCGGCTCGAGTTCAACTCGGTGCCGCACATCCTGTCGATCGCGAGCCACGTGCTGGCGGGGCGCATCGCCGAAGCACGCGGCGACCTCGACGAGGCCGTGAGCCAGCTTCGCGAGGCAGCCCGGCTCGAGGACGACCTCTACTACGGAGAGCCGCCGGAGTGGACGGTGCCGGTGCGCGAGGAGCTCGGGTACGTGCTCCTGGCAGCCGACCGGCCGGCCGAGGCGGAGACGGTATTCCGCGAGGACCTGGAGCGCTTCCCCGACAACGGGTGGTCGCTGAACGGACTCGAGCGGGCGCTGCGAGCGCAGGGACAGAACGAGGAGGCCGAGGCCGTGGGCGCCGAGTTCGAGGAAGCCTGGCAGCACGCCGACATGGAGATCTGACGGCGCTGCCGACGATCCGTACCTCCCGACTCGTCTTGCGCTCGGAGCACTTCGGTCCTCTCGGGCGTCCCGGTGGTGAGCCGCGGCATCCCTTTCGGAACGCGAGCCTCTGCGCTAGAGTCGGCTGTTCCCCGGGGCCGCGGAGACAGGCTCGAGGCGGACAGCTTCGTCGTCGGCTCGCACGGCCGCGGCGGGATCTTCGACCTCGTGGTCAGTAGCGTGTCGTCGGGCGTCATCCGCCGGTCTCGCATGCCCGTGCTCGTCGTACCGGCGCGAGACTGACGCCCCGCCCGCTCGGCGGACTCCAACCGCCGAGAAACTCGCCCATGATTTGGCGAAACGACGCGGGATCGCGCATTATGTGGTGCTGGTGTCTCCGGCCCCTGAGGGAGGAATCGGGTGCGATTGATGGAGCATCTTCGCGGTCTCTTCGTTGAGGTTCGGCGTCGTCGGGTGCTCGAGGTTGTGGCGATCTATGGCGGGCTCGGATTCGCCATGCTCCAGGGAGCGGACATCGTCATTCCCGCCCTCAATCTCCCCGCTACCCTGCTCACGGCCCTCACGGTACTCGTCTTGCTCGGCCTGCCGGTCGCCGCGGTCGTGGGCTGGATCTACGATGTCGACTCCCAGGGCCGCCTCAGCCGAACTCCTCCGGCGGCCGAGCTCGAACCGGACGAAGACGAAGCCTCGCGTCCCTTCCGTTGGACCGGACTTCTGGCCGCCGCTGCCGTCGGAACCCTGCTTCTTGCGACTAGCTGGCTGGTCGCGCTTCGGCTCGGCTCGGCCGACCCCGCATACGCAGTCGAAGACCCGCGCGGATCGTACCTTGTCGCCCCTCTCGGGCTTCGTAGCGACGCAGCCGACGATGCGAGCCTGGCGGATCACGTGGCCCGTCGCCTCACCCGTCAGCTTCGCGGGTGGGAGACGCTGCGCACCGTGACGACCGCCGCGTACGACGGGATGGCGTCGAAACTCGGCCTGGAGCAAGATGACCTGCCGTCGTTGAGCCAGGCGCGGGATATGGCCAAGAGCCAGAGGGCGGGCTCGCTCATCGGCCTCGAGCTCGACGTCGACGGCGACAGCCTCTACCTGGAGGCACTCCTGTACGACGTCGCGGAGGACGAGGAATTCGGCTCGCCGATCCTCACGGCCGGTCCCGCGGACGACCTCGACGGCCTGGTCGCCCCGATCGCGCAATGGATCCTGCAGATTCGCGACCAGGAAACGAGCATCGAGGAGCTGCGCCGGGAATCGCCGAACCCCAATGCCCACCAGGACTTCGACGCCGGGCTGGAAGCGCTCCGCAACTGGCACCTCTCGGAAGCCGAGCGGCAGTTTCGCTCCGCGATCGAACGAGACTCGCTGTTCACGAACGCCTTGCACTACCTTGCGCTCACCCTGTATTGGCAGACGGCCCGTGAGTCCCGGCTTGTTCTCGAGAACGGCCCCGAGATCGCCCGGCTCACGCAGGCGGCCAACCGGGCGCTCGGGAGCCGCAGTGTCCGCCCTGGATTCCGTGACCACATCGAGGCCTTTCGGGCCTTCTGGGAGGGCGAGTACGACGTCGCCCGCGACCTGTACGCCCGCATCCTGGCCGTCGACTCGTCGGATGTGGAGGCGTGGCTCCTCCTCGGTGCGGTCGAGCTGGAGGATCCCTTGCTCGAGTCGACGCTCGAGGGTCTCACGCCGCGCCGTAACCTGAACCTGGCGCGCCGTGCGTTCGAGACGGCGGCGGACATCGCCCCCGATTGGCAACTGGCGTACGGCATGCTGTTCGATATCGACCGCGCCCTGCTCGACGCGGCGCGAAACGAGCGATGTCCGGGCTTCGATCCGCCGGAGACACGGCCACGGCCGCCGTTCATGCAGACGAAGGCGGCCACCCAGGTCGGCTTCTGTCCGGTCGTCGACGACTCGATCGAGTGGATTCCCCATACGGAGTTCTCCGCTGCGAATCGGACGGACGCCATCGAGCGTGCGGACAGCCTGGCCCAGCGCTCGCGCGAGCTGATCGAGACGTGGGCGCAGATCCACCCGGAACAGGCCCGGCCGCACGAAGAGTTGGCCAACTGGCTGACCTGGCGTCGTTCGAACCTCGGATGCCAACAAGATTCCGCCTCGCTACGACAGATCACGCGGAACATCCTTCGCGAACGGGAGCGCGCGCTCGAACTTCGGGGCGATACGATGCCGGCGGATCTTCTCCGGCTCGCCATGCTGCGTCTCGCAGCCGACGACGTGGACGAGGCGCGGCGCCTGCTGAACGAGGGGATGACGAACATCCGAGATGAGACCGTGCCCCCGGAGACGGCCAACATCCTCGTCGCTCTCGGTAAGCCCGACACCGCGATCGCTCTCTCGAGACCCCAGTGGTCCACCTGGAGCTGGGGCACGCGCGACCCCGACGGAGGGCCTCCCATTCTCGCCGGCGACGTGGCCGAGCCGATCGTCCGGATCCGCCTGCGGGCGGCGGCGGGCGATGTCGGGGAATCGCTGCGAGCTCCCTTCGAGCGGCTCTTCGACACCTGGTCCGGACCCGAATACTCGGCGTCCCAATCAGCGCACCTCCGGTCGCTGGGGCTGCGCCTCGGCCTCGGCCCGGGACTCGCCATGAACCCGGACGTTCGCCGGCGCTGGTTCAGCGGATGGGAGGCGGCGGGACTGGAGGTGCCGGTTCTGTGGCGCGGTTTCCTCGCCGCGGATTCCGCCGCGGGCACCGAGGGAGACCTGCCGGAGGTCGGACGGGCGTTGGACGCCGAACTGGCCCGACTGCGTACCGCCGAGACGACGAGCGCCGAGAACCACTTCCTCGCCGGCCTGCTCGCGCAGATCACCGGACGACACGAAGCCGCCGTGGACCAGTTGAAGCAGATCGAGAGCTGTCCGCTCAGCCTGCACGCCCTCTCCGAGGGCTGGGGGCTGCGCACGATGGCGCGTTGGTA
The DNA here is from genome assembly GCA_035464655.1 of Gemmatimonadota bacterium. GTDB lineage: Bacteria > Gemmatimonadota > Gemmatimonadetes > Palauibacterales > Palauibacteraceae > JARFPW01. The sequence goes on from DATHRZ010000001.1 coordinate 28,080, forward strand.
CCGCGCACGATCGTCGGAGGCGCTCGGTAACCGCGCGAGCGCAAGCGAAGCGATGGCCGCGTATTCCGCCTACCGGAGGACGGGATCTACCGAAGTTCCTCATGGACAAGGAAATGACCGATGAAAGAGCAGGTTCTGCGGCACCCGACGTTCACGGCGATATCCGCCGCGTTGCTCGTCATGATGGTCGGCGCGTGTACCGAGGCTCCAGACGACGCCGGCCAGGAGGGCGAAGCAGCGAGAGGGCCATCCGTCCTGATCACGGTCGGCAATGACCGGCAGGTCGAGGTCAACGGGAAGGTGTTCGGCAACGGACAGCACGAGGGCAAGCCCGCGAGTGGCGCCCCCCCCGGGCGGACGCTGGTTCTGCTCGGTCAGCCCGGACAGATGATGACGCCGGTTTCCATCCGCTCGGCGGCCGGTGACAGCCTCGTTATCGTCCACGTCGATGCTTCCACGCCCGACAGCGCGACAATCCTGCTGTACGGTGCGTACGGTAGCGAGATGGCGTCGATGAACCAGCAGGAGGCGTCGGAATCGAGGACACAGGCCGCAGGGTTCGGAGCGCTGAACGCCGGGGCCGCGGTCCGCGGATGGGAGTGCATCTGGTGTCGGGGTGAAATCCTGGCCTGCGGGGTCGAGCCTCAGTGCGGATCCGGAGGAGCGGGCGGCGATTTCATCGATTGAAGAAACCCGGGATCCACGAAGGGCGTAGTGCGGAATGAGCTGACAGACGAGGCTCGACACGAGGAATGCGCCCTTGGGAACGGCGAAGAGCAGAATCGGATGGCGGGCTGCGGTACCGCGAGCCGGACTCGCGATTTCCCTGCTGCTGACGGCGGCGGCGTCTCTCGGCGCCCAGGATTCACTGCCCGCCCCGGACTCCCTGGCCCTTCGACTCATCGAGCGCGCCCGAGCGGCGCGTGGCCAGGAGGCGGAGGGCCTCCGCGCCTACGAGGCCGTGGTGCGCGAGCGCCTGTACACCGGCCTCACTGCCGGGTCGTTTCGTCGCGAGCGCGCGCTGCTGCAATCCGAGCGCGTCGCGCGGGTGCGCTGGGAACGGGACGGGGCGGAAACCGTGCAGTGGCTCGGCATTCGGCGCGACGTGCCGATTGCCGGAGACGCCGGCCGCGTGGAAACAGATCGGCCCGAGCCCCTCGACCTCTATCCGCTCGATCCGACCGGCGACCGCCTGCGCCTCGGCAACGAGTCGTTTCTCCATCCGCTCAGCGATTCGGCGGAGGCGCACTACCGATTCACCTCGGGCGACACGATGCGCATCGAGCTCCCCGCGGTCGGCCACGAGATCACGATGGTCGAGGTGCGCTTCTCGCCCCCGTCGCCCGATTTTCGTCTTCTTGCCGGATCTCTCTGGTTCGACCTGGAGACGGCCGCGCTGGTCCGCGGCGTCTTCCGCCCGTCGAGAGAGTTCAATCTCGAGATCGATGAGCCGGAGGACGCCGGCGACGTGCCGGGCTTCCTGAAGCCGATCACCATCTCCGTGGACGCGATGGTCGTGGAGTACGGCCTCTACGACCTGCGCTGGTGGCTGGCCCACCGGGTCCGCCTCGAGGGGGTCGCCCGCGTGGCGTCGCTGGCGACCCTGCCCGTGACTTTCGAGACCGTGGCATTGGACATCGAGGTCGACGGCGACCGGCTGTCCAGCGAGGCCGATCCACCGGAGGGGTGGACCCGCTTCGTGGAGGAGGAAGGCGACGCGAACGACGAACCGGTCACCGAGAACGGACGGGTGCGGCGACCTCCGCCGAAGCGGCGTGTGGTCTACCATCCGCCGGACGACTCGCTCCGCGCGTCGCCCTACCTGTCGGAAGGCTGGTTCGATCGCGGGTCGGACGCGTTCAGCGACGAAGAGCTGGACCGGATGCGGGAGCAACTGGCCGCCGTGGCACCACAGGCGCCGGGACTCTCGCCGTCGGGAACGGCCATCGGCGGCTGGCGCTACAACCGGGTCGAGGCACTCAGCGGCGCCTTTCGGGCGTGGGGCCCGGTGGGGGCGCACTGGCAGCTCGAGGGCAGCGCGCGTCTCGGCATCGGCGACGTAGAGCCGAACGCCGAAGTGGAGGCGGGACGGCCGATCGGCGGCGCGCGACTCTCGGTTCGCGGCTACCGGGCGCTGCGCAACGCGGCGGATCTGGAATCCGCGTTCGGGCTCGCCGCGTCCGCCTCCGCCCTGCTGCTCGGCTACGACGATGGGCAGTACTTCCGCGCGACCGGCGGAGACGTCGGAGTCGCGGCCGAGCGCGGGCGCGTCCGCTGGGACGCCCGACTATTCGCCGAACACCACGCGCCGGTCGAGAAGGAGACGGACGCGAGCCTCGCGAACCTCATCGGCGACGCCACGATGCCGGCGAACTTCGCGGCCGATCGGATCGACGTGCTCGGCCTGGCCGCCCGGGTGCGGACGCAGTTCGGCGCCGATCCGGACGGGTGGATCGGGCTGGCGAGCCTGTGGGGCGAGGCGGCGGGTGGCGATCGGGGCTATGGCCGTGTCGGCGCTGCGGCCGGAGTCTCGCGGCCGATCGTCGGGCGCCTCGCCGGTGCCCTCGAACTGCGCGCGGGCACGAGCTGGGGCGATCTTCCCGCGCAGCGACAGTGGATGCTCGGCGGCCCGGCCACTCTCCGCGCTTTTCCCGGTGGGGTGCTCTCCGGACCCGCCTTCTGGACCGGTCGCCTCGAATTCGCCTACGGCCTTCGCGCCGTGCGGCTCATCGGATTCGGCGACATCGGCTGGGCCGGCCCGCGCAGCGCGTTCGACTCCGGACGGCCGGCGACGTCGGCGGGGCTGGGCGTTTCCATCATGGACGGCATCGTGCGGATGGACGTGGCGCGGGTCCTCCGGGGACGCTCACCGGAGCGGATCCGGGTGCACCTGTACCTGGACGGGCTGCTATGAGGCTATGAACGAAGCGAGTCGATCTTGGCGGCCGAGTGCCGTGTCACCCATTTTCACAAGAGAGCTATGCATTCGAAGTGCCCGACACACTACCGGAAGGCTGGATGGCTACGGTAATCGCGGGATTGTCAGCTTGATGAGGGTAGCAGGATGACCGCCATTGATACGGTGCTCGAGGCGAACCAGGAGTATGCGGAAGGATTCAACAAGGGCGGGCTGCCGGGGAGGCCGACCCGTCTCAGGCTTGCCGTAGTCGCGTGCATGGACTGCCGACTCCACGTATCAAGACTGCTGGGCCTGGAGTTGGGAGATGCCCACATCATTCGGAACGCGGGTGGCGTCGTGACCGAAGACGTGCTGCGATCGCTGATCGTCTCCTGCCACATCGCAGAGACCCGCGAGATCATTGTCATCAACAATACGAAATGCGGTATGCTCACCTTCACAGGCGAGGAACTGGCGGCGAAGCTGCAGCAGGAGACCGGGACGGCGCCCGTCGCCCCCGCTCGCTTCTATACGTTCACCGACCTGGAGGAGAACGTGGGCCAGCAGATCCGCAAGGTGAGATCGCACCCATGGATACCGGAGAACATTCCGGTGCGGGGCTTCATCTACGACGTAGAAGCGGGCCGGCTGTCGGAGGTTTCTGCCTGACAGGGCGCTCCGCGGGTACCGCGGAAACGGTCGACGGACGTAGGTATAACAACTCCTACTGCCACGTCTTCCGTTTCGAAGACGGCAAGATCGCCGAGGTCGCCGAGTACTTCGATACGGCGTTGACCCAAGAAGTTCTTGGCAGTCACGAATAGGTCGTACAGGGTTCGGATACAGCTCAGCCCACCGGCATCGACGCCGCCACGCCCAGGGTGAAGTCGAGGTTCTCCACTGCGTCGTCGAGAGGGATACGAACGAGAAGACCGAGCCGACCACCGTTGCCGAGTCGCCGAATCCGGCGTTCTCGAATCCGACCGACCCGCCGAAGTCGACGAAGAGCTCCAGATCTCCGCCGCCGGTCGGAATCCATACCACCGGCCCACCTCGCAATCGCGTGCGAAACCCGCGCTCGTACGTCGACAAGAGATTCGGGGTTACGTGGACGGACAGCACCTCGTCCAGATACGCCGCCGAACGATCGGCGAACTCGGCAAACAACCCCGCGGCCGCCGCGTTGTTGGTCGCGCTGAACGGTAGGCGAAGACGACGGTAGCAGGGGCTTGAGACCACGTAGGCCCCGGACCCCTCAAATATCCCGTCAATTCAACGTTTCCAGCAATCGGGGCGCCGGGATTCGAACTCGCGACCTCCTGAACCCCATTCACTACACTGCCCTCACATCTCTGCAGTGCGGAAAACGGGGCTCGCTGCACGGCTCAGCCAGAGTGCCCGACAGTAGACGGCGAAGAACCACACGGCCACGACCGGCCCGAGGTCGACCGAACCGGCATACGCCGGACCCCGCGGAAAGGTATCGAGGTTCAGGTAGAGCAGGAGAACCGACGCGACGATCCCGAGCCCGCCCCAGATCCGACCGAACGACGGATCCCTCAGCATCGCCCACCCGACGAGTGCCCCGGCGGAGGTGATGAAGATGTCCCAGACTACGTCGATCAAGTACTGCACGCGGTTGACGGACTGATGCATCTGCCGAGCCGCCTCCTTCGCTGCCTCGCTCTCGGCGGCCAGGAGCTGGGAATCCAGGACCATGTTGTTGCCGACCTGGACGACGAGCATGGTCGTCACGGCGACGCACGCCATCAGTCCGAAGGCGACTCCGAAACGCAACGCGGGACCGTCCCGATGCTGGGCGATGAGGTGGAACAGGCCCAGAAAGCTGATGCCGAGCAGAGGCCCGAAAGCGAAGGCGAGCAGAAGAGTAAGGGAGTCGGGGAGCGGAACGAACGCCGCTCCGAAGTATGCGAGCACGCCAGCGATACCGGCGATCGAACCAGCTCGCGCCATGGATCTATCCAGCGTCACTGTTTCTTTCATAAAGCCCCCGCTTTCTCTCAGACGTGGCCTGATCGGTGTAGGATCGAGAATCCGAACGTCCCCTACGACGACCCGGGGCGAATGGATTCAAGATCGAGGACGCCCGCGGAGTTCGGGGTCCGCGGCGACCGCGAGCTACCCCTTCCCGTACGCTCCCGGTAGGTTTCCGGCATGAATGACTTCTTCGTCGAGATCCGCCGGCGTAAAGTCGGACGGGTCGTCGTCGGCTACGCCATCGTGGCGTGGCTCGTGGCTCAGGTCGCGGATCTCGCGGCGGACAACTTCGGGGCGCCGGGGTGGTTCATGCCCATGCTCCTCGTACTGCTCGCGCTCGGGCTCCCGTTCGCCGCGGTCCTCGCATGGGCCTACGAGACGACACCCGACGGAGTGCGCCGCGAAGATGGAGGCGTCCCGGTGCGCGGTCTGGCGGCTACCCGCGGCGGGTGGCTCGCGCTCGTGGCCGTGCTCGCGGCGATCGCCCTCGCTGCGGTGTCCTTTCCGGCCTGGCGCGGCATCGTCGGCGCGGGCGACGCGGCCACGGAGGGCGAAGAGGTCCCCGAAGCGGCAGCGACGTCACCCGGCGACGCCTCCGCGACCGCCGTCCCGGCCCAGTCCGTCGCCGTACTGCCCTTCGCCGACATGTCGGAGAACGGCGACCAGGCGTGGTTCGCCGACGGGCTCACCGAAGAGATTCTCAATTCGCTCGCCGCGCTCCCCGAGCTGAAGGTCACGTCCCGCACCTCCAGCTTCCGGTTCCGCGGCGACACCCGCGACATTCGCGCGATCGCCGACACGCTGGGTGTGGCGCACATCGTCGAGGGGTCGGTGCGCCGATTCGGTGACGAGCTCGTCGTGACGGCGCAGTTGATACGGGCCGTGGACGGGTCGCACCTCATGTCGGAGACGTACGAGCGTCCGGCGGACGATCTATTCAGCGTGCAACGCGACGTGGCCGAGCGGGTGGCGGCGACGCTCGACGTGTTTCTCGACGAGGAGAAGCGGGAGCGGATGTTCGCTTCGGGCACCCGCAGCGTCGAGGCCTTCGAGGCGTTTCTCCACGGCCAGGAGCGGTTGAACGCGTGGCACGCGGAGGGGAGCGGCGTGGTCCCGTTCGACTCGGTGACGCAGCCCTTCGAGAGAGCCATGGCCCTCGACCCCGGATACGCCGAGGCGGCCCTCGAGCACATGGATCTCTTCGCTCACGTCCTGCTGGATGGGACGGAGTCCGACTTCACGCCCGAGGAAGCGCGAGCGCAGCTTCAGCACGACCTGGAGTTCGCCGCGACCCACGCGGCGAGCGAAGAGGCGCGGCTCGTGGCGGAGCTCAACCGGATCTGGCTCTCCTCCGACTGGCACCGGCTTCCCGGCATCGTCGAGCAGCTCGGACGTGCCATCGATGCGGGCGGCCGCCCGCCCCGCGGCGCAGGTTGGACGTCGATCATCCTCGCGCTCGCCGATCCCGAGCTCGCCCGGCGCCTCGGGGCACTCGAGCTGGAGGCGAACCCGCTCGATCCGGTGGCCTGGTCGGTCGTCGCGGGAGCTGAGCTGAGAGCCGGGAATACCGATCGAGTGCTCGACATCGTCCGCCAGGCCCGGCGCAGGGTCGACGATCATCCGTACCTGCGGGAAGACGAGATCGCCGCGAACGCCAATGCGGGTCGACGCGATTCCCTGCTGGCGGCGCTCCGGCGCTATCCCTGGGACAACCCGGTCGTCGCCGCGTGGCGCGCCGCCGTGGCGGGCGACGAGCGGACGGCCCGGCGGATCGCCGCCGAACTCGAAGCCCGCGATTGGCCCGAGGAGCGGCTCCTGTTCACCTATCGGGAACTCGGCGATCGAGCGGCGGCCAGCGACCTCGCGGGCCGTGTGGATGCGCTCCGGCTGGGACACGCGATCCTCTACCGCATGGTCTCGCTGACCGGTTCCGTGCCGTTCGACCTGGCCGACACGCCGAACTTCCGCGCACGCCTCGCGGAGGCGGGGATCGACCTGTCGGGGCTCGGGGACGAAAGTGGCAGGTTCTAGCACCAACAAGCGCCGGCAGCTGAGCAGGGTAGATTCCAGACGCTCTCCGCGCCGTCCATCGTGGCAGCGCAGCTGAAGCGCGAACCCGTCGGGAGTCATCCGTCCCTCGTCGATTCGGAATGTCGCCTGGAGGATTCATTGACCTGGTTCAGGCGTCTGCTCGCTCCGATCGAGAAGCGATCCTTCACGGTACTCGCGCAGGAGGGCGCCCAGCTTTCCGACTCGGAGCGCGATGACGTCTCCACTGCGGTCTACACCCTGGGCAAACTGAACCCGGTCAGCGGTCGATTCTCGGTGACCGACGAGCTCGAGTCGACGGGACGCCTGGCGAACGGGGCCGTCGACGCTGGGAGGTCTTCCTGACGCGGGGTAGATTCCCGCGTGTGGATTGACATCTAACGAGCTGTTCAGCGAACTAGCAGCCGAAAGTAGCAGGGGGCCCGAAGCCGCATAGGCCCCGGACCCCCGCAGGTTCCCGGAGCTCAGTCCTGCGGAGTCACCATCGGCACGCCGAAGCCGGACAGGTCGATGCCTGCTTCTTCGAGCCGCGCTGCAAAGTTGGGCGTGTCCGCGAGATCAAAAGGCACGCTCCCGCTGACCGCGAGGAGCTGGATGAACATCGCGTTGCCGCCCGGCAAGCTGTCAATCTCGCGGGCGGTGGCGGACACGTCCTTGCCCAGCACCTGGTAGGCGGGCAGGAACCACTTTCGGGTGAACAGGCTTGCCCCGGTCTGGTTTTCTTCGGTACCGACCCAGCGCTGCGCCGCTCCGGGATCACTCCGCATCGCTATGAAGCGCCTCGCCGCCGTCGCAGGCGCCGAGGTACCCGCGCGAGTGCGTCCCCGATCGAGAATCGTGGTCGCCGCCTCGATATCACCCTGGGCCAGCTCGACCGCGGCGAGACGCCACCAGGCCCAGCCGTCGAGGGGATTCGCCTCCAGCTCGGCCTCCGCGAGGCGGCGGGCCGCCTCCGGATTCGCAACGATCAAGAGGTGCGTGAGCCAGCCCGTCGATATGTGGGCCAAGCGTCCCAGGTCCTCCTGTTGCGCCAGTTCGTCTACGAGCGCACCCATCCGGTACCAATGTCGCGAGAACAGCTCCGCGTTGATCTCTGCGACCAGGCGGGTGGTGGGGGATCGAGCATTCTCCGCTGCAAAACGGAGGTCGCTCAACAGCGCCTCGCGAGCTTCTTCCTGGTTCATTCCCCAGTCATGCCCACCCATCAGCACATGGGAGTAGGGATCGGCCCGGCCGAGGGCCGCCTCCGCATAGCCGGGATCCAGGGCCAGGGCTCGTGTGAACTCGGCCTGGCCGGCGTCGTTGTCGGGACCCCGCTCCCCATCATGCCAGCGGTCCTGCTGGTCGACCCCGCGGAGATAAGCTTCGAAGGCCTCCACGTCGCGGGTGCCGGTCCTGAACATGGCTTCCCGTTTCCGATCGTCGAGGAAGATGTCGAGGGCGGCCGCAACCTTCTCCGCCACGTCCCGCTGGACATCGAACAGGTCCGCCGCATCGCGTTGATAGGTGTTGGACCATAGGTGAGTCCCGTCCGCCGCCCGAATGAGCTGCGCCGTGACGATGAGCTCGTCCCCGATGCGCCGCACGGAGCCTTTCAGGACGTGGGCGACCCCAAGCGTGTCCGCGATCTCGGTGATATCGCGGTCCCCGTCCCGGAACTGGAAGCTCGAGGTGCGTGCGGTGACTTTGAGCTCGTGGAGGGCCGCGAGAGAGTTGAGGATCTCTTCTGCCAGTCCGTCGGCAAACCACGCCTGGTCTCCCGCTTCGGAAAGATCGGCAAACGGGAGGACGGCGATCGACGCCGCGGCGGTAGACGCATCGGCCACTGAGGTCGTCGATCCCATGTTCGCCGCCTGCGCCCCACCCTGCCGGCCTATCCACCAACCACCGACGAGCAGTGCCACTCCTGCTAGCGCCAGCAGCCCTGCCGGCCAACGCCGGGAGGCGGGCAGAGCGATGATCGCGGAGATCTCTTCGGGAGTCGCGTCCTCGGTTCGTCTTACGCCGTCGGGAGTGGACTCGAACGCCCACGCTAGCACCACTGCGATCGGGAAGCCGACGAGCACGAGAAAGGTCGTGATCCGCAATACCTGATCCGAAAGGCCCATGCCCTGGGCAAGAAGATCGGCGGCCTGAAGCAGCACGAACGCCGTCGCTCCATACACGGCCATTACCCTGAACACCCGGCGGCGCTTCAGTTCCGCGAACAGTCGCGGCAGAGACGATGGAGTTTCACTCATAGGCCGGAAGATCGGGGAAACAGGTCCTCTGGAGCAACCTGCTAGGCCGCAACGACGAAACTAGCAGCCGAAACTAGCAGGGGGCCCGCAGCCGCATAGGCCCCGGACCCCTCAGATACCCCGTCAATTCAACGTTTCTGGAAATCGGAGCGCCGGGATTCGAACCCGGGACCCCCTGAACCCCATTCTTCCCCATGGAAGCCCACTTCACGCAAGTTGCGCCATGTTCTGGGCGTCTATGCTGCATCCTGCGTACTCCGCCCGCCGACGACCAAGCAGGGAATGGGTGAAGTTGGGAGAGTTTCTCGGGGAATTCCGCTACCCCGCTACCTCTTGAGGAAGTCGAACCGGCCATGGACTCCCGCGAGTAGTACCTCTCCGATGGCGCGGTGACCCCGGATCCCTCAGATACCCCATCACACGATGCAAGAGGCCATAAAGAGATTCGACGCAGACGACGCGGCGCGGGGTGCCCCGAAAGTGGCAGCCGAAAGTAGCAGGTTTCAGCGTTTGGCAGGTGTAGTGAACCAGGGCCCCGAGGCTACTGTGCTGCCGCGACGACGGCGGCCGCGGCCATAGCTCGATCCGCGAGGCTGTCGTACTGATCCCAGACCTCGTCGAGGGCATCATACCAGATCTTCGAATCGCCCCGCCCGGCGAGGCCGGTCGCTCGGGCGTACGGGACATAGTCCTCGCCCAGCACCCGCCTGGCGGCCTCCCCCGTGGCCTTGAACAGAAGGTAGTGCCAGAAGCGGTCATGCTCGAGCCCGTGGGCAGCGAGGGCGGCGTTCGCCGCGGGTCGGATCGTGTCGCCGATCGGTTCGCCGTGCGCGGTCTCGTGCACGTACATCTCGAGCGCGTGCGCCGCGATGTCGGGATCGGCCGCGCTCAGGAACAGGATGTTGTCGTTGGAAAAGGCACCCGCCCAGTTCGCGTAGGCGGAGACGTAGGTCAGATAGTCCGCGTCGCCCCAGCTCGCGTCCAACTGGTCGGCCGTGGCGGCCAGAAGCGCCGGGCCGTGGGCCGCCATGTCGGCGCGCAGCCGGGCCGCGAAGGCCTCCGCCATGGGCCGGTGACGGGGCCAGAAATGCTCTCGGTAGGTCGGCATGAACGCTTCGAAGGTCGAGCGGACCTCGGGATCTTCGATCGTCTGCGGCCCTTCGCCCAATTGCCGAACGACCGCGAACAGACTGCCGCGGAACAGGCGGTTGTCCAGCACGGGCGCATACATCTCGGCCACCGGTGCGAACGCGGCAGCGATGGCGGGATCGTCGAGCAGGGCGGCATCCTCGGGGAAGAGCGGGACGGTCCGGTACCCGTAGTCTTCGCCACTCGCCGCACGGGCGGCGTGGAATGCGAAGAAGTGGAGCGACACCCACGGGCTGGTGCGGATGTCAAAGCGGTCCATGTTGATCGCGGCAGGCGCCGGTTGCCGTGGCGCTGGCGCGGTTTGGCAGGAAAGGCAGGCCAGAGCAATGGCTGAAGCGCACCAGGAACGCATGGAAACCCCGAAGCTGGAAACGGCGCGAGAGCCCATAGGAAGAATAAGGGAACCTCTTGAGGAGCGGTGCAAGGTATCAGCGGCCCGCAGCATCGACGGGGCCTTCCAAGATTAGCAGCCGAAAGTAGCAGGGGGTCCGAAGCCGCATAGGCCCCGGACCCCTCAGATACCCCATCAACTCAACGGTACCGACCTGGTTTTCCCTGGCGGAAGGACTCGTGGCTGTGCCGGCAACACCTCCACGGGGACCATTCGGATGCTGGATGTCCGGTAGGGAGCGCCCATCAGATCGAAAGCTAGACGAGGAGCACCAGACCGGCCGCCGCTGCGTCGCATAGGACCACGCCGCGCGCGGCGAAGAACCAAAGCCTACGCCGCGCATTCGGTGCACATCGCCATACCGAGACCAACCACCAGAGTGCGGATACGCCGAACCCGGAGAGGAAGAAGATCGCCGCTACTATCTCGAAAGCCCGGCCCGGCGAAACCGGGAATATCATCGCGACCGGCCCGAGGAATAGCATCCCCCCGATGAGGGCGAGGAAGAACGACGCGAGGGTGACGCAGAGGGTGGCGAAGCCTCCACACCAGAACACGACGGGCAGGCGCTCGTCGCCTCGCCACGAATCCCTGAAGAAATCAAGAAATCGAAACGACTCCGTCCTACGATCCTTCGACATCTGGCCCCATCTTCGTCAGGAGTGCGGGGTGATGCTGATCGCCCGACGCGGTCGAGTCCAGACAGGCGGGGGGGTCTGGAAGGACTCTCCTGCTGACTCAGAATATCTTCGAGGGCGTCGACCGGCAAAATCGGGCTGGTCACTCGCCACGGTCGTGCATCGCGAGCCGACGTCCGCATCGTTAGGTTGGTGCCCTCGTACCGCAACTGAACCCATCTTCAGCTTCCTGGCGGGCCTCCACCAAGGGAGATCTACCGCGTGTCGCTCCAAGATCTCGGGAACTTAGGCGAGCTCGTCGCGGCGATCGCCACGGTCGCCACACTCGTCTACCTGGCTATCCAGGTACGAGACAATTCGCGCGCCGTCGGCCGTGCCAATGAGTTCGCTCAGGCCAGGTCAATCCACCAGGTCACATCGCTGTTCAATGAGTTGAACTGGCGCCTTGCGAGTAACGGCGAGCTCGCGGATATCTACACCCGCGCACT
>DATHRZ010000002.1:0-25087 GCA_035464655.1 Gemmatimonadota bacterium
GAGACGGTCGGCGACCGTCTCCGCAGCGCGCAGCACCCGGAACGCGTTGCCGTTCGTCAGCTTCGAGAGGTCGGCCTCCGACCAACCCCGCCGCAGCAACTCGGCGATCAGCATCGGATAGGTGGCGGCGTCGTCCAGCCCGATGGGTGTCGAGCCAATGCCATCGTAGTCGGCGCCGATTCCCACGTTGTCGATGCCGGCCACGTCCCTGACATGCTCGATGTGGTCGGCCACGTCGGCGATCGTGGCGTTCGGCCGAGGATTGGCCTCCCTGAATGCGGCGACCGCCTCGCGAACGTCGTCCTCGGACGCGCCCGCCGCCTCGAGCTCGTCGCGCAAACTGTCCTGGCGAACCCCCCACAGGCGGAGCGGCTCCGAGACGAAGCTCGGGACGATCGTCACCATGACGAGTCCCCCATTGTCGACCATCCGCGCGAGCACGTCGTCGGGCACGTTGCGTGCGTGATCAGTGAGCGCCCGGGCCGACGAATGCGAGAAGATCACGGGGGCCTCGGTCACATCGAGGGCGTCGTGCATCGTCGCCGGTGAAACATGCGACAGGTCGACGAGCATGCCGAGCCGGTTCATCTCACGAACGACGTCCTCGCCGAACCCGGTCAGGCCACCGTGGCGCCTGGTGTCGGTGGCCGCATCGGCCCAGTCGAGGGTCACGTTGTGCGTGAGCGTCATATAGCGGGCGCCAAGGTCGTAGTAGACGCGAAGCAGAGAGATCGAGTTTCCGAGCGCATGCCCTCCTTCGAGCCCGAGCATCGAAGCGATCCGGCCTTCTTCCATCGCCGCTTCGGCCTCGTCCGCCGTGCCGACGAGCTCGAGCTCCGGATACCGCTCGATCACCCGCCGCGCGACGTCGATCTGTTCGAGCTGGACCCGCACGTAGCCACTGTCCGCGATCTCGCCCGGGATGTAGACCGACCAGAACTGCGCGCCGACCCCGCCCGCCGCGAGCCGCGCGAGATCGGTGTGGCCGGGTGTCGGCTCGCGCAGATCGTAGGCCTCGACGTCGAGCGGCACCTCGGCCCGTCGAATGGCCCACGCGAGGTCGTTGTGCCCGTCGAACACCGGATGCCGATCGAGCAGGGCCCGGGCTTCGCCGACACGCGACGTATCGAGCGCCGTCTCTCCGTCCTGGGCTACGCCGGGCGACGGCCCCCAGAAGACGCCGAGCGCCGTCATGGCCAGCACGGCACCGATCAACCGCACGCCTCGCATTCCGGATCGCGCCGAATCCGCCGTACCGATCATGTGCATCGTTCCTCCGTCGTAGTCGTCTCGCGTCGAACGTGAGACAAACTTCGTACCGATGCACCGTCCGCGGCAAATCGCGCGGAACGGATCGTGCACTCCCTGACGCGCCGGACGACGACCACGGTGCGCCGCCGCTCCACCCGGGAGGGCGGCGCCGAACCGACAGGATCGCTCGCTCGGCTCGTGGGAGTTCTCCGCCGGGCTCGGCATTCCCCTGCCGTGACGGGCGGATCTCACGCCTCGACCACCATGTCGGGATGCGTGAAATGCAGGAAGACCCGGGGCGCGGCTCCGACCAGCGTCGAGACCGCGTCCCGGTAGACCTGCGCCTGCACGCCGTAACCGGCGGCGACCTCCTCCACGCCCTCGGGGGCGATGCGGTGGGTCTTGAAGTCGACGATGCAGGGATTTTCTCCCGGGCGATACAGGTCGATCGCCCCGGTACGCCACGGGGGGCCGCCGACGAGTACGAGGAACGCGAGCTCGCGGTGGTGGGATCCCGCGACGTACGATTGCCAGCGTTCGCCAGTCACCACCCGTTCGATCTCGGCCTCGAGAGCGATCCGGTACGGAGCGCCGGGCTCGAGCAGCTCTTCGGCGCCGGGTGGTTCGTCGACGCCGGCGATCGCTTCCTCGAGCAACCGTGACAGCTCGTCCGCTGTCCGGATCCGCTCGAGGACGCCGTGGATCAACGTTCCTCTCAGGGCGGCGGGGATCGCCGCGTCCTTTCCGGCAAGCGGCGCGAAGCGCCACGCTTCCTCCACCCCGTGCGCATAACGCAACTTCCAGGCACGTCGATCCGTCGCCCGCAACTGGAGCTCGGTGGCCGACGTGATCGGCCGGAGGGCCGGCCGGGCTATCGGCCGGGCGAGCGGCGGCGGCTCGGCGGGGCGCAGCCCGTCTAGCCAGGTCAGGGACACGGGCACCGGATCGATCGACCCCTGCTCGGGCTCGGCGGCTCGGTAGACGACGGGTCGCACGGCGACCGGCTCGGCGGCCGGGGTGCGGGCGCCCCGCAGGTCGAGCGGCGCGTGGCGGAAGATGTCGAGCTGGCCCGTTGCGTCTTCGGGGAACACCTCGATCTGCCGACCCGTACGGGTCACCGGATCGTCGGCCCGCGCCCTCGACGCACGCTTCCGTTCGGGGAGCGGCGGATCGTCGGATACCAGGTGCGGCAGCGTCGCCTCCGCCAGGGCGGGGCGAATGTACTCCATGTAGCCACGCGCCACGTCGGGCGCCGCGATGACGAGGCGATCGCGGGCTCGCGTAAGCGCGACGTAGAGCAGGCGCGCCTCCTCGGCCCGCTCCGCGGCGAGCGCGCGAGCCGCGATCGTCCGGCTGCGCAGGCCGCGCTCGCCTTGCTTCGGCATGAGCACCGGGCCGAAGCGTGGATCGCCCACGTAGCGGTCGTTCAGCCGGTCGCGGAACCCATCACCCGCCTGGAGCAGGAAGACGATCGGCCATTCGAGGCCCTTCGCCGTGTGAATGGTCTGCAGCGTCACCGCCGCGTCGGGCGTCCCGTGCAACGGGCCACGCGGAAGCCCCGGATCGCGGTCGCCCCACCGATCCCACACGTCCAGGAAGCGCGCGACGGGAAGCCGGCGGTGCTCGTCGAGCAGCGCCACGAAGCGTTCGATCGACCCGAGGGCCTCGTCGGCGCCGGGTCGCAACGACAGGTGCAGCCGGTATCCCGTGCGCCGCAGGATGTCCTCCAGCAGTTCGGACGTCGGCGCCCTATCGACCAGGGCCTGTCCCGCCGCGAGTCCGACGAGGCCCCGCGCCAGGGCGTCCCGTTCGACCTCCCCGACCGACGGGTGCTCGGGCGCCTCGAACCATTCCGCCTCGCCGCGCTCGACCCGGGCCAGATACCGCGCCGCCTGGCGCAGCAGTGGTGACCGGCGCCGCGACGGATCGAGGCGGAAGCGGGCGATGACCTCGTCGCGAAGGCCGACGAACGGCGAGCGCAGAAACGCCAGGGCATGATAATCGTCCGCCGGATCGACGAGCAGCCGCAGCGCCGTGACCAGATCGAGCACCTCGGGCCGGCCGGACAGGCCGAGGCCCGCCGCGTTGTGGGTCGGAATCCGCGCTTCGCGCAGCGCCCCGTCCACGCGCTCGAGCCCGCGGCGGGTCCGCGCGAGGATCGCGATGTCCGACGCTCTCACTGGGCGGTAGCCGTCCACCGTATCGGCATCGGGCAGCCGTCCGTCCGCCAGGAGGCCGGCTACGCGTGCACGAACGAGGCGGGCCTCGAACGCACGGGCCGTCTCGGCCGAGCCGTCCTCGATGGAGCCATCGAGCCAGTCGATCCCCTGGCCCGGCCCCGATGATCGGACGGCCTCGAGCGGACTGTAGCCGATGCGCAGGGCCGGGTCGACCGCCTCTACCTCCGCGCCGGTCGCCTCGATCGCCGCCGATGCCACCCCGTTGATGAACTCGATCACGCCCGGCTGGGATCGGAAGTTCCTCGTCAGCTCCGGGGGCGGGGCATCCCTGCACAGGCGGCGTCGGGCGTCGTTCCACACGGCGATGTCGGCGCCGCGGAACCCGTAGATGCTCTGCTTCGGATCGCCGACGAGCATGAGTTGCGGCACCGGCCCGGGGTCGGGTTCGCCGATCCCGGCGAGGGCGAAGGCGATGTCGCGCTGTGCGGCATCCGTATCCTGAAACTCGTCGATGACAAGAACTCGCAGTGCGCGGCGGATCGACACGAGCGCCGACCGTCGCTCCGGGTCGGTCAGCAGTCGCCGAACGTCGAGCACCAGGCTGTCGAAGTCCCGAACGCCCTCGCGCTTCATCCAGTCGAGCCACGCGTGCGCCGCCTGCCGGGCCATGCCGTGCAGCGCCGCGCCCAGTGCCTGTGCCTCGGCGTCCGCCGCTTCGAGCGACGCGTCCCGCGCGTCGACCTTCAGCACGCCGCCGGCTTCCCAGCGGACTTCTCGGACGACGCCGGCCACCGTTTCGACGAGGCCCGGGCCCTGCCGGCCCGCGCGGAGCCCGAGGCGCTCGAGCAGGGCTTCCATGCCCGCCCCCCCCGTGTGCATCGCATGCATGACCGAGTCGCGCACGACGTCGTGCAGCCGCAGGGCGGCCTCGCGCTCGTCCAGTACGCGGAAGCCGGGATCGATGCCCAGGCGCAGGGCGTGATCGCGCAACAGATCGGCACAGAACGCGTGAATCGTGCCCACCGACATGCGGTCGAGCTCCCATCGCAGTTGCGGCGCCCGTTCCGACGCCATGATCCTGGCGCGCAAGCGGTCCTTGAGCTCGCAGGCCGCCTTTTCGGTGAAGGTGATGGCCGCCACCTCGTCCAGGCGGCACGGCTCGGCACAAGGCTCAATCGGCCGTCCGTCCGAACGGAGCTCGACCTCGAGGCCGACGAGCCAGGCGATCCGGCCGACGATCGCTCGCGTCTTTCCGGTGCCGGCGTTGGCCGAGAGAAGCACGTGTCCGTCGGCCAGCAGGGCACGGGCCTGCTCGTCCGTCCAGCGAATCTCACCCACGGCGGCTCGCCGGATGATCGAACCGTGAACCCGCACCGATCGCGACATCGGTCCGCAGGAGCTCGCGCCCGGGCCGCGAGTCGGCGGGCGGGCGGCACGACGCGGCCCGGGCAGGTTCGAACAATCCGGCCCTGACGCGCTCCGGGATCGACAGGGCACGGGACGTCACCTCGTCGACCCGATCGGCGCGGAGTCCCGATCTCGATCCCCTGCCGGGCCGTGAGATCGACAGGAACAGTGCCTCCCGCGGCATCTCGTCATGCAGGACTTCCCAGGCCTTCATGTACAGGGCCGGTTGCAGAACCGCCCCGTCGTCGAACCCGCGCTTCGAGGGGACGTGCTTCCACTTGTAGTCGACGATCCGGAGACCGCCCGGCGCCCCCCGGAACCGGTCCACCCGGTCGATGCGGCCGGCCAGCAGCAGCGCTGCCGGCCGACCCGTCGCGTCGCGCCCCACCAGCCGAACCGGCTCGACCCCTCCGTAGCCGAACGGAACCTCGATGGCGATCGGCCGCGCCCCAAGGCGGACGAGCCCCTCGAGATCCCAGGCGACGAACTCGGTCAGGACTCGCCGCAGCACCCGGCGCTTCACGGCCCAGACCGGACGGGCACCGAGCCACGCATCGGCGTCGGCCTCGAGCGCGCCGAACACGTCGTCGC
This sequence comes from Gemmatimonadota bacterium, assembly GCA_035464655.1. GTDB lineage: Bacteria > Gemmatimonadota > Gemmatimonadetes > Palauibacterales > Palauibacteraceae > JARFPW01. The sequence continues at coordinate 5,430 of DATHRZ010000002.1, forward strand.
ACACCGCCTCGAGATGCGTGATGCCGGCCGCGAGCGACTCCGGCGCCGTAGCCAGCAGGCGATCGTGCAACGCCTCCAGCACGGCGTGAGTCACCCGACCGGCCGCCAGGGGCGTCGTCTCCACGCCGGCCTCCTCGCGGCGTTCGATCCCCAGGACGTCGGAGACGAGAAAATCGAACGGGCGGCGCGCATACCGTTCGAGGCGGCTCGCCGACCAGACGTGATCGTCGCCGAATCGACTGGCCAGCGCGTCGAGGACGACCGGATCGCGTAGGCGGCCGCCCCAGGCGTGAGCGCGCTCCGAGACCGGCCGATCACGACCGAGCAGCGGCCCGGGCTCGAGGCCGAGGACCGCATCCACCCCGGCGACCCCGTCGAGCGAGCCCGAGCGAAGTTCTTCGGCGAACGCCGTTACGATCGCCTGCCCAATGGCGGAAACGTCGACGACCTCCAGCTCGCCCCGGTCGCCCCCTCGACGCCGACGACCGACCCGGAGCACGTCGCGTCGGCGCTGCGCGGCCAGGCTGACGGCATCGTCGGACGCCGGGGAAGCGGGCGCCGCCGGCACCATCAGCGAGGGGAGCAGCGGGATCGCGCTCGGCGTCGCGCTGCGCCAGCTGACCGTCGTGGCGGGGTTCGCCGCCACGGCACGCCACAGGGCGCGTTCCCGGCGCAGGAACAGCTCCCGGTGCTCCAGCGGGAGCCCGTCGAGCGCCAGATTGCGTCGCTCCTCGTCGGACAGGACGCCCCCCCGCCGTGGCGCGCGTGGAAACTCGCCGTCGTTCGCGTGGATGACGAACAGGTGCAGAAACGGCGTGAGCGCCGCCTCGTGCGCCTCGAGCACCTGGACGCCCTGTTCCAGGGGTGTCGAGTGAACCAGGTCGTTGGCCTCGAGAAGTCGCCGCAGACGGTCGAGCCAGTGCGCGGCGGGCACCGGGTCTCTAGCCTCCGCCAGGGTTCGCCATTCGACCAGCAGCGCGTCGAGCGCCCGGACACCGCGCTGGTCGAGCCGCACCACGTCGTGGCGGCCTCCGGCCAGGCGACATACGCGCCGCCGGAACCCGAAAGCGTCACCGGCCGTGAGGGTGCGGGTACGCTCGATCCACTCCGTCTCGGAGCGCTCGCCGGTGAACCCCGAGATGTGGGTGGCCAGTCGTGCGACGGCGTCCGCCGCCGCCTCGGCGGAAGCGGCCATCCGGTCACCGGGATTCCGGCGACGGGCTACGCGGGCGAGCTCCGCCAGGGCGCGACGCCACGCGTCGAGCCCCGCGATCCTCCGTCGGGCGGCCAGGACGTCGAGGAGCCGCACGTCCAATTCCGTCCCGAGATAGGGGGACGTGCCGACGGTGCGGAGGCTCGGATAGTCCCAGCCCGCTGCTTCCGCCTCGAACAGATCGAGCAGGGCCCGGAGGGCGGGGATCTCGGCCAGGGTCGTGCGCAGTCGGACGGTGGTCGGCACCCCTGCTTCCGCCAGGGCGCGATGCACGCGGTGCGTGTCCTCGCGGCCCGACCGGGCCACGACGGCGACGTCGCTCGGACGGCATCCGTCCTCGACGACGAGGCGCTTGACGCGCCGCGCCACCTCCGCCGCCTCCCGCAGAGCGTCGAGGGCCCGGTGGACGTCCGGCGCGGGCGAGGGCGGCGACTCGATCGTCTGCACGTCGCTGGCCAGCTCATCCCACTCCGACGGCTCCGGTTCGGCGACCAGGTAGACCGACACCAGGACGTCGGGCTGGACCGCCAGGGCGCGAAACAGCCGGCGACGGCGACCGAGCGTCGTCGGTCCATAGACGTGCAGTTCACGCGCGCCGCCCAGCCCGGCGCGCAGGCCACCCGCGTCGATCCGACGGGCCACGAGCGCGGGGGTCGCGCGGGCGTCGATCAGCTCCCTCTTCTCGAGCGCGTCGAGGTAGGCCCGGTAGCTGTCGATCACCCAGCGGTTGCGCTGGCGGGCGAACCCGTCGTCGCCGGGGCCGGCCGGCAGTGCGTCGAGCGCCGCCGCCAGTTCGTCGGGCGATACCCCCTCGGCCAGCAACTCCCCCACCAGGCCGTCGAGCATGTGGGCCCGAAATCGACCGACGCCCGGACTCGACGACGGCAGGTCGCGCTCGCTCGCCTCGCGGGTAGCGAGTCGGGCAAGGAGGAGCCGCCCCGCCAAAATCCCGATCGGCCGGGGGCCGATGTCGAACAGGCCGCGCAGTTCCGACAGAAAGTGGAGCGGTGGGTCGAGCCAACCGGCAACCCCGGACTCGGCGGCCGCTTCGAGGGCGGCGTGAAGCTGCCGGCGGTGGGAGATCCACAGGCGGGCGGCGTGCGCATCGGGGCCGGGGTCGTTCCCCAACGCCGACAGCCAGTTGTCCATGCAGGCGGACCACAGCCGGGCGTTCGTCGCCGACCTGACGATTCGGAGCGGCATGTGCCACAGTATGGCCACCGGGGACGACGACGACAGGCCCCCGGAGCGCCGCGCCGCCCGGGTTCAGGCCCCGGGCTGCTCGGAGCCGGCGAGGCGGGCGGCGGCGCGCGCCACTTCCCGGCGCACGGGCTCGGGCTCGACGACCACCGCTTCCCCGCCCTGCTGCAGAACGTGACGCACGATCCAGCCGGGGTCGGCCACGTCGTACGTGACCGTGACACTTCCGTCCGGGCCCTGCTCCGTCGGCCCCATCTCCTCGACGCGCGCCGCGGAGAGTCCGGTATAGCGTACGGTCACGGGTTCGGTCGTGTCGGCCCGAAACACGCGACCTTCCTCGACGTAGTCGTCGAGGTCGAAGCCGTCCGGCACCTCGAAGGTGTCGTCGCTGATCTCGAGATCGACGATCCGGTCGAGGCGAAACACACGAACGTCTTCGCGCAGCCCGCAGTACCCGACGACGAACCAGGTTCCGTGCGAAGCGACGACGGCATATGGATCGAGGGTGCGCTCGCTCAGGCCTTCGCCCCCGGATCGAACGTAGACCATGCGACAGCGTCGCCGGTCTTCGGCGGCGCGGCGCAAGCCCATGCGCATCCCCGCCGGCTCGCCGCCCTCTTCGACCGCGAAGCGCTCGACGAACTCGTCCGGCGGAGCCGTCGACAGGCCCCCGCCGATCCGCGCCGCGACGTCGAGTACCCGCTCCCGCTCCGGTCCGTCAAGGGCCGCCGCATGACGCCGCAGCGCCAGGTGCGCGGCCAGGGCTTCGCGCGGGCTGAGACGCATCGGACGGCGGAACTTCCCGTGCGATCGCACGTGAATCCGGTCGGCTTCGATCTCGACCCGGACGTCTTCGGCACTGCCCGCCGGGTGGTAGTACTGTCGACCGATCACGAGGGCTACATCGTCGACGACCGTCTCCTCGCTCACCCCCAGGCGTTCGGCCGCCTCGGCCACCGACAGCGGGCGCTCGGCGGCCGCGGGCAGCAGGTAGAGCAGCCGGAGGAGCTGATCCGCGGCGCTTCCGGTTTCAGCCATGCGCGTCTCCGATCGCCACCGCCAGCTGCCGAAGCTCTTCGGCCGCCGCGGACGGTTCGACGATGCGAGCATCGCCGCCGAGCCCGAGGATCCAGCACAGGAACGGCCGGAGATGACGCACGTCGAACCGACGGATCTCTCCGCCGTCCTCCGTCTCTTCCTCCGGCTCGCCGAACCCGTTGCGGGCGGCCCACAGCGACATCGGATGGGTGAAGCGCACGCGGACGGACATCTCCTCTTCTTCGGTCCCGATTTCCCATGCCTCCCGGTCACCGTACTCCGACAGGGCGAAATCGTCCGGGATCTCGTAGTCGGCCGACGCCGGCGAGGAACGGTTCACCTGCGGCGATTCTATCCGCCCGACGTGGAACATCCGCACCGCGTCCCGCAGCTCGTCATGCCCGACCAGGTAGCAGGTACCGTGGCGCAAGAGCAGGCCGTAGGGCGCGACGTTCCGGTCCGTCGGCTCTCCCCTGAACAGCCCGTGGTATCGGAAGGCGATTCGCTTGCGACGGACGATCGTGTCGGCCAGGAGGGGGAGCGTCTGAGCGACTTGCTCGGAGCCCGGAGGCCTCGTGTGTACCACCGGCGATCGCTCCGGAAGGGATCCGAGGTCGAAGGCCAGTTTGCGGTAAGCCGATCGAGTCTCCGCCGAGAGCGGCCATTCCGGCGTCTCGGCCGCTTCGCGTAAGGCCTGGAGCGTGAACGCGATCTCCTCGCTCGTGAACACCGGATCAGCCGGCTCTCTTGAGCCGGACGTCGCGCCCCCCCCGGACGCCGCGACGATCTTCAGATACGGCATGTAGAGGGCGCCGGGCCGGAGCACGTATCCCTCCGCCGTGTCGAGTCCGTAGTTGATGGGGAACTGCTGCGTGTCGATCGGGATGCCGAGACCGCGCAGCTCGTCCTTGTCGCGCTCGAACATCCGCCGGACGGATTCCGGGTTCGAACCCCCGTCGGGCCGGTACGCGGGAACCGCCTCGAAGATTTCCTCGACCGTCATCGGCGTCCGTCGACCGAGCAGGCAGGCGATCAGGTCGAGCAGGCGCTGGGCTTTGGTGATGCGCTCCCCGGTCATCCGCTCAGCGATACCCGGCCTGCGCAAACGTATCGCAGGCCTCCGGATCGCCCGACTCGAGTCCGGTTTCGAGCCAGCTGCGACGCTGCTCCGAGGTTCCATGCGTGAACGACTCCGGCGAAACGCTGCGTCCCGCGCTCCGCGCCAATCGGTCGTCCCCGATCGCGGCGGCCGTGCGCATGCCTTCCTCCACGTCACCCGGCTCGAGAACGCTCTCGCCCCCGAGCGTGCGGGCGCGATCGGCCCAGACCCCCGCGAAGCAGTCGGCCTGGAGCTCGAGCCGGACAGAAAGTCGGTTGGCGTCGCCCGGCGAGCGCGCCTGCGCCTGCCGGACTTCGTCAGACGTGCCGAGCAGGTTCTGGACGTGGTGCCCGACCTCGTGCGCGATCACGTAGGCCGCCGCGAAGTCGAATTCGGCGGAGGTGATCCCGGCCATCTGCCCCAGGTCCCTGAAGAAGCCCAGGTCGATATAGATCCGCTCGTCGGGCGGGCAGTAGAACGGTCCGGTCGCCGACGAGCCGAATCCACAGGCCGAGCGGGTGGCGTCGGTGAACATCACCAGCACGGGGGGCCTGTACTGCCGCCCCGCCTCGGAGAAGATCTCGCCCCACGTGTCCTCGGTCATGGCCAGGACGCTCTTCGTGAACTCGGCCGCCTCGTCGTCCGCGGCCGTCCCCGTCCCCCCGGCGGGTACGCGCGGCACGGCGGTTCCGCCCCCACCACCTCCGACGAGCGCCCCGAGAAACTGCAGGGGATCTCCGCCGAGGAGGACGACGGCGAGCAGGATCAGCAACCCCAGCCCGCCGCCGATCTTGAAGCCGCCGCCGGATACACGACGGCCCCGGCGATCTTCGACGTTCGTGCTCCTCCGGCTGTCTCTCCAGCGCATGCCTGTCTCCTTCGCCGGTCCGTCAGTCGCCCACGCGCGCGAGTTCCGCGTCGAGCGCCGCCGCGACGACGTCGTAGCCGACCGCCCCGCCGGGAATCGGGATTCCGTTGACGAACAGGGCCGGAGTTCCCGTGATTCCGGCCGACTGCCCCGCCGCCTGGTCGGACTGTACTCGCTCGACGTAGCGACCCGTGTCGAGACATGTGTCGAACTCGTCCTGGTCGAGGCCGAGACGGCCCGCCTTCTCCTTCAGGTCGCGCACGGTCAGCCGCTGCTGTTCCTCGAACAGCAGGTCGTGGTAAGCCCAGAACTCCCCCTGCTCGTGTGCGCATAACGAGGCCTCGGCGGCCTTGAACGCGTTCGGATGGAGGCTCGGGATCGGATACTGGCGGTAGACGATGCGCACACGGTCGCCGTACTCCTCCTCGATCCGCCGCAGGGTCGGAACGAATCGGCCGCAGAACGGACACTCGAAATCGGAGAACTCGACGAGGGTGACGGACGCGTCGTCAGGACCGAGGGCCGGAGATCCTTCGTTGTCGAACGCGACCCGGAACGGGTCGAGCTGAACGCGGACGTCGTACTTCTCCCGCAGGCGTGCGTCGAACGCCTGCACGGCCTCCTCGGACCGGCTTTCGCGCAGGAAGCTGCGGATCTGCTCGCGCAGCTCATCGAGCGTTCGGCCCTGGAGGCGCGACTGGTTCTGGCGGTACCAGGTCTCGACCTCGGCGTCGGTCGGCTCGGGCGGGGTGCCGACCTCGGTGGCCACGATCTCCGCAGCGCTCATTCCCCGCTCCTCCGCTTCACGGGCCAGCATGCGGTCGGCGAGCGTCTCGTCGAGCGCCGCCTCGAGAATCGCGTGCCGCTGCTGCCGGTAGCTGTTCTCCAGCGCGCGGAGCTCGTCGGCCGTCCGCGCCGGCAGGTCGTCGAAGCGGACCCCCTCGCCCTCGACGGTCGCGAGGACGGCGGGAAGGTCGTCGGGCACGGGCTGCGGCTGCGAGGCGTCGAGGGTCGGTGCGTTATCGCCGCCGCCGCATCCGACACTCAGAACGAGGACGATACCGAGGAGTACACGATTCCTGATCATGGAGTGTCTTGCTGTTCCGGTAGTCGAGGTAGCACGGACTCTAGACGGCAACCTACGAGAATATCGCCTCAGCCGCGGGCGCGAACGATTTCCTCGGCCCGCGCGCGCGCCGCCGTGACCCGGGGCTGGAGCTCGGGATCGGCCTCGGCCCACAAGTCCGCGAACCGGGCGTAGTAGGCGGCCGCCTCTTCGAGTCGGCCCAGTTCGTCGTGAATCTGCGCGATGCGCTCCAGCGTCGGCCCCAGGGTGGTCGCACGCTGGCGCAGGCGGCTCTCGCCGGGTCGGTCGATTTCCTCGAGGTAGTGCTCGAGCGCGACCTCGAGCCGACCGGCGCTGTCGTGTGCGATGGCCAGAGGATAGTCGATGCAGTTCGCGCAGCCCGGCTCCAGGCGCCGCCACTCCTCGTAGCCGGCGATGGCGTCGTCCCAGCGGCCCTCGCTGAGCGCGAGATCGGCTGCGAACCATACTTCGTCGTCCTCATAGCGACCCGTCGGAGCGTCGGGCACGGCCCGCTTGAAGGCAGCCAGCAGCGCCTCCGTTTCCGCGCGATCTCCCAGCGCCGCGTACAGGCCCGCGAGGCCGAGGTAGGGCCGGTCGAGCGGCTCGAGCGACTCGAGCGGCGCCTGATCGCGGACCCGCTCGATTTCACGGCGGGCGGCGCCGGGATCACGGTGCACCACGACCGCGGTCCAGAAGCGTGGCCACAAGACAGCGTACGCCGCCGACGGAACCCCGAGATCGGCGGACAGGCGCGCGGCGCGCGCGGCCGCCTCGTCGGCCTCGCGCAGGCGGCCGGTCGTCTTGAGCACCCCGTGGAGGCCCCACAACACCCTGACCTGCCCGACGCCGTCCGTCTCGGCCAGGGCGTCCCTGGCGGCCTTCTCGGCTTCCGCGAAATCCTCGCGGTGCGCCTCGGCAAGAATCGTCAGCCACCTCGCCCGGTGGTCGGCGGGAAACTTCGTCTGCAGGAGCGCGATCACCGAGTCCGCCTCGTCGACCCGCCGGGCCCGAAGATACTCGAGGGCGAGATTGCCCAGCGACGTCGCCGACGTGTCCAGCTCGACCGTGCGCTCGGTCAGCCGCAGGGAGCGCTCGTGGTCCCCCTCTCGGCCGTACAGAATGGCGACGTTGTTCAGCGCCCAGGGGTCGTTCGGATCGAGATCGAGCATCCGATCGTAGGCGGCGATCGCCCGCTGGTTGTCGAACGCGACCGAGCTGTAATAGGACGCTTCCGCCAGGTAGCGCTCGCGTGGCGTCAGCCGGTCGCGCAGTTCGAAGGCACGGGTCACGGCTTCGGCGGACCGCGCGGTCGCTCCGTGCAGGTTCTGGATCCCCACGCCCAGCTTCCGCCACGCGCTGGCGAACTCGGGGTCGATGTCGAGGGCCTCCTCGAGTAGCCGAATGCCGGATTCCTCGTTCCCGGCATACTCGATCGTCCGCACCGCCTCGGAGTACAGCTCGAGCGCCCGGAGCGACGACGTCGTAACCCGCTCGAGCGGCTCGTCGGCCCGCAGCGAGCTGAACGACTCGCCCAGCCGCTCCCGCAGCTTCTTCGACAGCGCGTCGATCGCGGGCAGCACCTCGGTGGAGTCGCCGGCCGTCTCGCGGTGCGACACGAGCACGGCGCCCTCCGCGTCCTCGATCCGGCCCGTCATCACGTACCCACCCGGCAGGCGAGAGAAGCTCCCCGCGATCACCGCGGGAATCCCCTCGCGCCGGGCGAGTCGCCGCGCCACCTCGGGGGTCAGGGCCGTCGTTGGATCGAGTTCCATGCGCCGCAAGGCTTCGGCAATTCGCGCCGGCTCCATCAGCCGCACGACCTGGGTCTGTGAGAAGTCGATGCGGAACGCCTCGGTCATCGCCCGGGCGAGCTCGGCGTCGGCGGCACTCGCCTCGAACTCGGCGACGAGGATCGGCGAGCGCTCGTCGATCAGCCCGCGCGCGACGAGCGTGCCTGCCGGCCCGATGCCGTTCGCGCGCATGAACATGAAGCCGGACGTCACGACGGTGAGGAACAGGAAGGCGAGCGCTCCGCCGCCGAGGGCGTTGCGCCAGGTGAACAGCCGGCGGTGCGGCGTCTCGTCCGAGGCTGCCTCGGCGGGGGCGGCGACGGCCGCAGCGGGCTCCCGCTTCGGCGCCGGCCGCACGTATCCCGAACCCGAGCTCGCATACTCGCCGGGCTCCGGCAACCGGGCAGATCGACCGGGGCGAGCGGACCGACGGCGATCGTCCTCGCCCCCCTGCCCCGGCAGCCGCTCCTGGATGATCGCTGTCGCGAGCACGACGGGCAGGCCGAGAATCAACAGAACGACGGCGAACGGGAACACCCAGTCGGGGAGCCCCATGTTGTCCTTGAGGACGTCGACGACCTGAAGGGCGATCCACGAACCCACGACGTAGATGCCAAGGCACTGCCAAACCGTGCGTCGCTGGATCTCGCGAACGATCTTCCTCAGGGCTGCCTCCGGTGCGGGCGTACCGACGGAAACGGACGACGGCCGGAAAGATATTCTCCGGTCGGGGGAACCGCACGAGTTGCCGCGCGCGCCTGCACTTTCTAGCATCGAGGGACTTGCCGGGACCGCCTTCAGAGGGAGAGAGACGATGACGCGACACACGTGGGGATTGCTTCTGGCGACGTGCGGACTGCTGGCGCTCGGATGCGGGAAGTCGGGACCGGACACGGATCCGCGTGACGGTGGCGACGACGACGCGTCGTTCGAGCCGTGGGAGGAGGTGCTGGAGGACACGCAAGCTTACGCCGGCTTCCTCACGCTGCACCGGAAACGCGACAACACCGTCTACCTCGAGATCCCCGAATCGCGGCTCGACACCGACTTCGGAATGACCCTGCACATCGGCCGCGGCGCCGGCGTGTTCAACGTTCACCAGGGGCTGCCGCTGACGGGGGCCCGTCTCATGCGGCTGCGCCGCGTGGGCGACAGGGTGCTGCTCGAGCACCGCAACCCGCGCTTCACGGCCGACGAGGGGACGCCGATGCGCGTTTCGGTCGACGGCAATACGGCGCACTCGGTCGTGGCGGCCTGGGACATCGAGAGCCAGCACGACTCGACGAGCAACCTGCTGGTCGACGTGACGAAGTTCCTGGTGTCCGACTACGCCGACCTCGGCCGCCGGATGGAGGGCTACTACGACAACAAGGCGCCCACGCTGGCCGAAGACCGAAGCTACGTAGACCGTATCCAGGCGTTCCCGGAGAACGTCGAGATCGACGCGATGCTCACCTACTCGTCCACCTCGCCACCGATGTTCGGCGGCGAGGGAATCCCCGACACGCGATCGGTCCCGGTCGGCGTCCGCTATTCCTTCTACGCGCTGCCCGACGAACCGATGCGCATGCGCCTGGCCGACGACCGTGTCGGTCACTTCCTCGACGCCGTCAAGGACTTCTCTCGCGACCAGGAGGACGACCTGTACGTGCAAATCGTCCGGCGCTGGCGGCTCGAGAAGGCCGATCCGGACGCCGAGATGTCCGAACCCGTCGAGCCGATCGTGTTCTACATCGACCGCAGCGTCCCCGAGGCGTATCGGCCCTACGTGCGCCAGGGGATCGAGGCGTGGAACGGTGCGTTCGAGCAGGCCGGGTTCCGCAACGCCGTCGTGGCGCAGGACGCCCCGGACGATCCCGAGTGGAACGCCGAGGACATCCGCTATTCCGCGGTCCGCTGGACGGCTGCCCATCAGATGGGCTACGCGATCGGTCCGTCGCAGTCCGATCCTCGCACCGGCGAGCAGCTGAACGGGGACGTGTTGATCTCGCAGAGCTTCATGCAGGGCTGGATCTGGAACTACGAGCGGCTCGGGAATCCGGGCGCCGCCGCGGTCGGCGTCGGGCGCGGCACCGCGTCGGAACCGATCAGCGAACTCGCGGCGCTGATCGCGGCTCGTGGCGACATGGACCGCCAGGCCCTCACCCTCGACCCCTGGCAGCTCGCGCACATGTGCTTCGCCGAGGTCGGAAAGTCCCACCAGCTCGGCTTCCAGCACGCCGCCCTGCTCGGACTCGGCGTGCTCGACCGGGGCGACGACGTTCCCGAGCAGTACATCGGCGACGCGATCATCGACCTGATCCTGCACGAGGTCGGGCACGTGCTCGGCCTGCGCCACAACTTCAAGAGCTCGTCCGGCACGCCGAGCGATCGACTGCACGACACCTCGTTCACCGGACGCAACGGCGTGAGCCTGTCGGTGATGGACTACACGCCGGTCAACATCGCCCCGGACCCGGACGAGCAGGGCCACTACTGGAACGTGGTCGCCGGCTCGTACGATCGGTGGGCGATCCAGTACGCCTACTCTGTGATCTACGAGCAGCCGGCGGACGGTCCGCTCGTCACCGGTGGGACCCCGGCGACTTCGAGCGAGGCCGAGCTCAACGGGCTGCGGAAAATCGCGGCGCAGGCGTCGGACCCGATGCATACGTACGGGACCGACGAGGACAACTGGCTCGGGTCGTACGCCGTCGATCCGCTCACCAGCGCGTGGGAGCTCGGCAGCGATCACATCGCCTACGCGCGCAGTCGCGCCGAGGTGGTCGAGAAGATCATGCCGACGATCGAACAGCGGATACTCGAGGACGGCGAGGGATACCAGCGGCTGCGCAACGCGGTCAACAGCCTGATGTTCGAGCGGCTCAACGCCACCCTGCCGTTGGTCAAGTACGTCGGCGGCGCTTACGTGGCGCGGGACCACCGCGGCGATCCCGGACAGCGCCCGGCATTCACCCCGGTCTCCGCAGACCAGCAGCGTGAGGCCGTCGACCTGATCGCCCGCTCGATGCTGGCCGAGGACGCCTTCGCGTTCGACGCCGGCCTGCTGAACCGACTCCTCCCGAACCGCTGGAGTCACTGGGGCCAGTCACCGGCCACGATCCTCCAGTTCCCCGTGCTCTCGAACATGCAGGCCGTGCACGGCAGCCTGCTATCGGGGCTCATGACCCCGCCGCGACTGGCGCGCATGCTCGACCGCGAAGCGATCGCCGCCGGAGGCGAGGATGTTTACACGGTCGGTGAGATGTTCGGCGCGTTGACGGGCGCGGTTTGGAGCGAGCTCGGACGCGGGCCCGACGCGCGCAGCGCTTCGCCGGTCCGCCGCAACCTGCAGCGGATCTATACCGACCAGCTCGCGACGCTGGCGCTCACCGAGTTCGCGCCCGGCGACGCGTCGGCCCTCGCCCGCCTGGAGCTGTCCGAGCTGTCGGGACGGATCGGGCGGGCGCTTGCCGGGGCCCGGGTCGACCGATCGACGCGCGCCCATCTGGCCGAAACGCGGGCCCGCGTCGACCGGGTACTCGAGGCGACGCTCGTGATCGACTGAGGTTCGACCCGGTCAGGCCCGCGCCTTCAGCAGGTCGCGAATCTCGGCCAGGAGCTTCTCCTCGGCCGACGGCTCCGGTGGCGCGGCGGGCGTCTCTTCCGGCTCGCCGCGCATCATCCGGTTGTAGGCCTTCACGACGAGGAACACGCAGAAGGCGATGATCAGGAACGACACGACGGCGTTGAAGAACGCACCGTAGCCCACGACGACCGCACCCGCCTCCTGCGCCGCCTCGAGCGAAGCGTACGGCCCGACCGGATCGCCGCCCTCGAGGAGCAGGAACAGGTCGGCGAAGTCGACCCCGCCGAGCAGCAGGCCGATCGGCGGCATCAACACCTGGTCGACGAACGACGAGACGATCGTCCCGAACGCGGCGCCGATCACGATGCCGACGGCCATGTCGAGCATGTTTCCCTTGGCCGCGAATTCCTTGAATTCCTTGAGCATCAGACCTCCGGTCGGTGAGGTGAGAAGCGGACCTCGAGAATACTCGCCCGCGCACCTTCCGGGCAATCCGCCCGCACGCGGCACGCAACCTGCTCGTGAACCCTGTGGGATGCGTTTCGTGCCCCGCCGATCCGCGGTTCGGCGGCACGGGACTCGTGGTATGCGCCAAGGGAGTCTGCACTTTGCGACGAGAAGCCGGAGACGCCGGGCCCGATCCGTACGAGGACTCGGGCGTGGTGCGCGTCCAACCCGGGGGGGGACCGCCGGGCCGACGCCCCGGACCCACTTCTTCACCGGCGCACGTCGCGCGCTTCGTCGGCGCCCTTGCCCGAGCCGTGCAGGCATTTCACACCTATCCCCCGGGCAGTCCGTCGCGCGGGGACGTCATCGAGGTCGCGCGCGATACGCTGCGGCCGTGCATTGCCCCGGACGAGGGATCCCTCTCGATCAACGTCACCGGCCAGGGTCTCAGCGTGGCCGACGAGCCGATCGCCGTCGACCGTGGTCCGGAGCGCGCGCTGACCATCGCCCTGCGGCGGGCCTACGTGTCGGCACTCGAGATCCGGGCCGGGGCCTCGACCCGTGACTTTCGGCAGTTCTGCGCACTCATGGCGTTTCCGGATCAACTTCTCGGCCGGGAGGAGGACTTGCCGGAGATCCTCGCGCAGCGCGGGGTCACGCACATCGTCGCACACATCATTTCCTCGCATCAGACGATCGAAGCCGGCACGGTTCCCCGTGCCCTGCTCGACCTCGTGCAACAACGCTGGGACGGCGGCGCCCGGGCGGCGGACGCGGCCGAGGGAGGCTGGATCCGGCTCGACCCTTCCGTGCCGCTCGACCGGGTCACCCTCGAGGACCTTCCGCTGCTCATGCGCGACGCCCCGTCGCTCGGCGTCGCGCTCGATCGCATGTCACGAACGCACGGAGCCGTGTCGCCCTCCGAAGCGCTCCTCCTGCACTACGAGGAGATCACGGACCTCTACGCCGCCTGCGGGCCGTTGCTGGCGGACACGCTGTTCCGCCGCCTCGCCGCCGTCGTTCACGATCTGCCCGACGAGGCGCGGCTCACGCTGCTGAAGGAGCAGGTCCTCCCCGGCCTGGTCGACGGACGACGGAGCGCACGAATCCTCGAGCATTTCTCCGAGGAGGAAGTGGCGGACGCGCTCTGGCTGCTGCTCGACCTGGGTGTCGGCGGGGTCGAGATGCTCACGGCCGGCCTGGCGAGCCTCGACCTGCCCGAATCGCGGCTCGAAGGGGTCGTGGAGCGCGTATCACGCCGGCTCGAAGGGGAAAGCGACGCTTCGCCCGATTGGTCGGAGATTCTCGATCGCGACACATCCGGCCGTGTATCGGATGGAATCGGCGGACTGCTCACGGTGGACGAGGCGTCGGCGGACGACCTGGCGTGGATCATCGGCGACGTCGCCGGCAGCGATCCGGTCGCCGTGCAGCTGCGCTGCTCTGCCGATATTCTCGCGCTGAGCGCCGACCCGTCCATCATCGCGGCGACGATGCGGCGGTCGCGTGGCTATTTCCTCGACCTCGAGTCGAGGGGGGACGCGGCCGCGCTGGCCGACTGGCTGGCGCGGTATGCGAGCATCGCCCGGCGGCGCGACAGCCTCGACGGCGAGGTGGCCGCGATCATTCGCAGCACGCTCGACCAGTGCGTGACGCCGGAATTCATCCATCGCGTTTCGGCGCTTCCGCTACCGTCCGATCGCGAGGCACCCCTCGTCACGATCATCTGCGAGCTCGGACGGACGGGCGTCGGAGCCCTGGTCGACAGCCTGGCCGTCGAGTCCGATCGATCGGCTCGCAATCGTCTGCTGACCGCCCTGCAACCGCGCGCGTCGCATCTCGCGGAGTATCTCGTCGACTATCTCTCTCATCCGGAGTGGTACGTCGTCCGCAACCTGCTGACTCTGCTCGGCTACGCTGGACCGGGCTACGAGGAGGCGATCGCCGGACTCGTCGAGCACGAGCATCCGCGGGTGATTCGGGAGGCGTTCACCGCGCTGGCCCGTATCGGCACCGAGGAGGCGATCAACCGCACGGCGGACGCCCTGTACGACGAGTCGGACGAGATCCGCAGGCATGCGGCCGATGCGATCTGGCGGTTCGAGCCGAGGCTGTCGCATCCCCGGCTGCTCGAGGCGATGGAAGATCAGCAGCTGGCACTCTCCCATCCGGGCCTCGTGGCGCAGCTCGTCGTCGCGGCGGGCAAGCGCGACCTCGAGGGCCTCGAACCCGTGATGCGACGTCTGCGACGACACTGCTTCGCGGTCTGGAATCCCGAGCGGCGCGCCCTCGGCTGGCGCGCGCTTCGGCAACTGCGAGCCTCGCAATGAGCGAAATGAACGACGCCGCGGCACCCTGGACCGGGAGCGACGAAGCGACGGATCGATTACGGCCGGAGGCGGCCCACTTATTTCGAACCATGGCCGCTCTACGGAGCGCCTGCGTCCTCTACCCCGAGGGGCATCCGGCCATCGAGGCGCAGGTCGAGGACGTATATCGGTACGCGACGGCGCTGCTCGCGGAACAGCCCGTCGTCCGGCTCGACCTCATCCGCGGCATCCTCAACTACAATGGCGAGCCGCTCGTGCGCGAAAGCCGGGTCCACGCCCGGGTGCTGGCCGAGTTCGCGGCGCTCGGGGTCGACAGCGTGCACGTGGGCTCCGGGGTCAGCCGCGACGAGATCCGTGCCGTCGGCCAGTTTCTGGCCAATGACCACCGTGGACCCGGTACCGGCACTCCGGTGGTCGAGGTGCTGGCAGAGCGCGGGGTTCGCCACATCAACCTGGGCCGTATCCTGCCGATCAACCATCGCGTGAAGGAGCGCCTCCCCGATGCGCCGGAGCGTCTGCACGACGAAGGATACCAGGAGTCGGCCGAGCTCGCCGTGGCCATGTTCGACAAGATCGAGCGGGGCTTCGCGCCCGACATCCGATCGATTCATGATCTGCTCGAGATGCTGGTCGGCCGGGTTGCCCGCAGCAGTGTGGCGTTGAGCCAGGTCATGGCCCTGAAACGCTACGAGAACCGATCGTATCTTCACTCCGTCAACGTCGCCCTGCTCGGCGTGCGGTTGGGGGAGCGCCTGGGCCTCGAGAAGCCCGATCTCATGCAGCTCGCCGAAGCCGCCTTGCTGCACGATGTCGGCAAGACACGTGTGCCGGTGGAGATCCTGACGAAGACGGGGCGCCCGACCGAGCGGGAATGGCGAGCCATCCGCCGGCATCCACTGATCGGCGCGGAGATCCTGTCGGAGCTCGAGGGCCTCGCTCCGCTGACCCCGATCGTGGCGCTCGAGCATCATCTCGACTTTTCGGGCGGTGGCTATCCGGACCTCGGGGACGATCGACGGCCGCATGCGATCAGCCAGATCGTCTCGGTGGTCGATGTGTACGAGTCGGTGACCGGGGCGCGTACGTACCGGGAGCCGGCGACTCCCGACCGCGCCTGCGTCGTCCTGGCGCGCATGGCGGGCGACAAGCTGAATCCCGCGCTCGTCAAGGCTTTCGTGAGCGTGGTGACCTTCTTCCCCGTGGGTTCGATCGTGCGCACGACTCGCGACGAAGTCGGGATCGTGGTGCGCACGCACGAGGACGATGCACTGCATCCGGGTATCGTGCTCGTCGACCCCGCCGACCCCGATGCTCCACCGGAACGGTTCCACGATCTTCGCGAGCGAGACGATCGTGGAGAATTCCTGCGCGACGTGGTCGCGACGGTTCCCGACGGCCAGTTCGATCTCGATGTCGCCGCCACGCTCCGACACGTCGAAGGCGCCGGTCTCGGGGGCTGAGGGCGATCGCCGCGGCGGATCCGCCTTTGATCCGGAACGCCGCGTTCTTTAGGTTCTTCCGAATCTTCGTGCGGAACCTCGCACCTGCGAATCTCAATTCGGAGGATCCATGCAGCCGGTACTCCTGCCTGTCGGAGCACTCGCGCTCCGGCTGGCGGCCGGAGTCGCTGCTTTGTGGTTCGGCCTCGTCGGCGCCGTGGAACCGCCCGTCCCGAGTCCGTGCGGCGACCCGTTCGGTGGGCTCCGACCGGCCGACGTAACCTACGTGCTGGCGACGGCCCGCGCGGATACCGTCCCCGACCCGGCGGCAGACCGGACATCGTCATTCGGCCAGCTGGCCGATGTCGTCCGCGTGGCGGGCGCGGGCGCCGGACCGGTCACCGCCGCGACCGGCGACGACCGATCGATCGTCCTGGTTCCGTGGGGTTTCGATGAAGGATGCCGTCCGATCGGCTGGACCGGAAGCTGGAGCTGGGCGACGCCCGACGTGGAGGGGTTCTATCGGGGTCGCTTGCGGACACCGGACGACTGGGTCGGAGGTCGTCCGACGTTCGACGTGCATGCCGCCGTGTGGGAGGGGTTTCCGGACAGTCCGTGGCGGCACCCGACGAGCAACGGGAGGGAGTTCCTCACGGCCCCCGAGCTGTTCGATCTCTACGATAGGCTGCCGACGGCCGAGGCCATCTCGATCCGACCGTACGGTGCCGTGAGCGATCTCGTCACGTGGCGGCGTGAGGCCGGCGACCTCGCCGAACGCTACCCCGCCCGTACGCTGCTCGCCGAAGCCTTCGACATCGCCGAACTCGCTCGGCTGCGCACGACCATGCTTCCGTTCGCGGGCACGTACCGGGTGCAGGTGCAGCGCGACGGCGAGACCCTCGCGACCTTCTTGCTGCGCACCGGGTCGGTCGGTTCGGAACCGCTCACCCTGGACGAAGAGACCGCGGCGAGCGCGAGCGTCCCCGCCGCGCCGCGCCCGGCCGCGGCCGTGGCCGCGGCGGCGGGCCTGGCCCTCGACGAGGAAGCGCTCGAAGATCTGCCCGCCGCGTGCTCCAACCAGCGCGGGCTACGAGCGGCGACCGACGAGGCGGACGACGGAGCGGCGGCAGGAGCGCTTCGCGCCTGGTCCGCTGAGCTGCTGCCGCATTTCGTCGCGTTCTGCTTCTACGATTCGCCGGTCCTCGCGGGATTGCAGGCGCGAGAGTCGGCGGCCGATGCCGGACCATTCGGGGGCGCGTTCCGCCACGAGATGGATGGTCGCTTCAGCTTCCGCCAGGCCGCCAGGCTGCAGGACGGCACGTCCGTGGTCCTGGTCGGCGACCGAATCGACGTCACCGCCCTGCCCGGACCGCCTCCGGTGCCGACCGGCTGATCCCGCCCGTGCCCGTCAGGCCGCCCGGGTTCGGCTGTCCACCGGGGGCCATCGGAAACCGTTCCGTCGCAGCAGCCGGATCGCCGCCTTCGTGTCGGGAGGAAAGTCGGCCCCCATCATCCACTCGAGATACTCGTCGTTCAAGCGAACCGGCTGACCCCGGTGGCGGCCGAAGTTGAACATCACCTCCCCCGTGTCGGCGTCGAGGCGGAAGCGGGCCGACCGGTCCACCTCCCACTCCGGCCGGCTGAGCCGGATCATGTCGTCGGCCGTGTAGCCGAACGTCCGGGCCATCTCCCGCAGCAGAGGCGGAAGCACGGCCGTGTCGGGAACCGCCCGGTGCGCCATCTCGTGATCGCGATCGAGGAAGCGTTTGACGGCCGTTCCGAGATCCCGCGGCTCTGCCTCACGCCATACCCGGTGCAGATCGATCTCCTGCACGCTGGCGAGATCGAGGCCGCGCTGACCGCTCCGCCGGAGCTCCGCGTCGAGTAGCAGCGTGTCGTAGCGACGGGATACGAAACCCACGAGAACCGCCCCGTCGACGAGGCGCTGTATCGCCTCGGCACAAGTTTCGAAGGTCGGACAACCGGTCACGTCCTCCTGCGTGATGCCGTGGATCGCGCTCGCGTCGGCCGGGATCGACTGCTCGGGATCGAAGAACGCGTGGAACACGAGGGCATCGTCGTCCACGCGAATCACGGCGAGTTCCAGGATGCGGTCCTCGTAGGGGTCGAGACCCGTAGCCTCGATGTCGAACGCCAGCAGTTTCATCCGTGGTCTCTCCGTAGCCTGGGTGGTGGCCTCGACGATGAAGCTAAGGTGCCCCTCCGACATTGGCTCGGTCGCTTGCCGTGACGGGGAGCGGGTGGTGCCGGTCGACCCGGGCCCGCAACTTGTTCGGATGGAATCGCTTCCCGTTCCCACTTCGCTCGTCGGGGCCGTGCTGTTCTTCGGCCTGCTGGCGATGATCGCCTGGCTGCTGATTCGCGAAACGCTGCGCATCGTCCTCAAGCCGGCGCTCGTCGTAGCGGCCATCGCACTGGTCGCCGTGTGGGCCGGCGTCCTCGACGAAACCGTGATCGGCCGATCGCTGACCTGGCTCGGCGATCAGCTGGTCGTAGGTCTCTCGCTGGCCGCCGAATGGGCGACCGAGGCGTGGGAAGCAGTGGGCGCGGGCGCACCGGGTGCCGACGGGAACGGCTAGCCGAACCGGCGACGCGGCTAATTCAGCGATCGCCCCGCGACGAGACTGTCGGCGAGCTCCCGAGCCACCCCACGCAGCTCCGCCCCGCCCTCCAGACGACGGACCATTCTCGTCGCGAGGGTCCCACCCGACTCGATAGCCGCAAAGGCCGCTCCGAATTCACCGGGCTCGGGCATCAGTCGGGCGCGCAGCTCCGCCCAGAGGTCCCCTGCGTCGCGGGTACGCTCGTCGAACCCGAAGGCACGAAGCACCGCAGCCACCGCCACCGGCGCCCGCTCCGCCTCCCGCACCGCGGCCTCGTACAGCCCGACGAGGGCGCCGGTGGGTACGCGCTTCACCTCGTCGATCGGCGCCCAGCGCTCCTCGATCAACGCGGCGATCGAACGGCGCACGAGCTCGGCGATCGCGACGTCGGCAGCCGGATGCTCCTGCACGTCGAGCACCCTGATCTCGATCGACCCCCGATCGAACCGGGCGATCGCACCGCGCGCGTTTGTCCACTCCGGGCGCAGCACGCCGTCGGGGTCGAAGGGGGCGACGTCGCGCGCGATCCGCGCGAGGATCTCGCGCTCGTAGCTCGCCCGGTCGTACAGGGGCTCGGGAATCACCCGCCCCGTGACAGAGGGAATCCGGCTACAGTTCTCCCGATACGCGGCGAGCCGGGAGTCGGCGATCCCGGTGCGCACGCCGTCGCGCACCGGTGAAGCCGCCGCCAGCGCGGGGAGCAACGGGAGGACGAGGCGCACGGCAGCGTGCAGCCGGCCGAACTCGTCGTCATCCCCGAACGGCAGGTTGATGTGCGAGCTTTGAAGGTTCGACCAGCCGTGACCCCGGCACGAGAAGATCGCATCCAGCCGCTCGTAGACAGGGCTGCACTCGTGCGCCCACAGCCGCGTCTCGGTCAGCGGGTCCATCCACGGGTGCATGGCGCCCGGCAGCAGTCGCGCCCCGAGGCTCTCCAGGCGTCGGTTCACGGCCT
>DATHRZ010000003.1:0-10830 GCA_035464655.1 Gemmatimonadota bacterium
AGCAGCGCCGCCGCCCACGCGGTGAGTTGCCAGCCGTCTGCCGCGATTCGTAGGGCGTTCAAGAGGGAGCCCCCGTCGACCGGGAGTTCAGGGGTCCGATGCCCGTCGATCCGAGTCCGCCTTCGCCTCGCTCCGTCTGCCGCGGCACTTCGGCGACGATATGGACCGTCGGGCGCTCGAAGCGCGCGAACACGAGTTGGGCGATACGCTCGCCGACTTCCACGTTGACGGTGCGGCGGGCGAGACCGGCGCGCAGCCGTTCGGCAAGCGTTGCCGGGTCTCCGTCGAGGTCGGCCGCTTCTATGGCGGGGGCGGCGTTCAACAGCAGGACCTTGACCGGGCCGCGGTAACCCGGGTCGATCGTACCCGGGGCGTTCACCACGGCGAGGCCCTCGCGCAACGCGCGTCCGCTGCGCGGGCGAACCTGGCCTTCGATGCCTTCCGGGAGGGCGATGCGGATGCCGGCCGAAACGGCGGCCCGCTCGCCGGGCGCCAGGATAACGCTCTCGCAGGCCACGAGATCGATGCCGGCATCGCCGGCCCGCGCCGGGACGAACCGGGCGGCGTCGGGCTCGGTGAACGACGGATGGTCGGGCAGCAATTCCACGAATACGGTGATCTCGTCGGGATTCACGCGCCTCCGATGGCTGGATGAGCGATGTCGGTCCGGACACCGGGATCGTGACGCAGGCGGGGGCGCCCGGTCAAGCCACTTTGCCGGCGCGGCGCCGGCAGGCATTATTCTAGGGTCCACGAACCGCCATCTGACGGGCCGCCCGCCGGCCCATTGAAACGCGAGGAACTAAATGCTGACTCCGCGTCCAACGACGGGGGACCGGGAAGCGCCGAGCGGCCTGTCGCCTGCGACTGCCTCGAGGGTTGCAGCGACGCTGCTCGTCGCCACGATGCTGCTGGTTCTCGGACCGGCACCGGCCTCCGCCCAGGAAGCCGGTGTGGATCTCGACACGGTCCGCATGGGCCAGTTCGACTATGGCAAGATGTGGACGTTCGAATACGCGCCGCACGAGTACTTTTCCGACACGTACGGCTTCGAGGCCGATGACGCCTGGTTCGAGCGCGCTCGACTCTCGGTCCTCCGCATCCCCGGCTGCAGTGCTTCGTTTGTGTCATCGCGGGGCCTGGTGATCACGAATCATCACTGCGTTCGGAGCCGCGTCTCCGCCGTGAGCCGCGAGGGCGAGCAGCTCCTCGACCACGGATTCTTCGCGCGGGAGTTCGCCGACGAGCGGCCGATACCGGGATACTGGGCCGATCAGCTGATCGCGGCGCTGGACGTGAGTGACGAATTCCTGGCGGCGCTCGACGCCGCCGCCGGCGAGACGGAACGGACGGCAGCGCGCGAGCGGGTCACCGCCGACGTCACCAGTCGCCTGCTCGAGCAGTACCCGATGGCCGAGGATTCCGTCTGGGTCCAGATCGTCCCGCTGTACAACGGCGGACGATACTCCGCCTACGTGTTCCGCCGGTTCACGGACGTGCGCCTCGTAGCGGCGGCCGAATTGAGCATGGGGTTCTTCGGCGGTGATCCCGACAACTTCACGTATCCACGCTACGCACTCGATTTCGCCTTCCTCCGGGTGTACGGTCCGGACGGCGAGCCGTATGAGCCGACGCACTGGTTCCAGCTCGGCTCCGGGGTCGAGGAAGGCGATCCCGTATTCATCATCGGCAATCCGGGTGCTACCAACCGTCTCCAGACCGTGGCGCAACTTGAGTATCAGCGCGATGTCCAGGTGCCCGCCCTCATCCATCTGCTCGAGAGCCGCCACGCCGCGATGGCAGCGTACCGGGCCGAACAACCCGAGCAGGCCGAAGCGCTCGACATGCGCAACCAGATGTTCGGCCTGTCGAACAGCCTGAAGGCGTCGCGCGGCCGTCTCGCCGCGCTGGCCGATCCGGTCATCCTGGCACGAAAGGCCGACGCCGATCGGCAGCTCCGGGAAGCGATAATGGCCGATCGGGAACTTGCGAGTCGGTACGCAGACCTGTTCGGAGAGCTCGCGGAGGTCCAGAGCGGCAAGCGTGCCATGGCCGATGAGGTCGGCGCCTTCCTCGGATTCGGAAGCGGCCTGCTTGAGTCCGCGCTGCTCCGCCGGGCGATGGCCGCGCATGACCTGGTAGGCGCGCGGACCGAGGAGGCCGCCGAAGACCAGATCGCGCAGCACGTGCGCAACCTGACCGGCGTGTCCTCGCATCCGGAAGGTCTGGAACGACGGCTGCTCGTCGAGCGCCTGGCGGATTTCGAACGCTACCTTTCCGGCTCCGAGTTGACGGAGGTGGCTTTGCGAGGACGAGCGCCCGCGGCCGCAGCCGACGCGCTGCTCGCCACTTCACGCCTCGCGTCGGACGAGGCAGTTCGATCGATTGCCGAGGGAGGCGACGACGCGGCCGACGATCCGGCTATGCGCCTCGTGGCCGTCCTCGCTCCCGTGCTGGCGGACTATACGACGCGCTCACAGGAGCTGGCGCGACGGGAAGCGGATCTCCAGCAGGCGCTCGGTCGCGCCCGGTTCGCGGTGTATGGCCAGAGCGTGCCGCCCGACGGGACCTCATCGCCGCGCATCGCCGACGGTGTCGTACGCGGATACGAGTACAACGGAACGCTCGCGCCCCCGATGACTACCTTCTACGGGGTCTACGACCGATACCACAGCCACGGAGGCAACGAGGAGTGGCAGTTGCCCGAACGCTGGCTGCCGCCGCCCGAGGGGCTCGACCTCTCGACGCCGCTGAACTTCGTGTCGACGACCGATTCGTACGGAGGCAACTCCGGCTCTCCGGCGGTGACGCCGGACCTGGAGGTCGTGGGACTGAACTTCGACCGGAACATCGAAGGTCTGTCCAGAGATTTCATCTACCTGCCGGAGCGCGGACGAAACGTGATGGTCGACGTACGCGCGATCCGCGAAGCCCTCGACGTGGTCTACGATCTCGACCGCATCCTGGACGAAACGAAAGGAACGGAGTGATGAAGGTCACGATCGAATACTGCACGGCTTGAAACTACGAACCCAGAGCCGCCGGTCTGGCGGCCTCGGTGGAGCGGCGATACGACGACGTCGACATCGAGCTCATTCCGTCGGGTGGCGGGGTGTTCGAGGTGGAGGCCGACGGACGGCTCGTCTATTCGAAGAAGGCAACGGGACGCCATTGCACGGAGCTGGAAGTCTTCCAGGCGATCGATGCCCTCTGACATCATAGGAGGAACGATGCGCCATCTCCGCAATGTCCGCCCGACGGTCCGGCGCCTGCCGGCCGTCGGTCTCCTCGCGCTCCTGCTCGCCGCGGCGGGATGCGAGGACGAGCTGAACAATCCGCAGTCCTTCGAGTGCGACGAGCTGCTCGAGATCGCCATCGAGGAAGTTCCGGCCTCGCTTCGCTATCTCGTCTCGACCGGCGGCAGCGCCGTCGTGGAAAGCGTCACGTACACGACCCCTGCAGGTGACGTGACGACGACGGATCTCGACCACCAGGCTCCCAACGACATCATATTCGACGAGACCGTCGAGTTCGACGCTCCGGTCGAGGCCATTCTGCGGGCACAGGGCGAGGTCGCCACCGGGGGGCAGATCGGCATCGCCTATACGATCGTCTTCGACGACGGAAGCCGGATCGACGGCAATCCCTCCGTGTGTGGAGCCTGACGCGATGAGGCGGCGGCGGATCTCGACGCCCCTGGCGGGGCTCTGCCTTCTGCTGGCCGGAGGATGCGCCGACGGCGCCGGGGAGCGGCCTGGCGACTCCCGGCCCGCCGATCTCGTCCTGCGCGGCGGCAACGTGATCACGATGGATAAGGATGGAGGGCCGTCGCGGGCCGAGGTGATCGCGATCGACGGCGAGCGCATCGTCTACGTGGGCGGCGACGCGGGCGCCGAGGCGTTCCGGGGCACGGGCACCCGCGTGATCGAGCTCGACGGCGCGACCGTGCTGCCCGGCCTCACCGACGGCCACGCCCACCTGATGGGCACCGGGCGCCTGAAAACGCGGATCGACCTGGTCGGTTCGACCGCTTTCCAGGAGTTGCTCGACGCCGTCGCCGCCGCGGTCGAGCAGGCCGAGCCCGGCGAATGGATCGTCGGACGCGGCTGGCATCAGGAAAAGTGGACCGATGCCCCGGAGACCACCGTTCGCGGCTTCCCGGCCCACGGGCAGCTCACTGCCGTGTCGCCCGACAATCCGGTGTCGATCCGCCACGCTTCGGGCCATGGACGCCTCGTGAATCGGCTGGCCCTCGAGGCCGCGGGCATCACGGGAGAGACGCCCGATCCGCCGGGTGGCGAGATCCTCCACCTGCCCGACGGGAGTCCCTCGGGGATGCTGCTCGAGGAGGCCGAGAACCTCGCAGAGGACGCGTACCGCGAGTGGCAGGAGGAGCGCAGTCCGGCGGAGCGCGCGGCCGCCGACCGCAGCGCCCTTCAGGCCGGTATCGACGAGTTCCTGCGCAACGGCGTCACGGCCGTGCACAGCCCGCCCGCCGACTCCCGGCGGGGCGAGTCGGAGGCCGAGATCGCCCTGTACCGCGAGGCGGAGGCGGCCGGCGAGCTCCGGATGCGCGTCTACACCATGGTCAACGCGTCGGACGCGACGGACGAGTCGCTCGAGCGCTTGCGGACGGTTCCCGACGGGGACGGCCGCCTGACCGTGCGCGCGATCAAGGCCTACGCCGACGGCGCGCTCGGCTCGCGCGGAGCCTTGCTGCTGGAAACCTACGCCGACGACGACACGCGCGGCGAGGAGGTGTCGACCGAGGCGGAGCTCCGCCGCGTGGCGGAGCTTGCCCTGCGCCACGGCTACCAGGCGGCGATCCACGCGATCGGCGACGCGGCGAACCGGCGGGTGCTCGACATCTACGCCGACCTGTTCGAGCGCTATCCGGAGCGAGCGGCCGACGCCCGGTTCCGCATCGAGCACGTTCAAATCGTACATCCCGACGACGTGGAGCGGCTGGCCGAGCTGGGCGTGGTCGCTGCGATGCAGGGCGTGCACGCCACGTCGGACGGGCCGTGGACCCCGGCCCGCCTGGGGGCCGAGCGCAGCCGCGAGCGCGCCTATCCGTTCCGCGACCTGTGGGACGCCGGCGTCCTGGTCGTCAACGGCACCGACGCGCCGGTCGAGCGCGTCGACCCGTGGGCCTCGATCGCCGGCATGGCGGTAGGCCGGATGCAGGGCGGCGAGGTCTTCAACCCGCACCATCTGCTGACCCGCGACGAGGCCCTCGCCACGTACACCGTCAACCCGGCGCGCGCCGCCTTCGACGAGGAACGGCGCGGAACCCTCGCGGTCGGCAAGCTGGCCGACCTGACCGTCGTCGACGCCGACCCGCTGTCGGTGCCCGACGAAGCGCTGGCGGACATCGAGACGCTGCTGACCATCGTTGGCGGCGAGATCGCGTACGAGGCGAGCTCTCAGTCACCCGAGTAGACCCGGTTCGTCGACAGCAGTTCTGCGAGCAGCTGCGTTTCGGCCAGCAGGTAGCGCTCGAGTTCCGCCTGCTCGGTCTCGCTCCCCGCACCGTCGAGGCGCCTCGCCAGGTCGTGTGAGATCCAGCCGCCGGGACCGACGCGCAGCATGAGGTCGCCGTTCTTGAGCAGAGCGTCCGGCCGCCGGCTTCCGAGCAGCGACTCCCCGAAGCTCGCGTGCGCCGAGCGCCAGCCGAGGAAGTCGACGATCGTAGGAAGAACGTCCATCTGGCTGGCGACGTCGGTGTCGACCACATGCTCGGGAATGCCGGGGCCGACGAGCAGCGCCGGAATCCAGTGGCGCCGCGGCAGCGAGACGGCGTCGACGAACGCGCTCGTCTGGTCGGCGAGGATGATGAACAGCGTGTCGTCGTAGTACCCTGCCTCCCTCGCCATGCGCAGGAACTGGCCGACCGACCAGTCCACGTAGCGGACGGTGTTTCGGAAGTCGTTCTCCTCGCTGCCGGGCGGAAACACCGCCCACTGCTCCCCGGGCAGCGGATATGGCTGGTGCGTCGACGACCCGAAGAAGAATCCGAGGAACGGGCCCGGCGCCTCGACCAGCAGTTCGTGCAGGTGGCGCAGCGAATCGAAGTCCCATGCGCCCCAGTACCGGCTCGGCACCGTAGTGTGCGACGGGCCCTCGAGGATGTCCTCGGCCCCCGCGTAGACGTCGAATCCCGCGAGCGCCGCCACGGCGTCCAGGCGGAACGATCCGCGCTTCGCGCTCCGCACGAACACGGTATGATAGCCGTTGTCGCGCGCCAGGGTGCCCAGGTAGCTCAGGCGGCTCTGCTCCATGCCGCGGCCGAGGTACGGCATTCCCGGCATCGTCGGGACGCTGGCCAGCAGGGCGGCGATTCCTTCGATGCTGCGCTGTCCGCTCGCGTAGAAGTTCGTGAACAGCAGTCCCTGGTCGGCGAGTGCGTCGAACTCGGGCGTCGCGCCGAGACGCGGAAGTCCGGCGCGCGTCCTGATGGCGTCGGTCAGCAGGGCGTCCCAGCTCTCGAGCACGAGCACCACCACGTTGCGTGCGGGGGTCGTGGCCCCGGCCGGATCGCCGGTGTCCACGTGCTCCAGCGGATAGCGCTCCGACGTCCATTCGATGCCTTCCGGCGCGAAGCGCGAGCGCACGATCCGGATCGCCTCGTCGGTGGGCATGTGCCGCGGCACTTCCACTCGCCGGGTGTTGCGGGTCGAATGGTAAACGGAGAACGGGGCGTTAAGGACGAGGAGCCCCTCGGCCACCGAACCGGCCTCGAAAGCGTTGACGATGTTGATCGGCTTATGCTGGAGGCCGCCCCGTATCCCCACGATGAAGGCGGGCAGCAGGACGATCCACACGGCCCAGGCCGCGCCCGTCGGGCCGCCGCGCCCGGAGGCGTCCTCGTCGCGCGCCAGCAGGGCCCGCCAGGCCAGCGCCAGCCCGGCGGCGGCCACGGCGAACGCGCCGATCGCGAGCGGATAATCGAGCCCCATGCGGATCAGCGCCTCGCGGTCGCTGCCGAGCGTCACCACGAGCTCCGAGCCGACGTGCCGGCGCACGACCGAGAAGTACACGAGGTCGGCGATCCCGACGAACAGAAAGACGATCAGCACGACGTAGGCGAGCCAGCCCCACGTGCGCTGCCAGGCGGGTCGCCCGGCCCACGCGGCCGGCAGGGCCATGAGCCAGATCGGCAGGCCGGCCAGGAGCAGTGTCATCGAAAGGTCGAAGCGGACCCCGTGCAAGAAGCCGCCCGTGATCTGGAGCGCGGAGAGGTCGGCGAACGCCGGGCGATGGGCGACGAGGAGGGCCACCCTCATCAGGCCGAAGGCGAGCAGGAACAGCGCCACGATCGCCAGCGGTCGGCGCCAGCGCAGACGGGTCGGCACGCCGTCGCGCGTCAGGAACTCACGCCCGGGAAAGCGACGCCACACGCTCGGCGAACCGGCGGGCCAGCTCGGTCGCGACCGGCCCGGGGCGCCCGCCGCCCGCGGCCGTGCCGTCGACACCGACGATCGGCATGATCTCGGTCGTCGTGCCCGCGAGGAACAGCTCGTCGGCGGCTTCGAACTCGGCCAGAAGGAGCGGCCGTTCGTCGACCGGAACGCCCGCCTCGTGGCATAGATCGATCGCCACCCGCCGGGTGATGCTCGGGAGGATGTAGTTGCTGAGCGGTGCCGTCCGCACCACGCCGTCGAGCACGCCGAACAGGCTGGTCCGCGTGCCTTCGAGCGCGACGCCGTCGCGCACCAGCACGGCCTCGTAGGCGCCGGCCTCGTGCGCCCGCTCGGCGGCCAGCACGTTGGCGAGCAGCGATACCGACTTGATGTCGCACCGTGTCCAGCGATGGTCCGGCGCCGTGACGACGTCGACGCCCACCGCCGGATCGGTCGTCGGCGTGAACGCCCATGCGGTCGCGTAGACCGTCGGCTCGATCGACCCGCCGGGGAAGTGGTGCGTGCGCGGCGCCGCGCCGCGGGTGACCTGCACGTAGACGCAGGCGTCGCCGCCCTCCAGCCCGTTCCGCGCGATCAGCTCTCGCGTCACCTCGGCGATCGTCTCCGCCCGCACGCCCTCGATGCGAATGGCCGCCAGCCCGTCGGCCAGGCGCTCGACGTGCCCCTCCATCTCGAACGGTGCGCCCCGGTAGACCCGTACCACCTCGTAGATCCCGTCGGACAGCAGGAATCCGCGGTCGTCCGGTGAAATCCGGACGTCGTTCTTCGGCACATACGAACCGTTGAAGTACACGGTGTCGGACATTCGGGCGGTCTCCTCATCGGCGGGTCTATCGGTCGCGAGGAGGATGAATAGCGAACCGGGCCGCGCCCCGAAACCGGACTCAGTCCCCGGCGGGGTCGACCTCGGCGCCGTGCTGGTTCGGGTCGTCGACCGCCGGGTTCTGGCTCTGCGGGTTGATCCCCAGCCCGCCGATCGCTCCGTCGGCCTCGATCACGAAGCGGATCACGATGGGCTCGGGTATCGCGGAGAACTCCGCAGTGTGCCAGAACTGCGGTTTGCCGTTCCGCATCCAGTAGCGCTGGCTGATCACGCGTCGGTGGTCACCGATCTGCTGGAATAGTCCGCCGAGTCTGTCTTTCAGGTCGCCCACCGAGCCGAAGTTCTCCCGCATCCCGTCGTTGAAGTGCGCCCACAGGCTGTCGGCCCGGTAGTCGAGCATCCAGTCAACATAGGTGGCGCCGAGCTCCATCGAATCGGCCGGAAGGTGAGAAGCGACGGCCTCGGGCTCGGCGCTCGCCGCGTCCTGGGCCCCGGCTGGCGTGGGCAGAAGCGCGAGCAGGCCGAACGCGAGGCCGTACAGGTGAATCGGGAAGGCGCGACTGAACGTCGACATATTCACATCCCTCGTCTCGAAGTTGAGTTCTTCGGTGCCGGCAAGCCCTACGCGATTTTCGGCCGACGGGTTTCGGTGGCGGCGCGACGCGAGGATCCTACCAGAACGTCGGATCGATGTAGCAGTCGACGCACATCGCAGAAACAGTTTGTCGCGCCAGCGCAACAGGAGTCGGCAACCCGAGCCTGGCGAGCGATATTCGTAAGTATTTGATATACCTAATGTTGCGTGAGAGTACGCCGCCCATCGATCCGCGGGCACGATGCTCGCAATGGAGTATGGCGGGTCATCCGGCGGCCCTGGCGTCGAGGGTAAAACCTCACTCGGGGATGTCTTGCGCCGTTCGGATGCCCACCTCAAACGAGGCGGGACGCGGTCAATGTTGAGTTTGGTCGGCGTCCCGTCCTATATTGAGCAGTTGGTAGGCGCAGGTTCCGGGGATGATGTGCGCCCCCGTGTTTTGTTTGATCGAATGTGTGGAGACGGCCGATGAGCGGACTGCTTGTCAAACTTAATAATCGAATGCGCGACACCGTCGGCGCGGCAATTGCGCTCGTGGCGCTGTCCATGGTTGCGTTGCTTGCCGGCGTGGCGCTAGCCGTCGATGTGGGGATGATGGTTACCGCCCGAACGGAGGCGGCTACTCTCGCGGATGCTGCTGCTATGGCGGGAGCGGGAGTTCTGGTCCTCACCGACTCGGCGACTGCCCACGATGCTGCGGTAGCATTCGGTTCGTCCAACAACACCGTTCGTGGACAGAACGTCACGATTCGGAACGAGGACGTCGAAGTCATCCCCGACGAATGGACCGTGAAGGTCACTGTCCATCGTACCCGGGCTCGCGACAGCGCGGTACCGACGTTCTTCGCACGTATCTTTGGGGTCAACGAGGTGGATATCCGCGCCCACGCCGCCGCGTGGTCCGTGAGGTCAAGCACGATCGGAGATGAAACTGAGGCGACCTGTCCCGCGCTGCCGCTCGCTCTCCTCGACAAGTATACTGAGAGTAACGATGAGCCCGGCTGGCAGGCCCCGGAGGAAGTGGTCGGATGGGGCGAGGAGGACCATGGCACGCTCGTCAGGTTGAAAGGCAAGCCGAACGCGGGCGAGGAGCCCCTGCCGGTTACGAACGAGATCGACTACTGCAACGAGACGGCGTCTTCGAGCGCATGGCGATGCTGGTGGCGCAACGAGGAGGAGAGCTCGGACACGGAGTATGTTGAGGACAAGATCCTGGGCGAGAACTGTACCGATCCCGTGAGCGACGGTGACATCGTGTACAACGCCGCGGGGAATATGCAGAGCCAGGTGCACGACCCGTTCAGGTCGCTTATTGACTTGGATCCCGACCTGGAGTGGTGCGAGGACTGCGGCGGGCAGAACGACGTTGGCTGTGTCGTCGAGGCGCCGTCAAACGAGTGCTTTCAGGGCGTGAGCGTGCGTCTTCGCACTGTGCCGGTTGTCGACCCTTCCACGATCAACGGTACCGGAGATGGGGTGAACGCGGAGGTCATTGGCTTCGTCGGCGTGTTCGTCGAGCGCGTGGCTGAGACGTATGCGGGAAATGAGCAGGTGAACGGAAAGATGAACGTGTACCTGCGTATAGTCACCCTGGGCGGCACCGGGACCGGCGCCGAGGAGGGTGAGAATGACCCGGAGGCCTTCGTTCGGACGGTGCAGCTGATCGAATAGAAGGGCTCCGGTCCCCCCGCCTGCGCCCCAGGGCCCCGCCGTAATTCGGCGGGGCCTTTTCTTTGGAGCGCGCCCGCCCGAACTTGGCTCACCATGAACCGCATCGTCGTCACCGGCGCGGCCGGGCAGATCGGCACCGAGATGGTCAGCGCCCTGCGTGGGCGCTACGGGACCGACAACGTTCTCGCCTCCGATATCCGGATGCCCGACGCGACGGCCAGTGACGGCCCGTTCGCGATGGCCGACGTGACGATCGGCGACTCCCTCGACGCGGCCGTGGCGCGCCACCGGGCCGACACGATCTTCCATTTGGCGGC
>DATHRZ010000004.1:0-3231 GCA_035464655.1 Gemmatimonadota bacterium
CAACCAGCAGCGGGCGGCCGGCGCCACGAAACGGGTGGCGATCCTCGAAGCCGGCCGACTGCGGCTGCGCCCGATCGTAATGACGACTGTGACGACCGTGCTCGGCTTGACGCCGATGGCGCTCGGGTGGGGCGCGGGCGCTGACCTGCGGGCGCCGCTCGCGATCGCGGTGATCGGCGGGCTGCTCTCGGCGACGCTCCTGACGCTGATCGTCGTGCCGGTGATCTACTCACTGCTCGTGTCGCCGGGTGAGCGCGTCTCGGCCCGCGGCGCGGTTCCGGCGTCGGCCGCGTATGGCCCCGACACGCAGCCGGAGACCGCCTCATGATCGATCTGTCGATCCGGCGCCCGGTCGCGACGGCCGCCATCTACGTTGCTCTGATGGCGCTCGGCGTCTACTCGTTCCGCCTGATCCCGGTCGAGTTGCTGCCGGATGTTGACTATCCGCAGCTCACGGTGAGTGCGAACTGGAGCGGCGCCTCGCCCGAGACGATGGAGGCGTTCGTCACGGCGCCGCTCGAGGGTGCGGCCCAGCAGGTAGGCGGCGTCCGAAAGATCACCTCGACGTCGAGCGCCTCGTCACGCGGCACGGGTTCGAGTTCGACGATCAACATCGAGTTCGAGCGCGACACGCGGATGGACTTCGCCCGCCTCGCTCTCGGCGAGCGGATCAACGCGCTGCGCGACGAGCTGCCGCCCGGCGTCGTGCCGACCGTACAGCCGTACACCCCGCCCGAGTTCGCCGAAGAAGACCAGCGCTTCCTCTCCTACATGATGCGCGGCTCGTACACCGAGGCCCGCCTCGCGCAGATTGCCGAGGAAGAGGTGCAGCCCGCCATCGAATCGGTGGACGGCGTGTCGGGCGTGGCGGTGTTCGGTTCGCGCGACCGCGAGGTGGCCATCGAACTGGACGGCGACAGGCTCGAGGCGCTCGGGCTCCGGCCGGCCCAGGTGACGGCGCGGATCAACGAGCTATCCGAGGTACGAGCGCCGGGTTCGCTCGTGCTGGAGGGCCGCCAGTACTCGCTCGCCGTGCGTACGCGGGTAGAGAACGTGTCGGAACTCGAGACGCTCGTCGTGGATCAGCGTCCCGAAGGCGCGATCCTGCTGCGCGATATCGGGACCGTGCGCGAGCGCACCGCGGACCCGACCTCGTACTACCGAATCAACGGCCAGCCCACGATCTCCGTCGACGTGCGGCGCGAGACGGGCACGAACGCCGTCGGCGTCGCACGGGAGGTCAAGCAGGTAGTCGAGCGCCTGGGCGAGCGCCTGCCGCCGACCGTGGCGCTCGAGCTCGACGCCGACGAGAGCCGCGAGATCGGCAAGCAGCTCACCGACCTGCGCCTGCGCGCCGTGGCAGCGGCCGTCGTGATCTTCCTCGTGCTCATGCTGTTCGTGCGCTCGCTCGGCGCCGTGCTCATCGTGTTCGCGACGATCGGCTTCAGCACGCTGATCGCGATCAACCTGCTGTTTCTCGGCGGCTTCTCGCTCAACGTGCTCACCCTTGCGGGACTCGCGTGGGGCTTCGGGTTGATCGTCGACAACGGGATCGTCGTGCTCGAGAACGTCGAGCGGCACAGCGGGGAAGGGGAGGCGCCCGCCGAGGCGGCCCGCCGCGGGGCGCGCCAGGTGGCCCTCCCGGTCGTCGCCGCTACGACCACCACGGCCATCGTCCTCGTCCCGTTCCTGTTCATGCAGGGCGACCTGCGGCTGTACTACCTGCCGCTCGGGTTCGCCGTCGGCTTCTCGATCTTCGCCAGCCTGTTCGTCGCGTTCACCTTCGTGCCGACGATGACCAGCCGGCTTTACGCCCGGCGCGAGAAGCGACCGGACGTGCACGACGTGCGGACGGGTCACGGCCCCGCTTGGTACATCAGGGCGTACCGGAACGTGCTCGACGTGTCGCTCGACCACCCGTTCGTCGTCGCGTTCGTGTGCGCCGCCGCACTCGGCGGAAGCTGGTATCTGTTCGACGAGCACGTAACGCGGGGTACCGTATGGAGCGGCATCTGGGGCCAGCAGACCTACATCAGCGTGACTATCCAGTTCCCGCGTGGAGCGGGGCTCGAGCGCACCGACGAGCTGGCGCGCTCGTTCGAGGCGCGCATCGCCTCGATGCCCGAGGTCGAGCGCTACGAGACGCAGGTGAGGCCGCAGTTCGCGAACATCCGGATCACCTTTCCCGAGGAGCTCGAGACGACGCAGATCCCTGTGGCGATCAAGGAGCAGATGGTCGCCTACAGCTACCAGTTCACAGGCGCCGAGGTGAGGGTCTGGGGTTTCGGCCCGAGCTTCTACGGGGGCGGCGGGAGTCCGCCCAACTACCGTCTCAAGGTTCTCGGGTACAACTACCTGGCCGTCCAGCAGATCGGCGAAGAGCTCGCCGCGCGCCTTGAGCGGTTCAGCCGCATCGAGGACGTCGACCCGAATGCGAGTAACCGGTGGTACGAGCGCGACAAGGAGTTCGAGTACTTTCTCGATGTTGATCGAGAAGCACTTGGCACGCAGGAGCTTACCGTCGAGGAACTTCTGGGTTTCGTCGCCGCGAACATTCCCGGCGAGGGCGGCGGGGTCAGCCGCCTGCGTGTCGGCGGGGAAGAGCTGAACTATTCCGTCAAGCTGGCCGGCTATGACGATTTCGACCTGCTGGCGCTCCAGGATCTGCGGGTGCCGACGGAGAACGGCGAAGTCCGGCTGGCCGACGTGGCGAACATCCAGCGGCGCGACGTGCTGTCGCGCATCCTGCGAGAGGACCAGCAGTATCAGCGCACCGTGGCGTGGGAGTTCCGCGGGCCGCGCAAGCTCGGCGACCTCGTGCGCGACGTCGTGCTCGACGCGACCGAGTTGCCGCCGG
This sequence comes from Gemmatimonadota bacterium, assembly GCA_035464655.1. Classification (GTDB taxonomy): domain Bacteria; phylum Gemmatimonadota; class Gemmatimonadetes; order Palauibacterales; family Palauibacteraceae; genus JARFPW01. The sequence goes on from DATHRZ010000004.1 coordinate 2,858, forward strand.
GCTACAAGATCGAAGAGGACGACCGTTTCCGCTGGAGCACCGAGGAGGCGACCCAGGTCTACCTGGCTCTCGGTTTCGCCATCCTGCTCATCTACATGGTGACGGCGGCCCTGTTCGAGTCACTGGCCGCGCCGTTCGTCGTGCTGCTCACCCTGCCGCTCGCGCTGATCGGCGTGTTCCTGATCTTCTTCTTCACGGGCGGCGCGTTCTCGCGCACCGCCTACATCGGTACGATCATGATGGCCGGGATCGTCGTGAACAACGCGATCCTGATCGTCTACCACATCGGCGAGCTGCGCGAACGGCTCCCGTCCCGCGAGGCGATCCTGCAGGGAACGCTGGAGCGGGTGCGCCCCATCCTGATGACCACGTTC
>DATHRZ010000005.1:0-7609 GCA_035464655.1 Gemmatimonadota bacterium
ATGCTGACTTTCTTCATGGGGCGTGCCCCGGCGCCGGTCGAGTCCCTCGCGGTATTCCCCGTCGTCAACGCGCTGGGCTTCCTGTTCCGCTCGCTCGGCCTGGCGTGGCAGGACGCCGCGATCGCGCTGCTCGGCCGCGACCGCGAGCACCTGCCGGAGCTCGGGCGGTTCACCGTCGTGCTCGGCCTGGGCGCCACGGCGGCCCTCGCGGCCATCGTGTTCACCCCGCTCGCCGTCGTGTGGTTCGAGACCATCTCGGGCCTGACTCCCGACCTGGCCCGGTTCGCCTACACCCCGGCCCGGCTCGCCGTACCCGTCGTCGCCCTGTCGGTCGTGATGTCGTTCGAACGCTCGATCCTCATGAAAGGCCGACGTACACACCCCATCACCGTCGCGACGACGATCGAGGTCGGCGTGATCGCGGTGGCGTTCGTCATTGGAGGGTGGGGATTCGGATGGATCGGGGTCACGGCGGCGTTCGCCGCGTTCGTCGCCGGGCGGGTCGCGTCGACCGGCTACCTCGTGCTTCCGGTGCGGCGCTCGCTCAGGGACGCCGCGGCCGAATGAGCAGGCCGGTCGTCGAGACGTAGACGTCGAACACGGCCGCCTGGCCGACGCGGCGAAACGTGCCCGAGCCGTACTCGGCATCGAGCAGCGGGGCCAGCAACGACACGCTCCGCGCCAGCTCGAACATGTCGACCGGCTTCTCGCGCTTCAGCGAGTGGACGGTCTTCTCCTGCACGAGCTCCGAGGCGATGTCATCGTAGCGGCCGCCGATCCGGTCGAGTTCGTAGCCGGTGTGCAGTCCGACCAGGTTGGCGATCGGCTTCCACTTCAGGATGTGGGCGTCGACATAGACCTGGTCGCCGGCCAGATCGAACGTGTCGCGCCCTCCGTCGGGTCGAACCACGACCGCCTCGAACTGGCGCGACCCCGTCGGACGCACCTCGACGGTCGCCGCCAGCTCCTCGCGCGTCAGGGCGCGGTAGCCCTGGGTGGCGATCGTGACGACCCCGAGCAGGACGCCGCACAGCAGGAGCAGAGCGGCCACGACGCCGTCGACGGCCGAGGACACGTAACGCCGCCGGCGCAGGGCGCGAAGCCCGGCGGCGAAGAAGCCGACCGCAAGCAGGCCGGCGACCGCCGCCAGGATCAGCGGAAGCGAGCTCATCGAAAGCGCCTCAATACTCGAGAAGCTCCCCGTCGTCGAACAGGACGCGCTTCACCCGGAAGTCGATGAGCATCGACGGAACGGGTGTGCTCCGTAGCCAGCGGTGATCGGCACGCGTATCGTCGTAGGCGACCCCGATCCCCGTCTGGGTAATGGCGTCGTTGCGATCGATCGGCTGCTGGAGGTCGACGGCGAGGCCGAAACGCAGACGGCCCGTGAGGTCGTAAAACAACAGGTCGCCACGAACCTCCGTGGCCGGCTTGTCGAGATCGCGGCCCACCCAGACGACGTCCATCCAGATCGTCTGCTCGTTGCGAAGATCGGCGAAGCGCCAGCCCTCGATGCCCGGCACGATCATGCTCGTGCGCTCGGCCATCTCGGCGTCGGCCGCCGCCTGCTCGCGGTCGGACATCGCCTCCTGGGCAATGACGGGCCCCGCGCTCAACAGGAGGGCGAGCGCGGCGAACGAAAGTCTGGTCCCCATGAGATATCCTCGTAGTCTGAAGTCGATCGGCCCGCACGTCGATATTGCGCGGAATCCGGCACTTGACGTGGCAAGAGAGATAACCCGGAACCCGGAACGGCGTTCCCGAAGCGTAGGAGATTGGCGCGCTAGCCGCTTCCCCGCCCCGCACGCGACGACGCGTCCCGGGCGAGAACGAAGCTTCCGTACGCACCGCAGCACGAGGCGCGCTGGAACCAGCTCCCGCGAATCGAATCGGCCGACTGCAGGCCTCGCAACTCTATCGCCCAATCGCCGAAGCGCGGAAACAGGGTGATCGCGACGGAATCGTCGCTGAACGCCACGGCTTCCAACTCGCCGACGACGCCGACATCGGAAGCGAGGAGCGGTCCGAAATCGAGGTCCGACGTTCCGGACGAACGGGCGACGCGGCGCCTCGACTCGTCGCCGCCTTCTTCGGCCTCGAACGATAGGCGGCCGTCGATGCTCCGCGAGGACGGCCGGGGGTTCAGGCCGGCCGAATCGAGTGTGAAGCGCGCCGCCCAGTCGCCGTCCAGCTCGCAGCAGGGCGCAGGAGCCTCGTCGAGCGAAAGGTCGGTATGGATCAACTGACCGGCGCCCAACTCGACCTCGGTCGATTCGGGGACGAAGCCGCGGCGATAAGCGTGGACGGTCAGGGACCCCGGGGGAACGGGCGGAAGCGCGTAGCTCCCGGACGCGTCGGTCCTCGCGCCAAGATCGCCGACCGATACGAGAGCCCCCTCGACCGGGGCGCCGGTTTGCGCGCTGCGAACAAATCCGCGCACGACCCCCGGGGGGGACGTGTCGCGCACGTCGTCGGTCCTCCGAGGGTCGCCGTCGGGGACCGCCCCTGCGTCGCTCGTCGCGTCGGCCGCGGGCACCTCGTCCTCGTCGGGGCCGCAGGCACCGGCGGCCACGACGACGGCGAGAGCGAGGACCAACGACCGGTTCATCCTCACGAGTCGCACTCACCCCCCTCGTTTCTGGTTGAGTCTCAGTTGATCAAACGAAACTCGCGGGACGAGGCGCCGCAAGGGGTGCGGTGAGGCGGGACGACCCATTATTCTGATTCGACCGTCGCCGCCGGCGGTTCGATTCCAACACCCCTCAGCCCTGGAGATTCGGTGCGGCTCGACCCCGACGATGTAGCCATCTGCGTCGCCGACCCACCCCCGACGGGGCTCGACCCCGCACCGACGTCGCCACCCGTCGTCCAGACGTCGTTGTTCTCGTTTCCCAATTTCGCCTCGCTCGTCGCGGGGCTCGAGGCGGAACACGAGCACACGGTCTACTCACGCGGGCGGAATCCGACGCTTCGAGCCGTCGAGGAGCGCCTCGCGCGGCTCGAGGGCGGCGACGACGCCCTGTGCTTCGCCTCCGGCATGGGAGCGATCAGCGCCGTTCTTCACGGCTTGCTGCGGTCGGGCGATCACGTCCTGTTCGTGAACCAGACGTACGGTCCCACCCTGCAACTCGCGCGGTACCTGGCGCGATTCGGGGTGAGTCACGACGTGTGTCTCGACCTCGAACCAGCCGCCGTCGAACGCTCGCTGCGGCCCGAGACACGCCTCGTGTGGATAGAAAGTCCGGGGACGATGCTGTTCCGCGTACTCGACATACAGGCCGTGTGCGAGATCGCGGCGGCAAGCGGCGTCGTAACGGCCCTCGACAACAGCTGGGCGACCCCGCTGCTCCAGAAGCCCCTGGAACTCGGGGTCGATATCGTGGTTCACACCGCCACCAAGTACCTGGGCGGGCATAGCGACCTCGTCGCCGGCGCCGTCGTTGCGAACGCGGCGCGCATCGAGCGCCTGTTCTACGACACGTACCTGCTCAACGGTGCCACGTGCGCCCCGTGGACGGCCTGGCTGCTGCTTCGCGGGATGCGAACGCTGCCCGCCCGCCTCGCGCAGCACGAGCGCGACGGGCTGCGCGTGGCCGAGTTTCTCGGCGAGCATCCGCGCGTGGCGAAGGTTCACCACCCGGCCCTCTCCGCCGACCCCGCGCTCGTCGAGCGCCAGCTTCGCGGGTTCAGCGGCACGTTCAGCTTCGCGCTCGACACGGACGATTACTCGCGCGTGGCCCGATTCGTCGACCACCTCGAGCGCTTCCGCATCGGCGTGAGCTGGGGTGGCGTCGAGAGCCTCGTGCTCTCGCCGGCCCGTCCCGATGCCCCCTCGGGCATCGTCCGCCTGTCGGTCGGCCTCGAGGGCGCCGACCTGCTGATCGAGGATCTCGACCGGGCGCTCGCCGCCACATGACGGCCGACGGATCGGCGCCCCCTCCGCTTACACTGGCGGCGGCCCTTCTGCCAATCGGCTTCATGTTCGCGCTGATCGTCGCGGCCGGCGCCCTCGGCGCGCTCGGCACCGAGATCCTCATCATCATCCTCCTGCTCACGGCGACGGTCGCGGGGCTCGTCGCCCGCCGCCAGGGTTTCGGCTGGGCCGACATCCAGCGGTCCACCGGGCAGAAGATCGCCGACGTCCTTCCGGCCCTGCTCATTCTGCTGTCGATCGGGCTGTTGATCGCGGGCTGGGTGCTGTCGGGGACGATTCCGTGGCTCGTCTACTGGGGCATCCGGCTCATCGACCCGCGCTTCCTCGTGCTCACGGCGTTCTTCGCGACGGCGCTCATGTCGCTGTTCACGGGTACGTCGTGGGGTTCGGCCGGAACGATCGGCGTCGCCCTCATGGGCACGGCGGCCGCCCTGGGGGCCGACCTCGCCGTGACGGCGGGCGCGGTCGTCTCGGGCGCCTATTTCGGCGACAAGATGTCGCCTCTGTCGGACTCGACGAACATCACGGCGATCGGCGCGGGCGCACCGCTATACCATCACATCCGGCAAATGATGTACACGGCCGTGCCGTCCTTCATCGTCGCCGGCGTCGTCTATTTGACCGTCGGCCTGCTGGACGGAGGGGCGGGCGTGGTCGTGCGTCCCCCTGCCGCCGTCGAGCTTCTGGCCGACATCGACCGCCTCTTCCGGCTCGACTGGCCGGTGGTCGTCCCGCTGGTCGTCGTGGTGTTCGGAATCGCGCGCAGGGCGCCGCCGGCGCTGGCGATCTCCGCCTCGGCCCTCGTCGCCGCCGTCATCGGCGTCGGCGGGCAGGGTTTCGGACTGCAGGACAGCCTGGTGGCGGTCGTCGGCGGGTTCCGGGCCGAAATGATCCCTGGACTGGCAGCGGACGCGGGGACGGGCCCTGGCACGCAATTCCTCCAGCTCGTCGAGCGCGGCGGCCTGTACAGCATGACCTACCCACTCGTCGTCGTGATCGCGGCATTCCTGCTCGCCGGGGCCATGGACGTGTCGGGGGCGCTCGACCTGCTCATTCACCGACTGCTGGGCGCCGTACGCTCGGTGTTCGGGCTGATCGCCGCGACGATGGCGGCCGGGGCGACGATGATCGCCCTGATCAGCCATGGAGGCGTCACGGCGCTCGTCATCGGCGGACTGTTCCAGCCGGCTTACGAGGAGCGCGACCTCGCTCCCGAGAATCTCTCGCGCTCGCTCGAGGACTCGGTCACCCTGACGGAGCCGCTGATGCCCTGGACGGTGTCGGCCGTGTTCATGGCCGTCACGCTCGGCGTTCCGACCCTCAGCTATGCCCCGTGGGCCGTGTTCTGCTACGGCGGGCCCTTCTTCTCGCTGCTCATCGCGGCCCTGTACCGGCGGACTCGATTCGGCATCCGACGGCGCACCTCGGAGGACCCGGCGGGGTATGTTCCGTCGAACGCCCTGTGAAAATCGATTTTCACAGGGTGCCGAACAGGGAGGTATGTTCCGTCCGATGATCAACCGAGTGAAAGCTTCCGATATGGCGGGCTCCGTAACTGCCATCCTGGCAACCGTCGCGGCGACGGCCGTCCTGCTCACGTCTCCCGGGCCGGCCCACGCGCAGTCGGGAGCGCGCGCGCGCACCGCCGGATCACCGGCCGCGACGGGCGTCGTCGCGCCGCGACCGGCCGCCGCGCCGGGGCACGAGCCGCGAGTTCGCGCCGGCCGCTCGTTGACCGGGACCCGAACGGCGCTCGGCGCCCGTCCCAACGTCGCCCATGCCCCGAACGTGGGCGGCCCCGGGCCGATCCTTCCGCACCTTCCGGGACCCTTCACCCGCATCCGGGTCGGCGGCAAGATCTTCTATTACTGCCTCGGCACCTTCTACACGCACCATTCGGCCGGCTACTCGATCGCCGAATCGCCCGTCGGCGCGGTCGTCCGCTCGCTGCCGGCCGGGCACGAGACGATCGAGCTCGGGAACCGTACCCTGTTCTACCACGACGGCGTGTTCTACGAGGAGGGCCGCCGTAGAGGCGAGTACGTCGTAGTGGCGGCCCCGGTCGGGGCCGTCGTCGGACACCTGCCGCGGGACGCCGCCGAAGTGCGGATCGGCGATCAGATCTACTACGTGGCGCGCCGAGTCTACTACCTGCCGGTGCGACGCGGCGGCGAACTGGCTTACGTCGTCACCCGTCCCTGACGCTTCGGCGCAGGCCACGCCTCAACGCAGGCCGTACCATTCGCGACGCGGCCACAGGGCGACCAGCGCCCCCCAGGCCAGGGCCACCCCGACCAGCGCGGGCATCGCGGCACCGGAGATGATCAAGATCACGCCGCCGAACAGGCCCATCCCTTCGACGAGCGCCATGCAAATGATCTGCCCGGTCTGAAAGCGGCCGATGGTCTCCATCGAGACCTCTGCCGGCTGCCGGCCCGCCCGCGGCAGGTGCGGCTGCACGAGACGCTGCCAAACGACCACGGCGGCCACGAGCGCCGCGGCGGTCCCGATCATCCACACCGTCAGCAGCGGACCCGGATCTCCGGGCGACCCGTCCCGCGTCACCCACAGCCCGACGACCGCGAACAGGGTCACGCCGACCGGCAGCGACGTCAGGATGATCGCCTGGGTGTTCCGGGCTTCTTCCGGCGTAGACGGCGCACTCGATCCGTTGGCCATCGGAGCCTCCATCGATCCGTCGAGTCAGGAACTCTCGCCCAGCTCTCCCGAACGATACAGCACCCACGTCCAGAATGCCTTGCAGTAACGAAACGAGCCGACGATCGCCACGACCGCCGTCCCGAGGGTCAGCCAGATCGTCAGGCTCGAGAGCCCGCCGAACTGCAGGATCAGGATGAGCATGCAGAGGGCCGCGATCCCCCCGACACCGTAGGCCAGGACGACGGCGCCCCCGTACTGCGCGCCGTCGCGGCCGAGAAAGTCGAGGCCACAGCGCGCACAGTGCGTCCGCATCGTGAGAGCTCCGTCGAACAGTGGTGATTCACCGCAGCGCGGGCAGCGCTGGCGGATCGTCCGGTCGAGCCAGGTCGGCAGTTCCCTCACCGCTACTGCACGCGCAGGAGGAACAGACCTTCCCGGGCGCTCGTGACGGCCACGACGCCGTCGGCCAGCCACGGGTAGTTCGACCACGAGCCGTCGAAGCCCGGGGCGTCGTCGCCCGGGTGCGTGTCGAAGAATCCGCGCTCGACCGGCGACGCGGGGTCGGCGAGGTCGATCACGCGCAGTCCGAAGTGATAGTTCGAGTGGAAGAGCAGGTCACCGCGCACGTACATGTTGTGGTCGACGGCGCCCGTCGCGCCGAAGTGCTCCTCGACGAGAATCGGATCGTCGAGATCGCTCACGTCCCACACGAGCATGCGGGTGTTCGTCACGACACCCCCCAGCTCGTCGAGCTCGTCGTTGGAGACGAACCACGCGTGGTCCTCGGTCAGCCATCCCTGGTGCACGTACCGGGAATCCGGATAGCTGGCGGTCGACACGGCGACCGGAGCCCCCTTGTCGGTGACGTCGGCGATCGAAATGGCCGTCTCGTTGGAGCCGATGCAAATCTCGCGACCCGCATAGTCGGCATCGGGACCGTCGTACATCACGCACTGAACGTCGTGCGTGTACCCGGTCATGAAGTTCCCGGTCGTCGTGTCGGCGAAGCACCCG
>DATHRZ010000006.1:0-6005 GCA_035464655.1 Gemmatimonadota bacterium
GCGCCGAACGCGAGCGCGCAGCGCCGCGTGGCCGGGTCGTCCAGGTCCCCGCGTACCTGTGGCAGGTTCATGCGGTGAAGTGAGCCCGTATGCAGATCCACCCCGTGCGTAGCCCGCTCCACGATCTCCGTCAGGAACAGATGGGCGAGCCGGGACGCGAGTGATCCGCTGGCCGAGCCGGGGAAGCTGCGATTGAGATCCCGCCGGTCGGGCATGTAACGGTCCTGGTGAAGGAAGCCGAATACGTTGACGATCGGTACCGCGAGCAGACACCCGGCCAGCTCTCCCGGCTCTATTCGCCGAAGCACGCGGTGAATGATCTCGAGTCCGTTCAGCTCGTCACCGTGGATCGCGGCGCTCAGCCACAGGCATGGGCCGTCCGACGCCCCGTTGACAACCTCGACGGCGAGGCGCTGATCACCCTGCGTCGGCAGGCGCGCGATCGGGATGTCGACCTGTCTGCGCTCGCCGGGCGCCACGTCGACGCCGTTCATGCTGATGACGCCGCCCTCGCGCCCTGGCGTCACCCGCGGCTCCGGTCCGCCGTAGCGCCCGGCTTCGCGTGCTTCTCGATGTAATCGATGACCTTCCCCGCGATGTCGACGCCGGTGGCCTCCTCGATCCCCTCGAGCCCCGGCGACGAGTTGACCTCCATCACGACCGGACCGTGATTGGAGCGCAGGATGTCGACGCCCGACACCGAAAGCCCCATGACCTTCGCGGCCCGCACCGCCGTCGCCCGCTCCTCAGGCGTGATCTTGATCCGTCCCGCTTCGCCACCCCGGTGCAGGTTCGAGCGGAACTCACCCTTGGCCCCCTGCCGCTTCATCGCCGCCATGACCCGGCCCCCTACCACGAAGCAGCGAATGTCCATGCCACCGGCCTCGGCGATGAACTCCTGCGCCAGTATGTAGGCGTCGAGGCCGCGGAACGCCTCGATCACCGACTCCGCCGCGCCACGGCTCTCGCACAGGACGACGCCGATGCCCTGCGTTCCTTCCAGCAGCTTGACGACGAGCGGCGCGCCGCCGACGGTCTCGATGATCGCGTCGACATCGCGCGGAGAGTGAGCGAACGCCGTGACGGGCAGCCCGACGCCAGCTCGCGACAGCAACTGAAGGCTGCGCAGCTTGTCGCGCGAACGCGAAATCGACTGCGATTCGTTGACCGAATACACCCCCATCATCTCGAACTGCCGAACCACCGCGGTGCCGTAGAAGGTCTGGGATGCCCCGATGCGCGGGATCACGGCATCGACCCCCGTGAGGAGTTCCCCCTTGTAGAACATTCGGGGACGGTGCGAGGTGATGTCCATCGAGCACCTCAGGTAGTCGATCACCTGCATATCGTGACCGCGCTCGAGCCCGGCTTCCTTCAACCGGCTCGTGGAGTACAGCTTCGGTCCGCGGGACAAAATCGCGATCTTCATGGCTTCTTTCCGCCCAGATAGGACTTTGAGACGTCGACCAGAAAGCGGCGGCGGATCGCCTGGCGACCCAGCAGCATGCGAAAGCCCATCGCGTCCCGGTTGGTGAGCGTTACCTCGATCTCCCACACCTGGCCGAGAAGCTCGACCGGCGTTTGGATGACGGGACGACGCGTCCGATGACCCGACGATGTCGTCACCCAGCGCCGGGCGATCACCGGACACTCCGCCGCGATCGACTCCGACGTGTCACGCTGCCGGGGATGAACCGTGAAGCGTACGTACTCGACGCCATCCCGTTCGAAGCTGCGGGTATCGAACGCATGGAGGGCGGACGAACGCGCTCCCGTATCGACTTTCACCTTCAGCGCCTCGACCCCGAGTTCGGGCAGCGCGATCCACTCGCGCCAGCCTATCGTCGGCTTCGAGGATCGTCGTCTCGGTCCGGCGGGCATTGGGCTCACCCCGTATCATGGGGACTCGGGCTGCTCGCTGGAAAGACTGACGACGTTTCATTTGCTCCGATTCGGGGCCGGGACCGCCATGCCGGGCCGCGAACGCTCGTTGCGAGACGGACCGGACGATAGGTTCGGTTCCACGACTGCAACCGGATTCGCCATCTTCGTGGGGAACGCATCCGCATGACCGCCATGGACACCACCATCCCGTTCTTTCAGCAGGTCAACCTCGGCTTCGACCGGGCGGCGGCGCTCACCGATCTGCCGAAGGGCTTGCTCGATCAGATCAAGACCTGCAACTCCGTCTACCACATGGCGTTTCCGGTCAAGCGCGACGACGGAACGATCGAAGTGGTTCACGGCTGGCGGGCCGTTCACTCGAACCACAAGCTCCCGGCCAAGGGCGGGATCCGCTTCGCCCCGCACGTTTCCGAGGACGAGGTTACCGCGCTCGCGGCGCTGATGACCTACAAGTGCGCGATCGTCGACGTCCCGTTCGGTGGCGCCAAGGGCGGCGTGCGCATCGACCGGACCCGGTACTCCGAAGACGAACTCGAGCGCATCACCCGCCGCTACACGTTCGAACTGACGGTTCGGAACGCGATCGGACCGGGTGTGGACGTTCCGGCGCCCGACTACGGAACCGGCGCCCGAGAGATGTCGTGGATCGTCGACACGTACGCCGCGATGAATCCCGCGCGGGTCGACTCGCTGGGCTGTGTGACGGGCAAGCCGCTCGCCCAGGGCGGGATCCGCGGACGGACCGAGGCCACGGGGCGCGGCGTGTACTTCGGCCTGCGCGAGGCGTGCTCGGTGGCCGAGGACATGCAGGCGCTGGGCCTGACGACGGGGCTCGACGGAAAGCGCGTGGTCGTCCAGGGACTCGGCAACGTGGGCTACCACACCGCCCACTTCCTGCGCGAGGCCGGCGCCCTGATCGTCGGGGTGGCCGAGATCGAGGGGGCGCTGGTCGATTCGAACGGTATCGACGTGGAGGCGCTGGCCGAGCACCGGATGGGCGGGGGTGCGATTCAGGACTACGGGCGCGGCGAGGTCCTGGCCCGCTCCGGCGACGCGCTCGAGCTCGAGTGCGACATCCTCGTCCCGGCGGCGCTCGAGCACCAGATCCACGACGGCAACGTCGACCGCATCAAGGCGCCGATCATCGCCGAAGCGGCGAACGGCCCCCTGTCGTTCGAGGCGTCGCAGGCCCTGGCGGAGCGCGGTACACTGGTGCTGCCGGACATTTTCATGAACGCCGGAGGCGTGACGGTCTCCTACTTCGAGTGGCTCAAGAACCACAGTCACGTTCGTTTCGGACGAATGGACAAGCGGTTCGAAGAGAAGAGCAGCCGGCGCATGCTCGACGCCGTCGAGGAACTGACTGGCCGCACTCTCTCCGATGCCGAACGCGACCAGGTCGTCAGGGGCGCCGATGAGAGCGACCTGGTGAATTCAGGCCTCGAGGAGACGATGGTCATCGCCTACCACGACACGCGGAATCTGGCGCGCGAGCACGACGTCGACCTTCGGACAGGGGCCTTCCTCGGCGCCCTCCACAAGGTGGCCCGGGTCTACGATCAGCGAGGAATTTTTCCCTGAACGGAACAGGCCGGACTCGAAGCGGTATGAAGCGGTAAGTTGTTGCAAGAAAAGTAGATTCACTTCCCGATGAGCGCGGCCCGATCGCGGCATGACGCTTGCTCCTTCACCTGTCGTCCGCGCCCGCGCCGCGCCCGTGGCAATGCACCGCATGCCCGGGAGTGGCATCCGTACCGAGACGAAAGGTCTGTTCAATGACGAACGAGAATCGCAGCAGCACCCCAACTCGACGCTCGACGCGCTCGAGTCGGTCGTGGCTCCTCGCGGTCGCCCTGGCATTCGTGCTTCCGGCCTGCGCGCCCGACGCCGACGATACGGCCCAGGGGGATTTCGACACCGGCGAGCCGATGGCCGAGACGGAAGGCGACATCGATCGTCCGACCTACGGCGACGAGATGACCGGTGACGCCGCCTCCGAGGCCAGCGTTCAGCTCACGCTTCAGGAGTCGGACACTTACGGCCAGTACATCGCCCGCGCCGACGGACGGCCGCTCTACCTGTTCACGGCCGACCAGCAGGGTGAAGCGAGCGCGTGCTCCGACGAGTGCGCCGATGCCTGGCCACCGGTCACGGGCGACGTCGCGGCGGAAGCCGAGCTCGACGCCTCGTTGATCGGAACCATCACGCGCGAGGACGGCTCGTTGCAGGCCACGTACAACGGCTGGCCTCTGTACGAGTTCGCCCGCGACAGCGGAACCGAACCCACCGGGCAGGACATCGAGAGCTTCGGTGGCGAGTGGTATCTGATCAGCGCCCAGGGCGAGGAAGTCCACGCCGAGTAACACCCTGACGTACGGCTTCGACTTGGGGGGCCGGCCTTCAGCGCCGGCCCTCGAGGTTGAACGCCGACCAATCCGATTCCGCGGCCCCGGTCGGGGTCGCCCGATAACCCCAGCGTTCGAGTTGCTCCAGCACGTGCGCTACGAGCGCGGGCAGCCCCGCGCGAACGGCTTCGCTCAGCGATGCCGACATCTCGACCACCGCGGGTTCCAGGCCGAGCACGATCGTCGACTCGGGCAGCGTCCCGCGCAGTTCGGCCAACGCGAGCACTTCCTTGAGGTCGATCTGGTGCGGCGAGAGCTTCGTGGCGAAGAAGCGCGGGATCTCATCGTCCTCGAGCCGAACGAAGCCGCCGGGTTCCCCACCCGCCCGGATCGCATCGAGTATCAGCACGCGCGACGCCGATTCTATGAACGGAAGCAGGTTCATCCCCCACGTCCCGCCGTCCATCAACTCCAGCTCGGGCTCGAACGTCCAGCCGGCGCGCAGAGCTTCCAGCGCAGCCAGGCCGAGGCCGTCGTCGCCCATCAGGGGGCTTCCGACCCCGATGACCAGTGCGCCCACTATTCGTCCACGTAGTCGATGTCGTCCCTGACGAAGCGCCCTCCGTTGACGATCGACGAAATCGCTCCCTCCCGCTCGGTTACGTCGGCGCGGATGCCCAGGTAGATGTGGATCGGGATGAAGATGAGGATCAGCCACGTCGTCACGTGGTGGACGAAGCGCACGACCTGGGCGCCGCCGAGCAGCGGTCCGATCCAGCCGAATGCGACGTAGAAGAACCCGCCGGGATTGTACAGACCGTAGAGCGAGAAGCCCGTCATGACCTCCACGAGCACCATCAGATAGACGCCGGTGTAGGCGAACTGCTGTAGGGGGTTGTGTCCGAGGTAGTGCGGCGCATGGGCCGAACGCAGCATCAGGTAGTGCTTCACCTGCTCGAACAGGTTCTTCCAGTCGCGCGGACGGATCGGAAACAGCGCCGGTAGTCTCTCGTACTTGTTCCCCGCGAACAGCCAGTAGATCCGTACGATTCCGGTGGCGACGAGGACCCCCGCGGCGGCGAAGTGCACGAAGCGCATGATGCCCATCGTGTACGAATCTGTGGCACCCGACGCGGAAGCGAAGTACGGTGCCCCGATGTAGAACCCCGTGACGACGAGGACGACGATCGCGGCGGCGGCGAACCAGTGCATCGCCCGGATCGGCCACTGCCAGACGTAGACCCAGCGGTAGGTTATCTCCTCACCCGTCCGCGTCTGCCCCTCGACGGTAGGCGCCGCGGCACTCCCTTCGGCGGGCATTACTCCACCACGACTTTCGTGACCAGCCCCCCTTCGGCGTCGAGCACGTGGACCCCGCAGGCCATGCACGGATCGAATGAATGGATGGTTCGCAGGATCTCGAGCGGCTGGTCCCCCCGCACGAGGGGATGGTTGTCGACGAGGGAGGCCTCGTACGGCCCCATCTGTCCCTCGCCGTCACGCGGCGAGCAGTTCCACGTGCTCGGGACGACGCACTGGTAGCGGGAGATCTTCCCGTTCTCGATCTGCACCCAGTGGCCGAGCGCCCCGCGCGCCGCGTCGAGGTATCCGTAACCCTGGGCGGTCTGCGGCCAGGTGCTCGGGTCCCACTTCTCGCCGTTGAACGTGGCCGTGTCGCCGGCCCGTATGCGCGCCACCAGGTCGTCGAACCACTTCTCGAGCCGGCGCGCCAACAGGACGGTCTCGGCGCCGCGC
>DATHRZ010000007.1:0-20104 GCA_035464655.1 Gemmatimonadota bacterium
CCGAGCCAGGCGGCGCAGCTCGTGAAGCCCTCCTCGAACCACTCCTCGGAGGCGTCGAACTCGCGGATCATTGCGAGCAGGCGCCCGGTCGCCGCCTCGATGTGGGCCGACAGGCGGGCGATCTCGTCGCCGAGGGACGGGGGCAGCGGAGCCGGAGGCGTCGACGCGGGGGCGGCGGGTGGGAAGTCGATCATGGCGGCCTCTCCTGGTGCGGGTCCGGGGTGCGTGTGCGGTTACCGAACGAACGCCGAAGGCGAGCTTCAATATACGACCCGCATTTCCGGCCTCGGGGCTGCGCGCGAGGCGGGCGAGAGCGGAGATCCAGGGCTTCGAGCGGCCCTCGCCCGCGCTACGTGCGCGAGACGTCACGACAGGGCGGGAAGGGGGCAGAATGGTCGGGCGTCCCGGACCCGGCACGATGCCGGCCCCGAAAGCTGTCAAGCCCCGGGGCCGGGCCCAAACGGGAGAAATCCCGCCGAATTATTGACGAATCGTTGACCCCACGATGACACGCGAGCGGTCCGCACCGCCGGTCCGCCCCGCCGCGGGGTCAGGTGCGGGCGCGCGCCTCGATCCAGTCGCCGATCGTCTGCAGGGCGATCGGCGCGATCGTTTCTTCGATGCGACCGTACTCGGTGACGAGGCCCGTCTCCGATGTCTGAAGCAGGTGGTTGAGTCCCTCGAGCTCGACGGTCGCGAAGTCCTCGTTGCCGGCCGCCGCGAGCGCCGATTCGATCGCCGCCAGGTTCGGACCGGGCAATACCTGCAGGTCGTTTCCCCCGTTCACGGCGAGAACGGGGATGCGCAACTCACGCAGCACCGGCCGGGGATCGTAGCGCAGGAACTCCCGCATCCACGGCGACGTGAGGGCCGCGGCCTGGGCCAGAGCCTGCCCCTCCGCCAGCCCGGGCACTTCGGCCCGGAGAAGGCCAGCGACCTCGTCCTGTGCGGCGACCGGGTCCCGATCGGAGACGGCGATGTCCATCAACCGTCGCTGCAGTGAATTGGCAGCGGCTCGCTGCGCCGAGGGCATGCCGGCCGCCTCGTTCAGCGCGTCGACCTGGAGCGCCAGGATCGAGTCCCCGGGCAGTCCGGGGCCCGCGATCATCACGATCCAGTCGATCGCCACGCGTGACGCGACCAGCGGAGCCACGACCCCGCCCTCGCTGTGACCGATGAGGCCGATTGCCGCCGGATCGATATCGCTTCGGGTTCGCAAGTAGACGAGCGCCGCTTCGGCGTCGGCGGCGAAATCACGAGTGGTCGCCGCGGCAAAGTCACCCGTCGACCCCGCTACCCCACGGTCGTCGTAGCGCAGCTCCGCGATGCCACGCCGCGTCAGGTACTCGGCCAGCACCAGAAACGGCTTGTGCTGAAAGATCTCCTCGTTCCGGTCCTGCGGCCCCGAACCGCTGACCAGAATCGCCGCGGGATGCGGTCCCGCGCCCCCGGGCAAGGTCAGCGTCCCCGCGAGCTCGACCCCTTCACTTCCGCCCGCGAACCTCACCTCTTCTTCGCGATAGGGGAACGGCGCCTCGGGGTTCTGTGGTCGGCGCACCTGCTCCGGCTCGCCCCGCTCCAGCATGAGCGGAAAGACCTGCCCGCCCTGCGTCCACGTCCCCGAGAGACTCGTACCCCCCGCGTCGAGCGCGCCCGCGTACTGTCCGGCGACGTCGGCGAACTCGACGGTGAGCGAGTCGCCCGTCGTCGCCACGGCGCTCGCCTCGATGCCGAAGGCGCCCTGGTCCGGACTGTCGAGCGCGGCCGTGTAGCCCTCTTCCCCCGGCTCCACGTGCAGCACGAGGCGGAGCTGAACGGCCCCGGCATCGAGCTCGCCGTTCCAGGTGCCGGTGAACCGATCCTGGGCGTGGAGGGGGATGGCCACGAGCAAGCCGACCGAACACAGGGCCGCGAGGGCGGTCACGGTACGCGGGGGAACGGCAAGGTCCGGCTCGCCGCTCACGGCTCCGGCTCGAGCTGCACGGCGTCGCCGAACACGAGGATCTCGGCCGCCTGGCCCATGACGTAGGCCGTCGTGAAGCGCACGTTGACGACCGCGTTCGCGCCGAGCGACTCGGCTTCTTCGACCATACGATCGATCGCCTGCTCGCGGGCCTCGGCCATCATCTTCGTATACTCGCGCACCTCCCCGCCGATCATGTTGCGAAGCGCGGCGAGAATGTCTTTGCCGATGTGGCGGGCGCGGATCGTGTTTCCCCGCACGAGTCCGTGTGACTTCACGGTGCGCCGCCCGGGAACGTCGGCGGAAGGTGTGATGATCATCTTTGTATGTCCTTGTAAGGATCGGTTCGAAGCACGTTGATCCGGTGGCGGACGACCGATACGGCCAGGATCACCACCCCCGTGAACATCGCGACCATGCCGAGCCGCACGATCAGCGGCATGGTCGTGTCGGCCAGCAGCTCGCCAACCCAGATCCACGCGGCCCAGCCACCCACTACGATCACGCCGAACGAAACGAGAATCCACCCGAGGCCGCGCTCGGTTCGGCTGTAGACGCTCGTCCAGTAGCCGTCCCACACCTCTTCGGGCGGATGACGCAACTTCATTCCCATGGTCGCCTCCCTGGCGCGGGAGAGGCGTCGCCACTCCTCGCGCAGCTCCGGGTCTTCGGCCAGGCGGGCCTCGAATGCGGTACGCTCCGCCGCGTCGAGCTCACCGTCCAGCGCGCGCATCAACTGGTCCATCCGTTCTTCCATCGGGTCCGTCCGCTCTTCGTTCACTGTTCCTCCAGCGCGTCGGCGAGCGCCCGACGCGCCGCGTAGAGTCGTGACATCACCGTGCCCACCGGTATCTCGAGGAGATCCGCGATCTCCTGGTATTTCAGGTCCTCGAACTCCCGCAGCACGAGCACTTCGCGCTGCGTCTCGGGCAGCCGCGACAGGGCGCGCGCCACGATCCTCCGGGCATCCTCGCGCCCGAGGCGCGCCTCGGGATCCTCGCCCGGCCCACCGCCCGACAGATCGTGCGCCAGCCACGCGCCCTGTTCGTCGAGCAGGCGCTGCCGGTTCTTCCGATCGCGCAGGAAGTTGAAGCACAGGCGCCGCAAGATCGCGTAGTACCAGGGATAGAACGGCCGCCCCGGATCGAGTTTCGCCGCATGCTTCAGGGCGCGCGCGAACGCGTCCTGCGACAGGTCGAGCGCATCGTCGGGCGAGCCCACCAGGCCGAGCGCCGCGTAGTAGGCGGCCTGCATGTTCCGCCGAACGAGCTCGCCGAACGCGGTCTTGTCGCCCCGGCTCGCGCTACGCACCAGCGAAGCCTCGCTCGCATCCATGTAGCGAGCCGCGAGTCGAGACATGTGCCGCCGCTCCTCCCGAGAGTCCGCCCCATCCAATCTGTCGTGCATCCTACACGCGGTCTCCGGAGTATATTCGGGGTGGACGGCCGAGCGGGGGGACCGCCACGCTATCGAGGAACGTCATATGTCCGGTTCTGCTCTACGCACTCGCCGCCCCGCCCGGCTCGGGCCGCTCGCGGTCTTCGCGGTCGGCACCGTCGTCCTGCTTTTCGTGCCCGCCCCGGTCGTCGCCCAGGCTGCCGACGCGCCGTGCGGCTCCGCCGAACACCGCCAGTTCGATTTCTGGCTGGGCGAGTGGAAAGTCACGAACCCCGAGGGAGAAGTGGTCGGGACGAACACTATCACCGCCGTGAGCGGCGGCTGCGGACTCCGCGAACAGTGGGAGGGCGCGGGAGGCGGCGTCGGCGAGAGCCTCAACGCCTACGATCGGCGCACGGGGTCGTGGCATCAGACGTGGGTCGGCGGTCGGGCACTCGTACTGCGCCTCGAGGGCGGCCTGCGCGACGATGCGATGGTGCTCGAGGGCGAGTTGATCCAGGGAGACGATGTCGTCCTCCAGCGGATCACCTGGACGCCGTCCCCGGATGGCAGCGTCCGGCAACACTGGGAAACTTCCGGCGACGGCGGGACGAGCTGGACCACCGCGTTCGACGGTACGTACCGGAAGGTCGATCGGCATTGACCCACCGATGAACCGGCGGGACGGACGGTCGTCCGCCCCGCTCGTTCATCGCGACGGACTACCTTCCCGCGGACGCCGATGACGGAACCATCGACTCCGGACGTCCATTGGACACCACCCAGTGGATGCGTCGCTCGCCGTCGTCTCCGGCGCGGGACAGCGTCCAGTACGCGCCGACGTAGTCGCCGTCCGGCGCTCCGGTGATCTCGAACCATCCGCCGTCCAGCACCCAGCCGTCACCGAGATCTATCGATCTGACGCCGTGGATGTCGATCTCGCCCCGTACGCGCTGCTCCAGGACCTGCAGAATGGAAGCATGGCCCTCGACGGCCGGGACATTGCCGAACGCCGCCCATGCATCCTCCGCATACAGGGCGACCACGCCCTCCGCGTCGCCGGCGTTCCAGGCCGCCTCGTACGCTTCGCTGAACGCGCCGAGGATCGACTCCTCGTCCGGCTGTTCCGCGGGCGCCTTGCCCTGGAGGGCCTCGGCCGACTGCTGCACGTCGTAGTTGGTGATCACGCCGGCTACCTGCCAGCCGTCCTGGCCCGGCGTGTGCGCCGCCATATAGTTCCCGCCGCGCGTCACGGCCTCCGCGCCCTCTTCGGGCGTTGCGGTGACGCTCCAGCGTCCGATCGTGATAACCGTGTCGCCGAACACCAGCCCGTCGATCTGCTCGAGGGCGAGCCGGGGGGATCCGCCGGCCAGCTGCTCCGCGAGTCCGGCGGCGATCTCCTCGCGCCCCTGGAAAATGCCGCCGTCGGCCATCAGCAGCACCGCGTCTTCGGCGTACATGTCGGCCACCATGTCGGGATGGCCCATGTTGTAGTGTTCGACGTAGCTCGTCCGCAGAGCGTCGACACCGGCCGTCGCGTCTGCGGTCGCATCGGCGGCCATCGCGTCGGCCCCGTCGAGCTCGGCATCGTCGTCAGCCGGCTGGCAGGCGGCGGCCAGCAGGACGAGGGGAAGTATCAGCCAGCGAGCACGGATGTCCATAGGGCACATTCTCCGGATCTGGGATGGGTGACAGACCCCTCAATCTACGGCCGCATTCCTGGATAGCCAACCTGGCATCGGCCGCAGCCGGTCGCAGCCGGTTGCCGTGTCACCGCCTCTCCGAGAACATCCTCGAATGCGCATTCTACATTTCAGTGACCTGCACATCGGGCTCGGGCTGCGCCGCGTGCCGTTCTTCGACTGGCCCGGCAAGCGGCTCGCCGGCGGCCTGAACCTACTCCGGGGCAGGGGCCGTCACTTCGCGGACGCGGCGCGCAAGGCGCTGGGACTGGTCGAACTGGATGAGCGGCTCGGCCCCGATTTCGTGCTGTGCACGGGCGACCTGACGGCACTCGCCACCCACGCCGAGTTCGAGGCGGCACGCGCCCTGCTCGAACCGCTACCCGAAAGCCCGCGGTTCGTGGTGACGCCGGGGAACCACGACGCCTACACGCGTCCCACGGTGCGCGAAGGCCGGTTCCGACAGTACTTCGAGGACGGGATCGAGAGCGATTTTCCGGACCTGTGCACGGACGGACCCTGGCCGGTCGTGCGCGTGCCCGACGACGATGTCGCGATCATCGCGGTGAACAGCGCTCGCAGCAATCTGTTGCCATGGCGAGCCAGTGGCCGGATACCGTCCGCGCAGATCGAGGGCCTCGAGGCGGCCCTGTCGGATCCGCGGGTGGCCGGCCGCTTCGTGTTCCTGATGACGCACCACGCACCCTGCCGCCCCGACGGCTCCGCCGACACCAAGGAACACGGACTGCGCAACCTGTCGGAGCTTCTCGCGGCGGCCGCGTCCGTCGAACGAGGGGCTCTGCTCTGCGGGCACGTCCACGCCGTATTTCGCCGCGAGATCGATGGTTTCCGTGGCGAAGTGTTCTGCGCCGGGAGCGCGACCTACCTGGGCCGCGAGGGGGTCTGGCTGTTCGACCGCGACGAGCGCGGCCTGTGGTCGGCACGCCGCGGACGCTGGACGGGCGACGAGTACGAGATCGAGGCGGAAGGAGCGCCCGTGGCGGGCGAGGATTCGCGATGAGCGACGCGGCCGCGCTCGCGCGGCTCCGAATTCCGGTCCCCGACGCCGGACAGGTATCGGCACGGCTGCTGGAGCCGCCCGACGCGACGGCCATGCTCGTGCTGGGCCACGGAGCGGGCGCCGGGATGCGCCACCGGTTCATGGAGGAGATCGCGACGGCGCTCGCCGTGCGACGCGTCACGACCCTGCGGTACCAGTTTCCGTACATGGAGGCGGGTCGACGGGCGCCTGACCGCGCGCCGCGCCTCGTGGCCACCGTGCGGGCCGCCGTCGCGACCGCGGCCCAACTGGCTGAAACGAAGGGGCTGCCCCTGTTCGCCGGCGGGAAGTCGATGGGCGGGCGGATGACGTCGACGGCCGCCGCCGAAGCGCCGCTCGCCGGCGTCCGGGGCCTCGTTTTCTTCGGATTTCCGCTGCATGCGGCCGGAAAGCCGTCCACCGGCCGCGGCGACCACCTGGCGGACGTCAAATGCCCGATGTTGTTCCTGCAGGGCACGCGCGACCGGCTGGCCAATCTCGACCTGTTGCGGTCCGTGCTCGAGGAGGAGGTCGTTCCGGCGCCGCGGCTCCACGTGGTCGAGAACGCCGACCACGGGTTTCACGTCTTGAAGCGCTCCGGACGCACCGACGCGGACGTGCTCGACGAGCTGGCCGGCGTGGCGACCGACTGGATGAGGGAGATCGCGACCTAACGGAGCTCCGACGCCCGAATCTCCCGCGTCCACACGGTGCCGCCGTCGGTGGCGCGCACGGTGATCGTCAGCACCCGGTCTTCGCGCGGCCCCGAGAAATCGAGCACTGCGAAATTCCGGTCGGCGTACAGCGAGCCGGGCACGAGCAGGTGGTTGTCGTTGGTCGCCTCGTCGGTGTCCGTCGGGCCGGCCGTGAGCGGCGAGATCGTCAGGTCGTACAGCGAATAAGTACCCGGCCGCGACATCTGCGACAGCACGGTGTGATGCACGTCGCCGGTCAGGAACATCACGCCGCCGATGTCGTTCTCGCGCAACGCGGCGAGCAGCCGGCCACGCTCTTCCGGGAAGGTGGCGAAGTTCTCCCACCGGGCCACCGGATTGAGGACCTGGCTTCCTGACACGACGAACTTGAACGTGGCCTGGCTCGAGATCAGCGCGTCGACCAACCACTCGAGCTGCGGCCCGAGCATCACGCGATCACCCACCTTCTCTTCCGGCGAGCGGAACCAGCGGTCGTCGACCAGGAAGAACTCCGCGTCGCCCCACTGGAAGCTCGTCGCGATGCCGCCGAACTCAGGAGTGCCGGACGACGGGTTGGCCCAGAACAGGTCGAACACGTCTTTCGTCACCGCCTTCTCGCGCCAGGTCCAATCGGAGTTGTTGGGCCCGTAGTCGTGATCGTCCCAGGTGGCGTAGTGGTGCGTCGAGCCGAGCAGCGGCTGGAGCTCCGGGAGCGAACGGGTGTGCGTGTAGCGATACAAAATGCCGGAGCGCGAGTACCAGTCCGCTTCGCGCAGGTACACGTTGTCGCCCATCCAGATCATCGCGTCGGGCTGCGTGTTCGCCATCGCCTCGAGAATCTCGAACCCGTCCCCGTAGGGCGTGCCCGGGCGATCGTAGGGCGGATCGTTGACGTAGAAGCAGCTTCCGATCACGAAGCGGAAGTCCGGCGGATCGGTCCGCCAGTGCCAGAGCTCCTGGGTCTGGAACTCGAGCGGCCAGTCGACGCTGACCGGGCGTCCGTCGACGAGAACCTCGTAGCCGTAGCGGCGGCCGGGTTCCAGCAGAGCGACGGGGACTTCGACGGCGAAGGCGTCGTCCGGCCCGGTTCGCACCTCGGCGGTCTCGCGGCGTTCCCGCGGACGTTCGACGTCCCAGTAAGCGAACTTCACGGTGGCGGGACCGCTCGTCTGCGCCCACAGGGAAACCTCACGCATTTCCGAGTAGCCGACCATCGGACCGGCCTGCAACGCGTTCGCGCGCGGCACAGGGGTGGACTGGCCGAGAAGAGGCGCCGAGGGGACCAGCACGACGGCGGCGACCGCGAGCAGGGCGACCCGATGGGGTTTCGAGCACATGTCTTGCATCTCCATGGCGGTGGCGTCGATCACGTCCGTCTCGTCGTGGCCCAAGCTAGGCCCGCGGTCCTGTCGTCGCACCGCCGTTGGGCGGTCACGCCTCGGCTGGGCAGCGGCATCCGCGCCCGATATGTTCCGGCGGCGAACCACTCTCGCAGGAGCCTTCGATGCAAGAACCGACTCTCGTTCTGCTGGCCGCCGGGTTGTCGAAGCGGTTCGGCCGGTCGAAGCAGGAGACCCCCGTCGGCCCCGACGGTGAAGTTCTACACGACTACAACATCTACGATGCCCTGAGCAGCGGTTTCGGGCGGATCGCGTTCGTGGTGCGCTCCGACAACGAGGCGGCCATTCGCGACGCCTTCGAGGCCCGGTTCGGCTACTCGGTCCCGACCTCCTACGTACGGCAGATGCGCCCCCTCGGCACCGGCCATGCCGTCGCCGGCATCCGGGGCGTGGTCGAGGGACCGTTCGCCGTGTGCAACACCGACGACCTCTACGGACGCGAGGCCTTCGGCGCCGTGCTCGAGCGGTTGCGCGACACGCGGGCGGGCATGCCGATTCAGGGTTGTGCGGTCGGGTATCGCCTCGACGCCACACTGTCGGAGCACGGAGGGGTAGCGCGGGCCGTGTGTCGGGTCGACGAGGCGGGTCGCTTCGTCGGAATCGACGAAATTCTCGACATTCAGCGGGATGGCGGCGGAGCGCTGGTCGGCCGGACGCCCGAAGGTGAGCCCGTTGCGCTCACGGGCGAGGAGCGCGTGTCGATGAACCTGTGGGGCTTCGGGCCCGGGATGGCGGAGGCCCTGATGCAACAGTACGAGAAGTGGACGTACGAGGGGGCGCGCGAGGAGTACCGCCTGAGTAGCGCCGTCGATCACATGGTGAAGGAAGACCTGATGGAGATCGACGTGCTCCCCGGGCCCGACGAGGCATGGATGGGCATGACGCACGCCGCCGACATCCACGTCCTGCGCGAGGTTCTCGAGAAGGCGGTGGAGTCCGGGCGCTACCCCACGTCGCTCAGGGCCGCCTTCCGCGGGTAGCCCTACGCCGCTCCGTGGCGGTGCACGCCCGGCCTCTCGGCTCGTTTTGCCCGCACGTAGTCGGACACGTGATCGCCGTACCGATCGACGAAGTCTTGCAGGTAGTCGGTGCCGCGGATCGTGCCCCGGCACAGGGGCGATTCGCAGCGGCACTCGAAGGCGGGCATGCGCTCGTTGTGGCGCGTCGCGTAGTCGATCGAGATCTCCTCGCCGAGACGAATCGACCGACGTGCGACGAGGTTCAGCCCGTCGAGCCATGCGTTCGGATCGCAGGAATGGTCGACCGGTAGCCAGCGATCGGGGCTGCGGTCCCATACGACCCACGTCTCGTCGGTGAGTGGCCACGCGTGGGTGTCGAACCGTCGCCGATCGGCCGGGCTCCACGTCCGTTCGACGTGCGACAGGCTGACGACGCGATGCGGCGTCGCCTCGTGCCGGATGATCGTATCGCCCGCCCGGATGTCGACCGTGGCGTAGGTGCCATAGCCGTCGTGCGGCCGGGGGCGGACTTCCCAGTTTCGCTGCCGACGCCGATGGCGCGCGAACGCCGCCGCGACCACCAGCCGGGTGAATCCCTCGTGGCCGAGCGGGTCGTGCATCAGACACAGGTCGGCGCTGCCCGCATCTTCGGGCCGGAAGTAGAGGCCGCAGTTCGCGTTGATCTCGAGCATCCACGGGCGTCCCTCGGCGTCGACCCGCAGGTCGCACCGACCGTATCCCGCTCCGTGCATCGCCTTGAAGAACTCGCAGGCCGCCTCGCGCAGCCGGGCGTCCAGCCGCTCGTCGTCGACCGGGACGCTGGTCATCTCGCGATAGTCGACCCACTTGAGATCGGTGTGCTTGAAGGTCTCGCCCTCGGGAAACACGTAGCGCATCGGCGTGAGCGCGATCGGCCGCGCCGGATCGTCGGGATTTTCGACGACGAGCACAGTCGCCTCGATGCCTTCGATGAACTCTTCGACCAGGGCGCCGGCGTACTTCGCGATCATCCAGCGACCCCGGTCGAACAGCTCGAGCGGCGACTCGACGCGGGAGGCCCGCGTCAGGTCGATGCTCGAGTAGCTGCTCGGGTGCTTGACGATGAGCGGAAAGCGCAGCGTATTGGCGGCGCGCTCGAGATCACGGTCACTGCGCGCGACCAGGTAGCCGGGCGTGTCGATACCGCGCGCACGGCAGGCGCGCTTCATCGCTTCGCGAGACGGCTCGAAGAACTCCGACGTCGAACCGGTGAACGGTACGTTCAGCTTCTCGAGCGTCTGCACGACCTCGACGCCGGGCGTGTCCCCCTCGTCCCACGCGCCGTCGCACAAATTGAAGAACAGGTCGAAGTGGCAGGCGGCGAGGGCATTGAGTTGAGGAACCGCCGTATGCTTTTCGAGGACGGCGAGCGTCCACTCGGCTTCGGGAAGAAACGGACGCGGATCACAGGGCCAATCGCCGTCCGGAAAATCGGGAGCGTCCAGGTCCTGGTCGGTCAACAGGCAGATGCGCACGGCTGCCCCTCGCGTTGATCGGCTCGTGATAGGCTGATACCACATCATGATACGGATATCGAGATCGTGCCAGAGGTCGGGCGCGTCCGCTCAGCCGCGCACGACCGTCGCTCCCGACGCTGGCCGGACGGCGAACAGGTGGCTCCCGGTCGGCGACAGCCCCCGGGGTCCGTAGAACGCGGCATGCAGCCGCTCGATGAAACCGGCGATATCCAGGGCCGGAACGAGCGCCAGGACGCAGCCGCCGAGTCCGGCGCCAGTGAGCCTCGCGCCCACGGCGCCCGCCGTCGTCGATGCCCGCACGAGCGCGTCGAGCGCCGGGGTGCTCACTTCGAAAGCGTCCCGCAGGCTCTCGTGCGAGGCCAGCATGAGGCGCCCGAACGTGTCGACATCGTCGGAGCGGAGCGCGGCCACGGCGTGCCCCACGCGCTCCGCCTCGCTCACCACGTGGCGTAGACGGGGACGGAGCGCCGCCGGCACCTCCCGGCCCTCGCGGTCGAGCTCCAGGGCTCGCTCGACCTGCGCGCGGCGGGCGTTGTAGGTCTCGCGCGCCGCTCCCGATTTCTCTGCCGTGGCAAGGCTGTGGGCAACGACGAAGGCCCACGCCGGGGGCACCCGGATGTGCGCGACGCGCAGTGGGTCGAACCGGATGTGCATCGCATGGGCCTCGCGGCCGGCCAGGATCGCCGCCTGGTCCATTCCGCCTCCGCGCGCGCCTGCATACTGCTCGGCCCGGGCGAGCAGGGCGGCGAGCGTGAGCGGTTCGGGCGGCGGACCGGCACCGCGCCGGTCGCGCGATGCGGTGAGTGCGGCGAGCGCCGTCGCGACCACGAGCGCCGAGGACGAGCTCAGACCCGCGGCCGGCGGGAGGTCGGAATCGACCACGGCGTCGAAACCCGCCAGTCCGTACCCTGCTTCTACGAGTCCCTGCACCGCCGCCTTCGGGTAGTTGCCCCAGTCGCCGTTCGGATAGGGCGGGATCGACGGCGCGATCGCGAACTCGCGCTCGCCGAATTCCTCGCGCTCATTGATCAGGCGTACGCGGCCGTCGGCTCGGAACCCGACGCGCAGAGCAATCCCCCGATCGATCGCCATCGGCAGCACCGGGAAACCCGCATAGTCGATGTGCTCGCCGATCAGGTTCACGCGCCCGGGGGCGTGGACGACCGCGTCGGGGGCGGTTCCGAACAGCTCACGGAACCGCCCCGGCGAGGTCAAAGCTGTTCGCGCAGGAGCAGTGCCGCCCCAACATACAGTCGTTCCCAGATCGGCAGGCGTCGCAGCTCTTTGGCGGACAGGCGAGAGGAGCGCTGCAGGTCCGCCTCGAAGCTACGTGTGATCTGGTCGGCCAGGCCGGTTTCGTCGACGACGAGCAGCAGTTCGTCGTTCAATTTCATCGATCGGATATCGAAGTTCGCCGACCCGATCATCGACCACCGACCGTCGACGACCATCGTCTTGGCGTGCATCATGGTCGGCTGATACTCCCACACCTCGACGCCCCCGTCGATCAGATCGTCGAAGGTCCCCAGGCTCGCCTTCCGAACGATCTCCTTGTCCATGTGCGGGCCCGGCACGAGGAGACGAACCCGGACGCCGCGAGCCGCCGTCGCGGCGATCGCCTCGACAAGGCTCTGGTCCGGCACGAAATAGGGAGTGGCGATGTCGACCGTCCGCTCCGCCCGCACGAGCAGAAGCCAGATCACGACACTGATGTCGGACGCGCTGCCGCGGGGTGACGTCACGAGCGGGGTCGCGAGGGCCGTGCCCCTCGCCTCGAGACTGTCTTCGGGGATCGCATCGACCATGACCTCGCCCGTAGCCCGGCGCCAGTTCTCGGCGAAAGCGGCATGCAGGTGACGAACCGCCGGGCCGCGGATACGGAAATGATCGTCGCGCCAGTGACCCGGATCCTCGGCGTCGCCCGTCCACTCTTCGGCGATTCCCACGCCGCCGGTGAACGCCACACGCCGATCGGCCACGAGGACCTTGCGATGCGTACGGTAGTTCAGGCGCTGCAACGTGTACCACTCGAGCGGATGATACCAGGCGATCTCACAGCCGGCCTCGTCCATCATCGTGGTCAGTTCGTCGGGCATCTTCGCGGCTCCGACGGCGTCCAGAAGCACCCGAACGCGCACGCCGCGACGGGACGCTTCGGCCAGGGCCTCGGCGAACTCGAGCGCAACATCGCCCGTCCAGTATACGAACGTGAGGAACTCGATCGTCTCTTCGGCTTCACGGATGGCGGCGAGCATCGGTGGAAAGATCTCGTCGCCGTTGACGTACAGATCGATCTCGTTGCGTCTGGCGACGGGTGAGCCCGTCTGGGCACCGATCACGCTCAGAACGTCGAAATCGGCATGCTCCCCGACGATCGTCGTCGGTACGCGATCTTCAGGGCCTGGTGCCAGCGCGACGTACAGCCAGACAATCAGCCCGGCCGCCCCCACCGCTGCCAGAAAATACAGGAGGTATTTCATCATCGAGTCCATCGGCTCGTGGAATCCGGCGAGCGGTACGGTACGGCGCTCGCAGGTCGCTATGTTGAATCTGCATCACCGATCGACTGGCCGGGCAGTGCCCGGATACGCTGCTCGCCAGCCGCCCGGACCTCCTTCCGACTTCGTACATGGGCGGGTCGGAGCGCGCTCAGCCGCCCGTCACGCGCCGGGCCGCCTCCATCGCCCGGACCCGAACCTCGTCGAGGCCTTCGATCTCGCGGCCCTCCATGAGCACACGCCCGTCGCAGATCGTGGTGTGCACGCACTGGCCGTTCGCAGCGTACACGGCGTGGCTCGCCGGATCGTGCATCGGGGTGAGGGTGACCTCGGTGAGGTCGAGCAGGACGATGTCGGCCAGCGCTCCCACCTCCAGGCGCCCGGCGTCCGTCCAGCCCATGCCGTCGGCGCCGCCGCGCGTCGCGATGTCGAGCGTCTCGACCGCCGGCATGCAGGTCGGGTCGCCCGAGGCGTGCTTGGCCATCAGCGAGGCGAACTTCATTTCCTCGAACATGTCGAGGTTCGTGTTCGAGGCCGTGCCGTCGGTCGCCAGCGCCACGTTCACGCCGGCCGCCTTCGCCCCGGGATAGTCGAACCAGCCGCGCACATCGCGGCCTTGCCCGCACGCGAGCTTCAGGTTGCTGACGGGATTGTGGACCACCGTGGCTTCGTAGCCGGCCAGCATCTCGAGCTCCTCGCGGTCGAGCCACACGCCGTGGGCGAGAGTCGTGGGCCGGGAGAGAATCCCGTGCCGCTCCAGGTGAAACGCCGGGCGCAGGCCATACTCCGCCACGCACTCCTCCACCTCGCGCAGCGTCTCGGACAGGTGGATCTGGATCGGCAGGTCGTGCTCCGTGGCGAGTTCCACGCACCACTCGAGGTCGTCGGGCGTGACCGTGTACGGCGCGTGCGGCGACAGGGCGAGCCGGATCCGCTCCCCGAACTCACCGGCCTCGTACATCGCGATCAGCTCCCGCATCTCTCCCTTCAAGTCGCCCATGAATCCGCCGCTGATCAGCCCGGCCGACACGTTGGCCCGCATCCCCGCGTCCTGGATCGCCCGGACCGCGTTCGGGACCTTCCAGTACATGTCGTTCAGCAGCGTCGTGCCGGTGCGGATCATCTCGGCGCACGCGAGGCGGGTGCCCCAGTAGACGTCGTCGTCCGTGAGCTTCGCCTCGGCGGGCCAGATGCGCTCCTCGAGCCACGGGTGCAGCGGCATGTCGTCGCCGTAGCCGCGGAACAGGGTCATCGCGGCGTGCGTATGGGCGTTCACCAGGCCGGGCAGCGCGAGCCGCTCGGTCCCGTCGATCGTCCGTACGGCGTCGGCGTCCGGGCGCTCGGGCCCGAGGTGCGCGATACGGTTCCCCTCGATACCGAGGTTACCGCGGGTGCCGTCGGCGAAGGTGACGTCGTGTATCAACAGATCCATGAGGTGCAGTCCTTGGAGTTCGGGATGTTCAGTTGGTCGGGCCCCTCGCCAGCCGGATCGTGCCGGAATCCGGGTCGGTCCAGGCAACGAAGATCTCGCCACCGGCGGCCGCCAGCACGGGGAATCCCGACGCCCGGGCTGTGCTCGTCCCGCCTGCCGAGACGGACGGCGACAGGCGCCCGTTCAAGTCGATCGACCGTATTCGAATCTCGGCTCCACCGTCGACGAGGGCCTCCATCCATGCCACGA
The DNA here is from genome assembly GCA_035464655.1 of Gemmatimonadota bacterium. Lineage (GTDB taxonomy): Bacteria > Gemmatimonadota > Gemmatimonadetes > Palauibacterales > Palauibacteraceae > JARFPW01. The sequence continues at coordinate 14,812 of DATHRZ010000007.1, forward strand.
CGAATCGATGTCCCGTCGGGCCCGTCACGGCAAGGGCCGCGACCCGACCGAGCGGACGTCCCTCGTCGATGCGCACCGGTGGACCGAACGATGCCCCGCCGTCCTCCGACAGCGCGGCGAACGCACCAGGCGTGTCCCGGGCGGCGGAGAACCAGGTGACCAGCACGGTATCGCCGATCGCGGCGAGGGCCGGCCCGTTCACGGGGCAGGCATCGATCTGCCAGCCGTCGTCATGAACGGGCACGGGCGGCGTCCAGGCGCCCTCGACGCGGCGTGTGACAGCGATGTCGCGGATCTCGGCCTGCGTGCGGTCACGATACGCTACGACCAAACCCGCCGGTACGGCGACCAGGCTCGTCTGGCAGCAATCGCAGACGCGCTCGTCGAGGACGAACTCGTCGCTCGCCCGTCCGCTCCCCGCAACGGAGACGGCGCGCAGACTCATCTGTTCGGGCCCTTCCGCGTACGATCGACCGTCGAGCCACACGACTTCCAGGCCTTCGGGACCGGCCAGTAGCGACACGAAGCCGTGTTCCGTCTGCGTCCGTCGCTCGTGTGGGACGACGGGGTCGGACCACGTCGCCCCCCCGTCGGCCGAGAACGCCAGGTGGACCTGGTAGGCGTACGTGCCCGGCCCGTTGTACTGCAGCCAGTGGGCGGCCAGGCTGTCGCCGCCGAGAGGGATCAACGAGGGAAAGTCCGCCCAGTTGACGAACAGGTCATCGCGCCGGACGATCGTTCGGGGCGGGCTCCATTCGCCGTCGAGGAACTCGGCGAACTGGACGGCCGCAGCGGGCTCGTCGACCTGCCAGGACAGCAGGAACCCGCCGGAGGTTTCGGCCAACCGCGGGGTGCGGCTGCCCTCTCCCGCGGGCGTCCCGGTCGCGTCGAACGGGCCGGGTACGACGGGGCCCGCCTGCTCTTGCTCCCCCGTCGTCCCGATCGTGCGGTCGCAGGAAGCCGTAGCGAGGAGCGGAGCGACCAGGACGAGCGCGGCAGTGATTCGATCATTTACCATGCGCCGAAGTTGGACCCTGCGCCATGCGCCGGCAATCCACTTGCGAAGGGCACTGTCGGAGCGCTTCTTCTAAGGGTCTGTCGTACGATACGGATGACCATCCTACGGTGCTTCCTCCCGGCACCGCGATGCGGAGTACGTGATGCGCATATGTAAAGTTCTCCTTACCGGCTGCACCCTTGCGGCCTGTGTTCTGGTGACGCCGGGGGCCGCTCGGGCGCAGTCGCTCAGTCAGCCCGATGGCTGGGAAGTCCGTGCGGAACGGTTCGTCGCCATGCCGCCCGGATTTCACATCACGACCTCGCCGTCGGTGCTCCTCTACCATCCGGGGGCGCGGGCCGAGGGCGAGTTCGAGGTCGCTACGGACGGCTTCCTGTTCCGGGGTGATTCCCCCCATGGCTACGGGCTGTTCGTCGGCGGACGCGACCTGGCCGACGACGAAGCTGCGTGGATCTCCTTCGAGATCGCGCTCGATGGCACCTGGGTCGTGCGGCGGCGGGAGTATCGAGGCCAGGAGCAGGGCTTCGCGGTGGTCGACCTGGTTGGCCCCGAACCCGGCCCGATCGTCGTCCCCGGCGAGGAGCAGACGGCGCGCAACGCGATTGCGGTCGTGGCCGGCTCCGAGCATGTCGAGTTCCGGATCAACGACGAGACCGTGGCCACGCTCCCACGCGCCGACCTCCACGTGGACGGCGTGACGGGCTTCCGGGTCGGCGCGGGCATGAACCTGCACCTGATCTCGCTCGTGATCCGATCGGACGGTGTGACGACCGAGTGGGCTCCGCAGCCGGCGGAACCGCCGGAGGAGGGCGGGGCATGATCGACCCGCGCATCACCCGCCTCGCGGAGACGCTGATCCACTATTCCTGCGGTCTCGAGCCGAACGACAAGATCCTCATCGAAGCCGTCGACGTTCCTGACGAATTCACCTGCGAGCTCGTCCGCCTCGCCCACGAAACCGGTGCCCATCCCAACGTCTTTCTCAAGAGCAAGCAGGTCATGCGACGGCTGCTGCTGGGGGCGACGGAGACGCAGCTCGAGGCGATGGCCTGCTCCGAGGAGGCGATGATGGAGCAGATGGACGCCTATATCGGCGTCCGCGGATCGCCCAACGTCTCCGAGCTGAGCGACGTTCCCGCAGAGGCAATGAACGCGTTCGAACGGCTGATCTGGAGGCGCGTCCACAGCGACATCCGGGTGGCGAAGACGCGCTGGGTGGTCCTGCGCTGGCCAACACCGTCGATGGCGCAACTCGCGGGGCGTTCGACCGAAGCGTTCGAGGACTTCTACTTCGACGTCTGCACGATGAACTACGAGCGGATGTCGAAGGCGATGCAGCCTCTTCTCGAGCTGGTCGTCGCCACCGACAGGGTGCGGATCGTCAGCCCCGGAACCGATCTATCGTTCAGCATCGCGGGCATCGACGCGCAACCGTGCGACGGGAAGCGCAACATCCCCGACGGCGAGGTCTACACGGCGCCGGTGCGCGACAGCATCGAGGGAATCATTCAGTACAACACGCCGACGCTCTACCAGGGGCATTCGCACCACGACGTGTTCTTCCGGTTCGAAAACGGGAAGATCGTCGAGGCCCGCAGCAACAACACGGAGCACCTGAACCAGGTGCTCGATTCCGACGAGGGCGCCCGCTACATCGGCGAGTTCGCGATCGGCTTCAACCCCCACATCCTCGAGCCGATGCGGGACATCCTGTTCGACGAAAAGATCGCGGGCAGCATCCACCTGACGCCGGGCAACGCCTACGACGTGGCGTTCAACGGCAATCGCAGCCAGATCCACTGGGACCTGGTACTCATTCAGCGGCCCGAGTACGGAGGCGGGGAGCTATGGTTCGACGACGTGCTGATCCGCAAGGACGGGATCTTCGTCGTGCCCGAGCTCGAGGGGCTGAACCCCGAGAACCTGGTGAACGGCGCATGAGACACCGGCGAGCACGGACCGCGAGGCGGCGCGTCGTACCGGGCCTGACGCTGGCTCTCGCGCTCGTCGCGGCGGAGGGCTGTGCGACGCTTCAGCAATTCGCGGCGCTTCGCCAGGTGCAGTTCGCCATCGACGGGGTAGGGACGGGACGGCTGGCCGGGATCGACCTCGCCCGCGTGCGCTCGGCCGGCGACCTGCGCGTCACGGACGCCGCGCGGCTGGCGGCTGCGATGGCCGACGAGGAGCTACCCCTCGAGTTCACGCTGGACGTCCGGGCGGAGAACCCGGCGGAAAATCAGACGACGGCACGCATGGTACGGTTCGCCTGGACGCTGCTGCTGGACGACCGCGAGACGATCGACGGCGTGTTGGATCGTGAGATCTCGCTGCCGCCGGGCGACCCGCAGATCATTCCCCTGACCATGCGACTCGACCTGATCGAGTTCTTCGACGGCAACGCCACCGACCTGCTGAACCTCGCGCTTCGGTTCGCGGGGGCGGACGCGGAGACGGCGGAGGTGAAGCTGCGCGCCCTTCCGACGGTCGAGACTCCACTCGGGCCGATCGAGTACCCGGCCACGATCACGATCGTCGGTGACGACTGACCGTCTCGCCGCGACGGCCGAGCGTCAGCGGCGCCGGATGTCCCGCAGGTCTTTCCTGAGCTCGTTCGTCAGGTAGTCGGCCGTGAAATCGGTTAATCCCGCGAGCTCGGCCCGTAGCTGCTCCGCCGTCAGCGTGTGGAGTGTTCCCGCCGTGACGATGTCGATCGGAACGCTGCTGCCCGTCTTGACCGAGGGCGTCAGGCGGTCGTGGCTGTTCACTTCCACCGTCCACACCTCGTGGCCCGATCGTCGATCGAGCAGGACGGCCTCGACGTTCATGAACAGGCGTGCAGGGCGATTTCCGCGGGCGTCGATCCCGTACTGACGGACGTACAACTCGAGCAGATAGTCAGCGGCTGCCGGATCCTCTATCGGGCGCGAACCGAGGTAGCGCGCGGCACGCTCGAGGGTCCACTGCGACATGCGCGCTCGCACGTCGACCTGGTTGGCGGCGCTGTCGAGCCGGGTGCGTGCCCGGCGGGCCTCGACGTCCTTCGCCACCTGCGATCCGGCGTCGAGTACGGCCGTGATCACGTCGTCACCGTCCACGTCGTAGCCGCCCGTCCACAGGGCCGGGGCCGGCGGCGCGTAGTCCGCCACGGCCAGCGTGGAGCCGGCGAACGAATAGCGCTCCAGCTCGTGTCCGCCCCCGCATGCCGCCAGACTCGCGGCCGCGAGCGCGCAAATCAGCACGGCGCCGCGGTGAACCGGCGCCGCCGTGTCGTGCAAACTGCCGTACATTTTGCCGTTCATGATCGTCGCTCCCGTTTGGGGACGTCCTGTTGCAAGGACGACCTCCAGGGCGAGCAAGTCACATGCCCGGACGGGCCGTCGTGCGCATCAGCTCGAGCGACTCCGCCAGGACCCGGCGATGCTCGCGCAGCCGGGCGAGCTCCTCGCCGTCCGAAAGCAGGGCGCGGTAGCGGCGGACATCGAGTCGAGCGTCGACCCACGAGTCGCGCACACCGGCCGTCGCGAGCGCGATGAGCGGCAGGCCGACCAGGAACACGACGAACGCCGCCGGGCCGAGCCACAGTCCGGCGATGGTAGCGAGCAGCAGAACCCACGCGAGATAACAGACGGTACCGGCGAGGATCTTCCAGGTGGAACGCACGTCGGGGTCGAGCCCCGGCTGTACCGCGATCCAGCCGGTGGCACGGTAGGGCACGAAGAACAGGATCGCGCCGGCGGCGGCTAGCGGCCCGCCGACCAGGAACAGGCCGAGCCGGCGGACGAACCAGCCGATCGCGGTGCCGGCGTCGGGTACCTGGTCCAGCGCGTCGGCATCGAGGCCCAGAGTTTCCAGCGAACGTTGAAACCGCTGCACGGCCCGATACAGGCTGTCGATGCGTTCGGGGTCTTCGCGGCGATAGTGGGCGAGGGTGTCCGACACCTCCCGCAGGCGACGCACCCGCTCCTCCGGGCTGCGGGCGAGGTCGAGCTCGGCAGCGTACAGCGCCTCGGCGCACTCGACGGTCTCGAGGTCGTCCCAGCTTTCGAGGTTCACCGTGACGTCACGGAGCGCCGCACCGATTCGTCCGGTCAGCGCGCGCACGGCCTCGGTGTCCTCCTCGCTCCGTCCCGCGAGATCGCCCCAGTCGATGGGCGACCCGACGATGGCACTGGCCTCGGAACGGAACCGTCCTTTGTCGCGCAGCACCATGCCGATCGGCACGATGGGGAACGTCTCGCCGACGCGCCCGACGGACCCGAGCGCGATGCGCGCGGC
>DATHRZ010000008.1:0-31077 GCA_035464655.1 Gemmatimonadota bacterium
AGCTCGACCGACCAGCCCTCGCTCGCGAGTCGCTCGACGATCCTCGCCGCGCCCCCTTCGTGAACGTCGGTGATCGGCAGCACCCGCATCTGCACCGGCGCGAGCCACGCGGGGAAGGCCCCGGCGAAGTGTTCGATCAGGAAGCCGGTGAACCGCTCGAGCGTGCCGAAGATCGCCCGGTGGATCATCACCGGCCGATGCGGCTGGTTGTCGGCTCCGATGTACTCGAGCTCGAAGCGCTCGGGCAGGTTGAAGTCGAGCTGGATCGTGGCGCCCTGCCATTCGCGGCCGATCGCGTCGTTGAACTTGATGTCGATCTTCGGGCCGTAGAACGCGCCGCCCCCCTCGTCGAGGCCGTAGTCGCGCCCCGTGCGGTCGAGCGCCTGGCGCAGGGCCTCCTCGGCCCGGTCCCATACGGCGTCTTCGCCGATCCGGTTCTCGGGGCGGGTCGACAGGTCGAGCCGGTAGTCGAGGCCCAGCGTCTCCATCACGCCGTCGATCAGCTCGATGCAGCCGAAGATCTCGTCTTCCACCTGGTCGGGTGTGCAGAAGATGTGGCCGTCGTCCATGGTCAGCATCCGCACGCGCAGGAGCCCGTGCAGGGTGCCCGAGCGCTCGTTGCGGTAGACGTTGGCGATCTCCGACAACCGTAGTGGCAGTTCGCGGTAGCTGCGCGGGCGATCGGCGTAGATCAGCGTGTGGCCCGGGCAGTTCATCGGTTTGACCCGGTAGGCCTCGTCCTCGCCCTCGCCGCGCATCGAGGGGTACATGTTCTCGGCGTACGACTGGAGGTGGCCGCTCCGCGCGAACAGTGCCTCGCTGCTCACGTGCGGGGTGTAGACGAACTCGTAGTCGCGTTCGGCCAACAGGTCCTCGATCCAGCGGCGCAACCGCATCTGGATGCGGGCGCCCTTCGGGTGCCAGCACACGAGTCCGGGGCCGATGTCGTCCTGGAAGCTGAACAGCTCGAGCTCACGGCCGAGCTTCCGGTGGTCGCGGCGCTTCGCTTCCTCGATCCGGTGCAAATGCTGCTCGAGGCTGTCCTGGGTGTAGAACGCCGTGCCGTAGATCCGCTGGAGCATCTGCCGGGTCTCGTCGCCGCGCCAGTATGCGCCCGCGCCGGACAGCAGCTTGAAATGCTTCACCTCTGCGGTGTCGCCGACATGCGGGCCGCGGCACAGGTCGATGAACGGGCCGTCTCGGTACACGGAGATCGTCTCGCCCTCGGGAATCTCGGCCAGCCGCTCGAGCTTCAGCGGATCGTCGGCGAACAGCGCCTCGGCCTCCTCGCGGCTCACCTCCTCGCGCTCGAACGCGTGCCCGGCCGCCACCACCTCGCGCATGCGATCTTCGATCTGATCGAGATCCTCGGGCGTGAACGGCTCGTCGACGTCGAAGTCGTAGTAGAAGCCGTCGTCGATCGGCGGCCCGAATCCGATGCCGGCCTCGGGGCGCAGCTCGCGTACGGCGGTGGCCAGCACATGTGCGGCAGAGTGCCGCAGCACGTAGAGGGCGTCGGGATCGTCGTCGCCGCGCGTGACGATCGCCACTTCGGCGCCGTCCGGAAGCGGACGGCCCAGATCGCGCAGGTCGCCGTCGACCCGGGCGGCCACGGCGGCGCGGCGGAGGCCGGGCCCGATGTCGGTGGCGAGGTCGGCGGCCGAAGAGCCGGCCGCGAGTTCGCGGGACGACCCGTCCGGCAGGCGGACGGAAATGCTGTGTTCGCTCATCGCTTACCCGTCGATGATGGCAGTCGTATGTCGGAGCCGGCGGGCGGCCCGGGAAGCGCCGAAGTTAGGCGGCGGCGGAGTGCGGGGCTACCCGTCGAGCGGCGTCGGTCGTCAGACCAGCTCGATCGTATCGGGGGCGTTCGGCACCGCGCAGAGAAACTCGAACGGTTCGTCGCCCAGCGCTTCGTACCAGTGCGGCACGCCGGCCGGAATGAACACGACGTCGTCGGCGGCGACCTCGTATATGTCGTCGCCGATCCCGATCTTCGCACGGCCCCTCAGTACGTACTGCTCGTGCTCGACGCTGTTCGTGTGCCGCGGCATTCCGCCGCCCGGCTCCATGGTGAACTTTCGGAGCGCGAAGTTCGGTGCCTCGGTGGCGTCGATCAGCACCCGCCGCGTCGTGCCACGGCCGGCGCCGACACTTGCGGCCTCGATCTCGTCGGAGTGTCGTACGGACGCCGTCTGCTCGGTCATGTTCTTCCCTCGGCCTGGTGTGCGGATAGGATGCGGCGAATTTGCGAAACGTGGACGAGGTCGTGCCCGGCGTACAGGCGAATCATGTGGCGCACGCTCTCCTCGCCGCGCTCGGCATGCACGCCGACGCGGTCGAGGGCCTCGTCGGGCAGCCTGTCGAGCAGGGCGAGGTTCCATTTCCTCGCGGCGTCGAACCGGTCGAGCGAGGTCGACGGCTCGATATCGGCGTAGGAGAGCCGCCGCGCCCAGGCGTCCTGGTCGTAGCCCGCGAGCGATGGACGCTCCTGGCCCAGCACCATGCGCAGCCTGAACGCCCAGACGAGCTCCGAGTCCGCCAGGTGCGCGAGCACCGCGCCGACCGACCAGCGTCCCGGCGCTTCGGGCTTTCGGAGTACGGCCGGCGGCACGTCGCGCACGAGGCGCCCCAACTCGTCGGGCGTCCCGGCCAGTACCTCCCGCGGGTCGCGTGCGCCGAGCTTGCCGAGGACGGCCTCGATGTAGGCGGCGGCCGCCTCCGGCGCCGCGTCGGCCGGGTTCGTGAAAATCGTCATGGATCGAAGCTTGCCGCGGGCGCGACCGGCTGGAAGGCCGGAATCAACTGTCGATCGAAGAAGCGGCGCATGCGCCGATTGTGCCCACGCTCCCCACGATTCAGCGACGAGGTCGCCACGACGGCCAGATCGAGGCGCGGCACCACGACCAGAAACTGCCCGCCATAACCCCAGGCGCTGAACACTCGCTCGCCGCCCCAGTCGGACGCCCACCACAGGCGGCCGTACCCCATGCCGTTCCACGGGGAGCGGAAGCGTGGCTGCCACGACGCCTCCACCCAGCCGGCCGGCAGCAGCCGACGACCGTCCCACACGCCGTCGTTCAGGTACAGGACTCCGATCTTCAGCAGGTCACGCGGGCGCAGCGCCATGTTGTTGCCGCCCAGGTAGTACCCGCGCGGGCTGCGGTCCCATGACGGCAAGGAGATGTCGAGCGGCCGGAACAGAACCTCGCGCGCCCAGCTCCGGAGGTCGCGGCCCGCCGCTTCGGCGAGCGCGATGCCGAGCAGGTGCGTGACCCCGGTCGAGTACTGGTAGCACCGGCCCGGCTCGCATTCCATCGGCCGCCTGAGCTGATCCCAGCCCCAATCGGGGGATGCGGCCCAGGCCCCGTAGTTCCGAAAGCTGGTCGTCTCGAGTCCGCTCGACATGTCCATCAGATCGCGCACGCGGATCGCGTCCTTCCGAGGGTCGTCGGCGGACGAGGCGTCGAGGCGAGCGTACAGAGCGGGTAGCAGCCGGCGCAGGGGAATGTCGACGCTCTCGATCAGGCTGTCGCGCAGCGCAATGCCGACCAGGGGCGAGAGCAGGGTCTTCGAGGCCGACTTGATGTTGGTGGTCTGGTCGGCGCGCATCCCGCGGTAGTAGCGCTCCACCACCGTTTCTCCCCGATGCCATATGACGAGACTGGACAGGGGACGGATGCGCTCGGCCTCGGCAAGCACGCTGTCGAGTCGGACGGGGTCGAGAGGGCCGTCAGCCGGGGGAAGGGTTCGTTCGGCGGCCCCGAGGGCAGCGATGGCTTCGGCGCGCGGACCGGACGGGCCGGTACTTTGCGGCGGCTGTACGAGCGCGACGGTCGCCGCCGCGCCCAGGAGCGCCGTGGCTCCGACGACGGCCGCGGTGCGTCGCCTGCTGGATGGGCCGTACTTCACGTTTCTCCCCGCGCTCGCGGTCGACTTCCCGGATGCGGTCCGTCCTGGCCGCTTCGACGTCCGACGAGCCATCATACTCGGCCCATCCGCCGAATGATCCGATTGGAGCTACCGCCGAACGGGGATTTTCAGATCGTGCGCGCCAGGCGCGAATGGTGGGACATGAGGCGCGAGAACGACGAATCTGTCGTGAGCTCCTCGTCGAGGCTCTGCAAGAGCACGTCGAGCGATCGGTAGTCGCCCAGGCGCCGGGCCGTCGCGCAGGCCGTTTCATAGCCCGCGATCTGATACCGCAGGGCTTCCCGGGCCGCGCGCAGCAGCGCGGCGTCCACGTCGGACGTAGTGCCCTCGGAGCCCCCCTCCAGCACGGATTCGATCCCGTCCAGGATGCCGTCGAGCTCGGGCGCTGTGACATCGTCGGCCGGAAGTTCGAGCCCGCGAATCAACCGGTCGAGGCGCGCGAGCTGGATCTCGGTATCGGAGGCGGCCGCACGGAAAACCGAGGCGACGTCTTCGTCCGCGGCTACGATGGCCATGTCCGGGAAGATGACGGCCGATCGATGCTCGGCGGCCCGAACGCTCACGAGCTGCTCGGCGTAGAGCCGCCGAAGCTCCGCGGGCGCGCCTCCGTTCCTGCGACCGTTTCCGTTAGTCCTGCCGTTGCCGTTGGTGCTGCCGTTACCGTTGTATGCCTCGTGGGTCACTGAAGCGACCTCCCTGTCGTTCGCGAGACCTGCGCTTCTGATCGTTGGACGTCGGATATCCATGCCTGTTGATCGCAGGTTCCGGGCCACGGGATCCGGGTATGACTCCACCGTCCGGGCGCAGGCGGTTCGCTTGCAGGTCGGGTCGCGCCACGACTCGCTCGACCTCGCCGGAATGGGCTTGACGTGGCGCCTTATCGCGAGTCGGCGTCCGGCCGAGCGGGCGTCGCGAGGCTCCGACAGGGGGCCGCATTTCACACGGGAGCGACCTGAGACAACCGGGAAGAAGCGGCTGGAAGGGGAACGACGCGCGGGAATTATTCCGTGGATATGTCGATTTGCCGAGTTCTACAGGTACGGCGAACCGAGCCACGCGAGGCCGTTTCTGATCCGAACGGGCCACGACCAGCTGTCCACCTCGTCGATGGTGAGGCGCCGGCCGCGGTCGATCTTCCGCCACACCTCACGTTCGGCGCGTGCGGCCAGCCCATCGTCGTAGCCCTCCACGTCGAACTCGAAATTCAGGCGCAGGCTGCGTGGATCCCAGTTCGCGGAACCGAACAGCGTCCAGGCACCGTCCACGATCATCAGCTTGCCGTGATCGAACGGCGGCGCGGAGAGCCAGACGCGACAGCCGAACTTCAAGACCTGGCGGATCTGACCGAGCATCGCCCAGCCTACGATGCGCAGATTGTTGACCTGCGGAATGACGATGTCGACGGTCACGCCGCGGAGCGCCGCCAGGTTGAGGGCCGCGACGAGCGTCTGGTCGGGGAGGAAGTACGGCGTGACGATGCGCACCGAGTGCTCGGCGGCGGCCAGCGCGGCGAGCAGGCTCCATCTGAGCACTCCGAAGTCCTCGTCGGGTCCGTCGGAGATGCCGCGCGCCGCGACGTTTCCGCAGGGTTCCAGGGACGGGAACCAGCCTGTGCCCTCGAGGCGCTCGCGAGTCGTGAATACCCAGTCGCCGGCGAACGCCTCGGCCAGGTGTGCCACCACGGGACCTTCGAGCTCGAAGTGAAGATCCTGAATCGCCTGCTTTCCTGCGCCCGCGACACACCCCGAGCGGATATTCATCCCACCCGTGAACCCGGTCCGACCGTCCACGATCAGCAGCTTGCGGTGATTTCGCAGATTGACGTATGGCGCCCGCCACGGAAGGATCGAGTGCATGAACGTATCGGTCGTGATCCCCCGGGCCGTGAGTACGTGGTGCGTGCGGGGCCGGCTGTACAGCGCGCCCACGGCGTCGAGCAGCACGCGCACTTCCACCCCGCGGCGCCGTGCGTCGTCGAGGGCTTCGACGAACGACTCGCCGGCCGCGTCCTGGTCGAAGATGTAGGTCGAGAGGCCGATCGTGTGTTCGGCGGACTCGATGGCGTCGAGCATGGCCGGGTAGGCTTCGTCGCCGTCTACCAGTATCTCGACCCGGTTGCCTTCGAGCAGGGGCAGGCCCGTGACCTCGTCGATCGTGCGCGCCAGCCCCGCCAGCGTACGGCGGTTCTCCGGAAGCATCAGCGCCTCGTCACGTGCCGACGCGGCGGGTACCGGTGGCGCTTCGCGATGCGCTCCGAGGACGAGTGGCGACAGGGCGCTCTCGGGCTGTAGCCGGTGCATTCGGCGCCGGATTCGTCCGCCGCGCCGACGGATCCGATTTACCCCCGCCACGGCGTACAGGACGGCGCCGAGGAAGGGAACGAGCCAGACGAGGCCGACCCAGCCGATCGCGGCCCGGACCTCGCGCTTCGTCGTGATCACATGGATCGAGGCGACGATCGAGAGCACGATCCCGACCACCATCGTGAGCAGCGTGCCGGTGTAGCTGAGAAACTCCAAGGACGTGCCTCCGTTGACGCGGTATGGGTTCGAGAGGTTAGCTTACCGCATGGTGATTGGGAAGCTGGAGGAATTCGGGTCCGGAGGAGACTCGCGCCCCGTACGCTGGTTGCTCGGCGGCGCGGCGTTCGTCGTGCTCGTGGCAGGTGCCCGGGCAGCGGCGGACATCGTCGTGCTGTTTCTGCTCTCGATCATCTTCGCCGTGCTGTTCGCCGGTCCCATGTCGTGGCTCGAGCGGCGCGTCCCGCGCTGGCTCGCGGTGACCCTGATTCTGGTCGTCATGCTGGCGATCACGTTCGCCTTCGGCACGGTCATCGGCGCCTCGGTCATCGACTTCACGGGCAGCCTCCCGTTCTACCAGCAGCGGCTCGACGAGGAGATCGGCGGCCTTCTCGCCTGGTTCGCCGAGCACGGGATCGTGATCTCACGCGACATCGTGGCCGAGAACCTCGACCCCGCCGCCATCCTCGCGATCGCCGGCCGAATCTTCACGGGTATCGGTGACGTGCTCGGTCGACTCGGGATCATCCTGCTGATCATGACCTTCATCCTGCTCGAATGGTCGGGCTTCCCGGACAAGATCCGGGTCGCGTTCTCGCATTCCGATCGGCACCTCGACCGCCTCGGAGAAATCAGCCGGAACATCAAGCGCTACCTGATGCTCAAGACGCTGATCAGTCTCGCGACCGGCGTTCTGGTCACGGCGTGGCTGCTCGTGCTCGACGTCGACTTTCCCCTCCTCTGGGGTACCCTGGCGTTCTTGCTCAACTACGTGCCGAACATCGGTTCGCTGATCGCCGCCGTCCCGGCGATTCTGCTCGCCTTCCTGCAGATGGGCTTCACCGGTGCCTTCCTGACCGCGCTCGGCTACCTGCTCGTGAACTTCGTGCTCGCCAATCTGATCGAACCCCGGGTGATGGGGGAGGGCGTCGGCCTGTCGACCCTCGTCGTCTTCCTGTCGCTGGTATTCTGGGGCTGGGTGCTCGGGCTGATCGGCATGCTGCTCTCCGTGCCCCTTACCATGATTTTCCGCATCCTGCTCGACTCCCTCGACGAGACGCGCTGGCTGGCCGTGTTGCTCGGACCGCGGCAGGCCGAGCCCGCGTCGCCCGACTGACGTGCAGGAATATCTCGTCCGGCTGTACGAGCGGCATTTCGGCCGTTCGCCCACCGCCGTCGTCGGCCTGGCCGGCGACGGGTCGAACCGATCGTACCGGCGCCTCCTGGGCGAGGATGGCCGCTCGGTAGTGGGCGTCGTCGGCCCGGATCACGACGAGAACCGGGCGTTCCTGTCGTACACGCGCCGGTTCTTCGACGCGGGACTGCCGGTACCGGAACTATATGCAGTTGATGAAGATGCTGGTGTTTATCTCATCGAAGATCTGGGCGATACCACGCTGTTCGACGCGCTGGATCAGGCCCGGCCCGACCCGACAACGGACGATGGGGAACCCGCACCGTGTCCCGAAAGTGTGCTCGAGTTGTACGACGAGGTCGTGCGAACGCTGCCGCGCTTCCAGGTCGAAGGTCACCGGGCGGTCGACTACGCGGTCGCTTATCCGCACGAAGAGTTCGGGCGCCAGTCGATCACCTGGGATCTGAACTACTTCAAGTACCACTTCCTCAAGCTGGCCCACGTCCCTTTTCGCGAGGCGCGGCTGGAGGCCGACTTCGATCGCCTCGTCGCTTTTCTGCTGACCGCCGAGCGCGATGCGTTTCTGTACCGCGACTTCCAGTCTCGTAACGTGATGGTCACGTCCCGGGGTCTGCGGTTCATCGACTACCAGGGCGGACGTCGCGGGGCCGTGCACTACGACATCGCCTCCCTGCTGTACGACGCCAAGGCCGACATCCCCGAACCGGTGCGGGCACGCCTGCTCGATCGTTACATCGCGGCGCTCGAGACGTACCGCCCGGTGGACCGGACCGCGTTCGAGGGGCTGTATCGAGGGTTCGTGCTCGTGCGGATCATGCAGGCGCTCGGGGCCTACGGATACCGCGGCTTCTTCGAGCGCAAGCCGCATTTCTTGCGAAGCGTGCCCTACGCGGCGCGCAATCTCGAGCGCCTGCTGTCCGAAGGGCTTCCCGTCGACGCGCCGGAGCTCGCCGCCATCTTCGAGCGCATCGTCGACACGTGGGCGAGCGACAGCGCTGACGTGGACGAGGCGGCGGCCCTCACGGTGCACGTACGGAGCTTCAGCTACCGCCGCGGCTACCCGGAGGACCGATCGGGGCACGGCGGCGGGCACGTGTTCGACTGCCGCGCGATTCGAAATCCGGGCAGGGAATCGGAGTTCCGCGACCTGACCGGGCTCGACGCGCCCGTGCGGGCGTTTCTTTCCGAGCTGGCCGAGGCAGAGGAATTCATCGAGCATGCGACGTCGCTGAGCCGGGCCCAGGTCGACGAGTACCTCCGCCGCGGCTTCGACCATTTTTCGATCGCCTTCGGCTGCACCGGCGGACAGCATCGCTCGGTCTACTTCGCCGAACGCCTGGCCGAGCGCCTGCGCGAATCCTATCCGGAAGTACGCGTCCGCCTCGAGCACCGTGAGCGCCACGCCTGGCCGCGATCGTGACACTCGACGCAATGGTGCTCGCGGCGGGCTATGGCCGCCGCCTCCGTCCGCTGACCGACGAGACGCCTAAGGCGCTCGTCCGGGTCGGCGAGCTCACCCAGCTCGAGCGGACGCTCCGGGCCCTCGAAGGAGCGGGCGCCGATCGGGTGGTCGTGAACACGCATCACCACGCCGGGCAGATCGAAAAGGTCCTCGACGAGCGAGAGGGAGCCGCGCGAGTGCGGGTCTCGCGGGAAGATCCGCAGCCGCTGGAGACGGGCGGCGGCCTGCTTGCCGCGCGCGCGCTGTTCCGCGGCGACCGCCCGATCGTCGTGCACAACGTCGACGTGATCACCTCGATCGACCTGTCGCTGCTTCTCGAGCGACACGCCGCCTCGGGGGGACTCGCGACGCTGGCCGTGCAGGAACGGGCCGCGTCGCGCTACCTGCTGTTCGACGAAGCGGGGCTTCAGGGGAGGCTCGACGTGCGGAGCGGCTTCCGCGAGGAAGTGCGCGAGCAGCGCGGCGCGCTCCGGCGACTCGCGTTCACCGGCGTGCACGTGGTCGAGCCACGAGTGTTCGACCTGATCTCGGAGACGGGGTCGTTCTCGATCATCGACCTGTACCTGCGGCTGGCGGCCGAAGGGGAGGTCATCCTGGCCGAGGACGTGGGAGACGCGGACTGGTTCGAAATCGGCACGCCCGAGCGGCTGGCCGCCGCCCGGGCGCATTTCGAGACCGAAACCTGACGCGGTCGGCGGTGCTCAGTCGGCGGCGTCGGGGTTTCCGATGTCGGCCTTCACCTTCCAGCTTCCGTCCTCCTGGCGGCGCCACACGGTAAGGTAGGTGCCAGTGTTCACGACGGCTTCACCCCCGGCCCGAGACGTCTGCTCGTAACGGCCGACCGTATAGCCGAGGTCGCCCGAGGTGGCGACCTCGGCGTAGTTCGGATCCCAGGTGATCGAGAAGGTCGTGTCGGCGAACACGGGGAGCATGGCGCGTCGAATGCCCTCGGGACCGATGTACGACTGGCCGTCGGCGATCATGCGGCCGCTCGGCGCGAAGGCCGTGATCCAGGCCCCGAGGCCACTGCGCTGCACGGAGGCGGCGAACCGCCGGTCGGCCTCGACGAGCTCGGCCTCGAGACTTCGGATCACCTCTTCGTCGAGGGCGTTCGCCTCGGCGGCGTCGTTGGCGGCGTCCGAGCAGGCCGAGACGACGCACAGCGTGAGAGCGACGAAGATCCAGCGATACACGTGAGTTCCTCCTGTCGTGCCGGGTGGGGAACGGTCGTAGAGCTGACGAAGCGCGATACATAGGCGTCTCGCGGCGCGGCGGCAACGGTGACGTTGACACGTACGCCGCCCGGAGCCTATGTTCGCGTCCGAACATCTCAGGAAAGTGGAGCGACATGCTCCCACCTTTCGGCGTGCCGCGCGGGCTGCGGGCATAGCCGCCGGGTCGAAGCCGACACCGGGCCCACGGGGTTCCGGTGTTTCGTGCTATCGCCCGGTCGGCCCCCGCCGCACCGGGCTTCGTCGTATTCGGCCGGCGCGCTTCGATTTGCGGATCGGGCGCCGGACGGATGAACCAATTCGGAAAGAGGGGTTGTGAGCCAGGAAGACCTGCGCGTAAACGACAGGATTCGAATCAGCCCGGTCCGACTCATCGACCAGCACGGGGAGCAGGTCGGGATCGTCGGGACGGACGAGGCCAGGGACATCGCGGCGGAGGCGGGGCTCGACCTCGTCGAAGTCGCGCCGAACTCGCGGCCCCCGGTGTGCCGAATCATGGACTACGGAAAGTACAAGTACGAGCAGGCTCGAAAGGCCAAGGAAGCGAAGAAGAAGCAGCACACGGTCACCGTGAAGGAGATCAAGCTGCGGCCGAAGATCGAGGAGCACGACTACGGGTTCAAGCTGCGGCACGCCCGGCGCTTCCTCGACGACGGTGACAAGGTGAAGTTCACGCTTCGCTTCCGGGGGCGCGAGATGACGCACCCGGAGCTGGGCGAGCGAGTGCTCGAGCAGATCAAGGACGACCTCGGCGAGACGATCGTCGTGGAATCGGATATCCGGCGAGAAGGGCGGACGATGACGATGCTCGTCTCGCCCCGGACGACGTAGATCAGGGAGCGAGAGGCAAGCATGCCGAAACAGAAGACGAACCGGTCGGCCGCCAAGCGGTTCAAGAAGACCGGAACGGGGAAAATCAAGCGTCGGAAGGCTTACACCAGCCACATCCTGACGAAGAAGAGCTCGAAGCGGAAGCGCAACCTGCGCAAGCCCACGCTCGTGTCCAAGGCGGACGAGAAGCGGGTGAAGCGCCTGCTGGGCGGCTGACCGGAGAAGAGGCGAAATCATGGCACGTGTGACGAGCAGCGTCGCGCGCAACAAGCGCAAGAAGAAAATACTGAAGGCGGCTCGGGGTCAGTTCGGCGCCCGGTCGAAGCTCTATCGTACCGCGAAGAATGCCGTCGAGCGCGGCTGGTCGGACGCCTACCGCGACCGGCGGCGGAAGAAGCGCGATTTCCGCCGGTTGTGGATCGCACGGATCAACGCGGCTACGCGGCAGCACGACATCTCCTACTCTCGCTTCATGCACGGCCTGAAGGTCGCCGGCGTCGAGGTGAACCGGAAGGTGCTCGCGGACCTCGCGGTTCGCGAGCCGGAGGCGTTCGCGGAGCTGGCGCGGGTCGCCAAAGAACACGCCGGCTAGCGGGCGCCCGGATGGCGTCTGGCGGTGTGTCCCTGGCGGACCGCCTGCAGGAGATCCGTGACGAGGCCCTTGCCGACATCGCGGCCGCGGGCGACGCGGAGGAGCTCGAGGCGGCGCGTGTGCGCTGGCTCGGGCGCAGCGGCGCACTGGCGGGCGCCTTGTCGGGCATGCGCGGCGTCGACCCGGCCGATCGGCCGGCCACCGGGCGGCTCGCCAACGAGGTGAAGGGCGTCCTCGAGGCCGCGTACGAGGGCCGCGAGGCCGAGCTCGCGGCCGACGACGAGTCCGAGGGCTCCGGTGTCGACCTCACCCTCCCGGGCCGCCGCGTTTGGGCGGGCGGCGCGCACCCCGTCACGCAGGTGATCGACGAAATCTGCGAGATCTTCGGCGAGCTCGGGTTCAACCGCGCCGCCGGTCCCGAGATCGAAACGGACTGGCACAACTTCACGGCCCTCGGCATCCCGCTCGACCACCCGGCCGCCGACGAGCACGACACCTTCTGGCTCGACGACCACGTGGTCCTGCGCACCCACACTTCGCCCGTGCAGGCCCGGGTGATGCAGGAGAGCGAACCGCCCATCCGCGTCGTGGTGCCCGGTCTGTGCTACCGGCGCGACCCGTTCGACGCTTCCCACGCGCCCGCTTTCGAGCAGATCGAGGGCCTGGCCGTGGACGAAGGGATCGACTTCGTCGAGTTCCGGGCCGCCATCGACTTCTTCGTGCGGCGGTTCTTCGGGTCCGGCACCCGGACGCGCTTCCGCGCCTCCTACTTCCCGTTCACCGAGCCGTCGGCCGAGGTCGACGTGACCTGCTTCCTGTGCGACGGGAGGGGATGCTCGGCCTGCAAGCGCACGGGCTGGATCGAGATCATGGGAAGCGGGATGGTCGACCCCGTCGTGTTCGAGGAGTGCGGGCTCGATCCGGAGCGCTACACGGGCTACGCGTTCGGGATGGGACCGGCCCGCATCGCGATGCTGCGCTACCGCATCCCCGACATTCGCCTCCTGTACGAGGGGGACGTCGGGTTCCTCGAGCAGTTCGCCCGATGAACATTTCGGTTGCGTGGTTGCGCGCCGTCGCCCCGGCCATCGACGATACGCCCGCCGAATTGGCGCGTCGCCTGAGCCTGCAGGCCGTCGCCGTCGACCTGATCGAGCCGCTCGGGCAGGGGCTGGACGACGTGGTCGTCGGCCGCGTCCTGTCGGCCGCCCCGCATCCGGATGCCGACCGGTTGACCCTGTGCCGGGTCGAAGCGGGGACCGACGAGCCGCTCGAGGTGGTGTGCGGGGCGCCCAACGTCGTCGAGGGGGCGTCGTATCCGTTCGTCCCCCCGGGCGGCACCCTGCCCGGAGGCATGACGATCGAGAAGCGGAAGATTCGGGGCATCGTCAGCCACGGCATGCTGTGTTCCGAGCAGGAACTGGAGCTCGGACGCGACGCGGCCGGTATCCTGCGCCTGGCCGACGGCCTCGAGCCCGGGACGCCGCTCGCCGGTGCCCTCGGGCTGCCCGACACGCGCCTCGTGCTCGACGTGACACCGAACCGGGTCGACCTCGCGTCGCACGTCGGGGTGGCGCGCGAGCTCGCCCCGCGCGGCGTCGACGGCATCGAGCTTCGGTCGTTCGGAACGAGCTGGGTGCCGGAGTGGGCCGACGGTTCGGAGTCGGCGGAGACGGGCGGGGTGCGCGTGACGATCGAGGACGACGAGCGCTGCTTCCGCTACCTCGCCGCCGTCGTGCGAGGCGTGAGGGTCGGGCCGTCGCCCGACTGGCTGCGCGCACGGCTGCGCGCCGCGGGCGCCCGGCCGGTCAACAACGTGGTCGACGCCACGAACTACGTGCTTCTCGAGCTGAACCAGCCCCTGCACGCGTTCGATCTCGCGAAGCTCGCGGGACCCGAGATCCGCGTGCGGGCGGCCGAGCGGGGCGAGAGCCTGACCACGCTCGATGGCCACGCGCACGAGTTGAGCGAGGCGGCGACCGTAATCGCCGACGCGGCCCGTCCGGTCGCCCTGGCCGGCGTGATGGGCGGCGAGGAGAGCGAGGTGACCGAGAGCACGACCGACCTGCTCCTCGAGTGCGCGGCCTTCGATCCGCGGGCGACGCGGCGAACGGCCGCCGCCACAGAGCTGGCGACCGACGCCTCCTACCGGTTCGAGCGCGGGATCGACGAGGCGGGTCTCGAGGCGGCGCTCGTGCGCTGCGTCGAGCTGATCGTGGCCGTAGCCGGCGGTGCGGCCGAACCGGCGGCGCTTCGCGTGGGTCGGGCGGCGCCCGCGCCCGCCACCGTGCGGCTGCGCCCCGGGCGTGTCCGCAAGCTGCTCGGCCTGCGGCTGTCGCCCGGACAGATCGCCGAGCTGCTGCGCCCGATCGGTTTCGAGGCGGCGCCGGAGGAGGAGCCGGCCGGCGACCCCGCGCTGCTCGTGCGCGTGCCGACCTGGCGTTCCTCCGACGTGACGCGCGAGGTCGATGTGATCGAGGAGATCGCGCGACGCTACGGCTACGAGCGTTTCCCGCAGGAGTCCCGTTCGATCAGGCCGTCGAGCGTCCCGGCGTCCCCGACCTGGGCGCGGCGCCGGGACGTGCGCCGCCTTCTCGAGGGTCAGGGACTGTACGAGACGCGCGGTCTGCCGATGGTGTCCGAGGAGCGGGTCCGACCGGATCGGGTCGAGCTGCGAAACCCCCTGTCGGCCACCGAGTCGGTGTTGCGGACGGATCTCGTGCCGCCCTTGCTCGATCGCGTCGGTCACAACCTCGACCGCGGGCGGCGCGCCGTGCGCCTGTTCGAGATCGGAACCGTGTTCGCGGCCGATCCATCGGGGCGCGGGCCGGCGGGACGCGAGACCTATCTCGAGGAGCTGCGGGTCGGCATCGTCCTGACGGGTGGACGCGCGCCGGAGCACTGGAGCGGACCGGTCCCCGACGTCGACTTGTGGGACGTGCGAGGCCTGGCCGAGGACGTGTGCGAGCGGCTGACCGGCTGCGAGCTACGCCCGCTGGGGGCCCACGATCTGCCGGCTGGCGAGCCCGGGCGGCCGGGCTTCGGGGTTGGTGGCTGGCTCGACGGCGACGGCTTCGCCATGTTCGAGGAGGATCGTTTGATCGGGGTTGCCGGGCGGGTACGGGACGACGCCCTCGACACCCCCCCGTGGGCGGCGAGCGTGTTCGCCGCCGAGTTCCGGCTCGACACCGTGCGGGTGTCGCGGATGGCGCGCTACGAACCGCGGCCGCCTTATCCGGCCGTGACGCGCGATCTGGCGCTGCTGGTGCCCGACGGCCTCGCGGCCGGCCGGATCGAACAGGCCGTACGCACCGGCGCGCCCGACGAGTTGGTCGCCTTGCGTCCGTTCGACGTTTACGAGGGCGACGCGCTCGACGGCGCCGGACGCAGTATCGCATGGCGGCTTGTGTTCCGGTCGCCCGATCGCACGCTGACCGACGGAGAGGTCGACGGGTACGTCGGCCGGATCGTGTCGCATCTCACGGAGGAACTGGATGTCCGAATCAGAGACTCCTGACGCTGCCGCCGTGGTGCGGGAGCTCGAAGCCCTCGAGCGCGCCGTGTCCGGCCTGCTCGAGGAGCTCGACGCCCTGCGGCGCCGCGTGGCCGACGCCGAGGATCGTAGCGGCACGCTCGAGCGCACGCTCGAGGCGTCGGGCGTGCGGCCGGGCGAATCGGCCGATCTCGAGAAGCGGCTCACCGAGCTCACCGAGGACAATCGGCATCTGCGCGAAGTGATCGAAAAGGCCCGCGAGAAGGCCGACCGGCTGCGCAGCCGCCTCATCGTGATGGAGGACGAATCGGCATGAGTGAATCGTCGAAGAAGCCCGTGCGCGTCAACATCTTCGGCGACGAGTACGCTCTGCGCTCGGAGATGGGCGAGGAGTACACGCGGGCCTGCGCCGAGCACGTGGACGCCCGCATCCAGTCGGTGCACGTGTCGGGCCACGTGGCCGAGCCCCACAAGGCGGCGATCCTGGCCGCCATGCAGATCACCGATGAGCTGTTCCAGGAGCGCGGCGACCGAACCGCGCTCGCCGACAACGTGCACCACCGGCTTCAGGAGTTGAGGAAGCGGGTAGAGGGCGCGCTCGACCGCGGGACCGAGCAGGGCGAACTCGGGTCCTGAGCTCGACCCGCCGGCGCGCCCCTCGCGCTTGCGGCGTTCCGCGACGGCCGGCAGTTTGCCGGACGGGAAGTCACAAGTCGGGAGCGTGGAATTCGGCAATCACCTGAACATACCTGCGGACCCTCTCGGAGTGCGCGGGATCGGGCGAGTGCCCAACCGGCGGTGACGAATCCCGCCGGTTTTTTTGTGTCCGCGAACCGCGGAGCACCGGAATGTCCGGGGCGGGCGGCATGACGCTTCCGTAACGATAGATACGATGGAGTCGGCTCGATGTTGGACCTCTTTGCGCTGGGCGTGGCGGCGGCAGCCCTGTTGGTGGGGCTGATCGTGGGCGTGACGGTGGAGCGGGCGCTCGACCGGCGCCGGATCGACGGGCGCCGGCAGGGCGTACGGGCGGAGGTCGAAGGAATTCTCGAAGCGGGGCGGCGCGAAGCGGAGACGATCCGCAAGGCGGCGGCGCTCGAAGGGAAGGAAGAAGGCTACCGGCTGCGCGACGAGCAACTCGCCGAGGCCGAGTCGCGGCGCGCCGAGGTAGAGAAGCTCGAGCAGCGGCTGTCCGACCGCGAGGAGAACGCGGACCGCAAGACCACCCTTCTCGACGAGCGCCAGGAGCGCCTCGACGAGCGCGAGCAGGCCCTGGCCGAACGTGGCCGCGGGGTCGATGAGCGTGAAGCGAAGCTCAAGGCCCGCGCCGCCGAGCTCGATCGCGAGTACGAGAAGCTCGCCGGCCTGTCGGCGGCGGAAGCGCGTGAGGCGCTGATCGGCAAGATCGAGGACGAAGCCCGCGCCCAGGCCGCCCAGAACGTCCGCGACATCCGCGAGCGCTCGCGGCGCGACGCCGAGCGCGAGGCCAAGAAGATCATCGCGACCTCCGTCCAGCGGCTCGCCGTCGACCATGCCTCCGAGATCACCGTGTCGGTCGTGCCACTCCCCAGCGACGACATGAAGGGGCGGATCATCGGTCGCGAGGGGCGCAACATCCGTTCGTTCGAGGCGGTGACCGGCGTCGACGTGGTGGTCGACGACACGCCGGAAGCCGTGATCCTGTCGAGCTTCGATCCGGTGCGGCGCGAGGTCGCCCGCCTGGCGATGGAACGCCTCGTGACCGACGGCCGCATCCATCCGGGCCGCATCGAGGAGATGGTCGAAAAGGCGGCCGAGGACGTGAAGGACGAGATGCGCGAGGCCGCCGAGGAGGTGCTGTACGAGCTCGGCATTCATGACATGCCGTCCCAGCTCGTCGAGGTGCTCGGCAAGCTGAAGTTCCGTACGAGCTACGGGCAGAACCAGCTCCGCCACGCGCGGGAGGTCGCTCTGCTCGCCGCCAACATGGCTGCCGAGCTCGGGCTCGACACCGATCTGTGCAAGCGCATGGGCCTGCTGCACGACATCGGCAAGGGGCTGACCCACGAGCAGGAAGGCAGCCATGTCGACATCGGTTACGAGCTGTGCAAGCGGGCGGGCGAGAAGGATCCGGTGCTGAACGCCATCAAAGCGCATCACGGCGACGAGCCGGCCCGCTATCCCGAGACCTTCCTGCTCACGGCGGCCGATGCGATCAGCGGCGCCCGACCCGGGGCGCGGCGCGAGTCGTTCGAGCTCTACGTGAAGCGGCTCGAGAAGCTGGAAGAGATCGCGCGCTCGCACAGCGGTGTGCAGAAGGTGTACGCGATCCAGGCCGGTCGTGAGATTCGGGTGATGGTCATGCCGGATCAGGTAGACGACGAGGAGATGTCGAAGATTAGCGAGCAGACGGCGCGCCGGATCGAGGAGGAGCTTCAGTACCCGGGGCAGATCAAGGTCGTCGTCGTGCGCGAGTCGCGCTCGGTGAATTTCGCACGCTGAACCAGGGAGAACGCCATGCCGGGTCGGATCATCGATGGGAAGGCGATCGCCGCGGAGGTACGCGACTCGGTGCGCGAGCGCGTGGAAGAGATGCGCGCTGACGGGATCGAGCCGTGCCTCGCCGTATTGCTCGTGGGCGACAACCCGGCGTCGCGCGTCTACGTCGGGATGAAGCAGAAGGCCGCCGACGAGGTGGGGATTCGTTCGATCGACCGGCGCCTGCCCTCTACGGCCACCGAGGAGGAGATTCTCGCGGTCGTCGACGCGTGGAACGCCGATCCGTCCGTGCACGGCATCCTCGTGCAGCTTCCGCTTCCCGACCAGGTGGACGAGCGCACGGTGATGGAGCGCATCCGGCCCGACAAGGATGTCGACGG
Organism: Gemmatimonadota bacterium; assembly: GCA_035464655.1. Lineage (GTDB taxonomy): Bacteria > Gemmatimonadota > Gemmatimonadetes > Palauibacterales > Palauibacteraceae > JARFPW01. Next base: position 18,077 of record DATHRZ010000008.1, read on the forward strand.
CTTCCACCCCGTGAACGTGGGCCGGATGACGAGCGGCGACCCCGAGGCGTTCCGGCCCTGCACGCCCGCAGGCGTCCAGGTGCTGCTCGAGCACATCGGCTGGGATCCGGCCGGTCGCCACGCCGTGGTCGTCGGGCGCTCGAACATCGTGGGGCGGCCGATGGCGACGATTCTGTCGCAGAAGGAACCGTACGCGAACGCCACGGTGACGATGGCGCACAGCCGGACGGCCGATCTCGGCGCCGTCACCCGGCTGGCCGATCTGCTCGTGGTAGCGGTGGGCCGGCCCGAGTCCTTGACGGCCGACATGGTGTCCGACGGCGCCGTGGTGATCGACGTGGGCGTGAACCGGGTGGACGACGACTCGACCGATAAGGGCTACCGCCTGGTGGGTGACGTCGACTACGAAGGCGTGCGCGAGAAGGCCTCGTGGATCACACCCGTACCGGGCGGCGTCGGCCCGATGACCATCGCCATGCTGCTGAGCAACACGGCAAGGGCCGCCGCGCGACTAGCCGCGGCCGGCTGACCGGGCCAGAGCCGATGACTCCCGGGCAGATTCCCCTGTTCGGCGACCCGCCGGAGGAGTCGCCGGCGCCGGAGCGTCCGGGGAGGTCGGAGCGTCCGGCGGAGAAGCCGGAGCGCCCGGCGCCGGGGCCCGATCGCGAGACGGCCGGGCCCCCGAGTCGACCGTCCGCGCGACAGGCCGGCCGCGAGCCGGCCGCCTCCGCGCCCGCGGCCGCCTCCGAAGGTGCCGCCGCCGAACCGCCCCCGCCGGGCACGGCGCCCGAGTCGGCGATACCGGTCACCGAGCTCAACGAGCGCGCCCGGCGCCTGGTCGAGGGCGCGTTCGGCAACCTGTGGGTGAGTGGCGAAGTCTCGAACTGGGGCGCCCACCGCTCGGGCCACTGCTACTTCAGTCTGCGCGACGATGATGCCCAGTTGTCGTGTGTGATGTTTCGTTCCGACCTGGCCCGGCTTCCGACGCATCCCGAAGAGGGGATGCGCGTCGCGGCGTACGGCCGCCCGACGATCTCTGGCGGGCGCGGAAGCTACCAGCTCGTCGTGCGGGACATCCGGGCCGAGGGCGAGGGCCTGTGGAAGCTGGCGTTCGAGAAGCTGAAGGCGAAGCTGGCCGCCGAGGGGCTGCTCGATCCGGAGCGGAAGCGGCCGCTGCCGCGCGTGCCGGCGTGCATCGGGGTCGTGACCTCGCGCTCGGGCGCCGCCCTGCGCGACGTGGTGGCCGTGACGAGGCGCCGCGCGCCGTGGGCGCGGGTGCTGGTCAGCGACTGTCGGGTGCAGGGCGACGGGGCGGCGCGCAGCATCGCGGCGGCGCTCGACCGGCTGGTACGCCACGGCGCGTGCGACGTGATCGTCCTCACCCGGGGCGGCGGCTCGGTGGAAGACCTGTGGGCGTTCAACGAGGAAGCGGTGGCGCGGGCGATCGCCGCCTGCCCCGTGCCGACCGTGTCGGCCGTCGGTCACGAGATCGACGTGACGATCGCCGACCTGGTAGCGGACTTTCGGGCCCCCACGCCGTCGGCCGCCGCCGAGAGCGTCGTGCCCGAGGTCGAAGCCCTGCAGAAGGCGCTGCGCGCCCGAGCCGCCGTGCTGGTCGACGTGTTGCGCCGGCGGACGCGGCGTGGCCGCGAACGGGCGCGGCGCGCCACGTCGGGGCTGGCCGAGCGCACGGCGCGCGGGCTGCGCGACCGGCGCGGGCGGCTCGATCGGGCGGCGGGCCGGCTCGACGCGCTGAGTCCGCTCGGCACGCTGCGCCGCGGATACGCTGTTCCGCTCGACGACGAGGGCCGGGTGCTGCGCCGTGCCGAGGAGTTCGAGCCGGGCGAGGCATTCCGCCTGCGTGTGACCGACGGAAACATCCACTGCCGCACCGAATCGCGGAATCCCGCGCCGGAGTCGGCCGTACCGGGAGACGATGCGTGAGCGAGTCGGAGCGCAGCTTCGAGCACCTGATCGACGAACTCGAGGAGATCGTCCAGCGGCTGGGCCGCGACGACCTCGAGCTCGACGAGGCACTGGGCCTGTTCGAGCGCGGTGTCGGTTGCCTGCGCGACGCGGGGCGGCTGCTCGACGCTGCGGAGGGGCGGGTCGAGGAGCTGATCGAGTCGGCGGCGGGCGACTTCGAGGCCATAGGGTTCGAGGTGCCCGAGCGCGACAACGGCGAGGCCGGGGCGGGGTGAGCGCGACGGCCGTGCGTCCGGACACTATCCGCTGGTATCGCGAGCGGATCGAAGCGGCCCTCGTCCGCATGCTCGACGGCCTGCTGGAGGACGTACCGGCCTCGACGGCCGACCCGATCCGCTATGCCGTGCTCGGCCCGGGCAAGCGCATCCGGCCCCTGCTCCTGATGGCCGCCAGCCGGGCGACCGGCGGCGATCCCGAGGCGGCGGCCCCGATCGCGTGCAGCGTCGAGTTCGTCCACGCCTACTCGCTCGTGCACGACGACCTGCCGTGCATGGACGACGACGTGCTGCGGCGGGGCCGTCCGACCCTGCACGTACGTTACGGCACGCCGGCCGCCGTGCTCGCGGGCGCTGCGCTGATGTCGCTCGCGGTGCGGGCGATCAGGGTGGGCGCCGGCCGGCTGGAGCTCGACGATGCCGCGACGCGTGCGCTCGTCGAGCGACTGACAGTGGCCGCCGGGGGCCGGGGAATGGTGGGCGGCCAGCTCCTCGACCTGCGGGCCGAGGGCCGGACAGTGACGCCCGACGAGCTCGAGACGATTCACCTGGGCAAGACGGCCCGGCTGATCGCGGCCTCCGCCGCGATGGGCGGCATCGCGGCCGGCGCCACGGCCGAGCAGGTCGACCGGCTCGGGCGCTTCGGCACGCGTCTCGGCCTCGCGTTTCAGGCGATCGACGACATCCTCGACATGCGGGGCACGACGGACGAGCTCGGCAAGGAGAGCGGCCGCGATGCCGTGCTCGGGAAGGCGACCTACCCGGCGGTGCACGGCCTGCTCGAGGCGGAGCGCCTGAGCCGCCAACTCGTGGCGTCCGCCGAACGCGAGCTCGAAGGACTGCCGGAGACGGGCGACCTGCGGACGATCGCCGACTGGATCCTCGCGCGGAGGTACTGACCATGGCGCAGCTCAAGTTCGGCGTGCTGGCCCGACCGGGGCATCCCGACCTCGGCGCGATCGTCCGTCGTCTGACGGACGGAGCGAGCCGCCTCGGCCTCGAGTTGTTCGGCGACGACACGATCCGCGCCCTGGCCGACGCGCGGCCACTGGCTCCGCACGCCACCGAGCTCGACGCGGTTCTCACTCTCGGCGGCGACGGGACGCTGCTGGCTGGCGCGCGGCTGGCGGGTCCGCACGGCATTCCCGTGATCGGCTGCAACCTGGGCGACCTCGGCTTCCTCACGGCGGGCCCGGCGGAACGCCTCGAGGAGATGCTCGAGCGCGTCGCGGCGGGGGAGTGCATCGAAGAGCCGCGCCTCGCGCTCGACGTGCAGTGCGGCGACCGGGCGTGGTACGCGCTCAACGACGCCGTCGTCCACAAGGGCGGTCTGGCGCGTCTGCTACGTGTGCGCGTGTGGGTCGACGGCGACGAGGTCGGCCAGTACAGCGCCGACGGGATCATCGTCTCGACGGCCACGGGTTCGACGGCGTACAGCCTGTCGGCCGGCGGGCCCATCCTGCACCCCGGGCTCGACGCGCTCGTCGCGACCCCCATCTGCCCGCACACGCTGGCGATCCGGCCGCTCGTCGTGCGGGCCGACTCGACCATCGCGATCGACATCCTGAGCGGTATGGAGGGGAGCCTGGTCACGGTCGACGGGCAGTCGGGTGGCGACCTCGCCCACCGCGATCGGGTGACGATCCGGCGCTCGCCCAACGACGTGCGCCTGCTGCGCCTGCCCGACGGGAACTTCTTCACGGTGCTCCGGCAGAAGCTGCGCTGGGGCGACGTGCGGCCCGACGAGGCGTGAGGCGCGTGTGACGAGGATGCCGACGCAGGAGGGGCCGTGCTGAAGGAGCTGCGGGTCAGGAACTACGCGGTCATCGAGGACGTGCGGCTCGAGTTCGGACCGGGTCTCACGGTGCTGACCGGGGAGACCGGGGCGGGGAAGTCGCTCGTCGTAGGCGCCCTGTCGCTGCTGCTCGGCGAGCGAGCGACGAGCGACATCGTGCGTGCGGGCGCCGAAAGCGCGAGCGTCGAGGGGCGCTTCGACATCGGGGCCCATCCCGAGGTAGCCGCGCGCTGCGACGAGGCGGGGATCGAGGTGGATGACGGCTGGTTGATCATCCGCCGCGAGGTGCAGCGCGAGGGCCGCAACCGCGCCTGGATCAACGGCAGCTCCGCCACGACGGGCCTGATTCGCGAGCTGGCGGCCGACCTGGTCGACCTGCACGGGCAGCACGAGCACCAGGCGCTGCTCCACCGGCGGGCGCAGCGTGACATGCTCGACGAGTACGCCGGGGCGGGCGGGGAGCGCGCGGCGGTGGCCGAGGCGTTCGACCGTCTGGCCGCCCTCGAGGCCGAGCGGACGGAGTTGCTGGGCAGGGTCGAGAGCATCCGCGAGCGTGCCGACTTCCTGCGCTTCAAGCTGAAAGAGATCGACCAGGCGGGGCTCGCGCCGAACGAGGAAGAGGAAGCCGAAACCGAGGCGCGGCGCCTCGAGCACTCCGAGGAGCTACTCGAGTTGTCGGGCGGGATGGCCGAGGCGCTGTACGGGGGTGACGAAGCGCTACTCGACCGGCTGGGCGAGCAGGGGCGCCGGCTGAACGACCTGCTGCGGATCGACACCTCCGCCGAGCCGCTGCGCGAGCTGCACGAGACGGCGCAGCATGCCGTCGAGGAGCTCGGGCGCCGGCTGGCCACCTATCACTCGCGGGTCGAGCACGATCCCGAGCGCCTGGAGCAGCTCCGCCTGCGGCTCCAGCAGATCGACCGGCTGAAGCGGAAGTACGGCGGCACCGTCGCGTCGATTCTCGAGCAGGCGGCCGAGATCCGGGCCGAGCTCGACACGATCGACACGTCGGACCTCGAGCTGGCGCGGATCACGAAGCAGGCCGAGGAGGCGCGCGAGCGGCTCCAGGCGGCGTGCGAGGCGCTGTGCTCGCGGCGCGCGGAAGCCGCGGAGCGGCTGGCCACCGACGTCGCCGCGCTGCTGCCGGCGCTCGGGATGGAGAGCGGCCGGTTCCGCGTCGAGCTCGAGCCCCTAGAGTCGCCGGGCCGCGCCGGTTCGGAGCGCGTCGAGTTCCACGTCAGCCTGAACCCCGGCTTCGAGCCCGCGCCGCTCGCTAAGATCGGCTCGGGCGGCGAGCTGAGCCGCGTGATGCTTGCGCTCAAGACCGTGCTCGCCGCCGTCGACCGCGTGCCGACCCTCGTATTCGACGAGATCGACGCCGGGATCGGCGGGCGCGTGGCGAACCAGGTCGCGGCGCGCCTGGCCGAGGTGGCGGGGCGTCACCAGGTGTTCGCGATCACCCACCTGCCGCAGATCGCCGCCCGCGCCTCGAACCACCTTCGCGTCGACAAGACCGAGCACGAGGGCCGTGCGGCGACGCGTACGGTGCGCCTGGCCGACGCCGACCGGGTGAGCGAGCTCGCCCGCATGCTGGGCGGCGACCCCGACAGCGAGATCTCGCAGAAACACGCGCGCGAACTTCTGGCCGGGGCAGGGGAACCCGCGGCGTCCGGCTGAGTTTCGTTGGTCGGGTACGGACGCGACGCCTGGCGTTCGTCCCTTTCCCGTCGCCGTGGGGTCTGATACCATTCGAACCCCGCCGGAGGGTCCGGCGACATGGTGCCGTGGCCGAGCGGTTAGGCAGGGGCCTGCAAAGCCCCCTACTCCGGTTCGAATCCGGACGGCACCTCTTCGTTGCGCCGTGGTCGACGGCATTTTAGCGTCCCCGTGCGTTGCGCGCCCCGGTCCGCCACCTGACGCCCGCTTGAAGTCGACACATTTCGTGCAGGAGTCCGCGTGAAGCGCTGGCTGCGCTGGGAGAACGCCCTCGCCCTGTTGCTGGTGTTCGTTCCCGTGACGCTCGTCCTCGAGTTCCTCATGGGCGTGCACGGCACCCCGATCTTCGTCACCGCCTCCCTCGCGATCATCCCGCTCGCCGGCCTGATGGGCCGGGCGACCGAGCAGCTCGCCCACCACGTCGGGGCCGGGCTCGGGGGCCTGCTGAACGCGACGTTCGGCAACGCGGCGGAGCTGATCATCGCCGGGTTCGCCCTGCATGCCGGACTGCACGACGTGGTGAAGGCGTCGATCACCGGCTCGATCATCGGCAACGTGCTGCTCGTGTTCGGGCTCGCGGCGCTGCTCGGCGGACTGAAGTTTCCCGTGCAGAAGTTCAACCGGACGGCCGCCAGCCTCGGCGGCACGATGCTAGTGCTGAGCGCCATCGGCCTGGTGATTCCGGCCATCTTCCACGCCGTGGCCAACGTCCCGCCGAGCACCGAATTTACCCTGAGTCGCGACATCGCGATCGTCCTGATGGCGAGCTACGCGCTGATGCTGGTGTTCTCGCTTCGTACCCACCCGCACCTCTACATAGGCGACACGGCGAAAGCGGAGAAGGAAGGTCGGATGGACGCCTCGCAACCGGCCGGGCCCGGCGGCGAGGCGGGGGAGGCCGACGAAGCGCACCACCCGAGTGCCCGCGCCGCACTCGTCCTCCTTCTCGCTTCGGCGGCAATCGTCGGGGTGATGTCGGAGATGTTGGTCGGGGCGATCGAGCCGGCCGCCGAGCAGTTTGGGATGAGCGAGGTGTTCGTCGGCGTGATCCTCGTGGCGCTGGTGGGGAACGCGGCCGAGCACTCCACGGCCGTGCTCGTGGCGGTGAAGAACAAGATGGACCTGTCGGTGAACATCGCCGTGGGGTCGTCGATTCAGATCGCCCTGTTCGCCGCGCCGCTGCTCGTGTTCATGAGCTACGTGATCGGGCCCGCGCCGATGGACCTCGTATTCACGCCGTTCGAGGTGGTGGCCGTGGGCCTGTCGGTCGGGATCATCGCGCTGATTACGCATGACGGCGAGTCGCACTGGATGGAGGGTGTGCAACTCCTGGCGGTGTACGTCATGCTGGGCATGGGCTTCTGGTTCCTGCCGGCGTGAGGCCGGACGAGAAATTGGAAGACGGGGTCGATGCAACGATTCGGCTCGCGTGTATGTCTTTAGAAGTGGTGTGCGGTATGGGATGTGGAGGGAGCGGCGTCGACACTGAGCTGTTGACGCTCGCTTGATGCCCGGCCGCGATACTCGTGGCGGTGCCGGCTGACCGGCCCGCCCCAACGTCCCGGCGACGGGACGCGACCTGAGGACCGGACGGCCAGATGAAATCGCGTCACATCGTCACACTCGGAGTGTTCCTGCTCGGCGCCGTGATCCTCACGGGCGTCTACCTCAAGCTCAAAGAGACCCAGGCCGCCGAGACCGACGGCGAGGGCGACACCTCGGCCACGGTCGACTCGGCGCGCGACGCCGCATCGACGACGGCTGCGTCGGCGTTCGCGGCCGGCGTGGCCGTTCCCGTGGAGGGGTCGCGGGCCACCCGCGGCGAGTTCACGATCTGGGTGACGGCCGAGGGCCAGGCGGCGGCCGTGCGCCGTGCGCCGATGACGGCGGAGGTCGAGGGACCCGTCGTTGCCGTGCCCGTGCGCGAGGGACAGTTCGTGCAGCGCGGGCAGGTGATCGCGCGCGTCGATCCGCGCAGCTACGAGCTGAATCTCAAGGAGGCGCAGGGCGCGCTCGACCGGGCGCAGTCCGACTACCAGGAGCTGACGCTCGGCGACGAGCGGATCGAGGATCCCGAGGTGCGCACGGAACGGCAGCGTTCGGCCCGCGTGCGCAGCAATCTGGCGACGGCGGAGGCCGGACTTGAACGCGCCGAGTACGAGTTGTCGAAGACCGATATCCGGGCGCCGTACGCGGGTCGGGTCGCAGACCTCGCGGTCGATGTCGGCTCGCGGCTGTCGCAGAATGATTCGGTCGCGACCGTGGTCGACGTGTCGAGCATCGACGTCGAGGTCCAGGTGCTCGAGAGCGAGATCGCGGCGCTCGAGGTCGGACGGGAGGCGACGGTGCGGTTCACGGCGTTCCCCGGTGAGACGTTTCCCGGCGAGGTCGTGACGATCAACCCGGTCGTGAATCCCGAGAGCCACTATGGCCGAGTCACGGTCCGGCTCCGCAATCCCGAGGCGAAGGTCCTGCCCGGTATGCACGCGACCGTGCGGATCGCCGGTCGGCTGTACGCGGATCGAGTGTCGATTCCGAAGGACGCGATCGTCGAGCGCAACCGGCGGGAGGTCGTGTTCGTGTTCGAGTCCGACGAGGAGGGCAGCCTCAACGGACGCGCGAAGTGGCGCTACGTGATCACCGGGCTCGAGAACGACGAGTATGTCGAGATCGTCGAGCCGGGGCCGAACGACGACGAGGACTTCGTGCAACCTGACGAGATCGTGCTGACGGGAGGGCACACGACCCTTAGCCACGACGCCCGGGTGACGGTGGAGCTGCCCGGCGAGGACGGGGCGGACACGTGAGGCGGCTGGCCACAGCGATTGCGGTTGCCGGCGCCGTCGTCCTGGTCGCCGCGCCGGGCGCGTCGGGGCAGGAAACCCTCGATCTCGAGGACGCAATCCGCGTCGCGCTGATGGAGAACCCCGCGATCGCCCGGGCGGAGGCCAACGCCGCGACGGCAGCCGCGAACCGCTGGGCGGACTGGGGCGCCCTGCTTCCTACGGCGACGCTCAGCGCCAGCCTGTCGCGCAGTGACTTCAGCAACATCACGTTCCCGAACCCCGATGGCACGACGACGATCCTCGATGAACCGATCGAGGACGTCAGCCGTAACAATTCGGGCAGCCTGAGCCTGGGCCTGCAGCTCGGGGCCGAGACGTTCACGCAGATCGACGCCGGCGGGGAGGAGCGCGCGGCGAGCGACCTGCGACTCTCGGCGGCGCAGGCCGACGTCGTCCGTCAGGTGAAGGTCGCCTATTTCGACGCCCTGCTGCGCCAGCGCCTCGTCGACGTGGCGCGGCGGCAGGTCGAGGGACGCCGCGAGGACTTCGAACTCACCCAGGAGAAGTATCGGATCGCGGCCGTGGGTCGGAGCGACCTGCTGGGCGCCGAGATCGAGCTGCGCAATGCCGAGCTCGCGCTGATCGAGGCCGAGGACGCGTTCGACGCGGCGATTCGCGCGATCCGGGTTGCCCAGGGCATCGACCGCATGGACGTCACGGACATCGAGCTCGTCGATCCGGCGGAGGTGCCCGACGCCGAGACGCTGGACGTCGACGGCCTGCTGGCGGCGGCGCGGCGCGCGAACCCCGAGCTCCGGGCACTCGCCGCCGACGAACGGGCGGCTTCGACATCGGTCTTCGCGGCGAGGATGTCCTACCTGCCTACCCTCAACTTCAGCCTCAACTTCTCCCGCAGCCGGGGATTGGGCGACGACGAGGGACGCTTCACCTTCTCGCCGGTCAATACGAACCGTGGGCTCAACATCAGCGCCAGCCTGCCCCTGTTCAACGGGTTCGATCGCAAGACACGCAACGCGCAGGCGAGTAACAACCTGGCCATCGCTCGCGCCTCGCTCACCGAACAGGAGCTGCTGCTCGAGCAGGACGTCCGGCGGCTGGTCGCCGACATCCGACGGAGCGCTCGGCGGCTCGAGGTGCTCGAGCGCAACGCCGAGCTCGCGCGCGAACGTCTCGACCTGACGCGAGAGCAGTATCGGACCGGCAGCGTCGACTACTTCAGCCTCCAGCAGACGATCGAAAGCATCGACGCCGCGGAACGCGCCGTGTTCGAGCAGCGCTACGAGCTGCTGAAGCAGTGGGCCGAGCTCGAGAATCGAGTTGGTGATGGACTGCACTGACGGCGCGGCGACCTGACATGGCCCTCTCGAGACTGTCGATACGCCGGCCGGTCGCGACCTCGATGCTGTTCGTGGCGATCGGCGTGCTGGGCGTCGTGTCGTTCGCGCGGCTGCCGATCGACCTGTTGCCCGACGTGTCGTTCCCCACGCTGTCGGTGTGGACGGAGTACCCCGACGCGGGACCGGCCGAGGTCGAGCGCCTGGTGACCGAACAGGTCGAGAGCGTGCTGAGCCGCGTGCCCGGCGCCCGCTCGATCGACTCGCGCTCGCGAGAGGGACAGTCTCTCGTGCGGCTCCAGTTCTACTGGGGCACCGACATGGAGTTCGCGATGCTGCATGTGCGCGAGCGCCTCGACAACCTGTCGGCCAGCCTGCCCGAGAGCGCCGAGCGCCCCGTCATCCTCACGTCGGACCCGACGAACGAGCCGATCATGTCGCTCGCCGTGACGGGCGCGCCGCTCGGCGACCTCCGCGACCTGGCCGACGCCGTGTTCAAGCGCCGGCTCGAGCAACTCGACGGGGTGGCGCTCGCGGCGATCACGGGCGATCCGGAGCGCGAGATCCAGGTCGAGGTCGACGCCGGGCTGCTCGCGGCGCACGGCGTGACGATGGGGGAGGTGACGAGCGCTCTCGACGCGGCGAACTACAGCGCGCCGGGCGGCACGATCCGCCGCGGGCGCTTTCGGTTCAGCCTGCGCACGCTCGGCGAGTTCCGCAGCGTCGCGGACCTCGGCGAGGTGACGATCGCCCGACCCGAGCAGGGCGGCGTCGTGCGACTGCATGACGTGGCGACGGTGCGCGAGGGCGAGGCGGAGCGCGAGACGATCGCGCGGTTCAACGGCGAGCCGGCGATCGGCCTGCTTGTCTACAAGGAGTCGGGCTCGAACACGGTGCGGGTGGCGAACCAGGTGGACGAAGTCCTCGCCCAACTCGCCGCCGAGTTCCCTGATGTGACGATCGACGTCGCGTCGAACCAGGCGACGTTCATCTCCGACGCGATCTCGAACGTCGTATCGGCGCTGGTGCTCGGAGGCCTGCTCGCCTTCGTCGTGCTCTTCCTGTTCCTGGGGGATCCGCGCTACCCGGTCGCGATCGGCCTGTCGATTCCGATCTCGGTGCTGGCCGCGTTCTCGCTCTGCTACCTGTTCGACGTGAGCCTGAACGTGATGTCGCTCGGCGGCCTCGCCCTCGGCGTCGGGATGCTGGTCGACAACTCGATCGTCGTGCTCGAGAACATCTTCCGGCACCGCGGGGAGCGGCAGCTTGCCGCCGACGCGTCGGCGGCGATCGGCGCCAGCGAAGTGGCCGGCGCGATCACGGCTTCGACGCTGACGACGATCGCCGTGTTCGGGCCGGTGCTTTACGTGGAGGGCGTGGCCGGGGCCCTGTTCGCCGACCTGAGCCTCGCGGTGGCCTTCTCGCTGCTCGCCTCGCTGCTGGTCGCTCTGACCCTCCTGCCGGTCATGGCGGCCCGGTTCGCGGGCTTCGGGTTCAGTGGCGCGCCGGCGGCCGATGCCGGCGTCCCGGACGCCGAAGCAGTGCCCGGCGCACGCTCCCGCATCGCCCGCGTGTGGTACGTCGTCCGAAGCGTCCCCGGCTACGCCGGACGGGGGGCGCGGTTCGTCGTCCGCTCGGTGCGCCTGACGTTCGGCGATGTCGGGCAGGCCGTCGGCCGGACGACGGGCCGTCTTGCCCGGCCCGGGCTCGAGGCGTTCAACCGCGGGTTCGCGCGCTTCGCGGAGCGCTATGAGCGAACCCTCGAGTGGGCCCTCGAGCACCGGGCGGGCGTCGTAGGGATCGCCATCGGGTCGCTGGTCCTCGCGGCGCTCGTCGGAATGACGCTGCCGCTCGGCCTGATGCCCGAGGTGGACGAGGGCAGTTTCCGTGTAGAGCTGACCCTGCCGGTGGGAACGCCGCTCGAGGAGACGTCCACGGTGGCCGAGCGCCTCGAGGCGGGCCTCGACGAGCTCGACGGCGTGGAGGCCGTGTTCACCCGGGTCGGCCGGGCACGCGACGCGGAGCTCGCGACCCGCGACCTGTCGGGGCTGAACAGCGCCGCCCTCGAGGTGCGCCTGGCTTCGGGAGCCGACGACCGCACGGTGATCGAGGCGTTCCGCGCGTCGCTGCCGGCACTCAACGTCGATCCACAGTCCGTCTCGGTCGAGCGCGGGCGGGCCACGTCGCTGGGACGCGCGCTCGGCACGGGCAACGCCGATCTGGCCGTCAGGATCCGCGGCGACGAGCTCGACAGTCTGATAGCGGTCGCCGAGGTAGTGGCGGCGCGCATGGAGGGCGTCGGACGCATCGCCGACCCGCGAATCGACCTCCAACTCGTGCAGCCCGAGCTCGAGATCGAGGTCGACCGGGCCGCGGTCGCGCGGTTCGGGTTCACCGTTCGAGAAGTGGCCGACGCCATCGAATCGTATCTGCGGGGCGTCGAGACCAGCCGGCCGTACACCGAGTTCTCCACCAAGATCGACATCCGGGTGACGCTGCCCGAAGCCGACCGCAGCCGCCTGGCCGATGTCCTCGCCCTGCGGCACCAGGGCGTCCCGATCGGCGAGCTGGTCAACGTGTCCGAGGGCCTCGGGCCGGTGGAAGTTCGCCGGCTCGATCAGAACCGAACGGTGCAGGTGCTGGCCGACGTGCGCTCGGGGGGCCTGGGGCGGGCGGTGGCCGATGTCGAGGCGGCGGTTGAAGACATCCGGTTGCCGGCGCTCACGGCGCTGACGGTCGGTGGCCAGAACGAAGAGATGCGCGAGAGCTTTCGGTCGCTCGGGTTCGCCTTCTCGCTCGCGCTATTCCTCGTGTTCCTGATTCTGGCGGCCCAGTTCGAGTCGATCATCCAGCCGGTCGTCGTCCTGGCGGCGGTGCCGCTGGCGCTGATCGGGGCCGTGCTCGCGCTCGGCATCGCGGGGGCCGGAATCAACGCGATGAGCGGCATCGGCATGGTGATCCTGATTGGGATCGTGGTAAACGACGCGATCATCAAGGTCGACTTCATCAACCAGCAGCGGGCGGCCGGCGCCACGAAACGGGTGGCGATCCTCGAAGCCGGCCGACTGCGGCTGCGCCCGATCGTAATGACGACTGTGACGACCGTGCTCGGCTTGACGCCGATGGCGCTCGGGTGGGGCGCGGGCGC
>DATHRZ010000009.1:0-73304 GCA_035464655.1 Gemmatimonadota bacterium
CATCGACGTGCACCTGATGATCGACAACCCGGAGGTGTTCATCGAGCCGTTCGCCGGCGCCGGCGCCGACATGATCACGATCCACCAGGAGGTGTCGACCCATCTGCATCGAGACGTGAACGAGATCCGGCGCCTCGGGCCGAAGGTCGGGGTGGCCCTCAATCCGTCGACCCCACCGGAGACCCTGTCGGAGGTTCTTCCCGAACTCGACCTGGTGCTCGTGATGACCGTGAACCCGGGATTCGGCGGGCAGGCGTTCATCGAGGCCGCCGCGCGCAAGGCGACCCGGGTTCGCGCGCAGGCCGACGAGGCGGGACTCGACGAGCTGCACGTGCAGGTGGACGGCGGCATCGACGCCCGCACGGCGCCGGGCGCGGCGCGGGCAGGCGCCGACGTCCTGGTCGCCGGCTCGGCCGTGTTCCGCGGCGCGGGAACGATCGAGGAGAACTACGCGGCGATCCGGCAGGCGATCGACGCGGCGACCGATGCCGGCTGAAGACGATCCATGAATCTCGGACGCGAAGACAAGCTCCGCTATCATCGCCAGCTGATCCTGCCCGAGCTCGGCGTGGCCGGGCAGCAGAAGCTGCGCGACGCGAGCGTGTTCCTGGTCGGCGCAGGCGGCCTCGGCTCGCCCGCCGCCCTCTACCTGGCGGCCGCCGGGGTGGGGCGGATCGGCCTGGCCGACAACGATCGCGTCGAGCTCTCGAACCTGCACCGACAGATCCTCCATGGCACGGCCGACATCGGCGAGCGCAAGACCGTGTCGGCGCGCGCGCGCCTCGAAGCCCTGAACCCCGACGCGGACATCGTCGAGCATCCGGTCCGCCTTACTTCGGACAATGCCCTCGACATCCTGGGGGGATGGGACGTGGTCGTGGACGGGAGCGACAACTTCCCCACGCGCTACCTCGTCAACGACGCCTGTGTCCTGCTCGGAATCCCGCTCGTTTACGGCGCGATATTCCGCTTCGACGGCCAGGCGTCGGTGTTCGCCGCCGAGGGCGGGCCCTGCTATCGCTGCCTGTTCCGCGATCCGCCGCCGCCGGGTCTGGTGCCCGGCTGCGCCGAGGCGGGCGTACTCGGGGCGTTGCCCGGCATCGTCGGCTCGATTCAGGCGGCCGAGACGATCAAGTTGATTGCCGGGATCGGCACCCCGATGATCGGTCGGCTCCTGCTGATCGACACGTTCGGGGGCGACTACCGAACGCTCGAGATCCGCCGCGACCCCGACTGTCCGGTGTGCGGCGACGAGCCGACGGTCACGGCACTGATCGACTACGAGGCATTCTGCGGATTCGACGACGCCGACCCGTTGTTCGACGTCCCCGACGACTTCCATCTTCCGGTCCCGTTACCCGAGGTCAGCGCGCGCGAGCTGCGCGAGATGCTGGACGAGGGCTGGGAACCCCTGCTGGTCGACGTCCGCGAGCCCGGCGAGCACGAGGTGTCGAACCTCGACGGGCTGGGGGCCCTCGCGATCCCGGTCGACGAGCTCGAGGAGCGCCTGGGCGAGATCGAACCCGGACGCGATTCCGTGTGGTTCTGCCGCACGGGACGCCGCTCGGCCGAGGTCGTCGAGTTCCTGCACAGCCGCGGGTTCGAGAGGGCGCTCAATCTGGCGGGCGGAATCAACGCGTGGGCCCGCGACGTCGACCCGGAGCTGCCCGTCTACTGACCGGGGCGGTCCGCCAGCTTCACCTGCCGCACGTCGCGCACGCCCGGCACGTCGCGCAACGCCGACAGCCGTTCGGGCGACAGCCCCGCGTCGAGGCTGACGACCCCGAGCGCCTCCCCCAGCTCGCGATCGCGTGCCTGGTGGAATTCGCCGATGTTCACGCCCGCTCCACCGAGGATCGTCCCGATCCCCCCGATCACGCCGGGCACGTCGTCGTTGCGCACGAACAGGAGCGTCCCGCCCGGCGTGACCTCGACCCGGAAGGCGTCGATCCGCAGCAGGCGTGGTTCGCCGCGGCTCGTCAGCTTGCCGGCCACCGAGCGCCGCGTGCCGCCCGAGTCGGCGACGAGCTCGATCCAGTTCTTGCCGCGTCCCTCGGCGCGAACGTGCGAGCGGCTCACTTCGATGCCGCGTTCTTCGGCCAGGAGCGCCGCGTTGATCAGGTTGAGTGGGCCCGCGAGACGCGGCGTGAGGAAGCCCTCGAGCGCCGCGGAGATGGCGAGCTGGGACATGGCACCCGGAGGCGCCGTGTAGCGCACGGCGATCGACTCGGTCGGGCCGTCGACGAGCTCGCTGAGCAGGTGTCCGAGCCGGCGGGCGAGGTCGAGCAGGACCTCGGTTCGCGGGCGCTCGTCCGCCGCCACGCTCGGCAGGTTGACCGCGCCGCCGAAGTCGCCGTCGAGCAGGGCGTCGCGAACGGCGCGCGCGATCTCGATGGCGACCTCGCGCTGGGCCTCGGGCGTCGAAGCGCCGATGTGGGGGGTCATGATCAGGTTCGGGCACTCGCGGAGCGGATCGTCGTCGGGCAGCGGCTCGGCCTCGAACACGTCCAGCGCGGCAGCGGCGATCTCGCCCGTCCGCAACGCCGCGATCAGGGCCTGTTCATCGACGATGCCGCCCCGCGCCGCGTTGATCAGGCCGGCGGCGGGCTTCATGCGCGCGAGCTCCGGCGCTCCGATCAGGTGCTGGGTCTCGTCGACCAGGGGTACGTGCAGCGTGACGTAGTCGGACGCCTCGAGCAGGCCTTCGAGCGGCACCGACTGCACGCCGAGCTCCCGGGCGCGCGACTCCGACAGATAGGGATCCGAAACGATTACGTCCATCCCGAAGGCCCGGGCCCGCCGCACTACCTCGGTACCGATGCGTCCGGCGCCGACCACGCCGAGCGTCTTGCCCGCGAGCTGGGCGCCCTTCAGCGACTTACGCTCCCAGTGCCCGGCTCGCATCGACGCGGCGGCGTCGGGGATGCCACGGGCAAGCGCCAGCAGCAGGGCGAAGGCGTGCTCGGCCGTCGAGATCGTGTTGCCGGCGGGGGCGTTGAGGATGGCGATGCCGCGCCGCGTGGCCGCCTCGAGATCGATGTTGTCGAGTCCGACGCCGGCACGACCGATCACCTCGAGCGAGGACGCATGGTCCAGCAACTCCTCGTCGGCCATCGTCGCGCTGCGCACGATCAGCCCCGAGGTTCCGTTCAACGACTCGAGCAACTCCGATCGCGAACGCTTCGACAGATCGTCGACGATCAATCCCCCGGCAGCGTTCAGGATCTCGAGACCCTCCTCCGACAGGGGATCGGCGAGAACGAGCCGCTTGTCAGCCAAGGCGGCGACCCTCGCTGCCGCTGGCGACGGCCGCGGTGGACTGCGGGCCGGCGACGCCGAGCACCTCCGCCACTTCGGCGAGCACGACCTCGAGCTCGGCCGGCGTGTGATCGCCCATGTGCCCGATGCGGATCGACGTGTCCTTCAGCTTCCCGTAGCCCGGAGCGATCGTGATGCCGCGCTCCGCCAGCGTCCGCACGACATCGGGTCCGTTCAGGCCGTCGGGCAGCGTCACGGCCGTCACCGTCGGCGAGCGGTAGCCGGCCGGCGCCTGGACGGCGAACGAACGGTCGCTGACCTCGCCGAGCCACGCCGTCCACTCGTGCGTGCGCCGCGCCATTCGGGCGTGGCGCTCGAACCGCGGCGCGAGTCCCTCGGCTTCGATCCGACGAATCTGGGTCTGCAGGGCGTAGAGCAGCGAGACGGCCGGTGTGTTCGTGGTCGAATGGTCGGCGGCCCGCCGCTCGAACTCGAGAAGGTCGAAGTAGTAGCTGCGCTCCGGCACGTCGCGCGCCCGTGAAAGCGCCCGCTCCGATGCCGCCGCGAAGGCGAGGCCGGGGGGCAGCGCCAGCGCCTTTTGCGATCCGGTCAGCAGAAAGTCGAGACCCCAGTCGTCGAACTCGATCGGCCGGCCGCCGACCGACGACACGCCGTCGACCGCCAGCAAGACGTCGTCGAACTCCGCCGTCACGTCCGCCAGCTCGGCAATCGGGTTGAGCACACCCGTCGACGTCTCGGAGTGGACCACCGTCACCAGGTCGTAGCGGCCGTCCGCTTCACGCAGGGCCTCGCGCAACGCGTCGGGACGATTCGGCATGCCCCAGGCGACGTCGAGGCGGTCGGCCGGCCGGCCGCAGCGCTCGGCGATGTCGTGGAATCGTTTGCTGAACGCCCCGCACACCAGGCAGAGGATGCGCCGGCGACTCAGGTTGCGGATCGCCGCTTCCATGAAGCCGGTGGCCGAGGACGTGGAGACATAGACCGGCCGCTCCGTTCCGAACAGCCGCCGAAGCATCGGGTCGACCTCGGCGAGCAGCGCGGTCATCGCCGGCCCGCGGTGCCCGATCATCGGCCGCGCCATGGCGGCCAGAACCTCGGGATGGACTTCGGTGGGACCCGGCAGGAAGAAGCTGCCGAACTCGATGCGAGAATTCATGGCAACAAGGTCCGGTGTCGGCGGAGCGTTGACAAGGTGTGTGCTCCGGCGGCGGCGAGTCGGGCTTCGAGGTTGACGCCGCCGGCGCCGAATCCGAACTTCCGGCCATGCAATATCACGTGATGACCGAGGTGTCGCCGGAAGAGGTGGTCGAGCGCGCCAGGCGCTTTTTTGCCGAGCAGGCGTACCTCGGCGTGCGGGAGCCCGAGGCCGGAACGATCATCTTCGACGGCGACATCGGAGCCGTGGAGTTCCGCATCGATCGCGCCCACGGACATACGAACGTCCGGGTGCGCACCGATCGGGTCGCCGGCCTCGACATCACCGACCTCACGAAGCGCTTCCTCTACACGTTGGGGCACGTATGAACAGAGTCGCCGAGCAGCTGGGACGGACGTTCACCGTCCGCCTCGTCATGCCCGATCGTTGGCTCGAACAGGTGGCGGAGCTGCCCGCGTCGACATCCGTCGCCGAGGCGAAGGCCGACGGGCTGCGCATTCTCCTTCAGCGTGACACCGACGATCCGGGCGACTATTACGTCGAGTACGCCGAGCGCCAGGTGAAGGACGAGACGAGGTCGCTGGCGGACATCGGCTTCCGTCCGCGCGAAATCCTCGCCATCCGGGCCTACGACCTCGGTCACTACCGGCGCTTCGAGGGCTGACCGAGCCGGCCCCTGGCCTCCCGCG
This sequence comes from Gemmatimonadota bacterium, assembly GCA_035464655.1. Classification (GTDB taxonomy): domain Bacteria; phylum Gemmatimonadota; class Gemmatimonadetes; order Palauibacterales; family Palauibacteraceae; genus JARFPW01. Next base: position 5,125 of record DATHRZ010000009.1, read on the forward strand.
CGACGATCCCCGAGAGCAGCACGAGGCCGATCAGGTTCGGCAGGGCCATGAGCCCGCGCAGGGCGTCGGACAGCGCCCACAGTCCCTCCAGCGGCAGCACGGAGCCCAGCGGGATGATCCCGACGAAGAACAGGCGAAACGGCATTACCGCGCGCTCGCCCGCCACGTACCGGATGCTTCGTTCGCCGAAATAGGCCCACGCGAGGATCGTCGTGAACGCAAACGCGGCCAGCACGAGGGCGACGAACCAGGCGGCGAGTGAACCCGGGAACGCGGCCTCGAAGGCTCGTTGCATGAGTACGGCGTCGGGTAGTTGCGCACCCGCGAGACGTGGGACTGCCGTGAGGAGCACGAGTCCGGTGAGCGTCCCGACCAGCAGCGTGTCGATCAGCGGCGCCGTCATCGCGACGAGCGCCTGGCGTACGGGCTCGCGGGTCCGCGCCGCCGCGGCGGCGATCGCCCCGGTGCCGAGCCCCGCCTCGCTCGACAACGCCCCGCGCGCCAGCCCGCTCCCCAGCGCCTGCCCGAGCGTGTATCCCGCTATCCCACCACCGGCCGCGCGGGCACCGAGCGCTCCGTCGAAGATCGAACGGAAGATATCGGGAAGGACCGCGGCCTCGAGCCACAGCACCCGGACGCTCGCACCGACGTAGGCGACGAGCAGCACGGGAACGACGAGGCCGGCGATCCGGCCGATCGAGCGGATCCCCCCGAGAACGACCGCGCCGGCCAGGGTGGCGGTCACCGCTCCGACGACTAGCGGCGGCGCACCGCTGACGTTCGAGACCGCGGCGGAAACCGCGTGCGCCTGCACGCCGTTGCCGAACCCGAGAGCGGCCAGAACCGTGAACCCCCCGAAGGCCAGGGCGAGTCCCCGTCCCAGGTGACCCCAGCGGATCCCGTTTTCGAGGTAGTGCATGGGCCCGCCGCTCTTGCCGCCCTTCACGTCGGTTTCGCGGAACCGAACGCCCAGAACCGCCTCGGCGAAGCGGGTCGCCATGGCCAGCACGCCCGCCACCCACATCCAGAGAAGGGCGCCCGGCCCGCCGGCCGCCAGCGCGACCGCGACGCCGACCACGTTCCCGGCGCCGACGCTTCCGGCAAGGGCCGTCATCAGCGCCTGGAAGTGAGAGATGTCTCCGTCGGCCGTCGGTTCGTCCCGTTCGACGAAGGCGAAACGGAGGGCCCGCGGAAGCCGGCGGAATTGCAGACCGCGCAGCAGGACAGTTAGATATAGCCCTGCACCCGCCAGTAGAAGAACCAGTGGCAGTCCCCAGGTCGCTTCACGCAGACGGGCGGCGGCTTCGATCATCCGTGGGCGGGTAAAATTCACACCATGTGGCGGCGGAGGCGCTCGCGGCGCGGGTCAGGTTAGGAGCCCGACCCCCGCCCCGTCAATCGAGCTACCGCCCTCAATCGGAGAATCCATGACCGAAGGCAGCATCGACCTCGAACAGATCTGCAGGAGGCTCGGCTTCGCCGAAGTTCCCGAGGTGCTCGAGGCGTCGGCCACGCCCGTACGCCGAGGACACCATCTCGCGTTGCTCGCCGGAGAGGGATCCGGAAAGGCATCGGTCGTCGGGCTCGCGGTTCTCGAGCACTGTGACCCTGCCGAGGCGACTCTCCAGGCGCTCATCCTGGTTCCCGAGGCGGACCACGCCTGGCGCCTCGCCGCCGCCGTGCGGCGCGTGATCGCCCCCGACGGTTTCGTGGTCGCCTGTCCCTCGGCGGCTCCCGACGATGCGCGTTCATCCGACGGTACGGAAGCGGCCGTCCAACCGCACGTGCTGGTCGGACGACCATCGAATTTGTTGCCCGAGATCCGCGCGGGACGCCACTCGATCTCCGCCCTTCGGCTGCTCGTGCTCGACCGGGTGGCGGATCTGCGAGTCCTCGATGAATGGACGAGCGTCGAACCGATTCTCGAGACCCTGCCGAAGGAGTGTCGCAGGATCGCGATTTCCGATCGGGTCGACTCGACCTTCACGGACCTGATCGATCGTCAGTTGCCGCGCGCGCGGCGTTGGCCCGAGGAGATCATGCCGGGGGCCGTCGCGCCCGATGCCGATGATCCCGCGCCCCCCGCCGAGGTCGTGCGGTGCGCGCTCGCCCCCACGGCCGACTTCGTCGAAGCGTTCGAGCGCTGCGTCCGGGATGCCGACGGCCTGGGATCGGCCCGTGTCGACCTGGTGTTCGAATCGGCTGAAGGGGCCGCCCGGGCAGCCGCGGAGCTCGCGGTCGCCGGCTTCGACGCGGCCGGCGGCGACCGCGAGCTCGTGGTCGGCGTCTCCCTTCCCGGCGAGGGGCCCGAGGCCGTCGTGCACGTCGGACTTCCGTTCCGCCTCGAGACGCTCGTCGACTCGTTCGCTGGCGAGGGACCGCGCTACGCGGTGATCGAGCCCCGGCACGCGCCGCAGTTGGACCTGCACGTCCGGCGAATGAACCGCCGTCTCGAGCCGCTTCGGGGCCGGGTTCTCCGCGAGGAGCTCGACCCGGTCCGGCGCTACCGGATGCGAATCCGCGAGGCGGCGAACTCGGCCGACCTGATGTCGGAGCTGCTCATCCTCGAGCCGCTGTTCGACGAGCACGGGCCCGTAATGGTGGCGGCGATCCTCTCGGACCTCCTCCGGCGCCGAGACGAGGAACATGGGCCGGCGATCCGCCCCTGGGCCGATGTCGAAGCGGCGTCGACCAAGGAGGGCGGGGCGGGCGAGCGGCCCGCGTCGAAGCCGAGGGCCCGGAAGCGCGCGGAGGATGTTCCACGCGGGGCACGGCCGTCGTGGACCCGGCTTTACATCGGGGTCGGGCGGCGCGACGAAGTGAGTCCCGGCGATCTTGTCGGCGCGATCACCGGCGAGACGGGCATCGCGGGCGCCCAGGTCGGGAAGATCGAGATCATGGGGAATTTCTCGCTCGTCGACATCGAGTCACAGGTGGCCGACGACGTGATGCGGAAGCTGGACGGGGTGCAGATCCGCGGTCGAAGCGCACCGGTCCGCCGGGATCGCGAGAGCTGAGCCGGTGATCGGCGCGGTCGGCCAGCCGTGGCGGACGTTCCTCGAGCGCTCCGCCGCGGTGCTCGCCGCGGTCGTTGTCCTGGTCGCGTCGGGCACTCTCGGCTTCGTCCTCCTCGGCGACTGGCCGGTATCGGACGCCGCGTGGATGACGATCATCACGATCACGGCCGTGGGCTACGAGGAGGTGCGCGAGCTCACTCCGGCGACACGGGTGCTGGCCACGGGCCTGCTGGCCGGCGGGGTCACGATGATGGGAATCTGGTTCGCGGTACTCACGGCGGCCATCGTCGAGATGGACCTCGGCCACGTATTCAGAACACGGCGGGATATGAAGAACATCGAGAAGTTGAAGGACCACGTGATCGTGTGCGGCGCCGGACGGACGGGCCTGCAGATCGTCGAGGAGATGAGGACCGCCGGAGTTCCCTACGTGGTCGTCGACATCGATCAGGAACGCGCCGAGCAGGTCCGGCAGGCCGACGACGACGCGCTCGTCCTCGTCGCCGACGCGACACGAGACGAGAGCCTGACGCAAGCCGGAATCGAGCTCGCCCGGGGGCTGGTCGCGTGCCTGAGCCAGGATACGGACAACCTGTTCGTATGCCTGAGCGCCCGCGACCTGAATCCCAACCTGACGATCGTCGCCCGCGCATACGAAGAGCAGACGATGCAGAAGCTGTACGTGGCGGGCGCCGACCACGTGGTGAGCCCCAACGTCACGGGCGGGGTACGGATGGCCTCGGTACTCCTGCGTCCCAGCGTCGTGACGTTTCTCGACGTCGTCGCGCGAGGCGAGGATCTCGCCCTCCGGCTCGAGCAGATCGACATTACCGGCGATTCGCCGTTGGCGGGGGTGACACTGGAGGAGGCGCGGATTCCGCAGCGTACGGGCCTCATCGTGATCGCGATTCGCCTTGCGGCGTCCGGAGCCGACGCCGAGTGGCGCTACAACCCGGGACCCCATGAAGCGATGCACGCGGGAGATACCCTCATCGTGCTCGGCAAACCGGAGCAGCTCGACGAGCTGACCGTCCTAGCGGGCGTCTGAGCGGCGGCTCGGACGCGGCGGTTTCAGTCCTCTTCGGCCATCCGGCGCTTGAGCTCTTCGAGCCGGAGCTCGGCGAGCGCTTCCGCGTCGACGTCGCTCGCCCCGCCGCGGGACAAGTCGTCGTCGAACCTCGCGGCGCCCCCGGACCCGAGCTCGTCGTCGAGCTCACGAGCCGCCTCGGCACGGGCCGCCTCGTCCTCGATGTCCTCGGCCATCCGATCGAATCGCGACGCCGCGCTGTCGCCGCCGCCGCGCAGGGCTTCGGTGCTCCGCGACCGGCGGGTCCGAACCTTCAGGACGTCGCGATGCGTCATCGCCGATTTGAGCTGTTCGGTCATCTCGCTCACCGTGCGGCGCTGCATCGCGAGCTCAGCCTCGGCGGCCTCGATCTTCTCGCCGTACACACGGGCGCGCTCCCGATGGCGCTCCCCGTATTCGACGGCCAACCTCAGCGTCTCGGTGTCGCCGATTTCCTTCGCCTGTCCGGCGCGCCGGACGCAATCTTCGGCCCGTCGACGTTCCTCGGCCTGCGAGGTGCGCAGCCTCTCGATGCCCTTCTCGAGCCTCGGCAGGGACGCCTTCGCCTCGATGAGCTCCTGGCGCATCCCGGCCAGCAGCTCGTCGACGTTCCCCGCGTCGTCCGAGCGGTTCTCGAGGGCCGAGAGCGCCCCGTCGATCGCATCCTTCAGCTTTCTGAACATGCCCCCAAGTCTATCCCCGGCCCTGGTATTCGTCCACCGACCTCGCGCGTGAACCTCGCGGTGTATAATGCTGTTACTGACATGCAGCGCAGGGATCGGCCGCCGTGGACAATTGCGGCCGGATCAACGTTCCGTCGCCGGGGAGGGCGAGCTTGGCCGTACAGACGAGGGTATTCGAAGTCGAAGGAATGCACTGCGCCGGCTGCAGCAGCGCCGTGGAGCGAAGCCTGAACGAGCTCGAGGGTGTCGAGGCCTCGGTGAGCCTGCCCGCCGAATCCGCCACCGTGAGCTTCGACCCGGAGCACGTGCTGTTCGCCGATCTCGCCGACGCGGTACTGGCGGCCGGCTATCGGCTCCGGTCTCACACGACCGACGACGTCGGGCCCGCCGAGCGCGAGCGCGACCAGGCGGAACGCCGGGAGGCGCGCCTCGAGCGGGCGAAGTGGCGGATGATCGTGTCCTGGGCGCTCGCCGCGCCGATCGCCGTCTGGATGCTGCCGGAGATGCTGTTCCACCTGCTGTGGCCGAGCCCGCTGGCGTTCGATCTCGGCATCCTGCTGCTGTCGATTCCCGTCCTGGCGGGCCCCGGACGGGAAACGATGGTCGGCGGCCTGACCGCACTGCAGAGGTTCCGACCGAACATGGACTCGCTGATCGCACTCGGCAGCGGCGCGGCCGTGGTGACCGGGTTCGTGGCGGTGGGCCACCGCTTCGGAATCGCGCCGCCGATCATGAGCTACGCCGGAGTGGGCGCGATGATCATGGCTATTCACCTGACGGGCCGGTACATCGAGGCCCGCGCCCGGGGCCGCTCGTCGGCCGCGATCAGCCGGCTGCTTTCCCTCGAGGCCCGCACGGCGCACGTCGAGCGGGACGGTGTCGAGGTGGAGGTCCCCACGCGCGAGGTGAAAGTCGGCGACGTGATGGTCGTCCGGCCGGGCGAACGGATCCCCACCGACGGTCTGGTGATCGACGGCCGGAGCGCGGTGGACGAGGCCCTCGCGACGGGAGAGTCGATCCCGGTCGACCGCGGCCCCGGCGACCTCGTCATCGGCGCTACCGTCAACGTCCAGGGCGTCCTGCGGGTCCGCGCCACCGAGGTGGGCGAGAACACTTTCCTGGCCGGCGTCGTACGGATGGTGCAGCAGGCGCAGGGCAGCAAGGTGCCGATCCAGGAGTTCGCCGACCGGGTGACGGCGGTGTTCGTGCCCGTCGTGCTCGCGATCGCCTCCGCCACGCTGCTGGTGTGGCTCCTGGCGCCGGCGCCGCTGCGCGATATCGCGGCATGGGCGGGTCAGTTCCTTCCGTGGATGCAGCCGAGCCTCGAACCTGTGTCGCTCGCCGTCTACGCGGCGCTCGCCGTGCTGGTGATCGCCTGCCCGTGCGCGCTCGGCCTCGCCACCCCCACCGCCCTCATGGTGGGAACGGGGCTCGGCGCCGAAAACGGGATCCTCGTGCGCGACGGCAAGGCCATCCAGGTGCTCGACGGAGCCGACGTCGTGGTGTTCGACAAGACCGGCACGATCACGCAGGGCCGCCCGACGGTCACCGACGTGGTGCCGGGGCAGGGCCACGACGAGACGCAGTTGCTCGAGCTCGCCGCCTCGCTCGAGCGCCACTCCGAACATCCGCTCGGGCGCGCGATCCTCGCCGCGGCCGATCGCCGCGGGATCACGGGGCGGCGCGTGCGAGACTTCGGCGCGAAGACCGGCTTCGGCGTCGTCGGTACCCTCGACGGGCAGCCCGCGCTCGCCGGCCGGCTCGGGATGCTCGAGGACGCGGGCATCGACCCCGGCCCCCTGCGCGACGCGGGCGAACGGCTCGAGGCGGAAGGGCGCACGGTCGTGTACGTGGCGCGAGCGGGGCACCCCGTGGGCGTCCTCGCGATCGCCGACGAGCTGAAGGCCGACAGCGCCGGGGCCATCGGAGACCTGCATGCCCTCGGGCTCCGCACGGTGATGCTGACCGGCGACAACGAGCGCACCGCGCGCGCCGTGGCCGACGCCGTCGGGATCGACGAGGTGCGCGCCGGCCTGCTACCCGAAGACAAGGTGAAGGCGATACGCGATCTGCAGGCCGCGGGACACGTCGTCGCGATGGTGGGTGACGGGATCAACGACGCGCCGTCACTCAAGCAGGCGGACGTCGGGCTCGCGATCGGCACGGGAACGGACATCGCGATCGAGGCGGCCGACCTGACGCTGACGAGCGGCAGCCTGCGGGGCGTGGTGCGCGCCGTGAACCTGGCGCGCGGCACGTTCGGAAAGATCCGGCAGAATCTGTTCTGGGCGTACTTCTACAACATCCTGGCGATTCCCGTCGCGGTGCTGGGGCTCCTGCACCCGCTACTCGCCGAGGCGGCGATGGCGGGCAGTTCGATCACGGTGGTCGCCAACGCAAACCGCCTGCGGGACCTCGACCTCGACCCCCGCAACGACGGCGAGGCCAGGGCCGGCGCCCGGATTACGGAGTAGCGCCCACCTGGCGAGCCTGTCCGTCGATCAGGCTGCTATGCTGCGCGTACTCCGGTCGACCCGCGGCACGCTCCGACGCCAGCGCCGCGCGGAAGCGCTCGCGGGCTTCGGCCAGCCCGGCCTCGTCCGCGAGCGCTTCGGCCACGTTGATCCGTAGGATCCAGGCAAGCAGGTGGTCGGGATTCCCGGCCAGGATGGCGTCGGCCGACTCGCGCGCACCGTCCGAATCTCCCGTCATCAACCGAAGGAGCCCGATGTGGAAGCGGGCGTCGGCATCGATGTCGCCGGGCGGAAGACCGCTGTACGCCCGAAGACCCATGTCCGCGAAGAAGCGGGCCTGCCCCGAATCGCCGCTCGCTTCGGTGCGCATCGCGCGGTCGAATAATCGGTCGGCCGCATCGCGCCCCGACATGTTCGACAGATCGATGCGCGAGGGATCCGACCCGGTGGCGCCCGGCCCGGCTCCGCCGCCCATGCCTTCCTGCCCGGGACTCGGGATGACGGCACCGGTCGGCGGCATCCCCTCGGCTCGCTCGCCGACTGATTCGCCGATCATCAGGCTGATCGCCACGGCGAAGGCGACGAGGGCGAGGCCGGACAGGATCCACGGCAGGCGATCGCGCAGCGGTTTCGTCGGCGGCGCCGCCACCGGAGCGCCGCACTCGCTGCAGTAGAGCGCATCGGCATCCAGGCCCGTTCCGCAGGCGGGGCAGGTCGTGACCCGAGCACCCGGATCGGTCAGCGGCTGTCCGCAGCGCGCGCAGAAGTTGCCGTCCCCCGTTGCGCCGCACGCCGAACACACCCGTGCCTGGCCGCTCATGCTCCGAACTTCCCGAGCCGACCCGCTCTCGACATCGCCAGCGGGAGCAGTTCCCGGCCCGGAATCCAGCCGACGGCACCGCTCGCGCACGCCCGCTCGCCGAACTTGGCCGCCGGCGCCTCGGTGCGGCCCGGCCCGCCGTGGAGCAGAAAGGGAACGGGATGCCAGCTATGGCTGCGCATTACCGCGGGCGTCGAGTGGTCGCCCGTCACGATGTGGACGCCCGGGTAGGCGTCGAGCAGCTCGGGGACGACCGCGTCGGCCTCCTCGATCGCCGCGACCTTGGCGTCGAAGTTTCCGTCTTCGCCGAATCGATCGGTCGCCTTCACGTGCAGGAAGACGAAGTCGCGACCGGCGGCGTTCGAACGAAGCGCTTCGACCAGGTGACCTGGGCCCTCCGGAACCGCGGTGGCATCCATGCCGACCAGCCGCGCCACGCCCCGGTACATCGGGTAGGCGGCCACGGCCAGCGAGCGCAGGCCCGTCACGGAGGGAAAGTCCGGCCAATCGGGCTGCGTCGAGAATCCGCGGAGCAGGACCATGTTGGCCGGGTCGTGTCCCGTAAGGGCGCCAGGAACCTGCCGCAGCCACTCGCGAACGACCCGCGCGACGGGCTTGGAGGCCTCGTTCCCGGCCTCGACCCGACGGGGCGGCAGACCCACCTGTCCCGGATCGGTGTCGTCGAGCGCCGCGTCCCCCGGTTCCTCCATTCGCACGACGAGAAGGAATCGGTGCTCCTTCACGGCCTGCACGAAGATTCGCGCCCCCGGGACCTCGATGGCGTCGAGTGCGGCGCAGGCCGCCGTCGCCGGCTCGGTGGCGATGCGGCCGGCGCGTCGGTCGGCGACAGTGCCGTCGGCGTCCACCGTGCACAGGTTGCCGCGGGCGGCGATGTCGCCCGGCCGCAGATCGAACTCCACCCCGAGCGCCTCGAGGATTCCCCGTCCGATGCGGTAGCGGAGGGGATCGTAGCCGAACAGCGACAGGTGACCCGGCCCGCTGCCGGGCGTGATCCCCGGTCCGACCGGCCATTGAAGCCCGAGCGAACCCGTCGCCGCGAGTTCGTCGAGGTGGGGCGTGCGGGCCGCCTCGAGCTCCGTCGGACCGCCGGGCTCGCGCGGCAGGCCGCCGAGGCCGTCGAGCACGAAGAGAAGAATCGACGCGCCTTCGGGGCTGTGCAGCTCCCTGATATCCTCGAGGTTCAAACACCCTCCATTGATTTTGCGCTCCGCGGACCATCGCCACCGACAAAATAGACGCGGCATGGTCTTCGAGTATAGTATGTGGCATCTGGTCGCGCCGGGCTTCCGCGCCGACTGAACGCCGCCATGCACTCGAACAGAGGACTCGACGACATGATCCGCAACGCTCGCCTTCCGGCAGCGGTCGCCGTGCTGGCCCTCGTCACGTCCGCCTGCGCGTCGGGCGGATCGACGGGTCTGAACCGGGGACCCTCCGATCGGGCCGCCACGGCCGACTACGGCGCCCCGCCGGACTCCGTCATGCAAGCCGCCTGGGAGGTGCTGCGCAACGACGGGGTGATGGCCCGCTCGTTTCAGCGCATGGCCGGCGACACGACGAACACCGCGCGCATGGAGTCGGACTGGATCTACGTTCCCAACGTGTTCCCCGCCGCTCCCCTCTCCGGCGTGACCGAGGGCGAGAAGTACGTCAAGCTGCTCATGTGGGCCGAGCCGTTTCGTGGCGGCACGCGCCTGTATCTCGAGGCGCTGTACGATCCGACCACGGCCGACTACCCGACCGAGCCGACGAACTGGGCCCGGTTGCGCACGCTGCCGAACGCCCATCCGAGCTGGCAGTACGTCTCCGACGTCGGACGCTCGCTCGCCCGGCGACTGGACGAGCAATAGGCGACGCGGAGCGTCCGATCTCACGGCCGGGCGGGCGGGCGTCCGCCGTCGAGCTGCGCGACCTGCACCGGCGATTCGGCCGGAAGCGCGTGTTGCGCGGCATCGACCTGACTGTCGAGCCCGGAACGTCGCTCGTGCTGACCGGCGCCAACGGAGCCGGGAAGACGACGCTGCTGAGAATCATCGCGACCCTGCTCAAGCCCTCGTCGGGCGAGGGGACGGTGCTCGGCCTGTCACTGGCGGATGACGGGGAGTCGATCCGCGCGGCCACGGGCTACGTATCGGCCCGCGGGTTCGCGTACGACGACCTCACCGCCGCCGAGAACCTCCGCTTCGCCGCCCGCCTCGTCGATCGACCCGTTCCGGACGAACGGATCGCGGAGATCCTCGTCGGCGTCGGCCTGGGCGACGCCACCGACCAGACGGTGCGGACGTTCTCGACCGGGATGCGCCGCCGTCTGGCCCTGGCGGTTCTGCGTCTGCGTCCACTGCGCCTCGCCCTGCTCGACGAACCATACGCCGGCCTCGACGCCGACGGGGTCGCCCTCGTCGACCGGCTCGTGGGTGAACTCGTCGCGGCGGGAACGACGGTGATCCTCGCCTCGCACCAGTCGGGCGAAGCGACGCGGCGCGCGACCCGCGCGCTGCGAATCGAGCAGGGTCGCCTCGTCGACGCGGCGACCCCGGACGGGAGGGCGGGCTGATGGCGATGCCCGGACGCGTCGCGGCGATCGTCTGGAAGGATCTGCTGATCGAGGTACGCACCAAGGCGAGCTTCCACTCGATGCTGGCGTTCTCGGCGCTCGTGCTGTTCGTGTTCTCGTTCGCGATCGGGCCCGACACGCCTCTCCTGCGCCGGATCGCGGCGGGTCTCCTGTGGGTCGCGATCGTGTTCACGGGACTGCTGTCGCTGAGCCGCACCTACCAGTCGGAAGAAGCGGCCGGCGGCCTCGAGGGACTGCGCATGGCCCCGGGCGATCCGCGGTTCATCTACCTGGGCAAGCTGGCGGGCAACCTCCTACTGCTGCTTGCCCTCGAGGTCGTCCTGTTTCCGGCCGCTGCCGTACTGTTCCAGATCGAGATGCTTCCGCACGCCCTGCCACTGGCGGGCATCGCCCTGCTCGGCACCCTGGGGATCTCGACGGCCGGCACCTTCTACGCCGCCCTCACGCTGCACCTGCGCGCCAGGGAAATCATGCTGCCTCTGCTGTTGATTCCCGCCCTCGTTCCGCCGCTGCTCGGCGCCGTCAACGCGACCCAACTGGTTCTCGACGGCAATCCGTTCGGCGACGCCGCCCTCTGGGTTCGCCTTCTCGTCGCGTACGATGTAGTCTTCTTCGTAGTCTGCACTTGGTTGTTTCCCCTCGCCGTGGAGGATTAGTGGGTCGAGGTGCGTCGTTCATCGGCTGGCCGGGGGCGCTCGCGCTGGTCGTCATGGCAGTCGGCAGCTTCATCGGACTGTTCGTCGTCGGCGCCGATGTCGAGATGGGCGAAGTCCAGCGCCTGATGTACGTGCACGTGCCGGCCGCGTGGACGGCGTTCGTCGCGTTCTTCGCCGTGTTCATCGGAAGCGTGCTCTACCTCGTGCAGCGTGACGAGCGCGCCGATCGCGTGGCGGCGAGCGCCGCGGAGGTCGGCGTCGTGTTCATCTCGCTGACGCTGGCGACCGGGATGCTGTGGGGGAAACCGACCTGGGGCGTGTGGTGGACGTGGGATCCACGGCTCACGACGACGGCGCTTCTGCTGGCGGTGTTCGTCGGCTATCTGGCCGTGCGCGGCTTCGCCGACGACCCTGAGCGTCGGGCTCGCTGGTCGGCGATCGTCGGAATTCTCGGCTTCGTGCAGGTACCGATCGTGTATCTTTCGGTGGTCTGGTGGCGCTCGATCCACCAGCCGCCGTCGAGCCCGCGCTCGGTGTCGTCCGACATCCTCGGCACGTGGATGCTGAACTTCGCGGCCTTTCTGCTCGTGTTCGCCTGGCTCACGGCCCGGCGCGCGCGCGCGGCGAGGCTCGAGGCGGAACTCGAGACCCGGATGGCGTATGATTAACGAGTACGTGATGGCCGGCTACGCATTGATCTGGGTTTCCATACTGGCGTACGCCTGGCGCACGTGGCGGCGTCTGCGAACGGCCGAGCGGGAGCTCGCGACCCTCGAGTCGGATTCGATTTCTCGAACGGTGGACATATGAAGCGAAACAAGAAGGTCTGGGGCGCCGTCGGCGTGGTCGCCGTGGCCGGCGCTGTCGCAATGCTGCTGGCCGGCGGACTCAAGGACGGGGTCGTTTACTTCCTCACGCCCGGTGAAATCGTCGCGCAGGGCACCGACGCCGTCGATCGGCCGCTACGGCTCGGCGGACAGGTAAAGCCGGGTTCCGTGCAGTGGGACGCCGAAGCGCTCGATCTCCGGTTCGTCGTGCAGGACAGCCTGGGCGAGGTGCCGGTCACCTCGACGGGTGCGCCCCCCGCCATGTTCCGCGACGGAATCGGCGTGGTCGTCGAAGGATCGCTCCGGACCGACGGCACCTTCGAGTCGACGAACCTGATGGTGAAGCACTCCAACGAGTACCAGGCGCCACACGGCGACTCGGTTCCCGAGGCGATGTACGAGTCCCTGATCCGCCCGGAAGCCGGGGAGTAGCGGCAATGACCCTCCAGCGCGCGACTCGTCGCCGATGATCAACCTCATCGGCACCGTCTCCGTCACGGCGGCGTGGCTCGGATCGGCCGCCCTCGCCGTCCTCGGACTGATGGCGGGGTTCCGCCGCAGCCCTCAGCTCCTGCGGGGCGCCAGGTACGCGGCCCTGTTCGTGCTGGCCGCCATGGCCATCGCCGTCGGCGCGATGGAGTTCGCGCTACTCACGCACGACTTCAGCGTCGAATATGTCGCCCAGGTCGGCAGTCGTGAAACGCCGGCCTACTACAGCGCGATCTCGCTGTGGAGCAGTCTCGAAGGCTCGATCCTGTTCTGGGGATTCATCCTCGCCAGCTACACGGGCATCGTCGTCTGGGTGCAGCGCCGCTCGACCTCGCGCCTGCTGCCGTTCGCGCTCGGAACGCTCGGGATCGTCGGGATCTTCTTCTACGGGCTGGTCGCGACGGCGGCCAACCCGTTCGGCGTCGTCTCGCCCGTTCCCGCCAACGGGCCCGGCCCGAACCCGCTGCTCCAGAATCATCCGTTGATGGGCCTGCATCCGCCGCTTCTCTACCTCGGCTACGTGGGCATGTCGGTGCCGTTCGCCTTCGCGATCGGCGCCCTGCTCAGCGGCAAGGTCGACGACGAGTGGATCCGGACGACGCGTCGCTGGATGGTCACGCCCTGGGCCTTCCTGTCGCTGGGGATCATCGCCGGCGCCTGGTGGTCGTACGAAGTGCTCGGGTGGGGCGGGTACTGGGCGTGGGATCCGGTGGAGAACGCGTCGTTCCTGCCATGGCTCACGGCCACCGCGTTCCTCCATTCGGTGATGGTTCAGGAGCGCAGTGGAATGCTGAAGACGTGGAATCTGACGCTGGTAATCGGGACCTTCCTGCTCACATTGTTCGGAACGTTTCTCACCCGGTCGGGCGTGCTCGACTCGGTGCACGCGTTCACCGAGGGGTTCATCGGGCCGCTGTTCCTCGGGTTCATCGCGCTCGTCACGCTGATCTCGCTGACGCTGATCGCCTGGCGCTCCGATCGGCTCCACTCGCCGGGCAAGCTGGACGGCGTCGTGTCCCGCGAGAGCTCGTTCATCCTGAACAATCTGATCTTCGCGGCATTCACCTTCACGGTGCTGCTGGGGACGACGTTCCCGCTCGTCGTCGAGGCGATCAACGGCGATCGGATCAGCGTCGGCCCGCCCTATTTCAACATGGTGAGCATTCCGCTCGGGCTCCTGTTGCTCTTCCTGATGGGTGTCGGACCGGCCCTGCCGTGGCGGCGGACTACCCCCGAGAAGCTGCGCCGCACCTTCGTGCGGCCGCTCGTCGCGGGGCTCGTCACGGCGGCGGCGGCGCTGGCACTCGGAATCCGGGAGCCGTATCCGATCATCACGTTCGGCTTCGCCGGATTCGTCATGGCGACGATCGTCGACGAGTTCGCAAAGGGCGTGTCGGCACGGCGGCGCATCGGCGGCGTCGGTCCGCTCCGGGCCCTCGGACAGCTCATGGTCCGCAACAACCGGCGCTTCGGCGGATACATCGTGCACGTCGGCGTCGTCGTGATCATCGTGGCGCTGTCGATTTCGGGCACCTGGCGATTCGAACGCGAAGCGACGCTGCGTCAGGGGCAGGAGATGTTGATCGGCGACTACACGGTGCGCTTCGATTCGGTCAACGCCACGCGTGAGCCGCATCGCGACGTCGTGGCCGCGACCTTCTCCGCGACGCGGGGCGACCGCGACCTGGGCACCGTGGTGCCGAGTACGAATTTCTATCGCCAGTCGACGATGTCCGAGCCGATCGCGACTCCGGCTGTCCGCTCGTTCATCGACGAGGACCTCTACCTGACCCTGATGTCGTTCGACCCGAATGGCGAGCACGCCACGGTGCGGGTGATCGTGAACCCGGGGGTACCGTGGCTGTGGATCGGCGGCATGATCATCGGCATCGGCGCGATCCTCGCCGTCGCTCCGCAACGCCGGCGTCCGCAATCGGCGCGGATGGTGGCGGCGCGGCCGGAGGGCTCGTGAGGGGGCGCTGGCGGTGGCTCCTGCCGGTCGCGGCGGTTCCGTTTCTCGGCCTGCTGCTGTTCGGATTGACGCGGAATCCCGACTTCTTCCCGACCCCGCTCGTCGGACAACCGGCGCCGGACTGGCGGCTCGAGACCCTCGAAGGCGACACTCTCGCCCTGGGGGACCTGGACGGGAGAGTGGTGGTGTTGAACTTCTGGGCCTCGTGGTGTGTTCCCTGTCGGGCGGAGCATAACGTTCTGATGCGCACGGCGAGCACGTGGCCGGACGACGACGTGCAGGTGATCGGGATCGTGTACGACGACTCGCGACGCAACGCCCTGCGCTTCCTGCGGGAGCTCGGCAACGACTGGCGTCACGTTCTGGATCCCGGCAGCAGGACGGCCATCGATTACGGCGTGCACGGCGTGCCCGAGACGTTCTTCGTCGGACGCGACGGGCGGGTCGGCGCCAAGCACATGGGACCCGTCACGTGGGACGTCATACAGCTCCACGTCGATTCGCTGCGGACGGCAGGAGCGGCGCCGTGAAGTCGGCTCGCTTCGCCGTATCCACGCTGATCCCGTCGCTCGCGATCGGGGCGCTGCTCATCGTGGCCGATGCCGCCGTGGCGCAGGAACCGATGCTGCCGGCCGAGCCGATCGGCGACTCGGCCGGGCTGACCGATCCGCGGGCGGCCGAGCTCGATGCCCGGGCGGCGGATATCGCGGCGCAACTGCGTTGTCCCGTGTGTAGCGGACAGTCGGTGCTCGAGTCGAACTCGGCCATCGCCCAGGAGATGCAGGAGGTGATCCGCGAACGGCTCGAACAGGGAGAAGGGGAGCGCGAGGTGCTCACCTATTTCCGGGGCGCGTACGGCGACTGGATCATCCTGCGGCCGCGTGCGACCGGATTGAACCTGCTGGTGTACGTATTGCCGGCGATCGCGTTGCTCGGCGGCTGCATCTGGCTGGTCGTCGTTCTGCGGCGCTGGAGTGCCGCCGGGGCCGGCGGCGTCGGCGGATCGGGAGCTGCCGGGGAGCCCGACGGCGACCTGAGCGCCGAAGACGAAGCTTGGTTGCAGAGCAGCATCGGCGGCCGCTGAAGAAGTCGTTCGCGCGGGTGGAACCTCCGGTTCCGTTCGACGTATAATGTCAGTTTTGGGTGTTTCGTCGGGGTGGCGGCGCCCCGGATCGGTCATCCGCCAAAGCTAAAGCAGGGAGTGTCATGTTCTTCGATTCACGAGCCCTCGATTCCTTCGATCAGTACCTGCAGGACGTCGAGCGTTACCCCCTGATCGACGACCCGAAGGAAGAGCGCGAGATCGCGCGACGGGCGCGAGAGGGGGATAAGCAGGCGGCGGAACGCCTCGTCACGGCGAACCTCCGTTTCGTGATCTCGTACGTCAAGAAGTACCAGGGGCGGGGTCTCAACCTCGCCGAGCTCGTGTGCATCGGTAACGAGGGGCTGCTGAAGGCGGTCAAGAAGTTCGATCCGGAGAAGGGGGTGAAGTTCATCTCCTACGCCGTCTGGTGGATCCGGCAGACCGTGCTGCAGGCGCTGGCCGAGCAGACGCGGTCGGTGCGCATTCCGCTCAACCAGAATTCGAACCTGGTGAAGCTGTCGCGCACCGAGACGGCGCTCACCCAGAAGCTCGGGCGCTCGCCGTCGGATCGCGAGATCGCCGACGAGATGAAGGAGCCCGTCGAGACGGTGCGCGCCCTGCGGCGCGTGGCCTCCGCCGAGCTCAGCCTCGACGCGCCACTCGACAAGTCGGATCGCGACAGCGCGTCGTTCGGCGAGCGGTTCTCGGGCGCCGACGAGGGCGACATCGAGGTCGACGTCGAGGCGCAGGCGCGCCGCGAGTTCCTCGAGCGGATGTTCGAGACGTATCTGACGGAGCGCGAGCGCAAGATTCTCGTGCTCTACTACGGCCTCGACGACGGCGAGGAGATGACGCTGGAGCAGATCGGCGAGCTGCTGGGCGTAACCCGCGAGCGAATCCGGCAGATCCGCAACCGGGCGTTCGACAAGCTCAAGAACTCGACCGACGGCGAGGCGCTGGAAGGCTTCTGGCAGGCCTCGGCCTGACGCGGGTCCGCTCCGCGGCCCCGCGGCTTACTCGGTGCCGGGTCGGAGCTGGCGCCACGGGGCGACGAGCAGGAAGATCGCCACGGTGAGCACGGCGCTCACGACGCACCAGCGGCACCACGCTTCCAGCACGAACGCTTCGATGGCCGTCAGGTAAATCGAAAAGGCCAGGCCGGCCGTCGCCCCGAGGGCGATGAGACGGCCTGGCCGACTCGTTTCGAGACGCCCGGGCGCCATCACCAGCGCCAGCCCGAGCATCCCGGCGTACCAGGCGGCCCCCCAGCCGGATACGGGAACACCTAGAAACACGGCGTATTTCGACGTCTGGACGACCTCGCAGGCTCCCGTGCCGCACTGGATCATCCCGTAGTAGCCGAGGCTGTAGAGCAGCAGGTACGCCGAGACGAACAGTCCGACCAGGGCGAGGATCGCGACGATCCGGTAGCGCGTGACGTCGGTGACGACGGGCACCTCAGTCGCCGCCCGTCGCCTCGTCCGCCGCCGTTTCGTCCGCCTGCTCCGCGGCGCGTGCCTGCTCGGCGGTCTCGAGCACGAGCTGCTCGAGGGCGGCGTATCCGCGGTACTGGTTCATGTCGAGCGGCCGACCGTTCATGTAGAGCGTCGGGGTCGCGCCGACGCCGACGCTCGCGCCGTACCGTCGCGACGCTGCGATGTCTTCGAGATGCGGGCGCTCGGTGAGGCACTGCCGGAACGCGTCGATGTCGAGGCCGACGATCTCGGCGAGGTCGATGAACGCGGCGTTGGGGTTCGACTCGCCGTACCAGGCCTCGGTGCGGGCGTACAGCAGGTCGTGCATCTGCCAGAAGCGGCCCTGGTCCTCGGCGCAGCGCGCCGCCAGGGCCGGCGGCCACGACACCTGCCCGAAGATCGGGAAGTCGTAGGCGACCCAGCGCAGAATCGCGTCGTCGCCCGTCGCATAGTTCTGGCGCAGCGATCTACCGAACTGCGCGTTGAAGCTCCGACACCCGGGGCAGCGGAAGTCCGCGAACTCGATGATCGTCACGGGAGCGTCGTCGGGCCCCATCGACACGCCGGCCGCACCACTGGCCTCCGCCTCCATGTCCGCCACGCTGATCGGCGGGTTGGCCGGCGCCCCGCCGCCCGCGATGCCCGCGTACCACAGGGCTCCCACGCCGACGATCGCCACGACGGCGAGAATGATGTAGAAGCCGGGTCCGGTCTTCGCCTTCGCGGCGCTTCCGGTGCTTTTCGGCCCAGCCTGCTTATTCCGCTGCTTCGAACTCTTCTTCGCCACCGACACGCTCCCGGTTCAGATCCTTGGCCTCCGTGCCCGGCCGCCGGCCGGAAGCACCGAACCTGCAGGTGCGCCGCCGTCCGCGCGAGCCTCCGGAGCCGTCATACCACGAACAGAAACACGACTGCCGCAACGATGACGAGCGTCACGAAACCGAGCGCGGCGAGCCGGACCCACTCGGGAAGTCCCTCGCGGCGGCGGGTGCTGATGCCTACGAGACTCGGCAGAAGCTCGGTCGACCAGGTTTTCTCGATCTCCTCGACGAGCTCGCGCCATGCCCCCACGTAACCGGCGTCGAGCCGTCCGAGCGTCGAGCGCCACCCCTCGGCCGCGTCGTCGACCCCGGTGCTTTCGTCGCCGGGCGGTCCGTCCTCGTAGGCGTCGAGCAGCTCGACCAGGGAGGCGCCCTGCTCTTCCAGGCCCTCGAACCGGGTCCACAGCCGATCGAACGGCGCCTGCATGCGCCCGGCGAACTCGGTCCGCCGCTCGTCGGTGACTACCGCCTCGGCGACACGCGACAGCCCGCGAGCCGACGCAAGGCGCGCGACTTCGGCGCCATAGACCTCGAGCATCCGGTCGGTGGCAGCCGCCACGGCCGCCCGCGTGTCTTTGCGCAGGCCGGCCGCGTCCATCGCCTCGGCCGCCTTGCGCAGACTGCCCGCCGTCGAGGCGGCCGATTTGCGGAGGATCAGGGGCCCGAGTGCGATCTCGCCCAACTCGAGAAAATGCTCTTCGAAGAAGCCCGGGGCGAGCTCCGCCCGATCGCGCAGTTCGCCGGGCACGTTGGCGGCGGCGCGGCCCGCCACCTCGTGCAGGGCGCCGGCGGCCACGGAGAACTGGGGGAGCTCGGCCGATGGCGGCGGCGAGACCTCCTTCCGGCTGAACAGCTCGAGGGTCGGGCTTTCCCCCGCGGGCGCGGGCGCCTTGCGCCGGCAGGCGGTGGCGAGCGCGAGGATCTCTTCGGGAAACAGGTAGCGAAGCAGAACCTCGTCGTCGCCGCGGGCGAGAAGCAGCGCATCACCGCCGATTTCATCCGGACGGGCGAGCTGGCGCTTCACGCGGTCCACCGGCCATTCGATCGTGTATTGCCCGCTGCCCGACAGCAGGTAGAGGGCCCGTCGGGTCGCCGCTGCGAGGAACAGCCCGCGCAACCGGCTTCCGTCGAGCCGGCCGTCCACGGCGCAGCCGGCGGCGAACAGCACGACCTCGTGGCCGAGCTGACGTACGAGACGTCGCCGGAGCTCGGTCTGGTCGACACCACCCTCGAGCCAGCGCTCGACGTCGCTCAGTGTCTTGCCGCTGGCCTGGATCGCGAGGTTCGCATGGCTGGTAAACACGAGCATCATGCCGGAACGCCGGCTCACCCAGTGGATGTCTCGCCACGGAACCGTCCGGTCTCCCACGCGCAGACCGCCGTCCAGTGCCTCTACCTCCACGTCGCGCTGGACGCCGGCCCCCTGTACGAACACGTCGAGCACGAGCGTCTCAAGCATCGGAGAAAAACTCCACCACGCGCGTAGTGTCGGATAGGTCGGGGAACACGGCGTCGGGCTGGTGCTCCGCGAGCTCGCGCTCGGAGTGGCGGCCGGTGGCCACGGCGAGCACGCGGGTTCCCGCGGCCCGGGCGCAGCGGATGTCTGCGGGCGTGTCGCCGATGACGACCGAGCGTCGGGGGTCGAACGTACGGCCGTAACGGCGCTTTGCGCGGGCGAGGGCGACGGCGGGAAGCTCGTCGCGCTGTTCGGCGTCGGAGCCGTAGGCGCCGAAACCGAAGCGCCCGGCACAGCCGACGGCGTCGAGCTTCAGGCGGGCGCCCTGTTCGAGGTTGCCCGTCACGAGGCCGCAGGCGAACCGTTCGTCGTCGGCCAGGCGGTCGAGCAGGGTGAGGACGCCGGCCAGGGCGACGGCGCGGCCGTCGAGCGCCGTCAGCTCGGCGCCCAGTCTTTCGAGGTAGCGGGGCCACAGCTCGCCGAGTCCGCGATCTACGTCGGCGTCGGACCGGCCGGCGGCACGCAGGAGACCCCGGACGATCTCGGGATCGGTGCGGCCATGGAAGTCATAGGCGTCGACCGGACCGGTTTCACCGTACACCTCCGTCATCGCGGCGGCGAGCGCGGCCTTGCCGGCGCCCATTGTGTCGGCCAGCGTACCGTCGACGTCGAACAGGAGGGCCGCCGACATCGTCAGCGGACCAGCCGGGGACCGCTGCGGGTGCCATCGTCCTCGGCGCCGTCGCCCCGACCTCTGCCGGCGCCGTTGCCTCCGCGCCCGACGCCGCGCACCGCGTCTCCGAATGCCTCGAACAGGCGGCGGTTCACGCCGTCATCGCGGTCGATCTTCCGTTCGGGATGCCACTGGACCCCCACCGTCCACCCACCATCGGGCATCCGGTACTCGACGGCTTCGATCAATCCGTCGGGCGCGTAGCCGACGGGTTCGAGGTCCGCCGCCAGGCGCTCGACCCCCTGGTGGTGGGCGGAATTCTGCATGGTCGGCTCGGCCGCGAATACGTCGCCGAGCAACGCGGGTCCGGCCGGACGAACGGTGTGGATCGACGCGTCGACGTCTTCCCAGCTGTCGTGGGCGATCGCCGCGTCGAACTCGGTCGCGAGGTCCTGGTAGAGGGACCCGCCGAGCGCCACGTTCAGCACCTGCATGCCGCGGCAGATCGCGAGCACGGGCAGGCCTCGATCGATCGCCGTGCGCAGGAGCTCGAACTCCATCTCGTCGCGCTCCGGCGAGATCCGTCGTGCGCCCGCGGCGGACTCACCGTAGCGGGCCGGATCGACGTCCTCTCCGCCGGTCAGGAGCAGGCCGCCCGCCGCGTCGAGGAGACGGCGGTGCGTCCCGGGGTCGTCGAGCGGTGACAGCACGAGGGGCAGGAGGCCGGCGACACGCAGCCCCCGCAGATATCCCTCCTCGAGCACGACGCGTTCGATGCCGGCTTCGCTGATGCGGGTGGACACGGTTACGGCGGCAAACACGTCAGTCATCGGCGTCTGCCTCCTGCATCCAGCGGCCGAGCAGGGCCGGATCGAGGTTCCCCCCGGACAGGACCGCCACGGTCTCGCCGCTCGCCGCCGGCCTCACGCGACCCGACAGCAGCGCCGCGACCGACGCCGCGCCGCTCGGCTCGACCACCAGTCGACGCCCGTAGCACCACAGGACGGCCGCCCGAATCGATGCGTCGGTGAGCGTCACGACGTCGTCGACCAGGTCACGGACGTGCGCGAAGGTCAGGTCGCCGGGCCGTACGGGCTTCAAACCGTCGGCGATCGTGTCGATGGACGGCAGGGTGACCGGTTCCCCGGCGTCGAGCGACCGGCGCATCTTGGGGGCGCCCTCGGGCTCGACGCCGACGATGCGCGTCTCGGGAGACAGGGCGCGGAGCGCCGCCGCGACGCCCGACACCAGGCCGCCGCCACCGATCGGCACGATCACGAGGCCGGGTGGGCCGGCCGGCTCGTCCCGCTCCCGCGCCGCCGCGAGCTGCTCGACGATCTCGAGCCCCACCGTCCCCTGGCCTGCGATGATCGTCGGGTTGTCGAACGGCGGCACCATCGCGCCGCCTTCCTCGGCCACGATCTCCTCGGCCCGCGCCTTCCGTTCGGTCGTCGTCGTGCCCACCTGCTCGACTCGCCCGCCCATCGCGATCACGGCGTCGCGCTTGATCGGCGGAGCGTCGACAGGCATCACGACGGTGGCGCGAGCCCCAAACTCGCGGGCACACCAGGCGACGGCCTGCGCGTGATTCCCCGACGAATAGGTGACGACACCGGCGGCGCGGTCGGAAGCGTCGAGCATGGCGATGAAGTTGTAGGCGCCGCGCAGCTTGAACGCGCCCCCGTGCTGGAGCGACTCGCACTTCAGCCACAGCCGGGTTCCGCCGGGCCGATCAAGCCACGAGGAGAGAAGCGGGGTGCGCACGGCGGCCTGCCTGATGCGCTCCGCCGCCGCGCGGATCGCATCGATGGTCACGAGCCCGGTCGTCAGGTCAGTCCTCGGCGCCATCTCCGGCCCCGGCCGCTTCCAGCTCCCGTTCGTCTTCGTCGGCCTCGTCCACGATCTCCGCGTCGTCGAGGTCGCGCGCCACCCTCGCGAGGTCGATCAGTTCGTCGCCGTCATCGAGCGATATCACCCGCACCCCCTGCGTGTTCCGCCCGATGACGCGGATCTCGTCGGCTCGCTGGCGGTTGATCACGCCGTTGCGGGTGACCAGCATGAGCTCGTCATCGTCGATCACTTCCTTCGCCGCCACCACGTCGCCCGTCTTGGAGCTGAGCCGGAAGTTGATCAGTCCCTTGCCGCCGCGATGCTGCGTCCGGTACTCCGAGATCGACGTGCGCTTGCCCATCCCGCGCGAGGTGGCGGTCAGGATGCTGGCGTCCTCCTGGCGCTCGACCACCATCGCGACGACCTCGTCGCCGTCCTTGAGCCGGATGCCGCGCACGCCCTGCGTCGCCCGACCCATCTCGCGGGCGTCGCTCTCTTCGAACCGGATCGCCATCCCCTTGCGGGTCACGAGCAGGATGTCGTTGCCCGGATCGATGAGCTGGGCGTCGATCAACGAGTCGCCGTCGACGATGTTGATCGCGTTGAGGCCTACCGTGCGCACGTTCGAGTAGGCCGCCAGGCTGGTCTTCTTGATCTGGCCGCGCCGCGTGGCGAACAGCAGGTAGCGATCTTCCGGGAACTCTCGCGTCCGGACGATCGAGGCGATCGTCTCGTCCTTGTCGATGTTCAGCAGGTTGACGATCGGTTTGCCGCGCGACGTGCGCGAAGCCTGCGGAATCTGGTGAACTTTCAGCCAGTAGAGCTGGCCGCGCGCCGTGAAGAACATCAGGTAGTCGTGCGCCGAGGCCGTGAACAGGTGCTCGACCCAGTCTTCGTCCTTCGTTCCCATGCCGGCGATCCCGCGCCCGCCGCGGCGCTGCTGGCGGTAGGTGTCGAGCGGGATGCGCTTGATGTATCCCTGGTTGGAGACCGTGATCACCATCGGCTCGTCGGCGATCAGGTCTTCGGGGTCGAAGCTCGCGTTCTCACCGACGATCTCGGTGCGGCGCGGGTCGCCGTAGCGCTCGACGATCTCGCCCAGCTCGTCGCGAATCGTCTGCATACGAAGCTCGCGCGAGGCGAGAAGCTCGTCGAGGCGGGCAATCTCGGCACGAACTTCGGCGAGCTCCTGCTCGAGCTTCTCGATCTCGAGGCCGGTAAGGCGCGACAGCCGCATCGCGAGGATGGCGGAGGCCTGCGTCTCGGTGAGCTCGAAGCGCTCCTGGAGCCGTGCCGATGCCTGCTCCGAGTCGTCGGAACCGCGAATCATCGCCACGACTTCGTCGATGTTGTCGACGGCGATCTTCAGCCCCTCGAGGATGTGCTCGCGGTCGCGGGCGGCGCGCAGGTCGTACTCGCTGCGCCGCACGACGACCTCGTGCCGATGCTCGAGGAAGTGGGCCAGTACCTCTTTCAGCGTCATCACCTTCGGGATGCCGTGATCGAGCGCCAGCATGATCACCCCGAAGGTGGACTGCATCTGCGTGTGTTTGAACAGCTGGTTGAGCACGATCTGGGGGATCGCGTCGCGCTTCAGGTCGATGACGATGCGAATGCCCTGGCGCGCCGATTCGTCCCGCAGGTCGGCGATCTCGGTGATCTTCTTGTCGCGCACGAGCTGGGCGATCTGCTCGATCAACCGGCTCTTGTTCACCATGAACGGAATTTCGGTGATGATCAGCCGCTCGCCGGCGCCCGGCCGCTCCTCGATCTCGGCCCGACCACGCATCACGACGCGTCCGCGGCCCTCGGTGTACGCGCCGCGGATGCCGTCCATGCCGTAGACCAGTCCGCCGGTCGGGAAGTCGGGGCCCTTTACGTACTCCATCAGGTCTTCGGAGGTGAGCTCCGGATCGTCGATCAGCGCCTGGCAGGCCGCCACGACCTCGCCGAGGTTGTGCGGCGGGATGTTCGTCGCCATCCCGACGGCGATTCCCGAGGAGCCGTTGATCAGCAGGTTCGGTGGCCCCGACGGCAGGACGACGGGTTCGAGCAGGCGGTCGTCGAAGTTCGGCGAGAACGGGACGGTCTCCTTCTCGATATCGGTCAGCATGTCGGTCGAGATGCGGTGGAGTCGCGCCTCGGTGTACCGGTAGGCCGCCGCGCTGTCGCCGTCGATCGAGCCGAAGTTGCCCTGCCCGTCGATCAGCGGATAGCGCAGCGAGAAGTCCTGCACCATGCGGACGAGCGAGTCGTAGACGGCGCTGTCGCCGTGTGGATGGTACTTACCGAGCACGTCACCCACGACGGTCGCGCTCTTCTTGTAGGGCCGGTTCGGGGTGAGACCACCCTCGTGCATTGCATAGAGGATGCGCCGGTGCACGGGCTTCAGGCCGTCGCGCACGTCGGGCAGGGCCCGCTGGACGATCACGCTCATCGAATAGTCGATGAACGAATCGCGCATTTCGTCCTCCAGCAGACGCGTCTCGATCCGGTCGGTTCTATCGAGGATTTCCATAGGCTCCGGCGTGTGGTTTCAGGATGTCGGTCCCGGTCGACGGGCGCGGCCGGGCGGATGCGGAACGGCGCGGTGCAAGCGGGACTCCCGATCGTCCAATAACCCGTAAAACATACGGGTTTTTGGCCTGCATCGCGAGCCCGCGAACGGGGCCGATCTCAGGCGCAAAACCGGTAGTCGGCGATCTCCTCCAAGCCGTCGGTTGCGAGGGCCGCGCGGATGTCGTCCCGCACCCCGGGGGAGCCGACGGCGGCGAGTACGTAGGGGCGGGCCGCGAAGCCGGAGGCAAACTCGTCGGGGGCGAGCACCGGAGCTCCGTGGATCTCCTGGCCGAGCTTGCGCGGGTCGAGGTCGACGAACGCCGCGACGGGTGTCCCCTGCGCGATCAGCTCGCGGGCGAGCGGCTTGCCGACCCGGCCGGCACCCCACACGACGACCGGCCGATCGGGGGGCAGAAACGCATGCCGCAGAAAGTGCACGCGGCAGCGCCGGAAGGCGGCGGCCGTGTAGGCGGGCGAGGTGAGCGACAGGCGGTCTTCGCGGACGCGCCAGCGCAGGAGCGGCTCACCGGGAACGTTCGCCAGACGGGCACCCGCCGCTACGATTCGCAGCACGAGGTCGTGGTCCTCCGCCCAGCCCATGTCACGATAGCCGCCGAGGGCGCGGAACACGGAGCGCTTCAGGACGATCGTCGGGTGGGCGAGCGGGCACTCGATCAGCGCGGCGCGCTCGACGTCTTCCGGCGTCTCGATCGCGTTGATCCAGCGCTCGTAGCGCCGGTATCCGGAGCGGATCTCTGCGGGCGAGAACAGCTCGACGTGGGCGCCGCAGCCGGCGAGGTCGGGGTGGCGCTCGAGGAAGGCGAGCTGAGCGGCGAAGCGATCGGGGTGGGAGACGTCGTCGGCGTCCATGCGCGCGAGGAGCGGGGCGCGGGCCGCGGCGGCCGCCTGGTTCAGGGCGGCGACGAGCCCGGAGGCAGAGGGTTGATCGGCGGCGGCGAACTCGATGGCGGTGACGCGGGGATCGTCGGCCGCCCAGTCGGCCAGCAGTTCACCCGTCGCGTCGGTCGAGCCGTCGTCGACGGCGATCACCTCGAAGTCCTCGATCGTCTGGGCGCGCAGGCTGGTGATCGTCTCCGGCAGGGTCGGCGCCGCGTCGCGGCACGGGAGGAGAACGGAGAGGCGGGGAGTCATGGCGACAATGTCGGCGGTACGGTCGAGGGCGTCCAGCGGAGTGGAGGGCCCGCCACTCCCCTCAGGCCACGCCACCCACCGTCGCCACGGGTTCGCCCGCCTCGCGCTCGGCACGGCGGCGGAGGAATCGGCCGGTGTGCGAAGCTTCGGCGGCCATGATGTCGGCGGGCGGGCCTTCCGCCACGATACGGCCGCCCTCGTCGGCGGCTTCGGGGCCGAGGTCGACGATCCAGTCGGCGGCGGCGATCAGGTCGAGGTTGTGCTCGATGACGACCACGGTGCCGCCGGCTTCGACGAGCTGCTCGAGCACGCCGATCAGGCGCTCGACTTCGCCGGCGCCGAGGCCGACAGTCGGTTCGTCGAGGATGTAGATCTTGCCCTTCGCCCCGCCCGACTGCGCGAGCTCACGGGCGACCTTGAGGCGCTGCGCCTCGCCCCCGGACAGCGTGGTCGCGGGCTGGCCGAGGCGCAGGTAGCCGAGGCCCACCCGCTGGAGCTGCCACAGGGTCTGGCCGAGCCGGTCCTGGCGGATGAAGAAGCGGATCGCCTCGTCGACGGTGAGTTCGAGCACGTCGGCGATGCTCAGGCCCCGGTGCTTCACCTCCAGCACTTCGGGCTTGAAGCGTGTGCCGCCGCAGATCTCGCACGGTACCGAGACGTCGGCGAGGAACACCATCTCGACGATCTCTTCGCCGGCGCCCTTGCAGGCCTCGCAGCGGCCGCCCTTCACGTTGAAGCTGAAGTGGCCGGGCTTGTAGCCGCGGCGCTTCGACTCGGGCAGGTCGGCGAACAGTTTCCGGATCTCGCCGTACGCCTTGATGTAGGTGACGGGATTCGAGCGCGGCGTGCGGCCGATCGGGCTCTGATCTACGAGCACGACGTCCTTCAGGCGCTCCGCGCCCTCGAGCTTCGTGAACGTGCCGACTTCTTCACCCAAATGGCGCCGGGCCGACAGCTCGCCGGCCAGCCGGCGCTCGAGCGCATGGTACAGAAGGCTGTGGACCAGGGTCGATTTCCCCGAACCCGACACGCCGCTGACGACCGACAGGCAGCCGAGGGGCAGCCGCAGGTCGATACCGCGCACGTTGTGCAGCGTGGCGCCGCGCAGCGTCAGCCAGCCCCGCGCGGCGCGCGGCTTCCGGGCCCGCGAGCGCTCCGTCGCCAGCGACAGCGCCTCGCCGGTGGTCGTCCCGGCCGACAGCAGGCCCTCGTAGTCGCCCGTATAGACGACCTCGCCGCCCTTCTCGCCGGCGCCCGGTCCGAGCTCGACGATGCGGTCGGCCGCCGCGAGCACGGCCTCCTCGTGCTCGACCACGAGCAACGTGTTCCCGCGGTCGCGCAGGCGGCGCAGCACGCCGAGAAACTGCTCGACGTCGCGGGCGTGCAACCCGATCGTCGGCTCGTCGAGCACGTACAGCGTGTCGACCAGCCGGCTGCCGAGGCTCCCCGCCAGGCGAATGCGCTGCATCTCTCCGCCAGACAGCGACCGCGCCTGCCGATCGAGGGTCAGGTAGCCGAGGCCGACCGACGAGAGGAAGGTGAGCCGGTCCGTGATCTCTTCGCGCACCGTGGCCGAGACGCCCGCCTCGAACGGCGTCAGCTCCAGCGCCTCGACCCAATCGGTCAGCCCGTCGATCTGAAGCGCGGCCACGTCGGCGATCGTCCGGCCGCCGAGCCGCACGGCCAGGGCCTCGGGACTCAGCCGCGCGCCCCCGCAGGCTGAGCAGGTCTTCGGGAGCTGGTAGCCGCGCAGGAACACGCGGATGTACTGCTTGTAACGCTTGCGCTCGCGGTGCTTCAGGAACGGGAAGACGCCCTCGATGTCGTCAGCCCCGTGCAACAGGTCGTTCCGTACGCCCTCCGGGAGCTCGCGCCACGGCGTCTGCGGATCGATGCCGCGGCCCTCGGCGAACCGCAGGAGCGCCGCGCGCTCCTTTTTGTAGCGCGGCTTGCTCCACGGGTCGATCGCGCCCTCGGCCAGGCTCGCCTCCGGGTCCGGCACGATGAGCGATTCGTCGTACTCGAGGGTCGCTCCGAAGCCGTTGCAGGTCTCGCACGCCCCGGTCGGATGATTGAAGCTGAACAGGAGCGGCCTGGGTTCGGAGAACTCGCGGCCACACCCGTCGCACCGAAAGCGCTCGGAGAACGCAAAGCGGCAAGTGACGTCGAGGCCGGACGCCGCCCCCCCCGAGCCGCGGCTCACGACGAGCACGAGGGCGTGCCCCTGCCCTTCGGCGAACGCGGCCGCGAGCCCGCTGGTCAGCCGCTCGCGGTCATTCTCGTCCACCCGCAGGCGGTCGACCACGACCAGCATCTCCGAGCCCGCCGACAGGGCCGCCGCGACCTCGGCCTCGGAGCGCTCGGGCTCGTCGAGGTGCACCTCCGTCCCGTCGACGAGCACCCGCACGAAACCCTCGGCGCGCAGGTTCTCCGCCACGTCGGCGGCGGCTGTCGCGACCGGGGCCGGCATCGGGAAGGCCACGTAGGCGAGCTCGCCGTCCGCCTCTTCCAGCACCTCGTCGGCGGCGGAGTTCGCCGTGTCGGGCCGAACCGCCTCGCCGCAGTCCGGGCAGATCGTCGTCCCGATGCGCGCCCACAACAGGCGCAGGTAGTCGTACACCTCCGTCACCGTACCCACCGTCGAGCGGCTGCTGCGTATCGCGTTGCGTTGATCGATCGCGACCGCCGGGCAGATCCCGTCGATCCGGTCGACGCTCGGCTTCGGCATGCGCTCGAGGAACTGCTTGGCGTAGGTCGACAGCGACTCGACGTACCTGCGTTGGCCCTCTGCGTATACCGTGTCGAAGGCGAGGGACGACTTGCCGGACCCGCTGGGGCCGGTGACCACCGTGAGCGAACGGTGCGGAATCTCGAGGTCGACACCCTTCAGATTGTGCTGCCGGGCGCCGTGTACGACGATGGAGCGCTGCATACTGAAAGTTGCCGATTCGGCGAAGGGGGAGCAATCGCGGAAGGGGCTTATCGCTCGATTGGAGTCACGACGGAGTCCTTAAACTCGTGGGCCCGCAGGTGTTCGACATCCAGGTCGTCCCGCTCGACCGCCAGGAGCCCATCTTGGTGAAACGACATAACGTCGCACCGCCACTATCATCGCCTGGCGTCATGGTTGCGATGGCTGCAATGAAGAAACAACTGCCCGCCGCCAGGCTCCAGAACGCAAGTCGTTCTCGGTGCTTCTTGCTTCCAGATTACAGCGCGGGGGAGCATACCCCCCCATTCTCTTCTGTCGACCGTTGGAACCTGAACCTGCCACGGCTAGATTGTCGCCGCCGCGAACCACAGATCCGCTGATTTCGGAGCCATCGTGGACAATCCCGGACCCGCCACCCTTCAGGAGGAAGAGGCGCTCGGCAAGGCGTACGACGCCCGCCTGATGAGGCGCCTGCTCGCCTACCTGCGCCCGTACAAGTGGCAGGTGGCGGCGGCGATCGTCATGCTGATCGCCGCATCTGGGCTCGAGTTGATCGGCCCGTGGCTCACCAAGATCGCGATCGATCAGGCGTTTCCCGACCGGGACGCGGGCTTTCTCGCGACACTCGGGATCATCTACCTGGTCTCGCTCGTCCTCGCCGCCGGGCTCGGCTACGCCCAGACCCTGTTGACCACGTGGATCGGCCAGCGCGTCATGGTCGACCTGCGCGACGAGTTGTTCGGCCACCTCCAGCGGCTCGACCTCAAGTTCTTCGACAGGAACCCGGTCGGCCGCCTGATTACGCGCGTGACGAGCGACATCGAGGTGCTGAACGAGATGTTCACCTCGGGCGTCGTGACGATCTTCGGCGACGTGTTCACGATCGGCGCCATCGTGACGGCGATGCTGCTGCTCGACTGGCGCCTGGCGCTCGTGACGTTCGCCGTGCTGCCCGTGGTGTTCCTCGCCGCGATGGTGTTCCGGATCAAGGTGCGCTCGGCCTACCGGAATATCCGCGTCCGCCTGGCCCGGATCAACGCGTACCTCCAGGAGCGGATCACCGGGATGTCGGTCGTGCAGCTGTTCGGGCAGGAGGAGCCGAGTCGCCGCGAGTTCGCCCGCATCAACGACGCGCATCTGCAATCGCACCTGCGCTCGATCACCTACTATGCCCTGTTCTTTCCGGTCATCGAGCTGCTGAGCGCCGTCGCCCTCGCCCTGATCATCTGGTACGGCGGATTCCGCTCGCTCGACGGCGCGATGACGATCGGAACGATCGCCGCGTTCCTCCAGTACGCGCGGCGCTTCTTCCGCCCCATCCAGGACCTGTCGGAGAAGTACAACGTGCTCCAGAACGCGATGGCGAGCTCCGAGCGCGTGTTCCGGCTGCTCGACCTCGAGCCCGACATCCGCGAGGCCGCCGAGCCGAGACATCCGGGCGCCGTGCGGGGCCGGATCGCGTTCGAGGACGTGTGGTTCCGCTACGTGACGCCGCCGCCGGGGAGCGACGACGAACAGCCGCCGGAGGAGTGGATCCTCAAGGGGATCGACTTCACGGTCGAGCCCGGCGAACGCGTAGCCGTCGTGGGCGCCACTGGGGCCGGCAAGTCGACGCTGATCAACCTGCTCATGCGGTTCTACGAGCCGCAGCGCGGGCGGATTACCCTCGACGGGATCGACATCCGCGACATTCCGATCACGGAATTGCGCACGAGCATGGGACTCGTGCTCCAGGACGTCTACCTGTTCTCGGGCAGCGCCGGCTGGAACATCGACCTCGGCCGCGAGAACGTGAGCGACGAGCAGATCCGCGCCGCCTCGGTGCGCGTAGGCGCCGATCCGTACGTGCTCCGCCTGCCGGGGGGCTACGAGCAGCCGCTCGCCGAGCGCGGCGGCAACCTGAGCGTCGGCGAGCGCCAGCTGCTCAGCTTCGCGCGCGCCCTGGCCGGCGACCCGGCGATCCTTCTACTCGACGAGGCGACGAGCTCGGTGGACTCGGAGATCGAGGCGAAGATCGACCAGGCGCTCGAGAAGCTGATGACGGGTCGTACGAGCCTGGTGATCGCGCACCGGCTGTCGACCATCCAGAACGCCGACCGAATCCTCGTGCTGCACCACGGCGAAATCCGCGAAACCGGCACGCACGACGAGCTCCTCCGGATGGACGGCCTGTACGCGCGCCTCTACCGGCTGCAGTTCGCCGCCACCGACGCGGCCTGAGGCGGCGCTACCGTGGACTCTCGATGATCGACGGGATCCTCGCGCTCGACACGCGCTGGGTGCTCGCCGTGCTGCTGCTCGTTCTCGATAGCTGGTCGATCTGGCTCATCCTCCGGGCCCGTCCGGGCACCCGCGATGCCGTCCTGTGGAGCGGCATCGTGCTCCTGGTTCCGGTATTCGGCTGCCTGTTCTGGTACGCGCTCGGGCCGAAGCCCCGGCTCTGATCGCCGGCGAATCGGTCAATTCTGATCGATTCCACGCCCTGATCGGTCAGATCTGGCCGATTCTCGCCCGATGTTGCGGTTTTATCGTACACTGTATACAGTATGCGCATGAACGCGCCGACCGTCGTCGATCGCACGTCGATCACTGAGCAGCTCGAACGGTTACTCCTCGCGCGCATCCTCGACGGCTCCCTGCCGCCAGGCGAGCGCCTGAACGAGAGCCGCCTGGCCGACGAGTTCGGCGCCAGCCGTACCCCGCTGCGCGAGGCGCTCAGCCGTCTGCACCGCGAGGGGCTCGTCGTGTCGCGTCCGCATCGCGGATTCTTCGTGGCGGACCTGTCGGCCGGCGAGGCGCGCGAGCTGTACGAATGCCTCGCGCTGCTCGAGTCGAACGCGCTCGAGCTCGCCGGGGCGCCGGACCCGGACCGGCTCGAGGAGCTCGATCTGCTGAACGACCGGCTCGAACTGGCGCGCACCGTGTCGTCGGCGATCGACCTCAACACCGAGTGGCACCAGTTGCTGCTCTCGGCCTGCCCGAACCGCCACCTGCTGGAGCTCGTCGAAGGCGTGCGCACCAAGGTGGGCCGCTACGAGTTCGCCTTTTTCGCGCCGGGCCCCGAGCGCATCGCGGCTTCCGTTCGACTGCATCGGCGGATACTCGACGCCCTCGCCGCGGGCGATCTGTCGACGGCGCGCCGCGCCCTCGTGGCGCACTGGTTCGCCGACCTCGACGAGCTTGCGCCGCGATCCTCCGATCGCGGGACCAGATCACCGACACGGGAGATCGACCGATGGACCGACCACTGACGAGAGCCTCGTCCACCGCCGCGCTCGCCCTCGCGCTCGCCCTCGTGGCAACCGCCGCACCGCGCGCGGCCGCTCAGCCCGCCCCCACTCCGACGCGCATCGACGTTCACGTCGTCGCGCGGGACGCGAAGCTGATCGGGAGCGCCGTGGGTGGCGCCGAGGTGACGATCCGCGACGCGCACACGGGCGAGGTTCTCGCGGAGGGTGTGCACGAGGGCGGAACGGGCGACACGGGCCTGATCATGGGTCCGCGCGAACGGGGCGTCGACGTATTCGACACGCCGGGCGCCGCCGTGTTCAGCGCCGAGCTTCCGCTGACGGCGCCGCGATCGATCCGCATCGAGGCGTCGGGCCCGCTCGACTACCCCTCGGCCCGCGAACGCGCGGAGACCACCCTGCTCGTGGTGCCCGGACGGCACCTGGAGGGCGACGGCGTCGTACTCGAGCTGTGGGGCTACATCGTCGAGATCGTCGACGTCGGTTCGAACGTAGCCGACGCCGGGGGCCTCGGCGTGGCGGCCCGGGTCACGATGCTGTGCAGTTGCCCGACGGAGCCGGGCGGCCTGTGGGAAGCCGGCGGCGTGACCGCGCGGCTGATCGGAGACGACGGATCCCTCGTCAGCGAGACGGAACTCGCCTACCTGGGCGAGGACAGCACCTACGGCGGCGACCTCGGGACGCCGGACCCGGGAATCTACGAGATCCAGGTGATCGCCGTGTCGGCGAAGACCGGCAACGCGGGGCGAATCCGGGCCGAGCTGCGCGTGAACTGAGCTCGCGGGCGGCCTGCCCTCAACGGTCGAGCAGACTCTCGACGAGCTCCGCCCCTTTCCGGTCCGCTCCGACGTGCGCGGCCACGTAGTCGCGCGCCGTCTGCCCCATGCGGCGGCGGCGCGCCGTATCGTGGAGCGACACGAGGGTCGCGTAGATGCTCGTCGCGTCGACTTCGAATGCGGCCCCTGCCTCGACGAGCTCGTTCGCCTCCCTTCGATCATGATGGGGCCCGAACAGGACCGGAAGGCCGGCGGCCGCCGGCTCGATGACCGAGTGCAGCCCCGTCGCGGCGATGGCTCCACCGACGTACCCCACGTCGCCCTCGGCGTACAGTTCGGCCAGTACGCCGACGGCATCGACGATCAGCGGAGGCGGGGCCGCGCGGGGGCCCTCCGTCCCGCCGATCGACGGATCGAGCTCGCTGAACAGGCGCGGCGCCTGGCCGAACCGGGCGAGACACACCGCCCGGAGATGCTCGACGGCGGCCGGCGTCGGTTCGTGGGGGACGAGCACGAGCTCGACGGCGTCGAGGTCGCCGACCGCCTCGATCAACAGGTCCTCGTCGTCGGGCCAGGTCGAGCCGGCGATCAGGCGGACGACGCCGGGAGGTCGGCTCGGCAGACGCAGGGCTCGCTCGCCGGACGCCGCGAGCCGCGCCACGGCCTGGTCGAACGAGGCGTCGCCCGTCACGCGGATCGCCTCGGGCCGAACGCCGAGCGCCTCGAGGCGCTCGCGATCGGCCGCCGACACGGCGCCCACCGCGTCGAGCGACCGGTAGGCCCGCTTCAGCAATGCCCGCCCTGGCTGGCGGAGACGCGCGCTGCCCGGCCGCACCGTCGCGTTGATCAGGCCCGTCGGGACGCCGGCCCGGCGTGCCGATGCCGTGAGGTTCGGCCATACGTCGTGCTTGGC
This sequence comes from Gemmatimonadota bacterium, assembly GCA_035464655.1. Lineage (GTDB taxonomy): Bacteria > Gemmatimonadota > Gemmatimonadetes > Palauibacterales > Palauibacteraceae > JARFPW01. The sequence goes on from DATHRZ010000009.1 coordinate 38,644, forward strand.
GTAGACGAGGGCCGCCGGGCGGAGCGCCTGGACGGCGGCGTCGGTGCGGCGCCGCAGATCGAAGGGCACGAAACCGTGATACGCGGACTCGAGCCGGACGGCCACCGGTTCGGCCGACGGCGACGAATAGGTGACGGCGAGACGCAAGCCGGGCCTCGACCGCTGCAGCTCGGCCACGACCGGGGCGGCCCCGGCCAGCTCGCCGGCCGACGCGCCGTGCAGCCACACGAGTTCGCCCGCGTCGTCGGCCGGGCGGCGGTCCGCGCCCCAGGCGCGCATGCGGCTCACGGCGGACTTCCGCCCCGCCACCGACTGCGCGAGTTTCGGAGAGAACAGGCTCGCGACGGCCAGGAGCGGACGGATCGTCTGCCATCCGAGGCTGTATACAACGTCCGATAGCTTCACTCGACCTCCCGCCTGGTTCGCAGGCGAAGGTCGCCGAATCCGTGCTCCGTGTCCACAGCCGCCTCGCAGGTGCCCATGCGTCGTTGGATGATCGTCGTGGCTCTTCTCGCGTTCGCGACCGCGCTCGCCGCCTCGTGTTCGCCCGGCTACGTGCTGCGTGCCGGGTGGGAGGAGGCGCGGATCCTCGCGGGACGTCAACCCATCGAGACCGCCCTCGACGACACGACGATTTCACCGGAGCTGCGGGGAAAGCTCGACCTGGTGCGCAGCGTGCGGGTGTTCGCCGAGCGCCGGCTCGGCCTCGACGCCGGCAGCAGCTATCGCAGCTTCACCGCGCTCGATCGCGACACCCTCGTCATGGTCGTCTCGGCGGCTCCCGAGCTCGAGCTGCGCTGGAAGACGTGGTGGTTCCCGATCGTCGGCCACCTCCCCTACAAGGGCTTTTTCGACTTCGAGGCGGCGCGCCGCGAGGCCGAGGCGCTCGAGGCCGAGGGCTTCGATACCTACGTGCGGCCGAGCGCGGCGTTCAGCACCCTGGGCTGGCTGCCCGACCCGGTCCTGTCACCGTCGCTGCGCGGCGACAGCCTGTCGGTGGCCGAAACGGTCATCCACGAGATCACGCACACCACCTGGTTTCCGAAGGGTCACACCCGGTTCAACGAGAGCTTCGCCAACTTCGTCGGTCACGCCGGGGCGATCGAATTTTTCTGCGACGCCCTGGCCGATCCCGTGTCGTGCGCGCGGGCCCGCGAGCGCTGGCACGACGTCAGGGTGTTCGGGCGCTTCTTCCAGACGCTCCATGACCCGCTCGCGGAGCTGTACGCATCGGACGCGCCGCCCGACGCGAAGCGCCTGCGCAAGCGCGAGATCATCGAGGATGCCGCCGCGCGCTTCCGTGACGAGGTCTCGCCGGAGCTGCGGGGCGACCGCTACCGCGCCCTCGATCCCGAACAGATCGACAACGCGTGGCTCCTGTCGCGGCTCCTGTACTACACGCGCCTCGACGACTTCGATGCGCTGTATCGGCGCTACGGTACCGTGAAGGCCACCCTCGGGGCCGTGACGGAGGCGACCGACGGCGGCGACCCATGGGTAGCGGTCGACCGGCTGGTCGGCACCGGCCCGCTCGAAGCCGCCGATGGTGCGCAAACCGCACCGGGCACGTAGGTTCGGGGCGCGCGGTTGACCCGCTTTTCGGTATCGTAGAATGGTCGCCTGACATGTATCAGAGAATCCTCATCGGAGTCGACTTTTCCGACTCGTCCATCGAGACGGTGCGCTGGGCGGTATCGCGCTTCCCGTCCGCAGATCTCGTGCTGTTCCACTGCATCGAGCGCTTCAGCGTGCCCGGCTACCTGGTTCGCGAGCTGGGTGAGCAGCTCGACCTGCTCGAGGAGAAGGAGCTCGACGTCCGCACCAATCTCGAGCACATCGCCGAGCGCCTCGGGATCGACGTTCGCTACGACATTCGCCACGGCTGGACCCCCGAGGCCCTGCAGCTCGCCGCCGCCGAGCACGACTCCGAGCTCGTCGTGGTCGGCGCCCACCGGCAGCGGACGTCGCCGACCGACGAGCTCGGCCAGACCTCCGCGGCCATCGTCCGGAAGTCCGAGATCCCGGTGCTCGTGTGGCGGCCCGTGCGTGCCGAGAAGGACAAGACGATCGTCGCGGCCCTCGACCTGCGCGAGGGGAGCGCCCCCGTTGCCGAGATCGCCGCCGCGTACGCCGACTACTTCAAGACCCGCCTCGTGCTGCTGCATGCGATGCCCAGCACGCTGCAGGCCTACATGCGGGCCGTCAGCTCGCCGGCCAAGGTCGAAGAGGCCATCGAGCGCATCGAGGGCCGGGCGCGCGAAGAGGCGCTGGCCAGCGTCCCGGCCGACATGCGAAAGCGCCTCCAGGTGCAGCCGTCGATCGTCCGCGGACGCCCGATCGACGCGCACATTCTCAATGCCGCCGAGGCCGAACACGCCGATCTGATCGTGATCGGAAAGGCGCACGCCCCGGGCCTGAAGGGCCGCGTGCTGCTCGGAGGGACGACGTCCCGGGTGATCCGGGGCGCGAACTGCTCGGTGCTGACGGTGCCGCTGTGAGCGCCTTCGACTGTACGCGCTGCGAGCGCGACGAACCGCGACCCCTCGGCGCCGCCCCGTTCGCCGACGAGCGCGGCGAGCGGATCAAGAGCGAGATCTGCACCGATTGCTGGGAAGAGTGGAAGCAGCGCCAGATGCTCCTGATCAACCACTACGGACTGAACGTGCGCGACCGGAAGGCGCGCGAGTTCCTGGTCCAGAACCTCGACGCCTTTCTGTTCGGCAGCGGCGAGTCGGCCGACGTCGATACGTCGCAGGAGGGCAACGTCAGCTGGTGAGGCGAACACGCGAGTCGGCTCCCGCTAGCGCCTCGCGCGGCAACTACGACCGCTCCCTGGTCGAGGGTCCGTTGCTTCCCGCCGTGTGGAAGCTGGCGTGGCCCACGATGCTCCAGAACGTCGTCAGCGGCCTGCAGGGCCTCGTCGACCACATCATGGTCGGCAACTACGTCGGGTTCACGGCGAACGCCGCGATCGGCGTGAGCTGGCAGATCTTCCTCGTGGTCGTCGTGTTCATCTCGTCGCTGTTCACCGGGATGAGCGTGCTGGTCGCACGGTTCACCGGACGCAACGAACCCGACAAGGTCGACCGCACGGTCTACCAGGCGTTTCTCACCGCGATCGGACTGTCGCTCGGCGTGATGGCGCCACTCGGCTACGTGCTCGCGCCCACTCTGCTCGATTTCGTCAACGCCGCTCCCGCCGTGCAGACCGAGGCGCTCCCCTACCTGCGCATCATGTTCGTGTTCAGCGCCGGCACGCTCGTGTTCTTCATGCTGGGGGGCGCGCTGCGCTCGGCTGGCGACGCGAAGACACCGCTGCGGCTGGGGATCGTCGTCACGGTGCTGAACATCGTGCTGAACGTGATCCTCATCGCGGGCCTGGGGCCGATTCCGGCGTTCGGCACGGCGGGCGCGGCGATGGGGACCGTGATCGCCGCCGGCGTCGTGTCGCTGTACGCCCTGTACCGGCTGTGGACGGGCGGGTGGGTGGTTCGCTTCCCGCACGGCGGGCCATGGGGGCCCGACTGGGGCATCATCCGCGAATTGTTCCGGTTCGGGCTGCCGACCGGCATCCAGGGAATCGCGATGAACGTGGGCGGCGTGCTGCTGCTGTCGTTCGTCGGTTCGCTGGCTACCAGCGCCGCCGCCCAGGCCGCCTACGCCGTCTCCTATACGCAGCTGTTCTCGCTCATCACCTGGACGGCGGTCGGGCTGATGGGCGCCGCCGCCGCGGTGGCGGGTCAGAACCTGGGGGCCGGGCGACCCGACCGGTCGGCCGGCGCCGTGCACGTGGCCGCCGGCATCGGGCTGACCACGGCCGCCTTCGCGGGCCTGCTGTTCTTCTTCCTCCCGCGTCAGCTGCTCGCGCTGTTCGGCATGAACGACCCGGTGGCCGTGGAGCTCAGCGTGCAGCTCCTGCGGGTGCTCGCGTTCTCGGGCCTGTTCATCGCCGTCGCCCTGACCTACACGGGGGGTCTACAGGGCACGGGCGACACGAAGAGCCCGCTCTACATCTCGATCGTTTCTCAGGTCGTCCTTCCGATCGGGATGTGCTTCGCGATTCAGCAGCTCTCGACCCTCGACGCGATGGACATCTGGATCGCGATCCTGCTGGGGCACGTGACACGCTGCGCGCTCAGCGTACTCGTGTTCCGGCGCGGGAAGTGGCGGGGCATCGAGGTGGACATCAGCCGCTGAGGACAGCCGGCGGCGACGGCGCTCCGCGACGACGCTCCTACTTCACCACCAGGTTGAGCAGCCGGTCGGGCACGTGGATCGTCTTCACGAGCTCGCCGCCCTCGAGGTGCCGCTGCACTCCCTCGTCGGCCAGCGCCGCCGCCTTCACCACGTCCTCCGTGGCGCCGCGTGCGGCACGGATCGTCGCGCGCAGCTTACCGTTGACCTGCACCGGTACCTCGACCGTGTCGGTCACCAGCTTCGCCTCGTCCCACGTCGGCCACTCGGCATGGTCGAACAGGCTGGGCTCGCCGCCCAGCAGCTCCCACATCTCCTCGGCCAGGTGGGGCGCGATCGGCCCGAGCATGATCGCCAGGGGGCGCACCTCGTCGACCGTCGGCGTCCGGCCGCCGGCGCGGATCGCGTTCAGCAGCTCCATCAGCGCGGCAATCACCGTGTTGAACGACAGGCGGGCGAAGTCTTCGGTGACCTGCTTGATCGTGGCGTGCAGCGCCCGCTCGACGCCGGGATCCGGGAAGCCCGTCACCCCCGACTCGACCGCGGCTTCCACCGCGTCGAACGCGCGGTTCAGAAAGCGGTGCGGCCCCATGATCGCCTCGCCGCGGAAGTCGCCGCCCTCGTCGTACGGCCCTAGGAACATCAGGTAGGCGCGGAAGGTGTCGGCCCCGAACCGCTCGACGTACTCGTCGGGAATCACCACGTTGCCGCGCGACTTCGACATCTTCGCGCCGTCGCGGATCAGCAGACCGTGCTTGCGGAACCGGTCGTACGGTTCCTCGAACGCGAGGTGCCCGAGGTCGTGCAGCACCATCGTGATGAACCGGGAATACAGCAGGTGCAGCACGGCGTGCTCTTCGCCGCCGATGTACGTATCCACCGGCAGCCAGCGCTCCGTGCGCGCCGGGCCGAACGGACGCTCGTCGTCGCCCACGCTGGGATAGCGCAGGAAGTACCAGCTCGAGTCGAGGAAGGTGTCGGACACGTCGGTCTCGCGCCGAGCGGCGGCGCCGCACGACGGGCAGTCGACCTCGTAGAACGTGCGGTCCTTGGCGAGGGGCGCGATCCCGTCGTCGCCCGGCTTGAAGTCTTCTACGTAGGGCAGCTCGACCGGCAGATCCTCGCGCGGCACCGGCACCGTGCCGCAGTCGTCGCAGTAGATGATCGGGATCGGCGGGCCCCAGTAGCGCTGCCGCGAGATGCACCAGTCGTGCAGCCGGTAGTTCACCCGCGGCTCGGCCAGGCGGCGCTCGGCCAGCCACTCGACGATGCGGCGCCCGCCCTCGGCCGCCGCCAGCCCGCTGAACTCGCCCGAGTCGACCAGGCGCTCGTTCTCGGTGTGCGCCGTGAACGCGGCCCCGAGTTCCGGATCGGCCGCTTCGCCCGCGTGCTCATCGGTCGGCGCGACGACCGTCCGGATCTCCAGCCCGTGCTCGGTGGCGAACTCGAAGTCGCGCTGGTCGTGCGCCGGCACCGCCATGATCGCGCCCGTGCCGTATCCCATCAGCACGTAGTCGGCGACGAAAATCGGGATCTCCTCGCCGGTGGCCGGATTCGTCGCGTGGGCGCCCGTGAACACGCCCGACTTGCCGCGATCGTCGGCCTTCTGGCGCTCCTTGAGGTCGAGCGCCGCCGTCTCGCGGCGGTAGGCCGCGACGGCGTCGGCCCGCTCCGGCGCCGTGATCTCGTCGACCAGCGGATGCTCCGGCGCCAGCACCATGAACGTCGCCCCGTACACCGTGTCGGGCCGGGTCGTGAACACCTCGATCATCCGGCGCTCGCGCTCGAGCTGCGCCGGTTCGTACCGGTCGTCCGCCACCTTCGGCCGCGCGACCGGGAAGCGGAGCAGCGCCCCCTCGGAGCGCCCGATCCAGTTGCGCTGCGCGGTGAGGGTGGTGTCCGACCAGTCGATGTGGTCGAGGTTCTCGAGCAGCCGCTCGGCATAGTCCGTGATCTTGAAAAACCACTGGCTGAGCATGCGTTGCTCGACCTGCGAGTAGCAGCGTTCGCACTCGCCCGCGATCACCTGCTCGTTGGCCAGCACCGTCTTGCACGACGGGCACCAGTTGACGGGCGCCTCCTTCTTCTCCGCCAGGCCGGCATCGTACAGCTCGAGAAAGATCCACTGCGTCCAGCGGTAGTAGCCGGGGTCCGTCGTGTCGACCGTGTGCGACCAGTCATACATGATGCCGGTGCCCCGGAGCTGCCGGGTGAAGTTCGCGATGTTGCTCGGGATGAGCTTCGTCGGGTGCACGTCGACCTTGAGCGCGTAGTTCTCAGAGTGGATCCCGAACGCGTCGAACCCGATCGGCTGGAACACGTCGTGGCCGCGCAGGCGCTGGTAGCGGCCGTGGAAGTCGGCGCCGGTGAACGCGTAGAGGTTCCCCACGTGCAGCCCCTCGGCCGACGGGTAGGGAAACATCATCAGGTTGTAGAATGGACGCTCGGCGCCGTCGAGATCGGGCTCGTTGGTCCGGTTGTCGATCCAGTAGCCCTGCCACTTCTGTTCTATGCGCTTCGGGTCGTACATCTCGTCCTCGTGCTGCGTCGCGGATCCGGTGAATCGAAGCGCGTAACATGGCACGCGTACCCGGCCACGACAACGATCGTCGGCTTGCCACTCCCGGTCCTCGCGGCTACCCTCAGCCTCAGCCATGAACTCCACGAGATCGCCCGAAAAGGTGCACCCGGGAATCGCGCTGGCGCTCCTGACGTCGCTTCGGGATCAGGACACGCCCGACGAGGCCATCGAAGACGAGGCCTTCGCGCACAGCCTTCCCCGTCGCCTCGGACTGAACGACGTCGTCAACGTCCAGATGCACCGCTATGCCGACCTGACAGAGGCCGGCCGGTCGCTGGCGCTGTCGGAGTTCCTCGACCTCGTGCGGCTGATCTCCCGCCGGCCCGATGCCGTCGAGATATTCCGCCGCGCCGGGGCCGCCCTGGCGGCGGAGCGGTTCGCCGATACGGGTCCCCTGCGACGCGCCGCGCGGCGCCTGTCCACCGAGAAGGCGCGGCGCCGCAAGTTGCGGCGCTCGATGACGCGGGCCGCGAAGGCGCTCTCGCCCGGTGCCGACATCGAGGCGGATCGCGATCCGCCCGGGATGGTGATCGCCGACTGCGCCCTCGCCCCGGTCGGCATCGACGGCAATGCCTGCGAAATTCTAACGGCGGTGCTCGACACCTGCGTGGCCGAACTGTGGGACCCGGAGCGCTCGGCTCGGCACGTCGAGTGCCGCGGCCGCGGCGACACGCGCTGCGCCTGGCAGGTGATCGACAGGGCCGACGGGAACGGAACCGCTGCCGAACCCCGGCAGACCGACGCCCGGGCCGCCGGCTAGCGCGGTACCGGCCGTGGACCGGCGTCGATTTCTCGCGCGCGCGGCTGGCGCGCTGGTCGCTCTCGGTTTTGCGCGGCGCGAAGGCCACGCGCTATGGCCGCGGCCCCTCCTTCCGGGCCCGGCCTACCGGATCTCACTCGCCCAGTGGTCGCTGCACCGAACGCTGCGGGCGAGTGAGCTCGACCCGCTCGACTTTCCGGTGTTCGCCCGCGAACGGTTCGGCCTCGACGCCGTCGAATACGTGAATGCGTTCTTCGCCGACCGGGCGCACGACCACATGTACCTCGACGAACTGCGGCGCCGGGCCGACGGGGCGGGGGTACGCAGCCTGCTCGTCATGGTCGACGGCGAGGGCCGGCTGGGCGACCCCGACCCCGATGCCCGGACCCGGGCCGTCGAGCGCCATCGTCCGTGGGTCGACGCCGCCGTGCGCCTCGGCTGCCACAGCATCCGCGTGAACGCCGCCTCGGAGGGCACTCGCCAGGAAGCTGCGGCGCTCGTCGCCGACGGCCTGGCCCGGCTGACCGACTATGCGGCGGTCGTGGGATTGAACGTGATCGTCGAGAACCATGGCGGCCTTTCGTCCGACGGCACGTGGCTCGCCGGCGTCATCCGGCGGGTCGACCACCCGCGCTGCGGAACCCTGCCCGATTTCGGCAATTTCACCCTCGCCGACGGAAGCCGCTACGACCCATACCGCGGCGTAGCCGAGCTGATGCCGTTCGCCCGTGCCGTGAGCGCGAAGAGCTACGACTTCGACGAGCATGGTAACGAGACGTCGATCGACTACCGGCGGATGATGGAGATCGTCGTCGACGCCGGCTACGCCGGCTACGTGGGCATCGAGTACGAGGGAGACCGGCTGCCGGAGGTCGAGGGCATCGAGGCGACTCGGGATCTGCTCGCCTCCGTTCGCGATGCGATCGAAGCCGGCGTCGAACCCGCACCCGGGCCGGAGCGGCCGGGCTTCTAGCCCTCCGGCGGTTCGACGTGCACGACCACGTCCGAGAACCCGCCGGTCTCCTTGAGCGCTTCCTCCACCAGGTCGGCGATCCGGTGCCCCTCGGCCACCGTCAGGCCACCGTCGATTTCGATCGTGAGCTCCGCGAAGGCGTTGGCGTTCCGGCGTCCGCGCGAGCGCACCTCCCGCACGCCGCGCACGCCGTCCAACCCGCCGACGAAGGTCTCGATGCGCTCCGCGTCGACGGCGACGCTGTCGACCAGAACCGGAATCGTCCCCTTGAGAATCTGGAACCCGCTGTAGGCGATCATTCCGGCGACGAGAATAGCGAGCCAGGCATCGGCATCTCCCCAGCCGAAGGCGACGAGGGCGAGTCCACCGATCACGGCGACCGTAACGAGCACGTCGGAGGCCGTGTGCCGTGCATCGGCGGCGAGAATCTGCGAATCGTGGCGCCGGGCGTACATGATCTCGGTGCTGGCGACCAGCGCGTTGAACACCATCGTGACCCCGAGCAGCCAGAAGGTGAGGGCGTCGGGACGCGGAGGCGGGGCGCCGGCGAGCAGCCGGCCGACGGCACCCGTCACGAGTTCGAACGCCGTGATCGACAAGAAGCTCACGACGGCGAGGGCGCCGAGCGTCTCGAACTTCCCGTGCCCGTACGGATGCTCCGCGTCGGGCGGCCGGGCCGCCGCGCGCACGGCGAACAGCCCGATCACGTTGTTGAGCGCGTCGAAGCCCGAGTGGGCCGCGTCGCCCAGCACTGAGAGCGAATCGGCCCGCAACCCGACGAACAGCTTTAGCCCCACGACCACCAGGTTCGCCAACAGGACGACGACGAGGACCCGGCGAACCGTCACCGGCGGAGCTTCTCATAGATCCAGTCGACCAGCATCTCGAACGGCGACATGCGGGGCACCTTCCCGGTCGACTCGTATTTCTCGTACAGTCCGGGGTACCCGAGGCCGATCCAGATGCCGAGGGCGAACGCCAGCACCCCTCCGGCGATGATCAGGATCAGCAGCGTAAGATCGCTCATGCGCGGGATGTACCCCAGGTGGCTTCCGGTTGCGGCGCTCGGCCAACGATCCCTAATCTCACCCATCGGAACCCACACGCAACCAGAGAGGCGACATGGACGGCTCCCGGCACCGTGAAATCGACGTTCTGCTCCGCGAAGACCGCCAGTTCGAACCCCCGCCGGAGTTCGTCGCCGAGGCCCGCGTGTCCGATCGCTCGCCCTACGAAGCGGCCGAAGGGGACCGGCTCGCGTTCTGGGAGGAACAAGCCGGGCAGCTCGACTGGTTTCGGCCGTGGGACGAGGTGCTTTCGTGGGATCCGCCGTTCGCGCGCTGGTTCGACGGCGGGCGCCTGAACGCCGCCTACAACTGCCTCGACCGGCACCTCGACGGACCTCGGGCCGACGCCACGGCGCTGATCTGGGAGGGCGAGCCCGGCGAGGTTCGGCGCTACACCTACCGCGAGCTGCACCGGGAGGTCTGCGCGTTCGCGGCAGCGCTCAAGGAGCTCGGTGTCGGCCGCGGCGACCGGGTCGGGATCTACCTGCCGATGATTCCCGAGGCGGCCGTCGCCATGTTGGCGTGCGCACGCATCGGGGCACCGCATTCCGTCGTGTTCGGGGGCTTCTCGGCCCGATCGCTGCGCGACCGGATGATCGACGCGGAAGCGCGCCTGCTGATCACGGCCGACGGGGGATACCGGCGCGGCAGCATCGTGCCGCTCAAAGCCACGGCGGACGAAGCGGTCCGGGGGCTCGACTTCGTCGATCACGTGGTCGTGGTGCGCCGCATGGAGCACGAGAACTCCATCGCGATGAACGAGGGCCGCGACCACTGGTACCACGATCTCATCGGCGACAGGTCGGCCACCTGCGACGCCGAAGAGATGGAGGCGGAGGATCCGCTGTATATCCTCTACACCTCGGGCACGACCGGGAAGCCGAAGGGCATCGTGCACACGACCGGGGGCTACATGACGCAGGTCACGGCCACGACGCGCTGGGTGTTCGACCTGCAGGACGACGACGTGTACTGGTGCACGGCCGACGTGGGCTGGGTGACCGGACACTCCTACATCGTCTACGGCCCGCTGGCGCTCGGGGCGACCGTCCTGATGTACGAGGGCGCGCCGAATCATCCCGACCAGGGCCGATTCTGGGAGCTGATCGAGGATCACGGCGTCACCGTCCTCTACACGGCGCCGACGGCGATCCGCGCGTTCATGAAGTGGGGGGACGAGTGGCCCGCCAGGCACGACCTGTCGAGCCTGCGCCTGCTCGGCACCGTCGGCGAGCCGATCAACCCCGAGGCGTGGATGTGGTACCACGAACACATCGGGGGCGGGCGTTGTCCGATCGTCGACACGTGGTGGCAGACGGAGACCGGCGGGATCATGATCACCCCGCTGCCCGGCGTGATTCCCACGAAGCCCGGCTCGGCTACGGTCCCCTTCCCCGGTATCGAGGCGACGATCCTCGACGACGAGGGCAACGAGGCGGAGAGCGGCTACCTGGCGATCACCTCGCCCTGGCCGTCGATGCTCCGCGGCATCTGGGGCGACGAAGAGCGCTACCGCGAGACCTACTGGTCGAAGTGGGACGGCATCTACTTTCCCGGCGACGGGGCGCGACAGGACGACGACGACTACTTCTGGATCGTGGGCCGGGTGGACGACGTGCTGAACGTAGCGGGCCACCGAATCGGCACGATGGAGGTCGAGTCGGCCCTGGTCGATCATCCGGCCGTGGCCGAGGCGGCCGTCGTCGGCCGGGTCGACGAGCTCAAGGGCCAGGCGATCGCCGCCTTCGTGTCACTCAAGGACGGCGTCGAGTCGTCGCCGGAACTCATCGAGGAAATCCGGCAGCACGTGGCCGAACAGATCGGCGCGATCGCCCGGCCGGCCGACATCATAATCACGGCCGATTTGCCGAAGACCCGCAGCGGCAAGATCATGCGGCGCCTGCTCCGCGACGTGGCGGAGGGCCGGGCGCTGGGCGACACGACGACGCTGGCGGATCCTGCCGTGGTCGAGCGGTTGAAGCGGCAGTACGAGGGCGACGGGGGGTGACGGGTTCCGACGGCCCTTCGCGAGCTGCAACCCGCTGGACGGCGCGGCTTGATGCTCGCTCCGGGCCGTCGGAACCCGCCCCACGTATCGCGGCTAGGGGGGAACGGCGGGGTCTTCCGGGTCTGGTGGCGGCTCGCTCGGCTCGATAGGGGTGACTTCGGCGGCGGCCGGGGGCTCGCGGACTTCCAGGGGCACATCCTCCGCCGCGGGTTCCTCGATGCCGAGGCGGCGGTCGAGGAAGGTGACCTGGCGCATGCGCTCGAGCAGGGTTTCGACGCGGCGGGCGTAGTAGGTGCTCGTGACGCCCGGGTGCCACTGGCTCGGGCGCGGCAGGGCTGCGGCTAGCATGGCCGCCTCACGTTGCGACAGCGCCGAGGCGGGCTTGCCGAAATAGTGGCGTCCGGCGGCCTCAGCGCCGTATATGCCGGGACCGAATTCCACCACGTTCAGGTACAGTTCGAGGATTCGGTCCTTGGTCAGGTGCCCCTCGAGCTGCTTCGTCAGGATCACCTCTCGCCCTTTGCGCAACGGGTTGCGCGACGGGCTGAGCCACAGGTTCTTGGCGAGTTGCTGGGTGATCGTCGAGGCGCCGCGCGGTGCCTCCCTCTCTTCGATCGCCCGGCGAATCGCCTGCTCGATCTCGTGGGTCGAAAAACCCCCGTGCGAGAAGAATTCGAGGTCCTCGCCGACGATGACGGCCTCCTCGAGGTGCGGCGAGATCCGCGAGGCGGGTACCCACGTCCACGCGGGCGCGCGGCCCGACCGTTCGACGTACCGGTCGATGAACGCCGTGCGGTCGGGGTTGGCGTCGCGGAGCGCGGCCACGTCGGGCCAGGTCAACGCCTCGTACCCCACCCAGAGCGCTCCGAAGCCGACGAGCCCGGCCGCGAGGCGCCGGAGGATTCTTCGGCGCGCGGGCGCCGATGTCAGGGACTCGTCGGAATCTCGCTCCCGTGACACGCCGTGCACATCTGCGGGTTCGCCCTCAGGAGCGTCTCCGCGTCGAAGTCCGGACCGTGCGGATCGATTCCGCGCCCACCGGTCGAGGAATGACATGCGAGGCAATCTCGCTCGACGTGACACGAGGCGCACGTCTCGAGATTGAAGCGCGCCGCGGCCCCGTGGGGCAGCACCGTGATGTTGACGCGATCAGGGGAGGATCTGCCTTGCCGCATGGCAGACGGCGCACGACTGGAGGCTGGCGTTCGACACGCGGTCCGGATCGAAGTCCGGACCGTGGGGACTGATGCGAAGTCCCGACTTGGCGGAATGGCAACGCAGGCAGGATGTCTGCTGATGGCAGGACGAACAGGCCTCGAGACCCTGGCGCGCCGCCCGCCCGTGCTCGAACAACCAATCGGGCTGGGCATCGTGGAAGGCACCACCCGCGCCGTCGGCGACGCCGACCGTCACCCCGACGCCCTGATGACAGCTTCGACAGAACGCCTCGGTCGAATGACAGTCAGTGCAGCTGGTCTGCACCGCGAACGCCTCCGCTCCGTGCCGCTGCAGGAAGTTCTCCGGATGATACCCGGACGTCGGCGAATTCATCGGTACCGCTGCGTCTCCCCGCGCGGACCGAGTCGGAACCGCGTCGTGACACGCTGCACATTCCCGTTCCACGTGGCACGAAGTGCAGTTCGGAAGATTGGCCGCCGCCGCAGCGGCATGCTGCGACCCGAAGTCCGGGATGTGGCCGGGCGCTCGCGTCCGCGCGACAGTGACGCCCGCGAGGCCCACCTCGGAGGGATCCGGCAGCGCGGCGATCTCGGGTATGCGGGCCTCTCCGTGGCACGTGCGGCAGCTCGGCTCGGCATGGCACGACGCGCACGATAGCGAACCCCCGACCACGCGCTTCGCGTGACTGAACTCCCAGCCGTCCTCCCGGTGGCTCTCGGGCTCCGGCCACTCTCCGGCCCGTCCCGCGAGCAGCTCTGCGACGCGCCGATCCGACCCAAGGGAACGGATCTCGTCGAGCTCGGCGGCATTCAGGTGGCAGCGGGCACAGCTCTCCTCGGCGTGACAGACCGCGCAACTCCCCAGCTCTGCTTCCGCCGCCTCCCCGTGCGACAGGATGAACGATTCGGCCGCGTGTGTAGGAGGTTCCGGAAATGCCGCGATACGCGAGACGGACAACTCCGGAACTTCGACCAGGATGGCGTGGCACTCTGCGCAGACGGCTTCGTCGGCCAGATGCTCCGGAGCCTCGTGTGCGTGACAGCTCACGCAGATCTCGGGTGCGGCCCGCGTGATCGCCATACTTGGCAGATCCGGCTGCAGCGGGCCGTGGCACCCGGCACAACGCAACTCTTCGTCGCCCGCGGCATGCACCGCCTCGACGTGCCGCACGTGTACGAACTCGAGGTTCGATGCGGTACGCGTCGGGGCCGCCCACGTCACGGTGTTCTCACGCTCCCCGTCGTGGCAGCGGATACAGTCGCGCGGTTCGACGGAGAAGTACCGATCTTCGTCGCCCTCCGGGATACCGGCATGGCAGCCGAGGCAGGTGGGGAACAGCCCGGCGTGCGCCTCGTGGGGAAAGCCGTCGGAATGGACCATCGAGACGACCACGCCGCCGGTCAATCCGATCGCGACCGATGTCAGCAGTGCCAGCACAATTCGCCGGATCATCGCTGCCCCCCGGTGTCCGTTCCGAAGCTGTAGGAGAGCGAGCCGTATACGCGAACTTGTGTCCAGTCACCGTCCACCGGGCGCTCCTTAGCTTCGATCCAGTATACGGCGCCGCCGGCGTTCAACGACAACTCGCCAAGTCCGATTGCGCCGTCGACACCCACGCCCGACACGATCTGCTCGTTGAGCCGGAACTCGCCGAACGCCTGGGTGACCGTTCCGCGGAATGACAGATGTGTATGGTCGTCGAAGAAGCGGCCGAGACGAACATCACCACCGGAACGCGCGGCCCCGAAGCCTCGCTCACTATGGTACCCTCCCGAAGCAAACCACGGCCCGCCCCGCCAGTCGGCATTAGCGAGTATCCGCCAGCCGTCGTCCCGGAGGCCGGATTCGGCCGGCCCGGCACTCGTCTCCTCGTAGCTTCGGCGCGCGCCACCGGCCCGCAGCTGGAGACCGAGCGAAGGCGCGGACCAGGCCAGTGACAGGCGGCCCTCGTTGAAACCGACCGGGTTGAACGCGCCCCATATCGTCCAGAGCTCGAAGAACGGGGTATAGTGGCGCGCCTCGGCCGTGGCCTCGAGACGCGACACGACGGGCGTGTTGACGCGGAGGCGCAGATCGTTGAACTGCTCGTAGCTGAAGTCGTACTCGCCCGACGCTTCGACGACGGCCGGACCGAGGAACGCCCTGGCGTCGAGCGCAAGGCGCTCGGTGTACAGCGCGAGTCGATCGGTCCGGATCTCGCGCTGGTAACTGACGCGACCCGAGGCGATGTCGCCGATCCGGGCACCCGCTTCCGCCCCGAGAATGAACCCCCGGTCGTCGGGCGCGAGGGGATCCGAGCGGGCCAGCAGGTCGCCCGAACGCGGGAAATTTAATCCGCGGGCGAGTGCCCATCCTCCGTACACTTCCACCCAGAGCGGGTCCCATTTTCGCCACAGGAAGGCGCCGCCGTCGAAGTTGTAGTAGCCCAGCCCGTCGCGGCGGACCAGGCGACCGGCCCGGGCCCGGAACAGTGATCGGTCGTAGTCGAGGTAGGCGCTGACCGCCTCGAATTTCTCCGATGACAGCGGCCAGAAGTCGTCGGTCCCGTAGCGTCCTCGCACATGTACGCGGGCGGAGAGCCCCTGGATCCCGCTCCAACCCGTGACTCGCGCCTCCTGCGTAGTGACGCCGACGGACTCGACCTCGCCGGCGCCGAACCAGCGACAGAAATCGCCCTGCAGACAGGTGACGACGGTCCCGTCCGGGAGGCGGCGGCGGAGCGATGTCCCTTCCACCTCTTCCACCGGCAGGCTGTCCCTGACCAGAGGTCGGACCTCCAGATAGCTCCCTCCGACCGTGACTTCCGCGCGGTATCCCTGCCCCGCGACAGGCTCGGCCGTCACCAGCGCAAACGAGATCGAGCCCGCGGCGAGCACGATGCCGCGGCCCCACGAAGGCATCCCCGTCATGGCCGTAGCACCTCCGGGCTATTCAGCAGATGGCACTCGATACACGCTCCCGGTTGTTCGTGATCGCGCTGGCCGACGTGGCAGGAGACGCAGAAGTTCCGTTCATCCAGCATCGACGCGTAGTCCACGCCCTCGGCGACGTGGCACCCGGCCGTGCCGCAGCCGGCCAGGTCCACGTGCACGTCCTCCGCGTGGACGCCGATCGGTGGCTCCGAGTGGCAGGCCAGGCAGTCGCTCCCCGCCTTGTGGTGGTCGGTGTGACAGCTGGAGCACTGCGCCTGTGCCTTCAGAACCGCGTCGCCGGTGTGACACGAGGAGCACGAGACGCCTCCATGGATACCGTGATCGAACGTCAGCGAGCGATTACGCTCCACGTTGGACGGAAGTTGAAATGTCACGAGCCGCCGCAACGGTTCGGGAGCGATCTCTTCAGCCGCGTGACAGCGCTGACACTGTCCGTATCCGACATTCACGTGGTGGCAATCGGCGCACCACGTCCGATTCGACACCGTCGTCGCGCTACCGGTACTATGGCAGTCAGCACACTGATAGGCTGCGTGGACCTCATGCTGGAAGCGGGACAAGTCGGAGATTTCCTGCGCACGAGAAGCCGACGGCAGGACGAGTGCCACCAGCACTGCCGCTGAGCAACGTGTGACCACGAGCCGCCCGGGCGTGGTCATGGTCCGCCTGCCGTCACATCGGGTACGGCTTCCGTATAGCCGAGATAGGTCATCACGAGGATGAAGATGATCATGGCCCACCACACGTACTGCAGGTAATCGAGGGCGGCGTGCGCCTTCTCTCCTTCGCGCCGACGGTCGATGAACGGCACGAAGACGAGCACGACGGCCGCCAGGCCGAACCCGAGGATTCCCACGATCTCGCCCTCGATGCCGAGAATGTGCGCCGGCAAGTACTTCAACGTCTGGAACATGAACATGAAGTACCACTCCGGCTTGATTCCCGCGGGCGCCGACGCGAAGGGGTCCGCTTTCTCTCCCAACTCGGCCGGCAAATACGCCGCCAGCGCAGCGACGATCGCCAGTGCCGCCAACCAGCCCACGAGATCGCGGAGCAAGAAATGCGGCATGAAGGGTAGCGAGCGTCCAGTCCGTCCGCTCCGCTCGACGCTGGGGGGCGTGCTCATTCCGTGCTTCTGAACCAGGTAGACGTGGAGAGCGAGGAGCCCGACGATCAGCGTCGGCAGCACGGCGGCGTGGAAGGCGTAGAACCTGGTAAGCGTGGCACCACTCACGTCGTCACCACCACGCAGGAGCCGCAGCATGCCTTCGCCGACCACCGGCACGACCCCGACGATCTGCGTACCGACACGCGTCGCAAAGTACGCTAGCTGATTCCACGGGAGAAGATAGCCGGTGAAGCCGAACCCCAGCGATATGACCAGTAGACCCGCCCCGGTGAGCCACGTGAGCTCGCGTGGGGGACGGTACGCGCGCAGCAACAGAACGCTGAACATGTGCAGGAACAGCGTGGCGATCATCAGGTTTGCCGCCCAGTGGTGGATCGACCGGATCAGCCAGCCGAACTTCACTTCGGTCATGATGAAGCGGATCGACTCGTACGCTTCGGATGCACTTGGACGGTAGTAGAACAGGAGCAGAATGCCGGTACCGACCTGGACGATGAACAGGAAGAGCGTCATCCCGCCCAGGTAGTACCAGATCGTGTGCTTGTGGACCGGAACTTCCTTCTTACGCGCGAGGCGCTCGAAGCCGGCCAGGCCGAGCCGGCTGTCGAACCACTCCCAGAGACGACCGCGCTCGCCGAAAGCCATCAGCTTTCCTTGCTGACGATGATCTTGTCACCTTGCTCGACGACGGAGTACCTGGTCAGCGGTCTCGGGGGCGGCCCCTCGATGTTCGTCCCATTCAGATCGTAATGACCGTTGTGACACGCACACCAGATATGGCTGAGGTCATCGCGATATTGGACGATGCAGTCCAGGTGGGTGCACATGCCGTCGAACGCCTTGAGCTCGCCCTTGGGAGTACGAACAATCATCCCGGGCCGGGAACCGAATCGGAAGATCTGGCCGCTGTTCGGGGGGATGTCGCGTGGACTGATGGGAAGCGTGACCTGCGATTCCGCGGACTCTTCCACCTCGGGCGGTACGAGGAAACGGATGATCGGGTACAGGACGGCGACACACAGGGCCCCGGCCCCCGTGCCAAGCATCCAGTTCAGAAACCGCCGGCGAATGAGGCCGGGCATGGCCGATCCGCTTTCGGGGGGACTTCCGTCGTGTTCGCTCATGCCGATCCCAGTTGTCGAATCTTGGTCAAGAGCCCGAAGATGAGGACCAGAATCACGACGGTGGACGCCATCAGCCCGGTCCGGCGAGTCCGCAGCTCCTCGAACGCCGCCTCCCCGGCCCCGTATCCCGTCGCAGCGGCCTCCAAACCCACGGCAATGTGCGCCCGCACAGAGTCGATCTTCGCCGTGTGCATGACGGCGCGCGCGCTCACGATCGCGGTCTGCACCCGCGTGAGCTCGAACAGCGCCTCGTCGACAGGCATCCCGGTGTGCTCCGCCTCGCGGAGGAGGGAGTCGGCTTGCGTGTGCACGGTATTGAGCGAGTTTACCATCGTCAGCATCTCCCGGGCGGCCTGTCCACCTTCGTCCGCGGCACTGTGACATCCCGAACCCGTACACGTGCTCCGTTCGTCCAGCCCGAGCAACTCGTCGTCGGCGGTCTCGATCGCATGGTTGCCGTGGCACGTTGCGCAGCCCGGGCGATCCAGCCCGTTGAACACGCTGTCGTGAGCGCTCATGGCGTAGTACTCGCCGATCTGGAAGTGGCACTCCGCACAGACTCTACCCACGGCGGAATGCCCGGGCGGAACGGCGCCGTGGTTTCCGTGACAATCGTTGCAGACCGGCGAAGACAGATCACCCCGCTCGTCAAGCATGGCCCAGTGGATGCTCGAGCGGTATTCCTCGAGCTGGTTGGTGGGAATATCATACCCCGCCATGCGCTCCTCGTCGGCGTGACAGGCTCCGCACGTGTCGGGGACGTTGGCCGGGTGGACGGGCGACCCCGTCACACTGGCGGACTGGATACCGTGGGTCGAGTGGCAGTCGATGCACGTGGCCACATTGCGATCCCCTTGGACCAGCCGCTCGCCATGACGCGACGTATAGTACGCCTCGACCTGGTCGATGCGGATGTCGGGATCGTAGGCGCGCATGAACTCCTGGTTCGAGTGGCAGCGACCGCACATTCCCGGCACACGTTGGCGAGCCGGGGCGGCTACCATGCCGGCATGAGCCGTCGACTCTGCATCCGACCGCGCGTCCCCACCGTGACAGCCCGTACACGTGAGCCCGGCCGCGAAGTGGACGTCGGATGCCCATCGCGCGGCGGGCTGGACGAGGTCGATCTCCTCGAGGGACAGGTGGCAGATCATGCACTGGTCCGTGACGCGCTGCTGCGACCGCGCCTCGCCCGGCCCGAGCGGGATGCTCGCGAGCGACGCGCAGATGATCCAGGTCGAAAGGCGGGCGACCCTCATCCACTCGACCCCGTGGTCGGGACCAGGTGGCAGTTCATGCACGGCTGTCCAGGCTCATGTTCGATCATATCCTGATGGCACGTGGCGCAAAACTCCCGGGTCCGATCCATGCGAGAATACCGTGGCTCCGAGTGACAGCCGGAACCCGTGCATCCCCGGGTGTGAACGTCAGCCGTGTGAACGGGAGTCCGGTACTCGGCATGACAGGACGCGCAGGACGCGGTCGCCTCGGGACGGTGGTGGTCCTCGTGGCAGGCCGCGCAGGAGGTCTGCACACTCTGCCGGATGCCACCCCCGTGGCAGTCGACGCAGCGCAGTTCGGTATGGGCATCATGATCGAACGGCAGGGCCCGCGGGCGGCGACCCTCCCCGACGCTCAACTCGAGCATCGTCGTGACCTGTCGCACCCGACCCAGTTCCACCTCGCCGTGGCAGCTTCCGCAGCCCTGCACTTGGGCGGTGTTCGTCGAATGGTGACAGGAGAAGCAGTCGCTCTGCGTTCTCACCGTGACCTCGCCGTGCTGACTGCGGTTCGAGTGGCACTCGGTGCACGCGACGGACGTGTGTTCCGCATGGCCGAAAGACACCTGCTGCGGCATCTCGAACGCGGCGGGTGCTGCGGTCGCATCCGCATGCAGGTACTGGAGCGCCGTCTGTGGAGCCCCTTCCGATGCGGCCAGCGTCACGACCGGATGCGGTGCCGGAGACGCACTTGTGGTCGCGGCGGCAACGGTCCGAGAAGCAGCGGCCGTCGCACCGGGAATGTCCGTGTGACAGGAGCCGCAGTCGTCACCGTCTCGTTCCCAGACGTGGGGCAGATGGCACGACGTGCAGTCCTCGGTCACGTCCTGCGGAAGGCCGACGTGGAACGTGGTCAGTGTATCCGGGCGGGAGTGGCAGCCAGCGCCCGTGCACGATTTGAGGGCCAGCTCGGGATTCTCCTGCTCATGCGGATTGTGACAGGCACCGCAACGGGCATCGTGCGGATCGGCGGCCGGGTCGTAGTCGGCCCACAGCGTCTCCATCTCGTGACACGAAGTGCACTGTCGAAGCCCCGGCGTGAGCGGTCCCGCCACCGAATCGATACTGGCGAGCATCGCCCGCTCAGCCGTGAACTCGTGGCAGGTGACGCAGTGCAGCCCCGTCTCCTCCGTCATGGCCCCGAGCACGATTTCCGTCGCGTCGGCCTCGTGGCACCCGACCTGACCGCACGTCTGATCCGCGGGACGGAACTGGTGCACTTCCTGCCCGTGGCAGGTGACGCACTGGACGTCCGCCAGGGCGCTGGAGTCGGACTCGAGGTGCGCCACGTGTCCGGCGGTCGCGGCGATCTGACGCCAGTTGTCGGCCGGATCCGAAGCTATATGGCACTCCGCGCACACTTGCGTAGGAACGGGGGAATGCTCGCCGATCTCCTCGGGGCGGTCCTTGATCCACAGGTGGAGTTGGCGCGTGCTCGCAAATATCGACTGCTGGTGACAGTCGTGACAGCTCAGCTCCGAGTGGCCGCTTTCCGTAAAGCGCTGGTAGGCGGGCCCCATCACGTGGCAACCCGTGCAAAAGTCGTTGTCGTGCTGCATGTAGTCCCAGCTGACCACGCTGCCCGATACGACGAACACAAGCACGATCGCGGCGCCTGCGGTCAGTCCGATCTGGAGCGGGCGTGTGCGTGAGCTCCACCAGGCGAGGAGCGCGTCGCGCTTCCGCACGGCAAGGACGACAAGGGTGAGCCCAACGAGCGCCGCGAGGATGCCCCCGGCCATCTGCACACCCTGCGGCACGCTGAAGAACGCTCGCAGGAAGACCGCGAAGCCGCCGGGAAGGTCGGCTTCCGGGAGCTGCTGGGGCACGTCCTGCATCATGCCGTAACTCACCATGGCGCCAGGACTCCCAACGTGCGAGTCGTAATTTTACGTGCGGGTGGTTCGCAACGGGTACAGGAGTATGGGGCGGACGGGGCCGTCCGGGAAAGTAGACTGACGGCCCCGTCCATCGCTGGCGATACCCGACCTAGCGCGCGATCTCGTTCAGCCGCCGCTCGATATCCGCCGGGAGAGTCCAGGAAGCGACACCGTACTCGTCCTGTACGGCCTGGATGCTTCCGAGCAACAGGGCCTCCGTGAGGAACGGGTTGTGGATCGCGGAACTCGTGATCTCGCCGAGACGCTGGTTGAACAGCGCACCCTCCGCGACGCTCAGAACGCCGTCCTCCGCGTCGAACTCCGTCTCGGGAACCTGCGCGAGCTGGGCGGCCAGCTCCGCCACCCGGTCCGCTATGCGCTCGGTCGCCGCGAGATACGCCGTGCGTGCCGAAGTCTCGTCACCGTGGCACTGGACGCAAGACTCGAACGACCGCTCGGTGACATCGCAGGTGCCGCCCGAGACCGGGACCCCCTGGGCGTCCAGGCACGGGATCGGCTCGAACAGATGACCCTTCGAGCTGAACACGAAGTCGCCGGTGAGCGGATCCGTGATCTCGCGCGCGAACACGTGACAGGTCGCGCACAGTTTCTCGTTCTGTGCGGAACCGTGTGTGCCACGGACGATATTCGTGTTGAAGTTCGGCGGGATCCAGCCGACGTCCTCCCCCAGCAGGAGCGGGCCCTGCGGCGAATGCGGTCCTCTCGAGTTGTCGATCTCCGGAACCGCGCGCTTGTGATGACACTTCATGCAGAGGTTCTCGCCGACGCTTGGCACGTCGATCGGGAAGCGGAGCTGGTGCTCCTGCGTAGCGTTGTGCGGATCGTGGCAGACCGCGCAGACGATCGGCAGATTCTCGGCCGAGCCCTTCTCGACGTAGTCGGCGTCGACGCCGAAAACCTCGAGCACCCGCTTCGCCTCGTGGCATTCCTGGCACGCCTCACGTTCCCGGACCCCTTCGTTGCCTTCGAAGCCGTGCCGCGAATTCGCCCATTCGTCGACGAATCCGTGGTGCGAACCCTGGTGGCATTCCCCGCAACCGCTCGTCAGGTCCAGGCCGACCGCGATCGAGGCCAGGGGTTGCGACGCTTCGGGGTTCGACACATGACCGGCGCCTGGACCGTGGCAGCTCTCGCACTGAACGTCGTAGTAGCGCGTGTCCGCCGTGGCGACCCAGCCCGCCTCCCCCTCGGCCTCGTTTCCGTTTTCGCTGACCGTGTGACATCCCTCGCAGAAGGTCTGAGCGTGCGTGCTCGCCTGGAGCGTGTTCCACGCATCGGCGTGCGCGGTGAGCTCCCACTCGCTCTGGGAGCCAATGTGACAGTTGCCACACACGGTGAAGTTCTCCGCCTGCGCGTCCTCCGTACCGTAGCCGAGGAAGCCCGACGCGCTCGCGGGCGGGTCATCGAACAGTGGGCGATCGACGAATATGGTCTCCGTGTCGGTGCATGCGGCGATCGCCATCAGCAGGACGGCACAGAGCGCTATTACAGCGGGGGTAACCGATCCAAATCTAATCATGGGACTAAAGCCTTTCGCCGGCGCATGCCGGACCACGCCACGTCGACAGCCAGATCGGAGGGGGGGGCTGGCCATGGTGCGGGGCTAGTGGACCGTTCCAAGTTGCTACCTCTAATAAATTGTACCGGGACGTAAGCGAGGTGTCAATCCGCCCGTCGGCTCCCGTCAAACACCGCGCATCGCGGGGTCCCAGACGAACTTGTGAAGCTGAAGCTGAAGGCGAACCGGGAGTCCGTCGGACAGGATCCACGCAGCCAGCGCGCGGCGCTCCATCCCCTCGAACTCGGGCGAGAAGTGAACCGTGAATCGCCCGAGGTCCCTCTCCTTTACCTGGCGTCTTGCCCACTCGTAGTCCTCGCGGTCGGCGATGACGAACTTCAGCTCATCGCGCGTCGGATCGAGGCGATCGAGATTCGCCCAGTCGTTCGCCTCGACCTCGCCGCTGCCGGGACACTTGAAGTCGACGATCTTCACGACGGCAGGGGGGACACGGTCGACCGGTACGCTGCCGCTGGTCTCGCACAGCACCGTGTAGCCGGCGGCGAGCAGGGTGTCGGCGAGGGCGCCGACGTCCTTCTGCAGGAGCGGTTCACCGCCCGTGAGCTCGACCAGCCGACAGCCGGGACCGAGGCAACGGATCTCCGCCACGATCTCGTCGACGGTCATGTCGCGACCGCCGTGAAAGGAGTAGGCGGTATCGCACCAGGCGCAGCGCAGGTTGCAGCCGGTCGTGCGGACGAATACGCAGGGCCGCCCGGCGTAGCTCGACTCACCCTGGATAGAATGGAAGATCTCCGTGATCCGCACCGTCGGTCACACCACGAGCAGCGTACGCACGGCGCCCAGGCCGTACATGATCTGGCGCCAGCGGTCGTCGACCAGGTTTCCGTGCAACAGGTGCCCCTGCGCGGTGCCGGCGATCACGGCCGAAGCGTCGCGCGGATTCGCGGCGAGGGCGGCCACGGGACTGGCGTCTCGCGTTCCATGCTCTTCCGACACCTCCCAGGTACGCCCGGAATCGAAACTCATCCACAGGCGGGCGTCGGCCTTCGCGGCCCGCTTCCCCCAGGTCGCGGGTGGGCCGTCGGCCGTGCCAAGCAGGAAGAGCGACTCCGTCGGGTGTGCGGGCGTCGACGCCGCGGTTAGAAAGCGGAGACAGTAGCGACCACCGAGTTCGCCGGCCGCAGGGCGCCAGTCGGCGCCTCGGTCGTGGCTGATGTAGAGCCCGCCCCCGGTCGCCGCGAAGACGCGGCTCCCGTCGCGCGGATCGACGGCGATGTCATGAATGTCGTCGAACAGGCCCTCGTTGATCCCGATCCAGGTCGCACCGGCGTCGTCGCTGCGATAGGCACCCCCGATTTCGACACCGACGTACACCCGGCTCGCGTCGTGCCGGTCGAAAGCGATCGCCTCGACGTGCGCGGCGCGTCCCCCGTACTCCGACCAGTCTTCCGTATCGGCCAGCGCCCCGAACCGGTCGAGCTCGGTCCACGTGGCGCCACCGTCGCGGGAAACGTGCAGTGCTGCCGGCTCCGTGCCCGCCAGCACGGAGCCCGACGGGGCGGCCGCGAGCGTCGTGAGCTTCGCGCCGTCGAGCCGCTCGGCCAGGGGCTCCCACGTGGCGCCCCCGTCGGCGCTGCGAAACAGGCCGCGCTCCGGGACGGCTGCGAGCACGGTGTCGCCCGAGCGAGCGAACGAACTCACCGCCTCGCCCTCGAACCCGCGACTCACGACCGTTCCCGACTTTTCTCCCTCGAGCCAGCGGATCAGGCAGAGCCCGTCGTCGCTCCCGACCAGTATACGCATATCGTTGATTTCCGTAATCGTGTATCGTTCATGAACGGCAGAACCGACAACTCGCTTCGAGCCGCGAAAACTCGCGGGATTCGCGCGGCATGGCAAGCCGGTCGCACGCGCTGAATTCGCTTGACTCTCCACCACCTGCGGGTAGTTTGCCCGCTCCTCCGGAACTTTCATGACGAGGCCTCATGCCGCTGGTACGACTACAGGATGTCGGGAAGAGTTTCGGCGAGGTGCGCGCCGTCGACAGCGTGTCGTTCTCGATCGGCCGCGGCGAGGTCGTCGGCTTCCTCGGCCCCAACGGCGCCGGCAAGACGACCACGATGCGGCTGATCACCCAGGGCCTCGAGGCCGATGAGGGAAGCATCGAGATCGACGGCCGTTCCATAGCCGACGACCCCCTCGAGGCCCGGCGGCGCATCGGCTACCTGCCGGAGGCGAACCCGCTGTACTCCGAGATGCTGGTTCGCGAGTTTCTCGAATACGTGGGTCGGCTGCGAGGACTCCGTGGCGCCGACCTCGGCGCGCGGATCGGCCGGGCCGTCGAGCAGACCGGCATCGGCGACATGTACAACCGGCCGATCGACCACCTGTCCAAGGGCTACCGGCAGCGCACCGGGCTCGCGCAAGCGATCCTGGCCGAACCCGACTTGCTGATCCTCGACGAGCCGACCGAGGGTCTCGACCCGAATCAACGCGCCGAGATCCGCAACCTGATCACACACCTCGGCAGCGAGCGGACCGTGCTCCTGAGCACGCACGTCATGCAGGAGGTGCGCGCGACCTGCGACCGGCTGCTGATCATCCACCGCGGACGGATCATCGCGGACGGCACCGTGGACGGGCTCCTGGCCGGCGGGGCCGGAAGTGGCGTCCGGGTGCGCGTCGAGCTCGAGGCCGACCGTGACGCCGCGCGAAAGGCCTTGCTGGGGCTCGCGTCGGTGACCGAAGTGCGTGACGCGGGCGGCGCGGACGATCCGCGACCGCGCTTCCTGCTGATCGGAAAGGCCGGCGAGGATCCGCGACCCGCCGTTTCGGACCTGGCCCGCAACCGCGACTGGACGCTGTGGGAGCTGACGCGCGAGAGCGAGGATCTCGAGGAGCTGTTCGCCGAGCTCACCGGGGAGGGACGATGAACCCGGATAGGATCGCCGTCGTGGCGGGGCGCGAGTTCCGCAGCTACTTCGACCAGGCGACGGCGTACATCCTGCTCGTCGTCTTTCTCGTCGCGAATTTCTTCTTCTTCTTCCGCGCGGTCTTCGCGACCAATGGAGCGAGCCTGCGCCCGATGTTCGACCTGATGCCGTGGCTGCTGCTGTTCTTCGTGCCCGCGGTGACGATGCGATCGATCGCCGAGGACCGGGCGAGCGGCACGATCGAGCTCGTCCTCGCACAGCCAATTCGCGACGTCGACTACCTGCTCGGAAAGTTCTTCGGGATCATGGGTTTCCTCGGCGTGGCCCTGGCGGGCACGGTGGCTGCCTGGTTCGCGATGAACGCCGGCGGCGAACCCCTCGTCGGACCCGCGGTTGCACAATACGCCGGTACGCTGCTGCTGTGCGCAGCCTTCGTCGCGATCGGGCTGTGGGCGTCGGCCACGACGCGCAACCAGATCACGGCGTTCATCCTGGCCGTGGCGGTGACCTTCTTTCTCGTGGCGCTGACCCTTCCCGTCGTCCTGATCGGGCTGCCGCCTTCGCTGGCCGCGGTCGCGCGACGTCTCGGGGTTCTGTCGCACTACGGGAACATCACCCGGGGCGTGCTCGACCTGCGCGACGTCGTGTACTTTGTCAGCCTCGCGATCACCTTTCTCGGCCTGGCGTACGTCGTCATACAACGGACGCGGCGCAATGCGGCGAGCCGCACCTTCAGGACGCTGCAGGCGGGTGTAGCCGGCCTGATCGCCGTGCTGATCGTCGCAAACCTGCTCGGTCAGCACATCCGCGGGCGCTGGGATCTGACGCCCGGTGGCGCGTACACCCTTTCCGAGCCCACGCGCGCTACGCTCGGCAAGCTCGATGACGTGATTACGATACGGTTCTTCGCGTCGGACGACCTGCCAGTGCAGGCGGAGATGGTGCGGCGCGACGTCGAGGACCTGCTGGCCGACTTCGCGTCGGCGGGCGGCGACAACGTCCGGCTGCTGCGCCGCACCCCCGAGGGTGACAACGAAGCCGCCCGGGAAGCCGAGCGACTGGGCATCCCCGACATCGAGTTCAACACGCTCGGGCAGGGCGAGCTCCAGGTGCGGGTCGGCTACCTCGGCATCGTGCTCGAGTACGCCGATGCCTCCGAGGTCATTCCGTTCGTCCAGCAGGCGGGCGATCTCGAGTACCGCCTCGCGAGCGCCGTGCGCTCCATGCAGCGGCCGACCCGGCCCGTCGTCGGCCTGGTCGACGGCCTCGGCGGCCCGGCGCAGGACTCCGTGGGCGGTACCGGGCCCGACGGGATCCTCGGCTTCGCGCAGCATTTGAGCGAGGCCTACACGGTACGAACGGTGGATCTCTCGGCCGAGGCCGAGGCCGGGGCCGCATCGATTCCCGATTCGGTCGACGTGCTCGTACTGGCCGGCCCCGAGGACCCGGTCGGCGCCCCCGCGGCCGCCGAGCTGCGGCGATTTCTGGACCGGGGCGGCAACCTGTTCCTCATGCTCGAGAAGATCGCGATCGCGGCGTCGCAGCAGTTCACCGAGCCCGTCGAGCAGTCTCGGCTCGACGCACTGCTCGCGCCCTACGGGGTGAGCGTCGTGGAGAGCATGGTCATCGACCTGCGATCCAACGAGCCGCTGCAGCTTCCGGGAGCGGGCGGCAGCCCGGTGCAGCGACCGTTTCCCCTTTTCCCGATCACGGTGCCGGCGTCGGAGCATCCGATCGTGGGTGGACTGTCGGGCGTCACCCTCGCCTTCGCGAGCCCGCTCGACCTGTCGCGCGCCGATACGGCAACCGTGACGCCCCTGCTCGCGACGACGGATTTCGGGGCGCTGATGCCTGGCGAATCGCCGCTCGACCCGACGCTCGACTGGTCGCGCCTCGTGGACGACCTGCGCCCCCGGCCCGTCGGCGCCGCCCTCCTGCCGCGTTCGGCGGGCGCCAGCGACGGGCCGGAGGGTGGCCGAATCGTCCTCGTGGGCGACGCCGACTTCGTCAAGAACCGGTTCATCGCCCGGAGCCGCGAGAACCTCGTATTCGCCCGCAACGCCGTCGACTGGCTGGCCGCCGACGAAGCCCTGATCGGAATTCGCACCAAGCAGCGCAGCGCGCCGCCTCTGCTGTACGAATCGGCCGGCGTGCGCGATGCAGCCCGGTACCTGACGCTGATCGGCGTGCCCCTGCTGTTCGTCCTGTTCGGCGTCGCCCGGCTTCTGAGACGGCGGCGGCTGGCCGGACGGCCGTGGGAGGCCGAGTCGTCGGGCGGGGGAAGCGCCGCGTGAGCGGACGGCAGCTCGGTGGGATTTTCGGGATACTGGCGCTTCTGCTGGCGGCATGGTTCTTCGTGCGCGGGCGTGACGGCGGCGACCCCGCGGACGGTCTCGACCTCGGCGCGATGGTGGGCGGCGACGTCGCATACGTCCTCATCGATCCGCCGGACGCCGAACCCATCGAGCTCGTTCGGCGCTCGGGGGGCTGGACGGTCAACGGCTATCCGGCAC
Source organism: Gemmatimonadota bacterium (assembly GCA_035464655.1). Taxonomy (GTDB): domain Bacteria; phylum Gemmatimonadota; class Gemmatimonadetes; order Palauibacterales; family Palauibacteraceae; genus JARFPW01. The sequence continues at coordinate 66,741 of DATHRZ010000009.1, forward strand.
TCGATTCCCTCGTAGACGCGACGCTCGCCCGCCTCGACACGCTGCCGCCGGGCCGCCTGATCGCGCGCAACCCGGCGAGCCACGAGCGCATGGGCCTCACCGCGAGCGCCGGCGTGCGTGTGCGCGTGGGGCCGGCCGGCGAGCCCGAGGCCGATTTCCTGGTCGGCGAGGCGGGCATCGACGGCCGGTTCGTACGCCTTCCCAACGCCGATGCCGCCTACGTCCTGCCCCGCGCGGCGCTGGATCCGCTCGCCGCACCGGAGGGCTCGTGGCGTGACTTCACGGTGATCCGCGCCGACACGGCGGCCCTCCGCCGAATCGTCATTCGTCAGGGCGGCGAGACCGCTGCCGAGCTCTCCCGGGCAGGCGGCGAGGGCGGCGGCTGGTCGGTCTACGGGGCGGCGGCGGACGGCGCGGCGGCGGACACCGCCGTCATGCGGGTCTATCTGGAAACGCTGGCCGACCTGCAGGCGACCGGCTTCCCGGCCGACTCGTTCGTGTTCGCGGCCAACTTCGACGATCCGGTCGGTGTCGTGGAGCTGTACACCGGCGAGGATGCCGTCCCGGGGCCCGAGACGGCGCTGCTGTTCTCCACCGGACTCGACCACCCCGACGTGCTGGTCCGGCGCGCCGACGATCCGATCGTGTACGCGATCGAGCGTCCGGTCGCCAACCTGCTCACCTCGAGCGCCGAGCGGCTGCGGGGTCGCTGACTACAGGCCGCTTCCGGGCCGGGTCATCGCGTCGAAGTCGATGATCTCGTCGAGCTCTTCCGCCGACAGCAGGCCCATGTCGAGCACGACCTCGCGCAGGGTCCGATCTTCCTTCAGCGACCGCTTGGCGATCTCGGCCGCCGTGTCGTAGCCGAGTCGCGGCGCGAGCACTGTGGCGAGGGCGGCCGTCGACTCGGCGTTGCGCCGCAGCCTCTGCTCGTTCGCCTCGATCCCGACCACGCAGGCGTCGGCGAATACGCGGCTCCCGGTCGACAGGATCTCGATCGACTCGAGCAGGTTGTGCGCGATCACCGGGATCATGACGTTGAGCTCGAAATTGCCACGCTCTCCACCGATCGTGATCGCCGTGTCGTTGCCGATCACCTGGGCCGCGACCATGGTCAGCATCTCGGACATCACGGGGTTGACCTTGCCCGGCATGATCGACGAGCCCGGCTGCAACTCGGGCAGCCGGATCTCGGCCAGCCCGGTTCGCGGACCGGACGCCAGCCAGCGGATGTCGTTGGCGATCTTCATCAGGCTGACGGCGACGACTTTGAGCATCCCGCTCGCCTCGACGGCCGCGTCACGGGCCGACTGCGCTTCGAAGTGATCGTCGGCCTCGCGGAACTGCAGCCCGGTGAGATCGCCAATACGCCGCGCCATCCGGGCCCCGAACTCCGGATGCGTGTTGATTCCCGTCCCGACGGCCGTGCCGCCGATCGCCAGCTGGCGCAGACTTTCGCGCGTGCCGAGCATCCGCCGCATGCCGTGGTCGATCTGCGTCGCGTAGCCGCCGAACTCCTGCCCGAGCCGGATGGGCGTTGCGTCCTGCAGGTGGGTCCGCCCCGCCTTGGGAATCGCGTCGAACTCTTCGGCCTTCCCCGTGAGCGTCTCACGCAGGTGCTCGAGGGCCGGCAGCAGCTCCTGTTCGATAGCCGACAGGGCGGCCACGTGCAGCGCCGTGGGGATCACGTCGTTGCTCGACTGCCCCATGTTCACGTGGTCGTTGGGGTGGACGGGGTCCTTCGACCCGACTTCGCCGCCGAGCAGTTCGATGGCCCGGTTCGCCAGAACTTCGTTGGCGTTCATGTTGGTCGAGGTACCGGAACCGGTCTGGAAGATGTCGACGACGAAATGCTCGTCGAGATCCCCCTCGCGCATCTCGTCGGCCGCCCGTCGAATCGCGTCGGCCAGCTCGTGCTCGAGCAGCCCGAGATCCTCGTTTACGTCCGCCGCCGCCCGCTTGACCGTGCCGAGCGCGCGCAGGAAACCGCGGTCGAAGCGCAGCCGGCTGATCGGGAAGTTCGCGCGGGCCCGTTCGGTCTGGGCGCCGTACAGGCGATCGGCGGGAATCCGCACCTCTCCCATCGAATCGGACTCCACGCGCCACGACTCTCGGCTCATCGTGCCGGTCTCCGTCTCAGAAGCCGATCCGGGCGCCCGGCTCGACGCCGTTCGCCTCGAACCAGCCGGCTTCCATTTCGAGGGCATACATCGCGGGTCGACTCGACACGGTGTTCTCGTCGTCGTTCGGTTGCATCGTCTCGATGTTGACGATCGTGCCCGCGCGATCGATGAAAGCGATATCGAGGGCCAGCGGCGTGTTGCGCATCCAGAACGAGAGATCCCGCTCCTCCGGATAGACGAACAGCATGCCGTGGTTCTCGGGAAGTGAGTCGCGCTCCATCAACCCGCGTTCCCGCAGGGCCGGGGTATCGGCGATCTCGGCCGTGACCGTCACGCCGCCGACGTCGAGCTCGGTCGTCCGCACGACGCCACCGTTGCCGGGCCTCGGCGCGCCGTCGGCCCCCGGGCCGGACTGCTCGGTCTGCAGCACGGACGGGGGCGCCTCCTGTGCGGCCTCGCCGGCCTCGTCGCACGCGCCGACCGCGACCGCCGCCACCGCGATCAGCAGAAGTCTCCGGAGATTCCGTCTTGCCGTCATCATGTCATCCGTGTCAGTGCGTTGGCTGGATACAGGCTCAGGCACGGCGCGCCACCGGCCCGGTTTCCCAAGATGGGGCTGCGGCTACCGCCCGCAAGCGGCGATACCCGCACAACCGGGCGTCGGTCCCGACGTTGAGCGGCGGCGGGCAGGCGGATAGATTCTCACCTCGTTGAGAATACGCCAGCGCGAGCTTTCGCCCAACCTCGAACGACTTCATGAGCAGTACCTCGAGCATCGTACCCACACGCCCACCGCTGGGATGCGCCGCGGTGATGATGGAGGTCTTGCGCGGCGAGTTGCGCGAGCGCGAGCTGCCGTTCACCCAGCAGCGCGAGTCGGTAGCCCGTGTGCTGTTCGAATCGACGCGGCACCTGTCCGCCGACGAAGTGGCCGAAGAGTTGCGCCGCCGCGGCGAGCAGATCGGCAAGGCGACAGTCTACCGCAGCCTCGCCCTGCTCGTGGAACTCGGACTTGCGACGGAGCACGATTTCGACGAGGGGTTCCGCCGCTACCAGATGCAGATCGGCGCCGCGCAGTACGACCACATGATCTGCACTTCTTGCGGCAACGTCACGCAGTTCCGCCATCCGGCGCTCAGCCGGACACTCGACGAGGTAGCGCGCGACGCCGGCTTCTCGGCCATCACCCGGCAGATCAAGATGTTCGGTACCTGTCGGGACTGCGCGTGAGCGGGTGAGCGCGCGCGCCCGGCTGCTCGACCTGTTCGTCGAGCGGTCCTTTCGACTCGGAGACTTCACGCTCGCTTCCGGACGGAAGAGCGATTTCTACATCGACTGCCGCACGACCACGATGCACGCCGAGGGACAGGATCTGCTCGGCAAGGTCGGTTGCGACACGCTGGAGGAGGTGGGGTGGGAGCCCGATCTGGTCGGAGGGCTCACCATGGGCGCCGACCCCATCGCCTATGCGATCGCCGGGGAGAGCTTCCGGCGTGGACGGCCGATCCATGCCTTTTCGGTGCGCAAGCGCGCCAAGCGGCACGGCTCCGGACGCCGCATCGAGGGCTGCTTCGAGTCCGGGGCGCGCGTCGTCGTCGTCGAGGACGTGATTACCACGGGCGGCTCGGCGCTCCAGGCCTGCGAAGCGCTGCGGGCCGAGCAAGCGTCGATCGTCGGTGTCCTCGCGGCCGTCGACCGCCAGGAGGGCGGCGCCGAGGCCATCCGGGCGGCGGGCCTCGACGTGATCTCGCTGTTCGGCGTCGACGAGTTGCGCGCCCGCATCGTCGAGCGGGCGGGCTGACCGCCGGCTACCCTTCCCCCTGTTCAGAGACATTCCGCATGCTCCGACGGACACTTCTGTGGATGAGCGAACGAGACGACCTGCGGGACGTGTTGTTCCGGCTTCCGTTCGCGCGAGCTGCCGCCACGAAGTTCGTGGCCGGCGAGACGCACGACGTCGCGCTCCGGACGGCCGCCGAGCTCAACCGGGCGGGCTTCCGGGTAACGCTCGACCTGCTGGGCGAGAGCGTCGGCGACCGGTCCGAAGCCGAAGCGGCGGCCGACGAGTACGCGCGCAGCCTCGATCTGATCGAAGCGAGCGAAGCGAGCACGACGATTTCCCTCAAGCTCACCCAGCTCGGCCTCGACATCGACACCGACTTCTGCTACGCGAACGTCGAGCGCATCGTCGCGCACGCCGCACGGCTCGACAACTTCGTTCGGATCGACATGGAGGGCTCGGCATACACCCAGCGCACGCTCGACATCTTCTATCGGGCATTCGAACGGCATCGTAACGTCGGGATCGTCATCCAGTCGTACCTGAAGCGCAGCGCTGCCGACATCGACCGCCTAGTCGAGCTTTCGGCACCCGTTCGGCTGTGCAAGGGCGCGTACAACGAGCCGGCCTCCGTCGCGTTCCAGGACAGGGCCGAGGTCGACGCCAGCTTCGTACGGCTCATGAAGGTGCTGCTCGACGGCGGCGCGCCCACCGCGATCGCCACGCACGACGAGCGGATGATCGAGGCCAGCCTGGCGCATATCGAAGCGAACGGAATCGCGCGGGAGGCGTATGAACTGCAGATGCTGTATGGTGTGCGGCGAGAGCTGCAGGAGTCGCTGACGGCCGACGGCTGGCCCATGCGGATCTACCTCCCGTACGGCTCGCAGTGGTATTCGTATTTCATGCGGCGCATGGCCGAGCGTCCGGCCAACCTGTGGTTTGCCGTGCGGGCGATGCTGGGCCGCTGACGACCATAACGAAAGCACAGTCACGTGATCAACTTTACGGACACCGCGAGGCGCCACGTCGTCTCGTATCTCGAGCAGGAAGACGAGGAGCTGGCGGTTCGCATCGAGGTGCTCGACTCCAGCCCCCTCGCGCCGCGTTACGACCTCGCGCTGATCACCGACGCGGAGCGCGCGCCGGAGGACCGGACGTTCGACGTGGACGGATTCCGGGTCGTCGTGCCCGCCGACAGCGCCGCCCTGCTCGACGGCGCCACCGTCGACTGGGTGGAATCGATGGCGGGGAGCGGGTTCAAGGTCGACAGCCCGAACCTGCGACCCGTCGGCGCCGAGGCCCCGACGGGCGACCTCGCCGATCGGGTGCGCCAGGTGATCGACACGCAGATCAACCCGTCGATCGCAGCGCACGGCGGCTCCGTCAGCCTGGTCGACGTCCGCGACACCGTCGTCTACCTGAAGATGAGCGGCGGTTGCCAGGGCTGTGGGATGGCGTCCGTGACCCTGTCACAGGGAATCCGGCGCATCCTCGGCGAGGCGATCCCCGAGATCACCGACATCCAGGACGTCACGAACCACGGGGCCGGCGCCAACCCGTACTACTAGCACTGGAACGCTGGAGGGCTAGAACGCCGGAACCAGGTTGAACTGCCAGTACCAGCCCTTGAGCGGCCGATGGTTCGGGTGCACGTAGTCGAGCTCGACGATGAACAGGCCGAGCAGGTTGAGCCGCGCCGCGATCCCATGGCTCGTCACCACCTGTCGCTCGCCCCCGAACAACTCGCTGTCGGTATCCTGGGTCCACGCCGTTCCGGCGTCGAAGAACACCGCCAGGTCGAGGGGCGGGATTCCCGGTGACTCGATGATCCCGAAGTAGCCGAGCAGCGGTACCCGCATCTCCAGGTTGGCCAGCGCCAGTCGGCTGCCGAACAACTGATCGAACGCCGGGCAGGCGCCGGTCTCGTCGAACGCCTCGCCGCACTCTTCGAAGCCGAACGATCCGTCGTTGTAACCCCGGATGAGGCTCCCGAATCCGAGGTAGAGGTCGTTGAGGCGCGGATCCTCGGCGTCGGAACCGTAGCGTCCGAAGTGCAGCACCCGTCCCGCGAAGGTCACGGGCTCGAACGGCATCACGTACTTGCGGAAGTCGGCGAGCACGTTGTTGTAGGTCAGGCTCCCCAGCCGGGGCGAGAGCTCGATCCGGTAGCGCTGCCCGAGAATCGGCCCCGTGCCGCCGAACAGCGAATTGTCGTACACGAGGGCCGTCGAGCCGATGCCCAGATTCAGCGACTCCGGGGCATCGAGGTCTTCGCTCTCCTCCGCGAGAAGCTGGCCCGTGACCGGATCGAAGATTCGCGTGCGCTCCTCGAACGCGAACTCGATGTTCTGATAGCCTCCGAGTACCTCCCAGCGCAACGCCCGGCTGAACGGATAGCTCACGCCGGCCGTGAGCTGCCGGCTGATCTGCCACTGGAGCAGCTCTCGCTGCTCGAGCAGGTCGGGCTGCGGCGGGTATCGCCGGGTCGCGATCCTGCGGGTCACATAGGGGATCTGGCCGCCTTCGACGCTCCAGTTCCAGCGCGTGCGGCGGTTCTCGTAGCCCGCCAGCACCGTCGACGACCGAAGGAGACTCCCGTTGCCGGTGTTGATGTTGGCGATCGTGCTCAGATTGCGATTCCCGAGCATGTCGCTGAAG
>DATHRZ010000010.1:0-13946 GCA_035464655.1 Gemmatimonadota bacterium
CCAGCTACTTCGACTCGCTGAGTGACGACGAGCTGGACGACACCTTCGGTGGTGTGGCGTACCTGGTATCAGAGAGCGAGCGACAGGTCTACAGCGCGCTACCCCATGATGCGAGGCGCCGTTACCTGACGGAGTTCTTCGGCAGCCGGAATCCGACGGGCGGGGGGATGGGCAATCCGTTCCTCGAGGAGTACATCGACCGTGTGGGTACGGTTCGGATGAAGTACGGTGAGCTGGTAGGTACGGGAGAGCGGCCACCCTGGACGACAGACGCTGGGCGGCTCTACTTGCGCTACGGCGATCCGGATGAACGAGTGATCAATCATTTCCCGTCGGGATCGGACACCCGTCCGGTCGGCGGACTTGTTTCGATGCAGGGGGAGGTTCCGTACGAGATCTGGTCATACCATTCAACAGGATGGGTCTACCTGTTCGTCGCGGAGACGCAGTTCGGTAACTGGCGCATGATTTTTACGAACGATCCGAACATGCGCTCGCTGGCCGACTGGCAGGACCGGGTTGGAGGCGAAGCCCTGCGGGAATTGTCGACGAGGTTCGGAATTCAGCCCCGCTTCTAAAGGTGGGGGAACGACAGGCGCACGTGTTGTTGGACGGCGTCACTTCGAGAGAGAGGTTACCATGAGAGTTGGTTTGGTGCGTAATGTCGCGCTCGGCATGGTCGCGCTCGTCGGGCTCGGTCTTGCCGGGTGCGATGACAACCCGACCGATTTCGAGACGGATGAGACGGTCAGCATCTTCGCGAACCCGACGGTAATGACGGTGCCCGCGGGGGTCACGACGCTTTTGTCCAGCCGCACGGAGAACGCCGGCAATGAGCCGACCTGGGAGGAGATCACCGCGTCGGTGGACGGATCGTGCGGCTCAGGAGCCATCACGGTCGACGTGGCCGACAGCTACGAGCCCACTCTGCAGCCCCCGGGGCAGTTCGATGTGACGGGTGGCAACACGTGGGGCGAGAGCTGCATCCAGCTGTCCGGCGGCGGCCAGAGCGTCACCATCGAGGTGATGGTCGTGGCTGACAGCCTGGCGATCACCGGGGCTCCCGATACACTGAACCTCAACCAGACGGCCCAGCTTACCGCTGCGTTGCTTTCGAGCGATGCCACGGGCGTGACCCCGTTCGACCAGACGACGGATCTCGTGTGGAGTTCGGATGATCCGGACGTGATCAGCGTCGATCAGTCGGGTTTGATCACGTCCAACGGTCCGGGAACGGCGACTATTACTGCAGTTTGGACCGAGTTTGGAGTGTCGGTATCCGCAAGCACTCCGCCGATCGCTACGGGTGAGCTCCCGACGCTCGAGATCGTCGGCGCGCCTGACACGCTGGACATCAACACATCGGTGGATCTGTCGGCTACGCTTACGAATCCACCCAGCTTCGATTTCGGTCCATTCGATCCAGACACGGACGTCGAATGGAGTTCGAGTGACGAGGACGAGCTTACCGTTGATGCGGTCACTGGTGTCGTGACGGCGGTCGGACCTGCCGGGGCGACGATCACGGCGACGTGGACAGAGAACGACAACGTAACGACCTCGGTCGCTATCGCGGTGTTCGTGACGCCGCCGGCGCTCACATCCACGGACGTGGGGGCGGCCGCTGCGCTCGATACCGTGACGATTACCGGCACCGGGATGCTGCCCGGTCTTCACTCCATTTTCATCGATGGTGAGCCGGTTCCGGCGTTCTACGAGCCGGAGGTCACGGACGCGACGACCGCCTCGTTCCTGATGCCTGGCGGCGCTGCCGCGACGGTCGAGATTACCGTCGGCGTCGATGGTATCCCGTCGAACGGCTTGAACGTCGATCGTACGTGTGGGGCCACGGATGCATCGTGTGCCACGGAACCCGCCAACGACGCCGCGGCCGGTGCGCCGGACGTGGGAGCGCTGCCGGTGAGCTTCGCCGGCTTCGTCGACGGCGATGACACCACCGACCTGCTCGAGTTCACCCTCGCGGCGGAAACGACGTTCGACATTCTGCTCGACTGGACCGGGGATAGCGGCGACATGGACGTTGTCTTCACGACTACGGGGGCGACCAACTACAGCGAAGCCGAGTGTGGCTTCGTGACCGCGACCGGGTCGCAGCCGGAGTCGGGAGAGTGCACGTTGGCGGCTGGTACCTACTACCTGTGGGTGGAGTCGTACGATGCGGAGTTAGGCTTCTATCAGCTCGACCTGGTCGAGGTTCCCTGAGGCTGCGCATTGAGACAGCCGATGGCCGGGCTCGCTGAGCCCTGATGGCCGGAAGAACGGGGGCGCAACTCGCGCCCCCGTTCTTCATTTCTCCCGTTGATGACCGAACCCGTGTCCCCGCCCGCAGAGCGCGTTGCGATTGGGATGGGCAGCAACCTTGGCGATCCCCTAACTAATCTACGCTTCGGATTGCGAGCGCTTCGTCGGCTGATCGGCGATGTGGACGCATCGCCGGTGTATGAAACGGTTCCCCTGCACGTTGCCGACCAGCCGTCGTTTCTCAACGCCTGTTGCGTCGGATGGACCGTGCTCTCTCCACACGAGCTTTTGACGGAGCTTCAGGAGATCGAGGCGCTTGCCGGGCGTGTGCGTCGCGGGCGACGGTACGGGCCCCGGACTTTGGATCTCGACCTCCTGCTGTATGGCAGCCGTGTCATCCACAAACGAGACATCGTCGTTCCGCATCCTCGCTTTCGCGAGCGCGCATTCGTTCTCGTACCGCTGCGGGACATCGCACCGGACTGGCGGGTACCCGGTGATGACACCGCACCCGAGGGTTCCGTCGCCGAGCTCGCCGAGGTGGTCGAGGCGAAGGGCATAGTACGAACGGACTTCCGACTCGAGGACGAGTAGATGCAACATTTGAGAGCGATCGCTGCGCTGCTGCTGACGGCGAGTCTGGCCACGTGTTCGACCGACGCGTCCGCCGGCGCGGGCGACAGTGATGCTGACGCCGATCTTCGGGCCCGCGCCGCCGAGCTGCTGCCCGAGGTGGAGCGGCTGAGCGGCCTGCCGGCGCGCGAGGCCCTGCGCCTCGGGATTCGCTCACGGGCCGACCTCGAGGCGTTTCTCGAGGCCGAGCTCGAGGAGCAGTTCGCGGGCGAGCGGATGGGGAACGTCGTGCGCGCGTACGCCCGGTTCGGGCTCGTGCCCGACACCCTCGATCTCGAGCCCCTGCTGTCACGGCTACTGCTCGAGCAGGTGGCGGGGTTCTACGATCCGAAGTCCGACACCCTGTTCGTGGTCGAGGGAATTTCACAGGAGCTGGTAGATGGCGTGCTGGTGCACGAGATGGTCCACGCCCTGCAAGACCAGTATGTGGACCTCGATTCGCTGGTCGAGGCGACCCGGCAGCGTAACGACCCGGGAATGGCCGTCCAGGCGGCCGTCGAGGGGCACGCGACGTTCGTGATGTACGAGTGGATGCTGGGGCAGATGACGGGCGGCAGCGTCGACCTGTCTCGCATGCCGCGGCTCAGCGAGAGCCTCGACAGCGAAGCGCTGGCCTCGGCGGGCATCGAAATGCCCGAGCTGCAGCAGGCGCCGGCCGTGATTCGGGAGCAGCTTCTGTTTCCTTACGTGTCGGGCCTCGATTTCATCCAGGTGCGCTGGGCAGGGGCCGACGGCCGGGTGCCCCCGCTGGGTGACGCCCTTCCGGTGACGACCGAGCAGATCCTGCATCCGGAGCGCTGGGGTGCCCCCGAGCTGGTTCCCCCCGCGCCGCTCGAGTTCGCCACCGCGGCCTCCGGGGAGTGGTCGGAGGTCTACAGCGACGGACTCGGCGAGATCGACACACGCATCCTGCTGCGGGAATTCCTGACGGACCGCGATCGGGCCGACGCGGCGGCCGCCGGTTGGGACGGCGACATCTACCGTCTGCTCGAAGGGCCGAGCGGCGAGGTGCTCGTATGGGTATCGCGGTGGGACACCAGGTCCGAGGCGACGGAGTTCGCCCGGGCCATGGAGCGGGTGCTCGCGGCGCGCTACCCGGGCGAGTCGGGACGACGGGTGGCCGTAGAGCGGCCGGGGGACCGAATCGTGCGCGTCGTCGACCTTCCGTCGGCTGGCGAGTCTCCGCCCGACGCACTGCTGAGTATCGACGCGGAAGAATGAGCACGGGGACGGGAGGGGTATCGTCGGAGCCTTCCATGCTGCGCGTTCACGTGCCGGGCGCACCGGAGCGCGACTACCCGGTGCGAGTGGGCCGAGGCCTGCTCGACCGGCTGGGCGCGCTCGTTTCGGAAGCCGCGCCGGCCCATCGATACGTGGTCATCGCCGACGCCGAGGTCGCCGCGCTCTACGGCGCGCGCGCCGGGGCCGCCCTCGCGGCGGCCGGGCTGCATTCCGACCTGTTGACCTTCCCGGCCGGCGAGCGCCACAAGTCGCGGTCGACCTGGGCGGAACTGACCGACCAAATGCTGGTCGCGGGCGTGGGGCGCGACGCGGCCGTCGTGGCGCTGGGCGGCGGCGTGACGGGTGATCTGGCAGGATTCACGGCCGCGACCTACATGCGAGGGCTGCCCTTCGTCGTGGTTCCCACCAGCCTGCTCGCGATGCTCGATAGCGCGGTCGGCGGGAAAACGGGCCTCGATACCCCGGCCGGTAAGAACACCGTCGGCGCGTTCCACCATCCGCGCGCCGTGATCGCCGACCCCGATCTCCTGGTCACGCTCCCGGCCGCCCAGCTCCGGGCAGGTCTCGCAGAGGGCGTGAAGGCGGCCGCGATCGCCGACGCCGAGTTGTTCACCTGGATCGAAGAACAGGCGGTCGCGTTGCGTGACGGAGAGATCTCCACGCTCGAACGTCTCGTCATGTCGTGCCTGCGAATCAAGGCGAAGGTCGTGGCCGCCGACCCCGAAGAGGCGGGACGCCGGGAAGTCCTCAACTTCGGACATACGGCGGGTCATGCCCTCGAGGCGCTGGCGGGCCTGGCGCTGCCGCACGGCGAGGCCGTGGCGGCCGGAATGCGCATCGAGGCCCGTCTGGGCGAGGGAGCGGGGGTGACCGAGCAGGGCACGGTCGCCCGCCTGGCCGCGGTGCTCGACGCGTGCGGTCTGCCGGATGCCGTGCACGCACCCGGCGCGAGCGCGCGTTTCAGCGGACCCCTGACGGCCGATCGCCTGCTGGCGGCCGCCGCAGCCGACAAGAAGGCCCGGCGGGGCGCCGTCCGCTGGGTGCTGCTGCGAAGGATCGGCGAGGTCGCGCGCACCTCTGACGGCGGCTGGGCGCACCGTCTCGGCGGCGAGGAGCTGTCGGCGCGGCTGGCGGCAGCTTTACGAGCCGCGTCCGATGTGCGAGATTTCGCCTCGTAATGCATAGTTCGATTTCCAGTCCCGCCGCCGCCGCCGGCCTCGCCGGTCTGTTCCAGGCCCGTGCCGCCGAGCATCCCGACGCGGAGTTCCTCCGCTTCGGCGACAGCATCCGTTCCTACGGCGATGTCGAGGCGGACGTACGTGCCCTCGCGTCCGCCTGGCAGGACCTCGGCGTCGAGGCCGGCGACCGGATCGTAATCGGCCTGCCGAACTGTCCCGAGGCGGTCATCGCCATCCTCGCAGCGGCCCGCCTGGGCGCTCCGGTCGTGCCGGTCAGCCACCAATCGTCGGCGCGCGACCTGCGCTTCGTGCTGCGCAATACCGAGGCGACGATCGCCGTCATCCCCGAGCGCCTCGGCGACACCGACTACCTGCAACTCTACGAAAAGCTGCTTCCGGAGCTGCCGGCCCTGCAGTACCTGGCTACAGTCGGCGAGGAGGACCTGTGGTACGACGACCGGATCTTCCAGTTCGAAGACCTGGTGTCGGCCGGCCGGGGCCTGGAGTACGAGCCCGTCGAGGTCGCGGCGCCCGACGACGCCGCGATCCTTTATACGGCCGGCACGTCGCACAAGCAGAAGGGCGTAATCCTGAGCCACGGCAACCTGCTGTTCACGGGGCGGGCAACGGCCGAAGCGCTCGGGCTCGGGCCCGACGACCTGACGCTGTGCATCGTGCCACTGTCGAACATCTTCGGCATCGGCGCGACGCTGGTTCCGGCGATCGCTTCGGGTAGCGGTTTGGTCCTTCAGCAGGAGTTCGACGCGGCCGCCGCGCTGGCTTTGATCGAGCGACACCGGCCGTCGGTCTTGCACGGCGTGCCCACGATGTTCGTCCTCCTCCGGCGTGCGCTCGACGAGCACGGCGGGGACACGAGTTCGCTGCGCACCGGAATCGTGGCCGGCGCCCCGGTCAGCGCCGATCTCGCGCGGTCGCTGCGTCGTGATCTGGTCCCCGAAATAGAGATTGCGTATGGACTTACGGAAACATCGTCGACGGTGACGATTACGTCGTCCGGCGCCGGCGAGGCCCGTTCGAGCTCGGTCGGACGACCGCTCGAGGGGGTCGAGGTCGTGATCCTCGACGCCGATGAACGGCCGAGCCCGGCCGGCGACGTCGGCGACGTAGCCGTGCGCGGCCCGAACGTGATGAGCGGCTATTTTCGGCAGCCGGCGGCGACGCGCGCAGCCCTGACGGAGGACGGGTTTTTGCGCACCGGAGACCTCGGTCGAATTGACTCGGCGGGATATTTGCATATAGTAGGACGTGAGAGCGACGTGATCATTCGTGGCGGGTATGGTGTACATCCCCGCGAGATCGAGGATCATCTTCGCTCTCATCCGGCGGTGGATGATGTGCTGGTTGTGGGCCTGCCGAACGAAGTGCTCGGCGAACTCATCTGTGCCTGCATCGTCCCGGTCGAAGGTGCGCTGGTCTCGGAAGACGAGATTCGCGAGCACTGTCGTCCGGCCCTCGCGGAGTACAAGCTCCCCGACATCGTCCGCTTCCTCGAAGAGATTCCCCGCTCCGAGGGTGGCGCACCGCTGCGAGCCGAGATGGCTCGCGCCGTTCGGCTGCGAGAAGCAGCCGCCGAAGGGGACGAGGCGTCCGACTGAACGGGCGCTCGTACATTTGAACGAGAGACTCTTCGCATCATCCCCCCCGGCGAGAACCGGGGGCGAGATCGACGGGCCTCTCCTCCGCCCACGGGCGGAGCTGCACGAAACAACGGCTGCCGGAGTGCAGCCAGAAAGCAGACGAGAGGTATGAACGACGCATTCACCCGGGCGCCGCACCGGCGCACACCGGTCGTGGAGCATGCTACTCCGCACGCGGCCCTGATGATCGACTTCGACAACGTCACCATGGGGATCCGGTCCAATCTCGGACAGGAGCTCCGAAACCTTCTGGACTCCGACATCATTCGCGGTAAGGTGTCGGTGCAGCGGGCGTACGCCGACTGGCGGCGCTATCCGCAGTATATCGTCCCGCTATCGGAGGCGTCGATCGACTTGATCTTCGCCCCCGCCTATGGCTCTTCGAAGAAGAACGCCACGGACATACGCCTGGCGATTGACGCCCTCGAAATCGTGTTCACCCGTCCCGAGATCGGCACCTTCATCCTGCTGTCGGGCGATTCCGATTTCTCGAGCCTCGTGCTGAAGCTCAAGGAATACGGGAAATACGTGATCGGCGTGGGCATGCAGGAGTCGAGCTCCGACCTGCTCGTACAGAACTGCGACGAGTACTACAGCTACAACCGGCTCTCGGGACTGACGGCGGCGTCCGAATCGACGACCGAGACGTTCGACCCGTGGGTGCTGGCCGCCCGCACGATCCAGCGCATGGTCGAGCGCGGCGACGTGATGCGCTCCGACCGGTTCAAGCAGGTCATGCTCGAGTTCGACCCCTCGTTCAGCGAGAAGTCGCTTGGGTTCAGCAAGTTCAACCGCTTCCTGTCCGAGGCCGCGTCGCGCGGCATCGTCGACCTGCACAAGGCGGCCAACGGGCAGTACGAGGTCGCTCCTGGCTCGCACGCCGAGAAGCTGTCGCACGGCGGCGGCCAGGCGGCAGCGGGGTCGGGTTCGGGCGGCGGGGGCTCTTCGTCGGCGCGCTCGGGCCGCTCGCGTTCGCGCTCCGATTCCAGCTCGCGCTCGCGGTCTCGTTCGGGGTCGAAGTCCGATTCGAACTCGAGTTCGCGTTCATCGTCGCGCCGACGCGACGGGAGTGGTGGGCGGTCGTCGGACGCGAGCGAGCGGCGCGAGGCGGCACCCTCCGATCAGCCGTCGCCCGAAGTGGACGAAGACCGGTTGCGCACGGCCTACAACCTTCTGCGCGACGTGGTGCAGGATTTGTCCGACGTCGGGCAGCCGGTGCGCGACTCCGAGATCAAGCGCCAGATGCTCAAGCGCGACGAGAAGTTCGACGAGGGCGCGCTCGGCTTCCGCAAGTTCAGCCGATTCCTGCGCCAGGCGCATGACGAGGAGATCATCAACCTCGAGACGGGGCCTGAGGGCAACTATCTCGTGTCGCCGTTGAACGGTGCGTCGTCCGACCGGTCGGCGCCGGCCCGCGAGGCGGAGTCCCGGCCCGAGCCGCGCCGCCAGGCGGAGCCGAAGGCCCAGCAGGAGCCGAAGGCTGAGCGTGAATCGGAGGCCGAGCCAGAGCGCAAAGCCGAGCCGGAGCCGCGCGCCGAGGCGAAGGCCGAGGACACCACGCAGCGTGCAGCCGACACGCAGCAAGCTGCCGATACGTCGGCCGAGGCCGACGAGCCGCGGACGACCCGCGGGCTGGGGCGGTTCCGCCGCGGATCACGCGGGCGGTCGACGCCGGCGCCGAGTGCGAAGAGCGAGTCGCCCACGATCCCGGGGCCCGTCGACACGGGGGCCTCGTCGGAGGCCACCCCCTCGGCTTCGTCCACGGCCCCGAGCGCCGTGCCGGCCCGCTCGGTGACCGGACGCGGTTCGAGCCGCGAGCCGGCCCGTCCGGTGAAGACGGGGACGAGCGCGCCGTCCACTTCGTCGAAATCGAGCGACGTATCCGACGACTTCAAGGCGGAGATCGAGGAGATGTCGCGCGCCTATCCGGGTGTCGGACGCCGCACGGCGGAGCGACTGTATGCCGAGTTCGGCGCCGATCTGCTCGACGTCATCGACGAGCAACCGCACAAGATCAACAGCATCCTGCCCGAGCACCGCGCCCGGGCGGTCATCGAGGGACGCGAGGCGCAGCGCGAAGCGAACGGCGACTGACCGAGGGGCATCATGGACCGCGACTTCTACGCGCGTTCGGCGCTCGAAGTCGCTCGCGCGCTTCTCGGCTGCGTACTGACGCGCGAGGGGCCCGGCGAAGCGCCGGTCGTCGCCGGCCGGATCGTCGAGACAGAGGCGTATACCGGACTCGATGATCCGGCGTCCCACGCGGCGGCGCGCATCGGCCGCACGGCCCGAAATGATCCGTTGTTCGGACCGCCCGGCACGGCGTACGTCCATCTCAACTATGGGATCCACTGGTGCCTCAACGCCGTCACCGGGGCGGAGGGCGTTCCCTCCGGCGTGCTGATCCGGGCCCTCGAGCCCCTCGATGGCCTCGAGACGATGCGGGGCCGCCGCGACGGACGCGACGCCCTCACCAACGGGCCGGGCCGTCTGACTCAGGCCCTCGCCATCGGACCCGAACTTCAGGGCCATCCGCTCGACCGCGCGCCGCTGCGCATCACGCCCGGCGACCCGGTTCCCGACGTTTACGCACAGCGATCTCCGCGTATCGGCATCAGCCGCGCCACCGACCGGCTGTACCGCTTCACCGACGGTCGCAGCGAATGGCTGTCACGCAAGTGACGCCCGGCTTCCCGGCATGACCCCCGAGCAGGCGCGGGCCGTGCATCACGACACCTTCGTGTTCGACGGCCACAACGACGTGGCCGGTCCGTTGCAGCGTGGCGAGTCGCTGGACGACCGGAACGGCCGTGGCCACCTCGACCTCGTGCGGATGCGGCAGGGCGGGCTCGACGGCGGGATCTTCGCCGTGTTCATCGACCCCGACCCGGCCTGCGGCGATCCGCTCGAGCGGACGCGTGAAGGCGTCCGGCACCTTCGAGAGACGCTGGAGACGCATCCGGACGTCAGGCTGATTCTCTCGGCCGCCGACGCCCGCGCGGCCGGTGCCGCCGCGCGCGAGGCGGGATCGGAGGTCGCCGGCGGGCCGGGCCATGAGGCGCCGATCGCCGCGCTGATCGGCGTCGAAGGGGGCTACGCGATCGACGACGACCTTACCGTAGCCGACGAGCTGTTCGAGGCCGGGGTGCGCTGCCTGACCCTGACCTGGAACGACCCGACGACGTGGGCGGACGCGGCAGGACCGGCCGGTGCGAACTCGGAGCCCGGGCCGCATGGCGGGCTCACCGCGTTCGGTCGGAAGCTGGTCGATCGCCTGCAGCACCTCGGTATCCTCATCGACCTCAGTCACGCATCGGATGACACGGCCCGCGACGTCCTCGCGCGCGCAGAGCGTCCGCTGGTGGCGTCGCACTCCGGAATGCGGCGCCTCGCCCCTCTGCCGCGAAACCTGCCGGACGAACTGCTGGAGGCGATCGCCGCTACCGGTGGGCTGGTCGGCGTCTCGTTCTTCAACGGCCACCTCGACGCCGACTTCGAGGCGCGCTGCGCGCCGCTCAGGGAGCGGCGGTTCGATGACACCGAGGCGCTGGCCCGGGCCGTGCTGGCCGAAGTCGGCACGCTGCCGCTGTCGCGCCTCGTCGACCACGTCCGCCATGCGGCGGCCGTCGCCGGTTCGGATCACGTGGGGCTAGGCAGCGACTTCGACGGGATGTGGGCGCCGCCAGCCGGGCTGGAGGACGCGTCGCAACTGCCCGCGCTTTCCGCCGGGCTCGCCGAGGCGGGCGTGTTTGACGAACGCGGGCTCACGGCGTTTCTTGGTGCGAACTGGACTCGCGTGCTGGCTTCCGCGCTTCCCTGAGCGGAGGCGCGCTTTCCCGGACCGGAGAACGCACATCGATACTGGCTTCGTCTCGCTGCTGCCGCCCCTGTTCGCCATCGGTTTGGCCATCTGGACGCGCCAGGTCTACCTGTCCCTCGCCGCGGGAATCTGGCTCGGCTGGACGATCGTCGCCGGCTGGAACCCGTTTGCGGGCCTCGCGGGCGCGATCGACGGCACGCTCGCCATGGCCACCGACCCCAGCACGGCCGCCGTCCTCCTTTTCACCTTCGCGATCGGGGCGCTGATCGCCCTGGTCGAGGCCAACGGTGGCGTCCGTGGCTTCGTGGAGTGGGTCGAGAGGCGGCGCTTCGTGACGAACGGCCGCCGGGCGCAGGTCCTCGCGTGGGTCATCGGCCTGGTCATCTTCATCGAGTCGAACATCACGGTTCTGGTCGCGGGCTCGATCTGCCGGCCCCTGTTCGATCGGTTTCGGGTATCGCGCGAGAAGCTCGCCTACCTGATCGATTCGACTTCGGCTCCGGTGTGTACCCTGATCCCGTTCAACGCGTGGGGCGCATTTCTGCTCACCCTCCTTGTCAGCGCGGGCGTCGAGCCGGCCGTCCCGGTTCTCGTGGCCGCGGTCCCCCTGAATTTCTACGCCATCGCGGCCATCGCGGTGGCGCTGATCGCCGCCGTCCGCACGACGGACATCGGGCCGATGGCGAAGGCGCAGCGGCGAACCGCGGCCGGTGAGTTGCACTGGGAGCACGCCGTGGCGCTGGCCGATCCGGAAGACATGGCGCCCCCGCCCAAGGAGGGCACGCCGCTCCGGGCCGTGAACATGGTCCTGCCGATCGCGACGATGGTGGCGATGATGCCGCTCGCCATGTACGTGACGGGAGACGGCGACCTGCTGGCAGGATCGGGATCGCTGTCGGTGCTGTGGGCCGTACTGGCCGGGGTCGCCACGGCCGGCATCCTGTCCCGCGCGCAGGGGATTCTCGATGTCGACGAGTTTGCGGACGTCAGCCTGCAGGGTGCGGGGGGACTGACCGGGATGGCACTGGTACTCCTTCTGGCCGTGACGCTCGGCGCTGTGACCCAGGAGCTCGGGACGGGCGAGTATCTTGCGGGCCTCGTGCAGGGAGCCGTGCCGACCTTCATCCTGCTCCCGCTGATCTTTCTTACCGGCGCCGGCATCGCCTTCGCGACCGGCAGCTCGTGGGGGACGTTCGCGATCATGGTCCCGATCGCCGTGCCCGTGGCGGCGGCCCTCGGATTGCCGATTGCGCCCTTCCTCGCCGCGTCGATGTCGGGCGGCATATTCGGTGATCACACGAGCCCGATCAGCGACACGACGATCGTCGCGTCCCTCGCCTCGGCGTCGGATCACATCGAGCATGTCAGGACGCAGATACCCTACGCGTTGATAGCGGGGGGGATCGCCATCGTGGGCTTTGCCGTGACGGGGGCGGTGATCTGATCGGTAGAAACTGGTGCGGAGTGCGGCATCCTGTGAGTTTCGAGTCGGTCGCCCGGAGAATCGGCCCAGGGGTTCGAGAACAGATGAATCAAGGCAGAGTTCGGCGAACGATGACGAGTTTTGATATGACGAGGGCTCGCATCGCCCGCGGGGTGGCGGCGGCGTTTATCATCCTCGCGGTCGGCTGTGACAGCGATCCCGTGGACCCCGGCCCGCCCGATCCTCCCGACCCTCCCGATCCCGCCGGCGAATATGCTCAGGCTGTGCTGACTCCCGCGGACGCGAACGTAAACAGCGCCGCCATCGTCGTGGAGGCCACGGGGTACGATCATGTCCGTCTCCGCCTCCGAACGCCCGGGGAGCCGGACGAGACGACGCCGCCGTTTCCCTTCGTCGACGGCATGGCCCACGTGTCGGCGCTCGGGATGCTGGCGGAGCGCGACTACTCGATCGACGTTCTCGTCACGGTCGGTGCCGTGACCGATTCCGCCGAAACCCTCGTCCATTCAACCGGATCGCTTCCGGACTGGCTTCCGGCGGTGACCGGGGTCGGCGACCCTGCCGACGCGGGGTTCATCGGCATGGCCCATCCATCCGGTGCGTTCATCGTCGACAACCAGGGCCGGGTCCGATGGTACGTGACGTCCGAGGATCCGGTGCTGAACAACTTCCAGGCCCACCCGTCGGGCGAATACACGATGTTCGGCAGGGAGGACCTGACACGCCTCTACAAAGTGCTAGACGAGCGGGGCGACGTCGTCCGCACGATAGGGTGCGTCGGTTTGAACACGCGGTTTCACGAGGTCCGCGTGATGCCGCAGGGGGACTACTGGGTGCTGTGTGACCGCGACGTTCCGACCGATCTGTCGTCGCGAGGGGGCGAAGTCGACGGGACGGTCATCTGGACCATCCTTCAGCACGTCGGGGCCGATGGAACGCTGCTCTTCGAGTTCGACACCAGCGAGCACTTCAGCCTCGACGACGTCGACCCCGCACTGATCGACGGCGCCGAGTTCGTGAACATGACGCACGGGAACGCGATCGAGTTCGACGCCGACGGAAACATCCTTCTCTCGTTTCGGAACCTGAACGAGGTGACGAAGGTGGACGTGACGACGGGCGAGGTCGTCTGGCGTCTGGGCGGTCGAGCCAATCAGTTCGCGATCGACGATCCTACCCGCGACTTTGCGGGGCAGCACGGCGTGCGCCTCGTCGAGCCGGGCGTCGTGCAGCTATTGGACAACGGCAGGGAGGCCCCGAGTCGTCTCGTCCGCTACCTGATCGACGAGCAGGCGCTGACCGCCGAGCGCGTCCTGGAATACTCCCACGCAAGCAACGCGCTCACGCTGGTCGGCGGCAGCACGCAGGTGCTCGCCGGCAAGCGGGCGCTGGTCTCCTTCGGGCGCACCGGCCGGGTCGCGGAAGTCGACGAGACCGGAGCGCAGACCTTCGAGCTCACGGGGCTCGAGAGCCTGTATATCTTCCGCGCGTTCCGCATCCCGTCTCTCTACGCCGCGGAGCGCATGACGGAGTAGGTCGGGTCCCTATTCCCCGGTCACGACCTCCGCCAGCAGCTTTCCGTCGGGGTCGACGTGCACCTCGTAGTCGTCGGCTGTCCACGGGAGCCGTAGCATCTCGCTTCGGCCCTCCATCCAGATCTCACGCCGCTCCACGCGGCCGTCCGGGGCGCGTAGCTCGATCTCGAGCGG
>DATHRZ010000011.1:0-48560 GCA_035464655.1 Gemmatimonadota bacterium
GTCTCGGGCTGGAAGACCCAGACGAGGTCGCCGCCCATCTGCGTGCCGGTCACTTCGCTCCCGCCACCAGGCAGGTTGATGTCGGCCCCCGCCAACCGGGCATAGTAGCCTTCGATGCCGAGACCGAAGTTTGTCACGTAACCGAGGCGACCGCCGTAGTAGTCGTTGTTGCCGATCTCGAACAGAACCGCATCGGCCTCGCCCTCGAAGTCTTCGGCGTCGAACCCGATGCCGTTCCAGGCCCCGTAAAAGGCGTTGATCTCGACCCCGCCGCGTCCCCAATCCTCCTGGGCTGCGAGCGGCGACGCTACGAACAACAGTGTCGCACACGCCGCGACGAACGTACGAAGATGCTGCATGTCCCCCTCCTGGATCCGTGTTCCGGGACTGATTGCCGCAGAAGCCCCACCTCACCACCGCAGTCGATACAATATAGTGTCGACAGTACCAAGCAAACAACACGTGGGGAAAGCCTAAGCGAATCGGGCGCCGTAACATGGCGCCGGCCGACCCCCTGAACCGACCGAGAACGGGGTCACTTGCGCCCGAATATTGCCGGACATCCGTGGCCGTGCGGCGTTGCCGCCGCTGCCGCCTGGAGCCTCGCGTGCGCCGCCGCCGCTCCCGGCTTTCTCGTGGCTCAGCAGGTTGCATCGGAACCCGCCGCACCGATTCGCATCGATACCGTCATCGTACGGGTCGACAACGTATTCAGCGAGCGCGCTGCCGAGGACAACTGGATCTACAGGACGGCCAACTCCGTTCGCTTCCAGACCCGGCGCGGCGTGGTGGAGCAGGAACTGCTGTTCGCTGCCGGCGACTCCCTGGACTACGCGCTCCTCGAAGAGACCGAGCGTATCCTGCGGGGTCTCAACCTGTTCCGCAGGGTCGACGTCGACACGGTGATCGACGATGGACGGGTGCAGGCGGTCGTCGAGACCCAGGACGCCTGGAGTACGCTTCCCATTCTGACGGGAAGCCTGGCGAGTGACGGTACGCTCACGGGCCGGGTCGGGCTGACGGAGAGAAACGTGCTGGGCACCGGAAATCTTCTCAGCCTGTCGTATCGCAAGAGCACCGATCGGGACGGTGGCGAGTTCTCGACGCACTGGCGCCGGCTCGCGCGAACGCAGGTCGACGTCAGCGCCGACCTGTCGCTGCTCTCGGACGGCAATGCCCTGGCATGGACGATCAGTGATCCCTGGCGCTCGCTGGAGGACGGCTTCCGACTGCAGGTGGCGGGCGCGACGGCCGACCGGCAGCGGCTGCAGTATCGTACGTTTTCCGCGACGCGGCGCGACACGCTCCGGTACCGGCACCATCTCTATGCTCAACATCTGAGCCTCGGTGTCGCCCCGATCGCGACCCCGCATCGGGTGCTGCGCTTCGAAGCCTCCGCATCGCTACGGAATGAACGCTACCTTCGCCAGGTGGGCGAAGATCCGCCGCTCGCCGTGCCCGACTCGGTGTTCGCCGACGTCGGCCTCTCGCTGACCTACGAGCTTCCGCGCTACCGGGTGGTCGGATACGTCGACGGGTTGAACGAACAGGACGCGGACCTCACGACCGGCATCACCCTGGGCCTGCGCATCGCCCCGGAGGCGTTCGGCTACGAACGGTCGGGCCTCGGGCCGATCGTGGCGGTGCGCGGGGGCACGACGACGGGCCCGCTCCTGCTCCGGGCCGCCCTCCTGGCCAACGGCCTGTTCAACGCGGGCGGGCTCGATTCCGGGCGCGTCGTGGCCTCCGTAACCGGCGGCTATCTCGGCAGCGAGCGCCAGGCAACGCTCCTGCACGTGCAGGGAGGCATTCTCGAAGCGCCGGCGCCCGGACGCGAGTTCGACCTCGGGTTCTCGGCGCCGCCGCGGAGCTTCGAGCCGCACGCCTTCGTCGGCACCCGCGGCGTGTGGGGAACGCTGGAGCACCGCTGGTATGCGCTGCCACGCATCTTCGACCAGTTCGGGGCGGCCCTCGCCGGCTACTTCGACTTCGGGGGCGCCTGGTACGCGGGCCAGGACGCGCGCTGGGGCGCCGAGTTCGGCGTCGGCCTCCGCACGAGCTCCCGCCTGGCGCCCGGCGCCGAATCGAGCCGCCTCGACCTGGGCTATAAGCTGGGTCCCGGAATCGACGGCAGTCGATTCGTGTTGAGCATCGGAACGGGCTTCACCTTCTTCTGAGCGCCCCGAGCGCGCTCCCTCCCCCGACTGCGCCCGCGCCCCCGAACGCGCGATTCCCGCTTGATATCGGCGGGGTATGCCGGCAGGTTGCCGAACCTATGGCTCCCATACGCTCGGAACCCGACGACAGCGGCCTCGAGGCCGGCACTCCGCGCCCTCGCAGGCTGCGGCGGACACCTGCGCTGCGGGCACTGGTTCGCGAGACGAGCGTGACCGTCGACGACCTCGTCTATCCGGTGTTCGTGTCCGATGCGATCGACCGACCGCGTGACGTCGAGTCGATGCCGGGGATCCGGCAGTGGCCGCTGGACGCCGCCGTGGACCACGTGCAGGAGGTTCGGTCGCTCGGCATCCGTGCCGTGCTGCTGTTCGGCATCCCGGCGCGCAAGGACGCGCGCGGAAGCGGCGCCGATGCCGACGACGGCGTCGTCCAGCGCGCCTGCCGGGCCCTGCGGGAGCGACTTCCCGACCTCGTGCTGATCACCGACCTGTGCCTGTGCGAGTATACGGAGCACGGCCACTGCGGCCTGCTCGGCGAGGCGGGCGACGGCGAAGCTCCCGAGGTTCTCAACGACGACACGCTTCCGCGGCTCGTCTCGATCGCCACCTCCCAGGCCCGGGCCGGCGCCGATCTCGTGGCCCCGTCGGGGATGATCGACGGGGCCGTCGGGGCGATCCGGGTGGGCCTCGACGCGGCCGGGTTCGTCGACACGGGGATCCTGGCCTATTCGAGCAAGTACGCGAGCGCATTCTACGGCCCGTTCCGCGAGGCGGCGCAGGGCGCCCCCGACGTCGGCGACCGCCGCTCGCACCAGATGGATCCCGCGAACTCGCGCGAGTCGCTCCGCGAGAACGAGCTCGACATGCTCGAGGGTGCCGACATGCTGATGGTCAAGCCGGCCCTCGCCTACCTCGACATCATCCGCCAGACGCGCGAGCAGGTGCCCGAGTTGCCGCTCGCCGCCTACAATGTCAGTGGGGAGTACGCTATGGTGAAGGCGGCCGCCGAGCGCGGGTGGATCGAGGAGCGTTCGGTCGTCGAGGAGGTACTCGTGGGCATGAAGCGGGCCGGCGCCGACCTGATCATCTCCTACCATGCGGCCGACGTCGCACGCTGGCGTCGGACCCCCACGGACTGAGCCCGCGACCGGAGACGCATGAGCGACGAAAGGACAGCGACACTCAACCACTTCGGCGTGTACCGATACACGACCGAATACTGGGCGCTTCCCGCCGAGCGTCGCGCCTCGGTGTACGCCGACCTCGTGTACGCGCTTCGCGACGTGGCGACGGTACATCCTTATCTGCTCACACCCCTCGAGTCGGCCGCCGATTTCATGTTGTGGACGGTGGCCGGAGCGGCGGAACCGATCGAGCCGCACCGTTTCTTCGAGGGCCTCGCCCGGTCGCTCAGCCCGTTTCGCCGCTACGTCGAGCCCCGCGACTCGCTGTGGGGGTTTACCCGCCCGTCGCAGTACAGCCGGGCGAAATCGTCCCAGGAGATCGAGCCGTTGGACGCCGATCGGGCACCCTACCTCGTCGTCTACCCGTTTACCAAGACCGTCGACTGGTACCTGCTGGGCGGCGAGACGCGCCAGGGCATGATGAACGAGCACATCCGCATCGGAAAGCAGTACCGCGAGATCTCGCAGCTCCTGCTCTATTCGGTCGGTCTCCAGGACCAGGAGTTCGTCGTCGTATACGAGACGGACGATCTCATGCTGTTCTCGTCGCTCGTGAAGGAACTTCGCGACACGCAGGCGCGTCGATACACGAGCCGCGACACGCCGGTGCACACCGGGCTGCTGTCGCCCCCCGATGCCGCCGAGAGCGTGTGGGCCGGATCCTGATGCGCCACCGTCCCCCGAGGACGTGAACGCCGCCGTGTTTCGCGTCGGCGCCCGTACGTCGCTCCTCGCGCGGCGACAGGCGGGCTTCGTCGTCGACGGCCTCGCGGAGGAAGCCGCGGTGGAAACGGAGTTCGTCGGCATCCGAACGGTGGGCGACATCGCCCCGGACGTCCCGATCGGCAGCATCGGCGTCACGGGCGTGTTCACCCGCGAGCTCGAGCGCGCCCTGCTCGAGGGCGAGATCGACGCCGCAGTGCACAGTCTCAAGGACCTCGCGACGCGGATGCCGGAGGGCCTGCGCATCGGGGCCGTGCTGCCGCGCGAGAGTCCGCTCGACGCGCTCATACTGTCGGAGGAACTCCGCGCACGGGCCGAGGACGATCCGTCCCGGTCGGGACTGGACGCGCTTCCCGACGGGGCCGTGGTCGGCACGGCGAGCCTCCGCCGGCGGGCCTTCCTGCTTCGACTGCGCCCTGACCTTCGCGTCGAGACGATACGGGGCAACGTTCCGACACGCCTCGACAAGCTGCGGTCGGGCTCGTTCGACGCGATCGTGCTCGCGGCGGCCGGTCTGCGCCGGCTCGAGCGCGCAGACGAGGTCGACGCGCTGCTGCCGGTGACCGAGTTTCCCCCCGCGCCCGGCCAGGGCGCGGTCGCGGTGCAGGTGCGCGACGACGACGAGCGGTCGGTCGGCCTCGTGGCCCGGCTGGATCACCCGCCGTCGGCCATCGCGGTGACGGCCGAGCGCTCGTTCTTGAACCGCATCGAAGGCGGGTGCCAGGTACCCGCCGGCGCCCTGGCCGAGATCGACGGTACGACGCTCGCGCTTTCGACCCTCGTCTGCTCGCCGGACGGGCGGCGGGCCGTGGCGGCCTCGGCCGTGGGCTCGATAGACGACGCGGCCGCCGTCGGCCTCGCCGCCGCCGACCAGGCCCTGCAGGACGGAGCCGACGAGATCCTGGCGCCATTGCGTGCGGGGGCCACGGGCGAAGAATGACACCGCTATCGACCGTTCTGGGCGGCGTCGGCGTGGCCGTGACCCGGGCCGGATCGACGCCGGGCAGGCTGGGCGAACTGCTCCGCGACCGGGGGGCGCAGGTCGTCCACTGGCCGTGCATCCGGTTCGATCCGCCAGACGATCGGGCCCCGTTCGATGCGGCCGTTGAACGAGCGTCGGAGTTCGATTGGCTAGTCGTGACCAGCCCGCGCGCTGCCCGGCGCTGGCTCGACGTCTGGGCGGCGGTGCGCGGTCCGGCGGCGCCCCGCTCCGTTCCGGCCGCTGTTGCCGGACCCGCCACCGCCGCCGCGCTGCGCGCGGGCGGCTGGCCCGTCGAGCGCATGGGAGGTGAGTATTCCGCCGCCGGTCTGCTGGCCGCGTTCGAGTCGGCGGGGGATGCTTCCGGAGCGCGCATGTTGTTGCCGTCCAGCGATCTCGCGGGCGACGAGCTGCCCGACGGACTCCGCCGGCTCGGCGCCGAGGTCGTCCAGGTCGTCGCCTATCGGACCGTCCTCACTCCTCCCGACCCGGCCGAGCTGCGACGCGCCGCCGAGACGGGTACCGTCCGCGTGGTGACGTTCACGAGCCCATCGACCGTCGAGGGCTTCCTCGACGGGGCCGACGGCGCGACCATGAAGTTGATCCGCGATCGGCTCGCGGCGGCCGCGATCGGCCCCACGACGGCCGGCGCACTCGAGGCCGCCGACTGGCCGGCGGTCGTGGCGGACGTCGCGTCCCTCGAGGGACTCGTAGACGCGGTGGGGCGGGCGGCCGTCCGCCCTGGAGTCCGGAAAGGAATGACGTGAAAAGCGAGCAACTCTTCGAGGCGGCCCGGCGAACGATTCCGGGCGGGGTGAACAGCCCGGTGCGGGCATACGGGAGCGTGGGCGGAACCCCGCGCTTCATCGAGCGCGCGTCCGGCGCCCAGATCGTCGACGTCGACGGCGCCGAGTATGTGGACTACGTCGGATCGTGGGGCGTCATGCTGCTCGGACACGATCATCCGTCGGTGCGCGAGGCGACGGAGCGGGCCCTGGCCAGGGGCGCTTCGTTCGGCGCGCCCACGGAAGCGGAAGTCTGGCTTGCCGAGCGGATCGTCGACATGGTGCCGTCGATCGAGCAGGTGCGCCTGGTCAACTCGGGCACCGAGGCGACGATGAGCGCGCTGCGCCTGGCGCGCGGGATCACGGGCCGCGCGCGCATCGTGAAGTTCCGCGGCGGCTACCACGGGCACGGCGACGCCTTCCTGGTGGAGGCCGGCTCGGGCGCCGCCACTCTCGGGGTGCCGTCGAGTCCCGGGGTCACACGCGGCGCCGCCGCCGATACACTGGTCGCCGAGTACAACGATCTCGCCTCCGTAGAGGCCTGTATCGAGGGCCACGAGACGGACCTCGCGTGCGTGATCGTCGAGCCGGTGGCGGGAAACATGGGCTGCATCCCGCCCGAGCCGGGCTTTCTGGCCGGGCTGCGCGATCTGTGCGACCGGATCGGGGCCCTGCTGGTGTTCGACGAGGTGATGACCGGTTTCCGGGTGGCCCCCGGCGGCGCGCAGGAGCGCTTCGGCGTACGGCCCGACCTCACGACACTCGGTAAGGTCGTCGGCGGAGGACTGCCGGTCGGGGCGTACGGCGGGCCGGCCGACCTGATGCGGCACGTGGCGCCGGACGGGCCCGTCTACCAGGCCGGAACGCTGTCGGGGAATCCGCTGGCGACGGCCGCCGGCCTGGCGACGCTCGACACGATTTGCGGCGACCCCGACCTGTACGATCGGCTCGAGACGCTGACCGGCCGGCTCGGACGGGATCTCGTGGCGCGGGCCCGGGACGCCGGCATCGAGGCGTGCTGGAACGGAGTGGGCGCGATGGGCTCGCTGTTCTTCAGCCCCGGACCCGTCGCCAACTGGGCCGGCGCGGCCGCCGCCGATCGCGAGCGCTATGCGCGCTTCTTCCACGCGATGCTCGAGCAGGGCATCTACCTGGCGCCGAGCCCGTTCGAGGCGTGGTTCGTCTCCGCGGCCCACACCGACGCCGACGTCGACCGTACGCTCCAGGCCGCTACCGCCGCTTTCGAGGCAGAGGCGAGACGCGGGACGGCGTCGACATGAGCGCGGCCCCGACTTCCTCGCCCCCGGCGCCTCCCTTCCTCGCCGCCTGCAGGGGCGAGCGGACGCCGCACACGCCCGTCTGGATCATGCGCCAGGCGGGCCGCTACCTGCCTGAATACCGCAAGCTGCGCGAAAACACCGACTTCCTGAGCTTCACGAAGACGCCGGAGCTCGCCGCCGAGGCGACCCTGCAGCCGCTGCGCCGGTTCGCGCTCGACGCCGCGATCCTGTTCGCCGACATCATGACGCCGGTCGAGGGCATGGGGATCGAGCTCGAATTCGACGGCGGCCCGTACATTCCGCATCCCGTGCGCGACGCCGCCGCCGTCGCGCGCCTGCGCGTGGGCGACCCCTACGAGTCAGTGCCTTACACGCTCGAAACGGTTCGGCGCGTGGCCGCGGAACTCGACCCGTCGGTGCCGCTCATCGGATTCGCGGGCGCACCGTTCACCGTGTTCTGCTACCTGGTCGAAGGGTCGGGCTCGAAGAGCTTCACCACGGCGCGGGCGTTTCTGCGCACCGAGCCCGAGGCCGCCGCGCGGCTTCTCGACCTGCTGGCCGGCACGACGATCGCGTACCTGCGGGCGCAGGCCGAGGCCGGCGCCCGGGCGCTGATGCTGTTCGATTCGTGGATCGGCCTGCTGTCGCTGACCGACTTCGAGGCGTTCGCGGCTCCGGGCGTCGAGCGGATCCTGGCGGCCCTACGTCCGCTCGACCTTCCGCTGATCTACTTTCCCAACCAGGGCGGCCACCTGCTGGAGCGCGTGCGGGAGCTCCCGATGGACGTCGTCGGCGTCGACTGGCGAACCCCACTGGCGGCCGCCCGGCGAACACTGGGGGCGGACGTCACCCTGCAAGGGAACCTCGACCCGACGATGCTGTTCGCCCCGCGCGCCACGCTGGCCGCGGGCATCGACGCGGTGCTCGCCGACGCCGGGACCGGCCGCCACGTGTTCAACCTCGGGCACGGAATCGACAAGAACACCGATCCGGACGCCGTGGCCTTTCTGGTCGACCGCGTGCACGAGCGCACGTCTTCTTCGGCGTAGCGCAGCGCGCCGCGCTTCAGGCCGCCAGCTTCCGAACCAGGCGGGCTGCCACACGTGGCGGCCCGGCGGGCTTCAGGGCTCGGCCCAGAGCTTGTCTTCTCGGAGTTTCGCCCTGAGCTTCGGATGCACCTTCAGCAAGTAACCGCCCATCGAGGCCGCCGCGAGCAGGTTTCCGACCAGCACCGACCACCAGGCCAGCGCCTCCATCAGCCAGGTTCCCAGCATCGCGACCATCGCGATGAAGAAGGTCTCGAAAATCACCAGCAGCAGGATCATGCCGAAGATCAGGTAGGGCGCCCGCTCCGCCTGGGTGACCAGCGCCGACACCAGCACGCCGGCCAGCAGGAACGCGGCGACATGAATGAACGTGTACCCGACCACGGTGTTTGCGGAGATATCGACGCCGGGAGGGCCACCGGCGCCATGGAAGATCGCCGACCCGAGGGCCGCCGGCGTGAACATGGGACGCCCCGCGATCGAATCGACCACCAGGAACCAGACCGCCACCACCACGGCGCCGATCAGCCCCGCGACGATCCCCTGCCGTACGACCGGGTTGGCGCGGAGCAGCGACCAGAGTCCCGTGACCCCCTCCTCGTCGCTCGCCCAGTGCAAATAGCCGACCATAACGAGGCCGGCCACGACGTTGCCGAAGAACACGGCCGGCCAGGCGGGCGCCGCGAGGATGTCGGTGCCGGTAACGACCAGCGCCGGGTAGAACACCAGCGAACAGGCGAACAGGCCGTAGGCGGCGCCGATCGTG
Source organism: Gemmatimonadota bacterium (assembly GCA_035464655.1). GTDB lineage: Bacteria > Gemmatimonadota > Gemmatimonadetes > Palauibacterales > Palauibacteraceae > JARFPW01. The sequence continues at coordinate 8,941 of DATHRZ010000011.1, forward strand.
AGGTTACGGGGCACCTCGAAAGCCGTGAAGAACATCGCGGCGCCGACACCGAGCACGGTAAATACGCCCAGGTGGGCGATCGTGTACAGCGCCATCCGCAGCGGCGACGGGTCGGGGATGGCGTCTCCGAGCACGGCACTCGCCAGGAACTGCGGCGTGGCCAGCGGCGTTCGCGCGAGAAGATCGTAGACGAAGAACAGCACGATGAGGGTCAGGCCAGCCAGGAAGCCGGCGATCGCCCCTCGCTGGATCACCTGTCGGTCGATGCGCATATCAGTCTCCTCCGGCCTCTGGTTCCGCGGCCGCCCGATTTCGGCGATGCACCAGCAACAGACCACCGCCGATCCCGAACAGTACGACGTACGGCATCACCATGAAGAACAGCATCCCGACCATCTGGCCGGCCATCCCGCCGGCCATCTCCCCGGCGGCTTGCATCCCCACCTATACGTACTCCATCAGTACCACGACGATCATGATCGTGGCGGGCAGGAGGGGCGCCGCGGCAAGCCACTTGAGGGCTCGAGTCTCCCACTTCAGGTGCATGAAATAGAGGGCCACGAGCATGGCCTTCCAGATCGCGAGGCCGATCAGGATGACGATGATCAGCATCGTCATCGTGTCCTCTGAGATGCCGAAGCCCGACAGGGCCGAGCGCACCACGAACGCCGTGCCCACCTCGATCGCCGTGAGCAGGGCCAGACCTCCCCAGACGAGCATGTACCGCGGTTTCTTGTGCTCTGCGCTCATCGTTTCGTCCTCAGATCAGGTAGACGATGGTGAACAGGAGGATCCACACGAGGTCGACGAAGTGCCAGTACAGCCCGATCACCTCGACGCCCTGGTGGTTCTCCTGCGTGTAGTGGCCGCGCATCGCCTTTCCGAGCACCCAGATCATGCACAGCACGCCCATCGTCACGTGAAACCCGTGAAAGCCCGTCATCGCGTAGAACGTCGATCCGTACAGGCCGGAGGCCGGCGTGAAGCCGTGGTGCACGAGCTCGATGTACTCGTACGCCTGCACGCCCACGAACGATGCGCCCATGACGATCGTCGCGAGCAGCCACAGTTTGAGACCCTTCTGGTTCCCTTCCTCGATGGCCGCGAACGCCTTGACCATCGCGACGCTCGAGCAGATGAGCAGGAAGGTGTTGGCCGCCGTGATCGGCACGTTGAGCACTTCGTTCGGCGCGGGCCACGATGATGACGCCCCCCAGCGCAGAATGATGTAGGAACCGATCAGGCCCGTGAAAAACATCACCTCGGAGGCGAGGAACACCCACATCCCGAGCTTCTTGTCGCCCACCGCGAACGACGTCTGTTCGAATCGTGCCGCCTGCGCGCTGTGCGTCGCCATCATGCCTCCCCCTGCCGAACCGTGACTTCATGCGCCGGGGATACGACGTCCGGGCGCTCGTTCTGCAGCAACCAGTCCTTCTCTACGTCGGGATGGCTGTACTCGTACGGGCCGTGGTACACGGTCGGAATCTCCTCCCAGTTGCCGTGCTTCGGCGGCGAGGGCAGCGACCATTCGAGCGTGGTCGCATCCCACGGGTTGACACCCGCCGGCTTGCCGCGGAACAGGCTCCAGAAAAACAGCAGCATGAAGTAGAGGCCCGAGGCGAATAGCCCGAGCGCCGCCCACGTGATCATCGTGTTCGTGTCCTGCACCTCGGCCAGGTGGGTGTAGCGGCTCGTGTCGTAGATCCGCCGCATCATCCCCTCCATGCCCAGTCCGTGCATCGGGAAGAACACGAGGTTGAACAGCACGAAGGTGAGGGCGAAGTGGATCTTTCCGGCGGTCTCGTTGATCATCCGGCCGAACATCTTCGGGAACCAGTAGTAGATGGCGCCGAAGATGGCGAACAGGCTACCGCCGAACAGCACGTAGTGGATGTGGGCGACGATGAAATAGGTGTCGTGGATGTAGATGTCGACGGGCGTCGAGGCCATGAAGATGCCGCTCAGGCCGCCGATCGTGAACAGCATCACGAAGCCGACGGCGAACAGCATCGGCGTGGTGAACTTGATCGCGCCGCCCCACATCGTCGCCATCCAGTTGAACACCTTGATCGCCGACGGAACCGCGATGATCAGCGTCGTGATCATGAAGCTCATGCCGAGCGCCGGGTTCATCCCCGACTGGAACATGTGGTGGCCCCAGACGATGAACCCGAGGAACGCGATCGCCATGATCGCGAACACCATGCTCTTGTAGCCGAAAACCGGCTTGCGGGAGCCGTTCGAGATGATCTCCGACACGAAGCCCATCGCCGGAAGAATCAGGATGTAAACTTCGGGGTGCCCGAAGAACCAGAACAGATGCTGCCAGAGCAGCGGCTGGCCGCCGTCGGTAGGCAGGAAGAAGGTCGTGCCGATCGTCTGATCGAACATCAGCATGATCACGGCGGCGGTGAGCACGGGCACGGCCAGCAGGCCGAGAATCGCCGTGATGAACAGCGCCCAGATCACCAGTGGCAGGCGGAGCCAGGTCATCCCGGGGGCCCGCTGGTTGATCACCGTGGTGATGTAGTTGATCGAGCCGAGCAGCGAACTGAACCCGAAGATCGCGATGCTGATGCACCAGAGGATCTGGCCGTTGTAGACCCCGGACGCCTCCGGCGTGGCGCTCAGCGGCGCGTACTGCGTCCAGCCGGCCCCGGAAGCGCCGCCCACCATCCAGAAGCTGGCCAGCATGATCAGCCCGGAGACGAGGAACAGCCAGTACGAGGCCATGTTCAGCGTCGGGAACGCCATGTCGTGCGTCCCGATCTGCATCGGGATCAGGTAGTTCGCGTACACCCCGACGAGCAGCGGCATGATGGCGAAGAACACCATGAACGTGCCGTGCATCGTAACCAGCGAATTGTAGAACTCCGGCAGGATGATCCCACCCGGAGCCATCGTCTCGGGAAGCATGCTCCCGCCGGGCAGCGCTTCGCCCGGAAATCCGAGCTGGAAACGCAGCATCACGGCGAGCAGTCCGCCCACCAGCAGAAAGAACAGCGTCGTGAACAGGAACTGGATCCCGATGATCTTGTGATCGGTCGAGAAGATGTACTTGCGAATGAAGGATTGCGGGTGATGCTCTTCCCGCACCGGAATGCCCGTGGGCCCGGCCGTCGTCGTCGCCATACCTGGAAGTCGCCTCCGGTCTAGTCGGCGGCGGCGGTCTGTGCCGCGCCCGTCTGTTCGTCGTACCAGCGCTCGTATGCGTCAGGCTCGTGGATGATCACACTCGCCCTCATGCTGTAGTGTCCGTTCCCGCACAACTCCGCGCAGGCGATCTGGTACTCGCCGGCCTCGGTGGCCTCGAACCAGATCGGGATCGCCATCCCGGGAACGGCGTCCTGCTTCACCCGGAGCTCGGGGATGAAGAAGGAGTGAATCACGTCCTCGGAGTGCAGCCGGACCACTATCGGCTCGTTGGCCGGGAACTCCAGCCGGTTGCGGATCGTGAAGTCGTCGTCGTTGCCGAGCTCACGGTCGGCGCCGGGATAGGTCACGTTCCACTCGAACTGCTTGGCCGTCACGTCGATCGTAAGGGCGTCCTCGGGAAACGAATCGGGACTGCGGATCTCGGCCCAGATCCGCCCGCTGTAGATGCCGAGAAAGATCATCGTCAGCGCCGGAACGGCGGTCCAGACGATCTCGGCCCCGAGGTGGCCGTGCGTGTATCTCGCCCTGTGTCCCTCGCGGGCGCGGTATCTCCACAAAAACCACAGCACGCCGACCTCGACGAGCACGAAGGCGATGGCCGTGAGCCAGAAGATCAACCAGAACAGATTGTCGATCTGCACGCCCTGCGTGGAGATGTTGAGCGGTAGTGACCAGTCCATGGCGTTCTCTCTTCGAAGCGTTCCGGTCAGCCCGCGCCGTGGCCGTCGTGGCTCACGATCAGGGGCTCGGTCATCGGCACCGGGTCATAGGCCGCGTTCTCGTCGTACGTGAAGTCGGCCGCGCCCGTCTCGGCTTCGCCGACGGTCACCGACATCGTCTGGGCGCCGAGCGTCTCGTGCCACGCCTCGATCACGTACTCGCCCGGTGGCAGACCTTCGATGGTGAACGACCCGTCGTCCGCCGTCACCGCGTGGTACGGATGGCCGGTGACGCCGATGAAGGCGCTCATCCAGCCGTGCACGTCGCACCCGACGGGGATCATGACTTCGGCCGTGTTGAACGAGCGCGTCGACTCCATCCCGGCCTGCGGCTGGCTGATGTTGAAGGGCCGATTGTCGGTCGAGCGCGTGTTGATGTTGTGCAGGACGTCGTCGCTGTTGCGGATCGTCAGCTCCTGGCCCGTCTGGATACCGAGCACGTGCGGATGGTACAGGCAACCGTTCTGGTCGAGTACGACGGCGTCGGAAGATGTCGGGAAGCTCATGTCGCCGAGACCTTCGCTCACGAATACGAACACGTTCGCCAGGTTCCCGTCGGACACCTTGACGGATGGCGAGGTCGGCGGCTCGGAGTGCTTGTCGGCGCACACCGGCTCCTCGGACATGTCGATCGGTGTCGGCTCGGGCGCCGTGCCCGTGAACGTCACGGTACCGCTGATCGTCGCGGCCACGGCCGGATCGACGACCGGCGCGGCGTCGGCCTGCTGCTCGTCCGTTGCGTCCGCACCGTCGTCCCCGGCGTCGCCGCCGCAGCCGATCGCCAGCATCGCGACGAGCGCGAGCCAGGTGGATTTTCTGTTCGACATCCTGCTACCTCCTGTTCGATTTACCGCTTGGTTGCGAAACATCACGCTTCCGCCCGCGCAAGCCCCTGCCTTTGCCTTCTTTGCGCGCTGCGCACGAAGACGAGCAACAGCCCGGCGCTGAACGCGATGGCGAGAATCGGCGCGATCACGACGTTCGGTGACGCCGGTTCCTCCAGGTGAATGTAAATCCAGCTGCTCACGGAACCGCGGGCCGCCGTCTCGGCGCTCGATCCGTCCCAGGCGAAGAAGGCGATCGGCGTCACGACGCCCTCGGCCAGCGTGATCGCCCCTTCGGCGCCCCCGGCGATCGATCGCGTGAGGACGACCTCCCAGTGTCCGTCGTTCCAGCGAGACTCCCCGTCGAGATCGCCCCCGTCCAGGGGCGAAATCTCGCCCAGGCCGCGGCCCTGCGCCTCGGCGACCCCGTCCTGGCTGTCCCACGTCCACAGGGTCACGGGGTCGTTCGACGAGCCCATGAGGAAGTAGGGTCGGCGCGAGCCGTCGGGCAGCTCGGCCGGGAACTGCACGGCCATACCGTCGCTCATCGGGGCGTCCGGCGACAGGTCGGCGCCGTCGGCATGCAGTGCGCCGGCGATCTTCGCCTGCCACTCGTTCCAGGTCGAGTCCGGGCTATTCGACGGGTCGCCCCACTCGAGGCGAAGCGCCAGCCGCTGGCCATCGTGCAGGGCGCGCACCCACATCCCGTCGACGGTGGGCGCCAGGGCGCGAGGCGTTTCGATGATCTGGCCGGCGAGCGGCACGAAGGCCGGACGCGCCTCGTTCCAGGCCTCCGCGTCGGGCGCGGCGGGCAGCTCGCCCTCGACGCGCACGGCGGAGATCAGGTCCGCGGTGCGCGGCTCCAGCGTCGGCGCGAGGCTGGCCACGTAGTGCGCGACGTGCCATAGCTGCTCGGGGCTGACGACGCCGGACGCGACGGCGTCGCTGTAGGCCGGCATCGGCGTGCCGTCGAGGCCGGTCATCATGCGCCGATAGATCATTTCCGCCGTGCCGCCGCCGTTGAACTTCCAGGGCTCGGTGAAGTCCGCCGCCCGGATCGGCAACTCGCGCCAGTCTTCCAGCGTCGGCGTCGACTGCCCGCTCCCCCGGCCGGAATCGCCGTGGCACTTCCAGCACTCCAGCGCCTCGTAGGCGGCCCGCCCCGACTCGAGAGCTTCGTCGCCGCCGCCCGGATCGGGAGCGAAGTCCATGGGCTGCGGGTCGGCATTCTCGAAGAAGCGCGAGAACGTCTTGATATACGCGATCACGTCGCGGCGCTGCTGCTCGCCCAGGTTCGGCCAGGCGGGCATCGTGGTGCCCGGCATGCCGACCTCGAGAATGCGCATCATGTCGGCGTCGGTCGGCAACTCGCCGTTCGGCGTCGTGCGCACCTGGTACCGCGCCTGCACGAAGTCGCGCGGTCGCGGCAGCATGTACTCGGCGGCGGGCCCGTCGCCCGCGCCGTCGACGCCGTGGCACTCGGCGCACCAGCGCTCGTAGACGACCCGACCGTTGTCGACGTCCTGGGCGGAGCCGACGGCGGGCGCCGCCACGGCCAGGGCCAGCGCCGCCACGAATGGGGCCAGCGCCGGGACGAGCACCCGGGCCGACGAGGCAGGGGACCGGTGCGCGTTCAATGCTCACCTCCGTCTTCCTCGTGCTCTTCCCAGGTGCGGGGTGACCAGCCGGTCTGATCATACAGATACAGTATGGTCGCCCAGATCTCGTCCCCGGTCAGGATCCCCTCCCACGCGGGCATCGCCGAGTTCCACGGCGTGCCCTCGTTCGGGAGGCCCGGGCCTCCCTTGGCGATGCGCCAGAACACGTAGCTCTCGGTGAGCTGGGCGATCGTGCCGCTGCTCGTGAAGTCGGCCGGCACCGGGTTGAACGTGGCGGCGTAGTGGCCGCCGCCGTCGAGCCGGTCGCCGTGACACGCCATGCAGTTTCGAACGTATACCGTGCGCCCCGTCGCGATGTGCTCCGCCATGTCGCCGCTCGCGCGCAGCGGATTTTCGAGTCCGGCGAGCTGTAGCGTGCGGCCCTCGAAGCTGATCTGGTTGGGCGGCGCCGGGTGGACGGAGCGCAGAGCCGGTGGCGCGCCCACGCCGGCACTCACCTGTCGATACGTCAGGAACCCGACGAGCATCGGAAGCCCGATCAACATGAGCAGGCGCGGGAGTTTCTTCTCGGAATCCGCTGCGAGGGCGATCAGCGGCTGCTTGAACTGTCGCCAGCGCGTCTCGTCGGCGCTCACGTAAAGCAGCACGCCGACCAGCGCGGTCAGCATGAACTGGAGCACCACGGACGCCGGCACGGGTGCGCTCGGCACCCCGAACAGCGGCGGCAGGTAGGCGATGCCGTACTTGAACAGCACGTACGCCACGCCGAGGACGATGGCCGCCTGGGTGAACGGATGCTTGAGGCCGCGCAGCTTCGTCGGCGTCGCGCCTTCGCTCATCAGTCTCCTCCCGCCAGGTAGTCGACCAGGGCTTCGAGCTGAGCGGCTGTCAGCTGATCGCCGAACGTCGTCGGCATCGTGCCAGCCATGGCCTCGAAACCGGGCGCCGTATCGGCCGCCGGATCGAGAATCGACCGGCGAACGTAATCGCGCTCGAGGTCGGCCATCGCCGGCACCAACGGGCCGACGCCGCCGGCCCCCTCCTCGGCGGCGTGACAGGCGACGCAGCCGAGCGTTTGCATGAGCGTCTCCGGATCCGTCTCACCCGCGGCCGCTCCCGTTGCCGTGCCGGCAGCCGTTGGCGCGACAACAGGGCCCGCGGCTCCATCCGCCGCGTCGTCACCAGTCTCGAGATCCGCTCCGGTCACCGTCACCTCGCCGCCCTGGGCTTCGAGGAATGCCACCAGGCTCCAGATCTCGTCGCTGGAAAGGGTACGGCTCATGTCCGGCATGATGGGCTGGAAGCCGTCGACCACGTAGGCGGCCGGGTCGATCAGCGATTCGTGCAGGTAGTCCTTGCACGACATGTCAGTGACGCGCTCGGCACACACCGAACCGACCACGCCGAGCAGATCGGGCGCCCGCGTGCCGAGGCCGTGGCAGGCGGTGCATCCGCCGGCTCCGCCGTACACCTGCTCACCGGCCGCGACGAGTTCTTCCGGGGTCACGTCGGCGCCGAGATCGAGCTCCTCCGGCACGGCCGACTCGACCTGCGGGATCATGTTCGCGACGGCCGTATACACGGCCAGCGTGCCGACGACGAGCAGCGCGACGGTCAGGTTGGTACGCCACATCTCAGGCCTCCCCTCCGGCGGGCGCCGGCGCGGGCACGGCCGTGATGAGGTCGTCGCGGTCCTTGTGGGCCGGCTTCTCGGCCAGGCCGCCGAGCCAGAAGATCAGCGCGACGAGGGTGAGGAAGATCAACACGCACACGCTGATCATCGTGGCCGCCGGGCCGAGCGCCGGCGTGGCCGCCTGGCTGCTCGTGTCGCGGATGACCTCGTAGACGTGCCAGTGCTGGCGGATGCCGCTGCGCGCGAAGCCCATCAGTCCCATCAGCCATGTGAACGTGACGGCCAGGATGAACAGTGCGTACTGCGAACGGGCGGGCATCTGCCCCCAGCGAATCTCGCCGCGCGACTTCGCGCCACGCAGCATGAAGATGTCGAGGAGCACGACGAACACCATCGCGGCGAGCACCGCCAGCACCTGGTAGACGCTGAACCCGATGCGGACGATCGCCGTCACGAAATAGCCGTACACGCCGTAGAACAGCACGACGGCTGCCGCGATCGCCAGGGCCGCGCCCTGGGCGATCGTGCCCGACCTCGCCCAGTCGACCACCGGGATCTTGTTGGCCCGCCGGTAGAGCATGAAGGACAGGAAGGTGGTCAGGATCATCAGGTTGACCGCCGTGTTCTTGGCGCTCATCACGCCCAGCACACCGAGGAACGGATGGTGCGTCCCTCCCATCGCCGCGATCTCGTCGCGGCTGGCGATCATCGTATGTGGCGTTGCCCAGACGATCGTGCCCACGACCAGCACGAAAAGCATGTACTTGATGTAGGGGGTGAACCGCTCGGCGCCGGGGATCCGCCCCATCCCCGTCCACAGGTAGTAGTTGCCGGCCAGGAACAGCACGCCGATCAGGAAGGCCTGGATGATCCACAGCCAGCTCATGAAACCACCCATCATGGTGATCCCCATCTGCTGATTGAACTCGTAGATCTCCCGGCCGAGGTAGTAGCCCGCGAACGGCAGCACGATGAGCGCGCCGATCGCGATGAAGTTGCCGATGTAGCCCATCCAGTCGTAGTGGGCGCGTTCCTCGTCGGTGCTGGCGGCGAGGAAGCGGTAGGCCGCGTACATGCCGACGATCGCACCGCCGAACACGACGTTGGCCAGCAGGCGGTGGATGTTGATCGGCATCCATGTCGCGTTGAAAATCGCGCTCCACAGTTGGACCTGGGCGGGGGCCGTGTCTGCCGTGACCTCGGCGGGCGGGCTCATCATGTAGGTGAGCCAGCCGTTGGCGATGAACATCACGATCGTGCCCCACGCGTTGAGCAGCAGGCCGAGGCCCAGGTGCCCGAACTTCGCCCTGCCCTCGCTCCAGCGATCCCACCCGTAGTAGTAGAGGTACAGCGTGAACGACTCGACGATGAACAGCGAGGCGTAGAGGATCATCGACGGGCCGAAGATCTGGGTCAGGTAAGCCCAGAACACGGGATAGAGGGCGGACAGCGCGAAGGTGAGCATCGCGCCCCAGATCGCCGTGGCGCTGTAGGCGATGAGCAGCAGGCGCGTGAACTCCTTCGCCAGCTTGTCGTAACGCCTGTCGCCGCCGAAGATCCCGATCGCCTCCACCACGACCGCGAACATCGGCACGCCGAGCACGAAGGCGGCGAACATCAGGTGTACCTGTGCCGTGATCCAGATGACGCCCCGCGCCCCGATGACCGGGAAGTCGCCGTACGGTCGGACCTGGGCCGCGTCCTGCGCGAGCAGCTCGGCGGGGAGCGCGAGTCCGGCGAGGAGCAGCAATGACAGTCCGATGAGGCAGGCGGCCCGTGAGGCGCCGGTGCCGCCGTCGTTGCTCGGCCGACGGACAGCGGCGTCGAGCGCGCTCATCGCTTCCCGCCCAGGAAGAACGGCCGGCGGCGGGAGAAGTCGACCGGCATCCGGCTCCGCATCTCGCTCAGCATGTCTGCAGTCACCTCGTCGTGGCCGTTCTCGCGGGCCCACGTCTCGACGCGATCGACAACGACCGCGCGGACGAAGGATGGGACTCGGCGCATGCGGGCCTCGGCCTCGGGCGTCCAGGCGAGCTCGGGTTCGTGATCGGCGGCGCCGTAGGTCACGCTGGGGCCGGCCGGCCGGATGAGCTCGCGCGAACCGTCGGGCTCGTAGGCGCACGACTCGTCGGCGCCGAGCGGATCACCGCTGTCGGCGTAGGCGCGCGCCCGGCAGCCGCCGCATACGATTCCGTACTCGCAGTCGCCGCACTTGCCACCGAGTTCGCGCTCCGGGGCACGCAGGCGCTGGAACAGCTCTGCGTTCTCCCAGATCTCGCCGAAGCTCGCCTCGCGCAGGTCGCCGGCCACCGCGGGCATGTAGGGACAGGGCGTCACCTTCCCCTCGGGCGTGATCCGGCAGTAGTGAACGCCGCACGGACAGCGGGTTTCATACTTGAGAAGCGGCGAATCCGAGGATGCCTCCCAGGCGTGCCGCATGATCTGTGGCTGGCACTTCGAGCGCACCATCATCCGCCCCCGGTACTTCGCTTCGAGCAGCAGAAGCTCGGCGAGCACGGCGTCGTTCTCCTCGGGCGTCATCCCGCGCATCGCCTCGCCGCGACCTGTTTCGACCAGGAAGTAGACGTTGAACGACACCGCGCCCCGTTCGGCCGACCAGGCGGCGAGCGCCGGGAGCTCGTCGCGGTTCCCCCGCGTCACCGTCGTCTGGACGATGAAGTCGAGCTCGGCCGCGTTCAGGCGGTCGACGGCGGCCAGCGTGTCGGACAGTGCCCCCGTACCGTGCCGGAAACGGTCGTGATAGACCGGATTCAGCGAGTCGATGCTGATCGCGACGCCCTGCACGCCCGCGGCTTTCAGCGAGGCGATGCGCTCGTCGGACAGCCCCGTGCCGTTCGTACCGACGACGACGGTCGCGCCGCCGCCACTCGCACGCGCCGCGATCGTCTCGAGATCGTCGCGCACCAGCGGCTCGCCGCCCGACAGGATCAGCATGGGAGACGGATTCGCCGCGAGGATCTCATCGACGATCCGCAGGCACTCGTCGGTCGGGAGCTCGCCGGCGGCGGAGTGCCACGAGCCGGCCGAGATGTAGCAGTGCGCGCAGGCGAGATTGCAGCGCCGCGTGATGTTCCAGGCGACGACGTGAGGTACGGTCACTCGTCCTCCGCCATGAACTTCTCCATCGCCGCCTTCGCCTCCTCGGGCGAGGCCGTCTTGAAGTCGACGGGACACTGCTCCGCCTTCTCCTCCATGTCACGGATCGGACAGCGCGTGACCCCTTGCGCCTTCGCCTCTTCGATGAATTTCCGCATTTCGGGCGTGAGGCCGTCGACTCCCTCGGCCGCCGCCTGGATTTGCTTGGTCTGCAGCTCCTTGAACATCACGAGCATCGTATCGATGTCGAACGTGTCGGCTTCGATCATCGCCTGCTTGTTCTCGTCCATCACCATCGTGGTCACCCGCCACATGTCGTTCTCGCGGGCGAACTTCTCGACCGTGTTGCGCGCTAGCGGACGGGCGATCAGCGGCACGGCCCTGAGGCGATCGAACGCCTCGTGTGTCCACTCGACCGGATCCGTTTCCGTCCGCCCGCGGCTCTGCACGTGGCCCGTATAGGGACACTTCGTCTCGACCACGGGGACGTCGGGCACGGGATCGGCGTCGTGCCCCTGGACGACCGTGCGCTTCATCGCCTGCTCGGCCTTCAGCTCGGCCAGGGCGAGCTCCTCGGCGGTGCCGATCCCCATGATGAGCTGCATGTGGGTCGGCAGGAGCTTCTTGATCGCCTCGTCGAGCCGCTCGTTCGTGACGACCGGCAGCTCTTCGGGCGTGACGGTCGGCAGGTCGGCGGAGGCGCGACGGGCGGTGGCATGTTCGGCGCCGGCAGCGTCGCCGGCGTCCTCAACGTCGTCGGTTGACGCGCCGTTGACAGTTGACGCCCCGTTGAACGTCTCCGCGGAGACGTCGGCGGACGCCCCGTTGGCCGAGCTCCCGTTCCGCGCCGCCGTCCCGTTCTCCGCTCCCGCCGCGGTCTCGAGCTTCCCCTTGCCGTCGACGAACGCCGCAGCGTACCGGCTGCCCGAACCGTAGTGCTCGAGCACGAACTCCTCGACCGCCTTGCGGGCGATGCCGAGCGCGAACGGCGGGACGCGTAGGATCCGGACTTCGGCCTCGGGCGCCCACTCGAGCCCCTTCTCGCCGTCCTCTTCGATCCACGGAATATCTTCCGGCCGCACGTCCGTCGTGCCGACGAGGAGCGTGTTCACCTCAGCCTGGCGCAGGACCTCTTCGGCCTGCGAGCCGATCTCAGTGCCCTCGATGCGGTGCGAGCCGTGGCGCGCGAGGACGAGCAGCGACGGCTTCTCCTCCTCGGCCCACTGCAGAATGACCTGGAACGGCTTGCCGACGAGGATCTGGGTCTCGACCTCGACGTCGGGGAACTCGCTCGCCATTACCGAGGCGCGCTTGACGTTCGCCTTGCACAGCCGGAGCAGGCCCTTGTCGATGATGTTGTTGTGGAGCTCCTCCTGCTCCTCGAACTTGAACACCTTCGAGGCCTGGACGGAGAGGACGTCCTTGATGTTGTTGAACACTGCGTGGTGGTACTCGACGTCGAACGCGCCGCCGACCAGCAGCTTGCAGCCGTACTCGCGGGCCAGCTCGAGCGCGATCCGCATGCACTTGTAGCTGTAGGCCGAGCCGTCGATGCACACCATGATCGAGCCGCCCTCGATCGGCCGCTGGTCGCGCACGACGAGCACGTCCTTTTCGATCTTGCGGATCGCGCGGCCCGCCACGCCGCCGATCTTGCTGTACGCCTGCCGGCCGATACCGAACGCCCCGATCACGACCAGGTCGTAGTCGCGCTCGCTGCTGCCCGCGAGCCTCTCGTCGTGCTCTTCGTCCTCGGCGATGATCCGGCCGTCGTCGCCGAGCTGGACGTCGCTGCGCGTCCTGTCGCCGCCGTCGTACTTGTCGGCGATGTTCGGATCGAAGCCGATCAAGCTCGGCAGCTGGCCCGCGCCCCGATTCGCCTCGTTGGCGATCTCCTCGAAGTTGATCCCTTCGAGAAGTTGCCGGGTGAGCGGCACACCCGCCGCCTTTGCCTTTTTGTCGACCTCGTCGAGGAAGCTGTCGGAGATGAGCTGGAGGCCCTTCTCGATCAACTTGTCGTGGATCTTCCGCTGCCGACGGATTTCCTGCGGTTCCTGGAAATGGGCCGGCAGGCCGATTTCGAGCTGGCGGAAGCGGACGTCGTGCAGCCGAGCAGCGTACACGTGCGTTGCGGTGATACGCCCTTCGGAGCGGGCGCAAATCTCGACGGCGCGGTCGACCGCCAGGTCGGAATGCAGCGAGTTGTCGACCGGAACGAGCACCTCACGGTACATCGCATACCTCGAAGTTCGGGGCGCAAACGTGCATCGCGATGTCGCGGGAGAGGCCCCGGCGGGTGTACGAAGCACCGTGCGCGGGCGGGTGCAGTCCAGCCGCTCGCGTCCGTGCCTGCCGGGCAAGGAGCCGACCACGGCCGTCGGGCCGTCACCGACTCTTCCGTCTCCTCGTCAACTTCGGCGCCCGCGGCCCGTCCGGCGGCATGCGGTCGCCTTCTATGCGCGGAACGGGCCAGGCGGCCCGCTCGATCTTCTGGTATGGATCCGGCCGATCGGGGATGCCGCCAGCGGCGACGATCTACCAATCGGGCGAAAGTATAGGCGCGGGGCGGGGATGGAGTCAAACGGGAGGCGTGCCGGTTTTTGTTCGAGCCGTCGGGAGGCCGTATTCTGGTCGGTGACGCTCGCGACCGACCACTCAACGAAGGGGGGGCGTCGTGCCATCAACGTTCTCGACGCTCCGCCGGCTTGGTCTACCCGGAGCGCTGGCCACCGTGTTCGTCGCCTGCGGGACACCCGAGACGCCGGGGACCGACACGAACGGGGCGTGGAGCCGCGCCCCGGTCGAAGGCGGCGAGCTGGAGTACACGGTCCGGGGAGATGGCGAGCCGGTTCTCCTCATCCACGGGAGCCACGTCGCCGACGCGTTTCTACCGCTGGCCGGGGAGCCGGCGCTGGACGACTACCAGCTCATCCACTATCACCGCCGCGGCTTCGCCGGGAGCACGGCACACGATGGACCCTTCAGCATCGCGGACCAGGCGGCGGATGCACGGGCCGTGTTGCGTCACCTGGGCATATCGCGGGCCCATGTCGTCGGCCATTCCTATGGCGCCGTCACGGCGCTCCAGCTCGCCCACGACGACCCCGACGTCGTCCACTCCGTCTCGCTGCTCGAGCCACCGCTCCTGATGGTGCCGAGTGCCGAGGCGGTGAACCAGGCGCTCGGCCCCTCGTTCGAGCGCTACGAATCGGGCGACGCTGCCGGGGCGGTGGAGGCGTTCATGCAGGTCGTCGGGGGAAGCGAGTGGCGCGCGCAGGCGGCTCGTACGGTGCCCGGAGGGGCCGAACAGGCAGAGGCGGACGCGGCTACGTGGTTCGAGGTAGAAGCCCCCGCGCTGGGCGAGTGGCAGTTCGACGCCGACGCGGCAGGCGAAATCTCGGCACCGATCCTGTACGTGCTGGGAAGCGAGAGCGGCCCGTTGTTCGTGGAGGGAAGAGACCTCGCGCTGACGTGGTTTCCGCAAGCCGAGGACGAAGTGATCGAGGGCGCCAACCACCTTCTGCAGATGCAGGAGCCCCGGGCCGTGGCGGATGCGATCGCCGACTTCCTCGCCGAACATCCGATGGAGATGTAGGACGCCCCGGGGCCCTTGCCGAAGAAACACCGAAGATATATCCTAGCGCATGGAACGGAACGGATCCAAAGCCTCCGCCTCCCCCCAGGGATTCCGCGGGCGCGGCACCGCCGACAACCCGCCAAACCGGTTCCTCCCGATCACCGTCGAACGCGACGACTGGACGCTGGCCGAAGACCCGGCGCCCGACACCATCCTCCTGCGCGACACCTCGCGTTCGATCCTGGCGACCAACGACAGTCCGGATGTTGGCTTCGACGTAAGTATCAATCCCTACAGGGGTTGCAGTCATGGATGCAGTTATTGCTACGCACGACCAACCCATGAGTATTTGGGCTTCTCGGCCGGCCTCGACTTCGAGACGAAGATCCTGGTCAAGGAGGACGCGGCGGAGCTGCTGCGGGCGGAGCTGACGAAGCGGTCGTGGACACCGCAGCCGATCGCGATCAGCGGAGTCACCGACGCTTACCAGCCAGCGGAGCGGAGACTGCGTGTGACCCGGGCCTGCCTCGAGGTGCTCGCTGAATTTCGTAACCCGGTGGTAATCGTGACGAAGTCACACCTCGTGACGAGGGACATAGATCTGCTGGGCGATTTGGCGACGCACGGGGCGGCGAAGGCGCTCCTCTCGGTCACGACGCTCGACGGAGAGCTCGCTCGGAAGCTGGAGCCCCGGGCGGCCGCACCACAGCGGCGCCTCGACGCGATCCGGCGCATTGCGGAGGCCGGGATCCCCACCGGCGTGATCATCGGTCCGGTCATTCCCGGCCTCACCGACCATGAACTACCCGGCATCCTCGAGGCCGCGGCGGCAGCCGGCGCCTCGAGCGCCAGCTACATTCTTCTCCGGCTCCCGCACGGCGTGAAGGAACTGTTCGCTGACTGGCTCGAGCGACATGTTCCCGACAGGAAAGAAAAGGTGCTGGGCCGGGTGCGCGACGTGAGATCGGGCCGGCTTAACGACCCGCGGTTCAGATCGCGGATGCGCGGCGAGGGGCCTTACGCGGAGCAGATCCGCTCGATGTTCGAGATCGCGCGGCGGCGCCACGGCCTCGACCGACGCGGCGAGCCGCTGTCGACGGCGGCGTTTCGGCGCCAGACACCCGGCGGGCAGGGCGATTTGTTCGCCGCGGACGGAGCGACGGAACTCGAGGGAAGTGTCTGACATGCCGATCCACGTCGTTCGCCTCGGCACCCCCCGTTCGCCCGACGAGGGCCTGCGCATCGGGACCGTTCGCCGGCCGCCACGCGGCGTCCCGAAAGAGCGCTTCGCGGAGGACGACTGGTACGACGTCTGGCTCCCCGAGCTCGCCCCCAGCGCAGATCTGGTGAAGCAGGCGATGGCGTCCGAGTCGGACGCCGACTGGCGCGCCTTCGTTCGTAAGTATCGCCGGGAGATGTCGGCCCCCCCCGCGGCGCGACTGCTCGAGCTGCTCGCCGCCCTGTCTCACCAGACGAACCTGGCGGTCGGCTGTTACTGCGAGGACGAGGCGCGCTGCCATCGGTCGGAGCTGCGGACGCTGCTCGAGGAGGCGGGGGCCGTCGTGGCCTGACGCTCGATCGCTCAAGTCTGGCGTTCAGGAAGCCCTCAAACGCTTGCGGGGCGACTGAGCTCAGTCCGCGGCGGAACGCGCGATGCGGTCGGCCAACCAGGGCGCGGCCGCCGCGAGGGCGCCCAGGAGCGCGGCCAGCGCCGCTGCGGCGAAGAGCGGCGAGGGCGTGGCGGCCGACCCCGCTCCCAGCGCGTCCAACCACACGTCGTGCAGCGGACGCAGCGGGTTCCACGTCTCGAGCACGACCCACCACGATCCGGGGGTCGGCGTACGGAATACGCCAGCGGCATGCAGGGCGAACAGGGACAGCACGGCGCAGCCGAGCGCCGCCTCGCCGAGCGCCCGCACGAGCGCCGCGACGGCCACGCCGAGCAGGTTGGCGAACAACAGGGCGAGCGCCGTCGCGCCGAGGATGGCCGGCAGCAGGCCGACCGGCGCGTCCGACAGCACGACGAGGACCAGGTTCACCGGTAGCAGCTGCATCCAGTCGATGGCCGTCGAGGCGAGGGTGCGCTCGATCAGCCAGCGGCGGCCGCCGTACCCGGTGAGCAGCACCTTCTCGGCCCAGCCCGACATCCCGTCGCGGATGAGCGGGATGCAGCTCCCGTAGGCTCCGAAGAACACGACAAACACGGCCACGACCACCGCCCGGTGCGCGGCCGCCGCGCCGCTCGCAACGACCGGGACGAGCAGCAGCACGGGGACGAGCACGTTCCAGGTCAGCAGGCGCCGACGGCGCAGGGCGATCTGCCAGGTCAGTCGCCAGATGGTGCCGGTCAATCGACCTCTGGTACGGTGGGCAGCTCCACCCCCGTGTGTGCGAGAAACACGTCCGCCAGGCCGGGCTCGCGAACCCGGATCTCGCGCACCGGACAGGCGGCGGCCTCGAGCCACGCCCACACTTCGGGCAGGCGCCGCGAGGCGTCGCGGGCCGCCAGGGTCAGCCCCGCCACCGAGCGCACGACGAGCGTCAGGCCGTCGGGGGGTGCAGCGGACGGTGGCGGAGCGGCCGTCACGATCTCGAGCAAAGTCCGCGCCTCGAGGGCTGCGATCATGGTGGCCGGCGTCCCGCGGGCGGCGACGCGGCCGTCGTTCAGCAGCAACACCTGGTCGCACACCTGCTGGGCGAACCCCGCGTCGTTGGTCGCCAGCACGACGGTGAGCCCGTCACCCGAGTGTTCGGAGAGCATCGCGATCAGCCGGTCGCGCCCCGCCGGGTCGAGGCCGAGCGTCGGCTCGTCGAGCAATATGAGTTGCTGGTTGGCGGCGAATCCCTCGGCCAGCGCGAGCCGCCGGCGCATACCGAGCGAGAACTCCTCCACGGGACGATCGGCGTCGTCGCTCAGCCGATAGCAGCGCATGTAGAAGTCTGCGGTGAACCGGGCCTCCTCCGCGTCCATTCCGCGCAGGGCGAGGGTGGCGAGCAGGTTGTCGCGGGCCGACAGCGGCTCGAGAAACGGGGTTCCGTCCGACACGACGGCCGGCGCGTCCTCGATCTCGATCGTGCCGGAGGTCGGGCGAAGCAGGCCGGCCAGCAGGCGGAGGAGGGTCGTCTTTCCGGATCCGTTCCGGCCGAGCAGGCCGACCACGTCGCCGGAGTAGGCCTCGAAGTCGATGCCGTCGAGCACCTTGCGGTCGGACCGATAGCGGAAGCTCAGTCCGTCCACCCGAACCCGGCGCTCGCTCATGGTTCCCCCGCGGGAGTCGGGATGGCGCTCAGTCGCCCGGAACGAGCTGGTGGCCGTCGGCGTCGGTGACCGTGATGGCGTCGACGGGACAGACCTCGCAGGCCTTGAGCAGCCGCTCGCGCTCGGCCTCGCCCGGCGTCGTCAGGACAGCGATCCCCTCGTCGTCGAACTCGAAGGCCTCGGGCGCCTCGTCGATGCAGTCGCCGAACCCCACGCACAGCAGGCGGTCGATCGTCACGGTGAGGTCCCCCACGCGACGGGTGACCTCGGGGTCGGCACCCGGAACCGCGTCGGCGGCCCTTGCCGGCTCCGTCACATCCCCTCCAGCCCGAGGTCGGAGCGGGCGCGGTCCATCACGTCGGGCGTGATCTCGCTGATCCCGTTCTCCTTCGCGTAGTCCGTGTAGATGCGCTTCACCATGCCGCGCACGAAGCGGGGCACACCCTCGAGGCGCTCGACGGCGGCCAGGCTCCAGACGACGGACGGCGCGGGTCCGGACCGGTCGCGGGCCGGTGAGATGTCGGGCCCGGTGTCCGGTTCGTCCTCGACGAACGCATCCTCGCGCCCACCGACCACGTTACTCCGCACGAGCTCGAGTGGCTGCCCGGGCACCTCGCGGCCGCCGATCTTGATCCCGAGCGACGACACGAGCTGGGTTTCCATCGGATTCGTCAACATCGCGACGATGCGCTCGCATTCGGGACAGCGGAAAGCGGCGGCGAGCGTGCCGTCGCCGGGCAGTTGCCGCTGCTCGAAAATCATCTGCTCATCGCATTCCACGCAGAGGAATTTCATCGGATTGCCTCGATGATCGCGACCCCTACGGCGTCGAGGACGCCACCCGCCGCCGTGTCGTCGAGCAGCGGCGCGAGCTCGCCCGACTCCGCCAGCTCCGCGGCCCGCGGATCGAACGGAACGCGCCCGAGCAGCGGCGCCTCGTGCCGTGCGGCGAGACGCGAACCCGCGTCGCCCGGGAACAGCGGCCGCGTCTCACCGCAATCCGGGCAAGCGTAGCCCGACATGTTCTCGACCACGCCGAGAATCGGCACGTCGCGATCGCCCGCCATTCGCATCGAGCGGGTGACGGCCGCCTCCGAGGCGCCCGACGGAATCGTGAGCACGACGATCCCGTCGAGCCTCGGCAGCAGTTCGTGCAGGTCGACGAGTCGCTGCGTGCCCGGAGGGAGGTCGACCAGCAGCAGGTCGAGTTCACCCCACTGCACGTCGGCCAGGAATTCGCGCAGCGCGCTCCGTTCCTGCGCCCCGCGCCACACGAAGCTTTCGGAGCCGGGCTCGCGCCAGGCGAGCGGCGCACCGTCCTCGAGGAGCAGGTCCATCGACATCACGCGCACGCCGTCCCCCGAGACGACCGGCCGCACCCCGCCCTCCGACACGACGAGCCCCGACGGGTCGACGCCCGACATCCGCGCCGCCGACGGCCCGACCAGGTCGGCGTCGAGCAACCCGACGTCGAGGCCGCGGCGTGCGCAGGCGGCGGCAAGCACGGCGGTCGCGAGACTCTTTCCGACCCCGCCCTTTCCACTCATCACGGCGACGCACGCTTTTACCTCCGCGAGGCGCGCCGCCACGCGCTCGTGCTGCTCCGTGACCTGCGCGACCATCCGCGACGTGTCGGGGGCGGTTAGATCGGTGTATGTGCGGTGTTCGATCGACATGGGCTCAAGGTCCGGCTGGCCGGGTCGTTTGGCAACGTTTTCGCCGCGAGAGACTCGAGAACGCATCCGCCGCCCGACGAGTGACGTCAGTATGACCGGTGGCGGCGGGCGCTTATACTGCTCTCATGGCCCACCGGGGGCTGGCCCACCGAGGGCTGTCCCCGTCGGCGCAAACTCGACCACCTTGCGAGAGGAACCCATGAGAAGCCGCACCCTGCTGCTCATCGCCGTCTCTGTCGCCATTACACCGCTCGTAACCACCGACGCGATCGGTCAGGCAGTAGCCTCGGAGGCCGGCGCGGCGGCGCTGGTCACGCAGCAGGATCTGGTGTGGGTCGAGATCATCCCCGGCGTCGACGTCCAGGGGGAGTTCACGAACCCGTACCCCGGCGAACAGGGTGCCGTGATGCGCTCCGGCGACTACTGGTACGTACCGGCCGGAATGGCGCACTCCAACGAGTGCGTCTCCGACGAGGCCTGCGTGATCTGATGGGCGTCGTCGGCTTCCACCGTTTCCTGATCTCGGCCGCCATCCTGTTCTGCCTCGGGTATGGGGTGTACGAAGTCGTGCGCTACGGGGACGGTGCCGGAACCGGTGCCCTGGTGACGGGCATCGTATTCGTGGGGCTCGCTGCCGGCCTCGGCTACTATCTGGCCAACCTGGAGCGCTTCCTGCACCGGAACGACGGCTGAATGGCCGGGGAGTTCGGTGGCCGGTCGGGCCGGACGCCCGCCTGGCTGTGGTTCGCGGGGCTCGGGTTCATGGCGGCGATCGGCCTCGTCGTAGCGGCGTCGGTCAGCCGGCCCGAGGCTCCGGTGTTCGCGCTGTCCCGCCTCGAAGCGCGGGAGGTTCCGACGGGGTTCGCGGGGCCCGATACGGTGACGATCGACGCCCGCGACGGCGATTTCTGGACCCGCTTCGACCTCGGACGTGCAACGGTCGCCGAGGCCGGGGAACGCTGGGATCTCGCGGTAAAGCGCTATCGCTTAGTGGTCAACGGAGGCGAAGGATTCGTCGGGGTGGCGGGTGTGCGGCGCGTCGACGCGCCCTTCGAGAGCGTGGTCGAAGCGCCGCCGGACGGCTACGAATCGAGTCGTGTCACGGGCGGCGGCGACACGGTCAACGCGGCACTCGACGGCTGGTACGCCTATAGCCTGTTCTCCCATCTGCTCGAGCCCGAACCGGCCACCTTCGTCGTGCGCACGCACGACGGAAAGTACGCCAAGTTCGCCGTACTCGGATACTACTGTCCGGGCCCCGAACCGGGCTGTCTGACGATCGAATACGCCTACCAGGGCGATGGATCACGTCGACTGCAGAGCATAGGGTTGTGATCGGCGCGCTTCGCGACTGACGCCTGCCGGCCGGGAGCGCGCGGACCGAAGGATGCCGTACATTCCAGGTACATCTGCGGTTCGATTCACCTACTCGCGAACGAGCGATTTTCTTTGCACCACATAACCAGATTCTGGCTCCCGCTCATCGGCGTCGTGGTGGTAGCCTGCGGGTCCGACGATACGCCTACCCCGCCACGCATGGCGACGGATTCGCTCGCCCCGGCATTCGTCGCCGCGTCCGATACGGCGCCCGTCGCCGCGACTTCGCCCGCGTCCAGACCGGAGGCGTGGCGACTGGCGTTCGTCGACGTCGAGACCACGGGCCTGGTTCCGGGCTGGCACGAGATGATCGATCTCGGGGTCGTGATGACCGACCTCGACGGCCGGGCGCTCGACAGCCTGTTCATCCGCATTCAACCGTCGCATCCCGAGCGCACGGCGGACGGTGCGCGGGCCGTGAACGCGTTCGACGCGGAACGCTGGCGGCAGCTCGGGGCGCTGGCGCCGGCCGCTGCCGTCGACAGCCTTCGCGCCTTCCATCGGCGCGTCGCGGGCAGCGGGCCGGTGCTTCTCGTCGCATTCAACAGCCAGTTCGACGCCGCCTTCCTCGACCACCTGTTTCGGGCCGAGGGCGCGAGCTGGCGCGAGCTCTACCACTACTTCGTCCTCGACATACCGTCGATGGCCTGGGCCCTGGGCTATCGTGAGTTGACGGGCGCGGCGCTGGCGGACCACCTGGGCGTGGAAGACGAGCCGCACGTGGCCGACGAGCACACGGGCATCACGGGAGCCCGGCTGAACGCCCGGCTGTATCGGGCGCTCAGGGCGCGCGGGATGGGCGCGCCCGTGGCGGGTACGTCTGTCGACACCCCCGCCCCGCAGGGCTGACAGGGCCCGCGCGTGGAAGACTTCACGATCCTCCAGGATCTCGTGATCCTGATCGCCGTCGCGATTCCCGTGGTCGCGCTCGCCCAGCGCTTCCGGATTCCGTCGGTGGTAGGCTTCCTCGCGACCGGCGTGCTGATCGGCCCGCACGCGCTCGCGCTCATCCACGACGTCGAGGCCGTTCAGCACCTGGCCGAGATCGGGGTCATCCTGCTGCTGTTCGTCATCGGGCTCGAACTGTCCCTCAGCCGAATCATCGCGCTCGGACCGTCGATCGTCAGGGCGGGCGCCCTCCAGGTGGGGGGAACGATGGCGGTCGTGGCCCTGCTGGTGATCGGCCTCGGTCTATCGATCGAGAAGGCGATCGTGGTAGGCGCCCTGGTGTCGCTGTCGTCGACGGCGGTCGTGCTCCGCGTGTACGGCGACCGCGACGCGCTCGATACGCCGCACGGGCGGATCATCGTCGGCATCCTGATCTTCCAGGACCTGGCGATCGTCCCGCTCATGCTCGTCGTCCGCACGATCGGGGGTACGGATGCGTCGGCCACGAGCATCCTGACGACGATCGGGATCAGCCTCGTCGTCGTCGCGGGCCTGCTGCTGACCGGACGCTACGTCGTGCCGTGGCTGCTCAAGCACCTGGCTCGCTTCGACGCGCGCGAGCTGTTCACGCTCTCGATCATGCTGTTCGGCCTCGGCGCCGCGGTCCTCACGGCGCGATTCGGCCTGTCGCTGGCGCTCGGCGCCTTCCTGGCCGGACTCATCATCTCCGAATCGGACTACGGCGCGCAGGCGATGTCCGACGTGCTCCCGTTCCGCGACACGTTCAGCGGCATCTTCTTCATCTCGGTGGGAATGCTGCTCGACGCGGGCGGGTTGCTCGACAATCCCCTGCCGGTGCTGTTCGCCGTGGCGGCCGTCGTGCTGATCAAGGCGATCGTCACGACCGGGGCGACCCTGACCCTGCGGCGTCCCCTCCAGGTGAGCCTGATGACTGGCATGGCGCTCGCGCAGATCGGAGAATTCTCGTTCGTGCTCGCCACCGTGGCGCTGCCGCTCGGCCTGCTGACCGCCGCCGAGAACCAGCTCTTCCTCGGCACGGCGGTGATCACGATGCTCGCGACACCTTTCTTCATCGCCGGGGCCCCGGCCACGACGCGCCGGCTGTGCCGGGCCCTCGACCTCACGACGTTACCGACGGCCGACGAGGCGACGGACGTACCGCCAGGCCTCCACGATCACGTGATCATCGTCGGCTACGGAGTGAACGGCCGGAACGTGGCCCGGGTAGTGGACGGTGTGGGCATTCCTTACATCATCGTCGAGCAGAACGGTCGCGTGGTCGAGGCCGCGCAACGGGAGGGGCAACCGATCGTCTACGGCGACGCGACGCAGGTCCACACGCTCGAGCGCGTCGGGGTCGCCCGGGCCCGCGTACTCGTGCTGGCGATCGCCTCCCCGGCGGACGAGCTCCGCAGCGTGGCGATCGCCCGCCAGCTCAACCGCGGCATTCGTATCGTCGTGCGTACGCGCTTCGTCCAGTCGATCCGTGAGCTGGAGGGCGTGGGCGCCGACGAGGTGATCGCCGAGGAATTCGAAACTTCATTGGAGATCTTCAGCCGGGTGCTGCGCCATTACGAGATTCCGTCGAACGTGATCGAACGCGAGGTGCACGCCGCGCGCATGGAGCACTATGGCCTGGCGCTCGGGGCGGCGGACACGTCCGCCGGCGGTCTCGACGCACTCGCCAGCCTCGGTGTGCACAGGGCCCTCAGCATCGTCGAGGTCGAGCCCGGCTCGGAGGCGGAAGGGGAGCATCCCGCGGCTCTCCGGCTGCGGGCGCGCACGGGGGTGACCGTGGTGGCGATCGCCCGTGACGGCGAAGCGCACGTGGCGCCCGGACCGGAATTCACCTTCCGGACCCACGACTCGGTTGTTCTGGTCGGTGACGACGAGGCGCTGAACCGGGCCCGGCTCGTGTTCATCGCGCAGGGGTCGGGCAGCGAGGGGTCCGCGTGAGCATCACCGCCCTCGCCCGTGAGATCCGCCGGCGCCGCACCTTCGCGATCATCAGCCATCCGGACGCCGGGAAGACGACGCTGACCGAAAAGCTCCTGCTGTTCGGCGGGGCGATCCAGCAGGCGGGCTCGGTGAAGGCGCGCAAGGCGGCGCGCCACGCGCGCTCCGACTGGCTCGAGATGGAGAAGGCGCGGGGCATCTCGATCACCGCCAGCGTGCTCCACTTCGATTACCAGGGCTTCCGGATCAACCTGCTCGACACGCCGGGTCACTCCGACTTTTCCGAGGATACGTACCGGGCGCTCACGGCGGCCGACAGCGCGATCATGCTGCTCGACAACCGCAAGGGCGTCGAGGCGCAAACCCGGAAGCTGTTCAGCGTCTGCCGCAAGCGCCGCCTGCCGATCTTCACCTTCGTCAACAAGTGTGACCGCGAGGGTGAAGATCCGCTGAAGATCATCGACGATACGCAGAAGGACCTGGGGATTCGGGCGTTCGCCGCCGCGTGGCCGATCCGGGTCGGGGGGCGGCTGGTCGGCGTGTACGATCGCCTGGGCGGACAGGCCGTATTCTACGAGCGCACCGAGGACCACGGGCAGTCGATCCCCCCGGCCCGCCGGGTCGACATCGACGACCCGTTCGTCGACGAAACGCTGGGAGCCGAAGAGGCGGCCCAGCTGCGGGAAGCCGTCGATCTGCTCGAGATCGCCGGCGAGCAGCCGAGCGCGGAGGAAGTGGCGACGGGCGAGGCGACGCCCGTCTTCTTCGGCAGCGCGCTGACGAACTACGGCGTCGACGTCCTGCTCGAGCACTTTCTGGCCGCCGCCCCACCGCCCGCGCCGCGCGAGAGCTCCGAGGGCCCGATCGACCCGGTCGAACACCCGTTCTCGGGCTTCGTGTTCAAGGTGCAGGCGAACATGGATCCGCGGCACCGCGACCGGATCGCCTTCCTGCGCGTGTGCTCGGGTCGGTTCGAGCCGGGGGAAGAGGCGACCGTGTCGCGCACCGGGAAGACGATACGCCTCGCGCAGCCGCAGGAGTTCATGGCGCAGGACCGCGAGCATGCCGAGGACACGGTGGCCGGCGACGTGGTCGGCCTGCATGACCGGGGCAGCCTGCGGGTGGGCGACACCGTCGCGGTCGGCAACGCGATCGAGTACCCCGGCGTGCCGCGCTTCTCGCCCGAGCACTTCGCACAGATCCGGCTCGAAGACCCGATGCGCCGCAAGCACCTTGACCAGGGCCTGCGTCACCTGGCCGAGGAAGGAACGATCCTGCTGCTGTTCGCCGAATCGCTCACCGGTCCGATCCCCATCGTCGGGGCCGTCGGCCGCCTCCAGTTCGACGTGCTGGTCGACCGGCTCGATCGGGAGTACAACGTGTCGATCGGGCTCGAACCGCTGCCCTTCCAGGTCGCGCGCTGGGTGACCGGACCGGAGACCGACATCGAGGAGGTCGGCCGCAAGCACGGCCGCCGCCTGGTGGAGGACGTGGACGGCCACCCGATGGTCCTGTTCGACACCGAATGGACGCTGGGACGCACGAAGGAACAGGCGGAGCGACTGACCTTCCTGGACGTGCAGCCGCGGCGAGCCTGACCTACCCCGCCGCCGTCAGCTCCGTCTCGAGCGACTCCCATTCCGCGAGCCGGTTCTCGAGCTCCGACTGCAGGCGAGCGCGTTCCTCTTCCAGCCGCCGGACGTCGGCTTGTGGCGCCGCGTCGTAGAACTCGGGGTCGGCGAACGTCGCGTCGATCTCGGCCAAGCGCACCTCGAGCTGCTCGATTCGGCCGGTGACCTCGTCGCGGCGGGCGTGCAACCGCCGCGAGCGCTCGGGATCACGGCTCGAGGCCGCCGAGGCGGCGGACCCGGGCGCATCGTCCTCGCCCGCCGCCTTCGCCCGCTTCGCTTTCCGCTTCTTTTCTTTCGCCTTCAGCACGACGGTGTCGACGTCGAGGTGGTCGTCGCCGCAGGCGTGCACGTATTCCTCGTAGCTCCCTTTGAAATCCCGAATACCGTCGGCCGAGATCTCGACGATCCGCGTGGCGAGCCGCGACACGAACCAGCGGTCGTGCGACACGAGGATCAGCGTGCCGTCGAACGTTTCGAGGGCCTCGACCAGCGACTCGATCGCCTCGAGGTCGAGGTGGTTGGTCGGCTCGTCGAGCACGAGCACGTTTGGCCGCTCGATCGCCAGCCGGCAGAACACCAGCCGCGCCGCTTCACCGCCCGACAGGTCGCCGAGCCGCTTCTCGGCTTCTTCGCCCGAGAACAGCACGCGGCCGAGCTCGCCGCGCACGAAGCCGACGGAGGGCCGGTCGCAGAACCCGGCGATCCACTCTTCCGCGGTCCTCTCCGGCTGCGCGAACTGCTCGTGGTGATCCTGCGCGAAGTAGCCGCGGTGCGCCTCGTATCCCCACTCCGATTCGCCGGCGTCGGGATCGAGCTCGCCCATCACGATCTTGAGCAGCGTCGATTTTCCGATCCCGTTCGGCCCCATGATCGCTACCCGATCGCCGCGCTCGACGGTCAGATCGACACCGTGCAACACCTCGTTGTCGCCGAACGACTTTCGGATCCCTTCCACCGTCAGCACGCGCCGGCCGCTGTGCCGGCGCGGCTCGAACCGAAACTTCGGGTAGCGCCGCGAGCTCTGCGGCAGCTCGTCGAGGCTCTCGGCCTTCTTCTCGATCATCCGAACCCGGCTCTGTGCCTGCCGCGCCTTGCTCGCCTTGGCCCGGAACCGGTCGACGAACTCCTGGTGGTGGGCGATCTCGCGCTCCCGCTCGGCGATCTGTTTCTCGCGCCGCTCGCGCTCGGCCGCCTTCCCGGCGAGAAACGCCGTGTAGTTGCCCGGATACAACACCACCGTCTCGTAGTCGACGTCGAGGATGTGCGTGGCGACGTTGTCGAGGAACCGGTGGTCGTGCGAGATCACGACCGACGGCCCGTCGAAATCTTGCAGGAACTTCTCGAGCCAGCGGATCGACAGGATGTCGAGGTGGTTGGTCGGCTCGTCGAGCAGGAGGACGTCGGGCGCGCCGGCCAGCGCCTGGGCGAGCAGCACCCGGAGCTTGAACCCGCCCGACAGCGTCGACATCGGGCGGCGGTGCACCTCCGCCGGCAGCCCCAGGCCCTCGAGAATCTCCGACGCGCGGGCCTCCGCCGCATACCCGTCGTGCCGCTGAATCGTCTCCTCGAGGCGCGAGAACTTCTCGACGTCGAACTCCCCACCCTCGTCGGCCAGCAGCGCCTCCTTCTCGGCCATCGCCTCCCACAACTCGGCGTTGCCCATCATCGCGACCTGCAGGATCTGCCGCTCTTCGTAGATGAACTGGTCCTGCCGGAGCACGCCGAGCGCCAGCCGTTTCGGGGCCGAGACGGATCCGGCCGACGGCTCCTGGTCGCCGCTCAGGATCTGCAGGAGCGTGGTCTTGCCCGAGCCGTTGGCCCCGACGAGACCGTAGCACTCCCCCGGATTGAGCTGGAACGAGGCGCCGGCGAACAGCGTACGGTCGCCGAACGATTTCGCGAGGTCGGAAACGGAGATCATGCGGGAGAGTCTATGGTACCGGGGCGCCGGGCAGAAGCGGCCCGTATAGTTTTGGACGGTCGGATGTGGGAACACCGAATTCCATCTCAGGACCCCGGAGGATCCCGTTGGCCAAGGGGAAGAAGGCAATCTACGCGGCAATCGTCGGCAACGGCCTGATTGCGGTGACGAAGTTCGTGGCGGCCGCCATCACCGGCAGCTCCGCCATGCTGTCGGAGGGCATCCATTCGCTCGTCGACACGGGCAACGGCGGCCTTCTCCTGCTCGGCCTGCACCGCGGGAAGATCCCGGCCGACGACGCCCACCCGTTCGGCTACGGCAAAGAGGTCTACTTCTGGACGCTCGTCGTCGCGATGATGATCTTCGCCGGCGGCGGCGGCGTGAGCATCTACGAGGGGATCCGGCACCTCGGGCACCCCGCCGGACCGGGCGACCCTACGGTGGCGTTCATCGTCCTCGGGCTCGCGTTCATCTTCGAGGGCTTCGCGCTCACCATTGCCTGGCGCGAGTTCGACAAGTCGCGCGGCACCGCCTCCACGTGGGGAGCGATCCGGACCAGCAAGGACCCGACAGCGTTCGCCGTCCTGCTCGAGGATTCTGCGGCGATGGGAGGAATCATCGTCGCCGCGGCAGGGATCGGCGCCGCCCACCTGCTCGACCTTCCGATCCTCGACGCCGTGGCCTCCATCGTCATCGGATTCCTGCTGCTCGGCGTGGCTTTCGTGCTGGCGCGGGAAACTCGCGGACTGCTGGTTGGGGAAGCCGCCGAACACGAGCTGTCCGCCGGGGTCCGTCGCCTGGCCCTCGCCGACGAGGCCGTCAGCGGCGTCGCGCGGATGCTCACGATGCACGTGGGCCCCGACGACGTGCTCGTGAACCTCGACCTGACGTTGCGGGCTGGCCTCGACGCGCGCGACGTCGCCGACGCGATGTCGCGCCTCGACCGCCAGATCAAGCGGGCGCACCCGCGAATTCGCTACCTGTTCATGGAAACGGCCGCGATCGCGCTGCCGGACGATCGGAGGAGCGTGGGAGACACGAATGCCTGAGTCACTGCTGGACGATGCCGTCTATGCCGGCTGCCTGGAGCGCATCGACCGCCTGGCGCCCGACACGCAAGCGCGCTGGGGCCGAATGTCGGTCGGGCAGATGCTGGCGCACTGCGCCGAGGTACAGGAAGTGATGAACGGGAAACCGCTCGAAGGCACGCCGTGGCTGTTCCGGCTGGCCGGGCCCCTGATCAAGCGACTCGTGCTGAGCCGACGTCCCTACCCGAAGGGCGCGAAGACCCACCCGCAGTACATCCAGACGTCGGAGAAGCGCTTCGAGCCCGAGAAACGTCGGCTGCTGAAGGCGCTGGACGAGTTCCGCGCGGCGGGCGCCGAAGGGGCGCGGCATCCGCTGTTCGGGCCACTCAGCGCCGAGGAGGCGGGCTGGGGGGCCTTCAAGCACCTCGATCACCACCTGCGGCAGTTCGGCGTCTGAACCCGGCGCCCGGCCCGCGCATCGGGCCCGGGCCTCAGTACTCGACCCGGTCCTCGGCCGACCGCCAGGCGGCAAACTCCTCGCCTGCTTCGGTCACGCGCATCTGCTCGAGCGGCAGGCGACGACGATCGCGCGGCAGCCGGACCTCGTCGTAGATGAAGCTGTCGTCGAACCCGGCGTCCGCCGCGTCGTGGGCGCTGCTGGCGAACACGACGCGGGCCGGACGCGCCCAGTAGATCGCGCCGAGGCACATCGGGCACGGCTCACAGCTACAGTACACTTCGCAGCCATCGAGCTGGAAGGATCCGAGCTCGCGGCAGGCGTTGCGGATGGCCACGATCTCGGCATGCGCCGTCGGATCGTCGGTCGTGGTCACGAGGTTGGTTCCGGTCGCGACGATCCGCCCGTCCCGCACAACGACGGCGCCGAACGGACCGCCGGCGCCGCTTTCGACATTTTCGCGTGCCAGCCGGATCGCTTCACGCAGGTAGTGGGCCTCGGTGTTTTCTGGCATGGCGAAAGATGGCGGGCGCGGAGGGCCGCCGACAAGCGCGGATCTCTCATGCGGACGCCGAGAACCATACATTTGCTCTCTGCGGAGACCGACCATGTCGCGCCGGACGTCGCCCGGCCGCGCGAACTGCACGCCTGACGCGGGAGGCACCCTGGAACGACGCGAAGGGATGGCGAAGCTGACGGGCCGGGAGCGCTACGTCGACGATCTTCCTGTCGGCGACCACCTGTGGGGGGCGACCGTCCGCAGCCCGTGCGCCCGCGGACGGATTCGCAGCATCGAATTCGGACCGGGCGTCGACTGGTCGAAGTTCACGATCGTCACGGCCGAGGACATACCCGGCCGCAATGCCGTCTTCCTGATGGAGTACGACCAGCCGGCCCTTGCGGAGGATCGGGTCCGCCACGTCCACGAACCCGTCGTGCTCCTCGCCCACCCCTCGCGCGACGTCGTGCGCCGCGCCGCCAGCCTGGTCACGGTCCACGTAGATCCGGAGCCGGCCGTGCTCGATTTCTGCGCCGCGCCGACGCCGGACCGGATCCAGTGCGGCGACGACAACGTGTTCAAGCACATCCTGATCGAGAAGGGCGACGTGGAGAGCGCGCTCGCGGCCGCGCCGATCGTGGTCGAGGGCGAGTACTTCACGGGCGCGCAGGAGCACGTCTACCTCGAGACGCAGGGGATGCTCGCCCACGTCGAAGACGGCGTCGTCGTGATCCGGGGATCCATGCAGTGCCCGTACTACGTGGTGAAGGCGCTGAAGCCATTGCTCGGATGCGACGAATCGGGCCTGCGCGTGATCCAGACCGCCACCGGCGGCGGGTTCGGCGGCAAAGAGGAGTATCCGTCGACGATCGCCGCGCACGCCGCCCTGCTCACGCTGAAGTCGGGCCGCCCGGTGAAGCTCGTGTACGACCGCTGGGAAGACATGGCGGTGACGACGAAGCGGCATCCGGCCCGCATCCGGCACCGCACCGGCGTCGACGAAGCGGGACGCCTGCTGGCGCAGGACGTCGAGATCGTGCTCGACGGCGGAGCGTACGTCACGCTGTCTCCCGTCGTGCTGAGCCGCGCGGTGATCCACGCGGGCGGCCCCTACGCCTGTGACAACGTGCGCATCGACGGCCGCGCCGTCCTCACGAACGCCGTGCCGTTCGGCGCGTTTCGCGGATTCGGCGCGCCGCAGGCGTTCTTCGGCCTCGAGCGCCACATGGACGTCGTGGCCGCGCGCCTCGGCCTCGATCCGGCCGAGCTGCGCCGCCGCAACCTGATTCGCGACGGGCAGTCGACCGCCACGAGCCAGACGATCCGCGACGGCGTCGACCGCGAGGAGGTGCTCGACCTCGCGCTGCGGATGTCCCGCTGGGCGGAGCGCCGGGCCGAGGTCGAGCGGCACAACGCTTCCGACCCCCTCGTGAAGCGCGGGCTCGGACTGGCGACCTTCCACCACGGCGCCGGTTTCACCGGCAACGGCGAGGTGGTTCTCGAGTCGGTGGTGCACGTGGCCGGGACCCCCGACGGGGGCGTCGAAGTGCGCGCTGCCAGCGTCGAGATGGGCCAGGGCACGACGACGATCTTCACGCAGCTCGCCGCCGACCGGCTCGGCCTCGATCCCGACCTCGTCGCGATCGCGCAGCCCGACACGCATCGGGTGCCGAACAGCGGCCCCTCGGTCGCCTCGCGCACCGCGATGGTCGTCGGCCACCTGGTCGAGCGCGCCTGCGACGACCTGCGTCGCCGCCTCGGCCTGGGCGACGAGGCGCGCGGCGAGGCAGTCTCGGCGGCGATTCGGGCGTGGCACGACGGCCGGTCGGACGCGTCCGCCGAGCTCGTCGGCGAGGCCGTCTACGTGCAGCCGGCCCACATCGACTGGGACGAAGACACATACCGGGGCGACGCGTACGGCGCGTTCGCCTGGGCGGCGTACGTGGCCGAGGTGGAGGTCGACCTGCGCACCTGCGAGACCAGGGTGACCGACTTCGTCGCCGTCCAGGAAGTCGGTCGGGTGCTCAACCAGACGCTGGCGCGCGGGCAGATCCAGGGCGGCGTCGCGCAGGCGATAAGCTGGGCCCTGCTGGAAGACTTCCGCTGGAAGGACGGGGCGATGCAAAACGCGCAGCTCACGAACTACATCATCCCGACCAGCGACGACCTGCCGCGCATCCGGGTGGCCTTCCTCGAGGTGCCGTACGAGCACGGGGCCCAGGGCGCCAAGGGAATCGGCGAGCTCCCGATGGACGGGCCGGCGCCCGCAATCGCCAACGCCGTCGCTCACGCTCTGGGCGTCGGGGCGGAGCGGATTCCGCTGACCCCGGAGCGCCTGCTGACCGAGCTCGAGCGCCAGGCCGGCGCCGCGCGGAGGGCCGCCTCGTGAAGACTACGGTTCACGCCGGCGACCTGCCGGCTACCGGCCCGGCGATCACGGTTCGCTTCCGCCTCAACGGGGCCGACGTGGCCCTGGACGTCGATCCCGCCGAGCGCCTGCTCGAGACGCTGCGCTACCGGCTCGGGCTCACCGGAACGAAGGAGGGCTGCGCCGAGGGCGAGTGCGGCGCCTGCACGGTCCACGTCGACGGCGTGCCGGCGAACTCCTGCCTCGTGTTGACCTTCCAGGTCGAAGGGCGCGACGTAGAAAGCGTCGAGTCGCTAGACGCGGCGGCGCTCGCCCCGTTCCTCGCGGGAGGCGCCACGCAGTGCGGCGCCTGCACGCCCGGCGTCGTGATGACCGCCGCGTGGGTCGTGGGACATCCGGAGCTGCTCGAGACGCACCGGATCCGTGAGCTCATGGCCGGCAATCTCTGCCGCTGCACGGGCTATGACGGAATCGTCGAGAGCGTCGAGGCAGCCCTGCCGGCGGCGGACGAAACGTGAGAGTCCGCTTCGCGGAGACGGCTGCCGAGGCGTACGCCATGCTCGCCGACGATCCCTCGATCGTTCCCCTGGCCGGAGGCACCGACCTGCTGGTGCACTGGCCCGATCGCCACGCGGCCCACGACGCGACGTACCTCGACCTCGGCCGGGTGGCCGGGCTCCGGACGCATCGTTGGACGGACGACGCGCTGCTGATCGGCGCGACGACCACCTACTGGGATCTCATCCGCGACCCGCGCACCTCGTCGAAGCTCCCCCTGCTGGTCGAGGCGGGCCGCCTCGTGGGCGCCGTGCAGATCCAGTCGCGTGGCACCTGGGCGGGCAACATCGTCAACGCCTCGCCGGCCGCCGACGGCGTACCCGTCCTGATGGCCTACGACGCCGTGGTCGTTCTCGAGTCCGTGGACGGCCGCGAGGAGGTGCCGCTGGCGGACTTCTACCAGGGTTACAAGGAGATGCGGCGGACCGGCCGGCAGCTCGTGCGCGAGATTCGTGTCCCGCTCCGGGAGCGGCGCAACCAGACCTTCCACAAGGTCGGGTCGCGGCGGGCCCAGGCGATCGCCAAGGTCGGGCTGGCGACCCTCGAGGCCGACGACGGCTGGCGTGTCGTCGCCGCGAGCCTGGCCCCCACAGTGCGCCGCTGCCGCGCCGTCGAGGCGCTGCTCGACGCGGGCGAGCCGCTCGGCGGCCCCGACGATCTGCTGCCCGCCCTGCGTTCCGACGTGAGCCCGATCGACGACATCCGCTCCACGGCCGTTTACCGCGAGCAGGTGGCGGCCCGACTGCTCTACTACGGCCCGGCTTCCGGCCGGCCCGGGCCCACCGACACGTAACCACGCGAGTGACCCGATGACCGATCTCGACGCCGCCCTGCGGACGTTCGCCCGCCGCTACCCGGGCGAATCCTCCGATCGTCAGCCCGTGCATACCGTGTATGGCGGGGCCGACCTGTTCGGACCCGCGACCGCCGGACGACTCGGGGAGATCGCCCGGCGCTTCCTGGACGAGTACGCGCCCGACGCCGATACGTTGGCCGGGGCGGTCGGCTGGGACGATCCGGCACTCGGCCCGGTCGTGTTCGACCGCGTGCGCGAGAAGCTCGAGCGCGAGCCGGTGGAGGACTACCGGATCGACTTTGAGGACGGGTTCGGCAACCGGTCCGACGACGAGGAGGACGACACCGCGCGCGCCGCCGCCTCGGCGGCCGCCGAGGGCCTGACGGCCGGCACGCTGCCCCCCTTCCTCGGCATCCGCATCAAACCGCTGAGCGCCGAGCTCCGCGGGCGTGCCCTGCGTACACTCGACCTGTTCGTCTCGACGCTCGCCCGGGAGACGGGCGGCGAGCTGCCGCCGAACTTCGTGGTCACGCTGCCGAAAGTCGTGACGCCGGAGCAGGTGACCGCGCTGGTGCGCGAGTTCGAGCGCCTCGAGGCCGAACTGCCGATCGAGCCCGGCGCCCTGAGGCTCGAACTAATGGTCGAGACGCCGCAGTGCCTGATCGGCCCCGGCGGCACGATGGCCCTGCCCGGGCTCGTCGAGGCCGCCGACGGCCGCTGCTCGGCCGCGCACTTCGGCGTGTACGACTACACGGCGAGCGTGCAGGTCACGGCGGCCCACCAGGTCATGCGCCATTCGGCCTGCGACCTCGCCCGCGGCCTCATGCAGGTCGCCCTGTCGGGCACGGGCGTCTGGCTGTCGGACGGCGCCACGAACACGCTGCCCGTGCCGCTGCACCGGGCGGCAAAAGGCGACCCTCCGCTGTCAGGAGCCCTACAGGCCGAAAATCGGCGCAGCGTCCACGATGCGTGGAAGCTGCACTACGACGACATTCGTCACTCGCTGCGCAACGCGTTCTACCAGGGGTGGGACCTTCATCCGGCTCAGCTCGTCACGCGCTACGCCGCCGTCTACTCGTTCTTTCTCGAGGGCCTGGACGCGGCCTCCGAGAGGCTGCGCAACTTCATGGAGGGCGCCGCCCGGGCCTCGCTGTCGCGCGACGTGATGGACGACGCGGCGACCGGACAGGGTCTGCTCAACTATTTCCTGCGCGGCCTCAACTGCGGAGCGATCACGCTGGACGAGCTGCGAGCCACCGGGTTGACCGTGGACGAAGTCCGGAGCCGCTCGTTTCAGGGCATCCTGGAAGGCAGGAGGGGCGGCGGATCCGACTGAGCGGCCGGCTCGGCCATCACTCCGCCAGTCGCGACCTGATCCACGCGCCGAGACGAATCCGCTCCTCGTCAGTCATCTTCGTGAGGTTCCCGAGCGGCATAACGCGGCTCTCGACGGCCGTGGCGAGAATCGCGTCGAGGCGCGCTTCCACCTGTTCGCGGCTGTCGAAGGTGACGCCGGCGGGCGCGTCGGAAAACAACGGGCTGGCCGGCGCCGAGCTGTGGCAGGTGACGCAGCGCGCCGCCACGATCGCCTGCACGTCGGGCCACTCCACCTCCGCGGCGGCAGCGGCCGTCGGCCCGGCGACCGCAACGCCTCCGCTCCCCTTCCAGTTCTCGGTGGCCAGCGCGAGCGCCACCATCGCGACGGCCGCCGCCGGCAGAATCCAGGCGTTGCGGCGTCCCTGTCCGCGCAGATTGAACCAGTGGCGCACCCCGGCGCCGATCAGCGCGAGCCCCGCGAGAATCGCCCAGTTCCACGTGTGCCCGTACGTCATCGGGTAGTGATTGCTCACCATGATGAACAGCACGGGCAGGGTCATGTAGTTGTTGTGTAGCGACCGCCGGGCGCCGTCGAGCCCGGGACGGGGGTCGGGTTCCGCGCCGCGCGTCATCGCGTCGACCATCACGCGCTGTCCCGGGATGATAACGCGGA
This sequence comes from Gemmatimonadota bacterium, assembly GCA_035464655.1. Lineage (GTDB taxonomy): Bacteria > Gemmatimonadota > Gemmatimonadetes > Palauibacterales > Palauibacteraceae > JARFPW01. Next base: position 44,014 of record DATHRZ010000011.1, read on the forward strand.
AGACGTTGGCCGCCATGAGGGTGCCGAGCATCGCGCCGACGTGAATGTAGGCCGCGCGGCTCCCCAGGTAGCGGGTGAGCAGCAGCGCCACGCCCGTCGCGAGCGCGAAGCACACGGCCGCGAACAGGACGGGCCGTGCGACGAGCGGCGAGCGGCAGAGCGCGTCGTACACGAACCAGCCGACGACGAGCGTTCCGATGCCGAGCCCGACCGCGGCCGGCTTCGACAGCGCCGGCTCCCCGAGGTCCAGAAGCCAGGCGTCGCCGCCCAGGTAGTAGATCAGCACGAGCAGGCAGAAGCCGCTGATCCACGTGAAGTAGGCTTCCCACTTGAACCAGTGCAGGGTTCGCGGAAGACGTTCGGGGGCGACGGCGAACTTGCTGACCTGGTAGAACGCGCCGCCGTGCACGGCCCACAGCTCTCCGGCCACGCCCGGCCGCGGCTCGTCGGGTGGGCGCACGTGGTTGTTCAGCCAGTTGAAGTAGAACGAGGTGCCGATCCACGCCGCGCCCGTGGTGACGTGCAACCAGCGCAACAGGAGGTCGAGCCACTCCGCCGCCTGCGGATCGATCAGCGGACCGCCCAACTCAACTGCCCCGGTAGGTGGAGTAGCCGAACGGACTCAGCAGGAGCGGGACGTGGTAGTGCTGGTCGGGATGGGCGAGCGTGAAGTGGACCTGTACGCGCGGATAGAACACCTCCTCCGCCTGCTCGGCCAGATAGACGGCGACGTCGAACGTCAGCCGGAAGTCGCCGGCCCCGGCCGCCTCGTCGGCCCCGATCAGCGTCGCCCGTCCGTCGGCGTCGGTGCGGGCGCGGGCCCTCTCGTCCCAGCCTCCCGCGCCGTTTGCCGCCGCGAGCGCGACGGGTACGTCGGACGCGGGACGCCCGATCGAGATGTCCAGAATGTGCGTCGTGATCCCGCTCATGTGCGTCTCCCTCCTCACTGCATGGTCGGTGCGACGGTCAGCGCACTCGCCCGGCCGCGAGCTTCCGAAGCCGGAGCTTCGTGATCTTCGCCTGCTCGGCGGCCGCGACCCGGAGCTCCGCCTCGGGATCGCTGTCGAGTCGTCGCTCGAGCGCTTCGGCCATCTCCGCCGCCGACAGGCCGGTCGCGCAGATCAGGAACACGTGCCCGAACTTCGCTTCGTACGCCCGGTTGCCCTCGCGAATCTCGTCCTCGAGCCGACGCGAGGCGTCGTTCATCCCGGATTGTTCCTCGGCCGACCAGGCGCCGCCGTCGCGCTCTCCGATGCGCGGATGCGCGGCGAAAGCCTCGAGCCAGTCGTCCGGCTCGAGATCCCACCAGACCTCGTCGGCCGCCGCGAACAGGGCGGCGTCCGACCCGAACGGCCGCCGGGCGGCCATCTCGCGCGCCCAGCGCTCCGAACCGCAACAGCGCCGAAGCTCGCGCACCACCGCGTCCGGCGACAGCCCGTTCAGGCAGGCGGCCGGGCCGTTCGCAGCGCCGTTCACAGCGCCGGCCGTCCCCACAGGCGCAGCCGGGCCACGCCGCCGTCCGGAAAAATGTTGAGTCGCACGTGAGACACCGGATCGGCGTGCGCGTCCAGCTCGAACCGATGCGACGCGTCGGGACCGAGCTCCGATCTGCCCAGGATCTCCAGCCACTCCGCGTCTGCCGGGATCGCGCCGGGGGCGCCCGACGGCGGCATTCGGCACCCCTCCAGGGTGCAGGCGGCGGGATAGTTCCCCTTGAAGTACGTCGTATCCACCTCGACGACCTCGATCGTACCCGGGTGTCCAAGCCGGATGACGACCCAGTCGTGGCCGGGCCCCCGCCGGCGCTTCGTCTCCCAGCCGTCGCCCATGTGCGTGGGCGGTCCCGGAAGCAGCAGGTTGCGCGGCTCGCTGAAGAAGCGATCACTGCACGCCAGGGGCGCGCCGCCGTTCAGGGCGGCGGCCAGGTCGAGGCGCTCTTCGGTCGCCGCCAGCGCCGGCCAGTCGGGCCGGGGCACGCCGAGAACTCGCAGCCGCGCCACACCGCCATCCGGATAGATGTTCAGGCGGACGCGCGCGTAGCCCGTGTCGTCGTCGATCTCGAACTCGTTACGGGAGTCGCCGGCCAGCGGGCTGCGCGGGAGGACCTCCGTCCACTCGTCCTCGGCTTCGACCGACGCGTCGAACGAACAGGCCTCGGGATGGTTGCCGCGAAAATGCCGGGTGTCGACGATCACGCGCCGGATCCTGCCGGGCGCGCCCAGCGCCACCACACACCAGTCGTGGCCCGGCGAGCGCCGGCGCCGCGTTTCCCAGCCGTCCATCCACTTGCCGCGCTCGGTGTAGCGGTCGGGATCGAACACCGCGTCCTCGGCCTTCAGCAGGTTCTCCTTCGGCGCGAAGAACTCGTCGTTCGCCTCGATGGCCCGGCCGCCCAGCCGCTGTGACGCGAGGTCGACGAGGCCGTCGAGCACGGTGCCGGCGACGTTGTCGTCGTCCATTGGAGGTCCATGGTCTGACATCAGTCTCGGAGCCTCCTTGATCTCAAGGTTCGAGGACGTCGCGCGCCCGGCGCATCTCCTCGGCGGCGGGCCGTTCGAGAACCCGTCCGCGGCGTTCGCCGGTCAACTCGCCGTCGGCGAACACGAGTCGGCCGCCCACCCAGGTTCGCCGTACTTCTCCTCGCAGCAGCCGACCCTCGTACGGCGTCTGGCAATGACGGTCGCACAGGCCACCGGGCTCGACGACAAACTCGGCGTCCGGGTCGAGTACGACCAGATCGGCGTCGAATCCGGCGGCGATCCGGCCCTTCCGACCCTCGAGACCGGCCAGGCGGGCCGGCGCCTCCGCCATCCATTCGACCAGCCGGTCGGGCACGATGCCCCGGCGGCGCGCCTCCGTCCACACCGCACGCGGGCCCAGTTGCAGCGACGCGATGCCGCCCCACGCCGCGAAGAAGTCGCCCGAGTCGAGCGCGCGGCGGGCGGGAGGGCACGGTGAGTGGTCCGACGCCACGAGGTCGAGCGTGCCCACCTCGAGCCCCTCCCACAGTCTCTCGCGGTTCTCCGCCCCACGGATCGGGGGAGCGCACTTGAACAACGTATAACCCGCCGGAATCTCCTTCGCCGCGAAGGTCAGGTAGTGCGGGCAGGTCTCCGCCGTCACGGGAAGGCCGGCGTCCTTCGCCGCCGCGATGATCGGCAGGCACTGATGGGCGGACACGTGCACGACGTGCACCGCGCAGCCCGTCTCGTCCACCAGGCGGACGAGCAGGCGCAGGGCCTCGACCTCCGCTTCGGGCGGTCGGGACGCGAGCCAGTCAGGATAGCTGGCCGATGCCCCCGGACGCCCGTGCGCTGCTGCCGCCGCGATCGGACCCGGCGCTTCGGCGTGGACGAGCAGCGGCAGGCCGAGCCGCGCGATTTCCCGCATCGCGGGGCGGAGTTCGGCCTCGCCCACCGGGGGGAATTCGTCGAGCCCCGAGTCGACGAGAAAGCACTTGAAGCCGAGGACGCCGGCCGCCGCCAGCCCGGTGAGCTCGGCCGTGTTGCCCGGCACCACGCCGCCCCAGAACCCGACATCGACCCGCAACTTCCCGTTCGCCGCCTCGCGCTTCGCCTCGAGCGCCGGGACCGTGCAGGTCACCGGCGAGCAGTTCAGCGGCATGTCGACGAAGGTCGTCACGCCGCCCGCCGCCGCCGCGTCGGTCGCCGTCGCGAATCCTTCCCACTCCGTGCGGCCCGGCTCGTTGACGTGCACGTGCGTGTCGACGAACCCCGGCAACACGAGCGCGTCGCCGGCGTCGTAGACGTCGCGGCTCTCCGGCACCTGGGGCGCCGGAGGCTCGACGGACACGATGCGACCGTTCGCGACGTGGATCTCGGCCGGACCGAGCCCGGACGGTGTGAGTACACGGCGTCCGCGGACGATAGTGGGGTTGGGTTCGTTCACACGGCTACAATGGCCGAAACGTCGTACCGCACGCCAGACACGAAGTGCGCCCGACAGGATTCGCGGTCGCAAAGCGACCCTCCGAGCACCGCGCAGCGGAGCGCAGGAGATACCGGTGAGAAGCGTGGCGGGTGCATGAAACGAGCGAAGCGAGTGAAATGCGCCCGACAGGATTCGAACCTGTGACCTTCGGCTCCGGAGGCCGACGCTCTATCCAGCTGAGCTACGGGCGCTGGGTCCCGCCGTCCCGCGCGGGGTAAAACGAACTGCATGCGCCGCGAAGGAGTCGAACCTTCAACCTACTGGTTAAGAGCCAGTTGCTCTGCCAATTGAGCTAGCGGCGCGTCTCTGTGCTTCGTCCGTCATGGAGCCGAGGGGAGTCGAACCCCTGACCTCCTGAATGCCATTCAGGCGCTCTCCCAACTGAGCTACGGCCCCGCTGTCCTGCCCGGCGCTGCGATGCTGCCAGATACCCCCAAGGGGAATCGAACCCCTAACTCCACCTTGAAAGAGTGGTGTCCTGGCCGTTAGACGATGGGGGCGCATACTTTCGCAGCGACGCGCCCGGCAGGACTCGAACCTGCGACCCCCGGCTTAGAAGGCCGGTGCTCTGTCCAGCTGAGCTACGGGCGCCCGTT
>DATHRZ010000012.1:0-185257 GCA_035464655.1 Gemmatimonadota bacterium
TTCGCTCGGTCCCGTATCGTGCCGGTCGTCCGGCCAGCGGACGGTAGAAGCCCGGCGAGGGGCGCGTCAAGCTCCCGGATTCCGCCACGGTCCTTCGCCCCGCACTCGCCAGCGGCCGTCCGGGGCGACCTCGACGCACAGGGTTCCGTGACGGTCCGTCCGCCAGACCCGTTCGACGCCCGACACCTCGAGCCGGCCGAGCACCTCGGGATGCGGGTGACCGTAGCGGTTGCCGGCCCCAGCGGAGACGACGGCGATCCGGGGGGCCACGGCCTTCAGGAAGGCCGGATCGCTCGACGTTCGGCTGCCGTGATGCCCCACCTTCAACAGGTCGGCGCGCAGCGAGTCGGTCGGCCAGGCGGCGAGCAGAGCCTGCTCCTCGGCGACCGTGGCATCACCCGTATTCAGGTAGCGGAACCGGCCGCCGACCGTGAGCCGGAACGAGAGGCTGGTCGCGTTCACTTCGCCGCCCTTTGCCGGCTCTCCGGCGGCTCCCTGCCTCGCCACGGGACCGAGCACCGTCACGACGGCGTCGTCCACGCGCAGGCGGTCACCGGCGCCGGCGGGCAGCCACTGTACTCCCTCCGCGTCCACCTCCGCCAGGAATCCTGCGTAGGCGGCACTCGGCACCGGATCGCCCGTGTCGAGAACCCGCTCGACGTGAATTTCCGGGAGCAATCCGCGCAGACCGCCGAGGTGATCGAGATCGGGGTGCGAGAGGATACCGAGCTCGACCCGGCGCGCCCCATGCCGCCTGAGGAACGGGAGGACGATCGACCGACCGGCATTCCATTCGCCCCACGCCGGCCCACCGTCGAACACGAGCCAACGACCGGCACTCGTTCGCAGCACCGCCGCGTCTCCCTGGCCGACGCTCAGGGTGCACAGAAGCGCGGTCCCGCTGGTCATTCCGCTCGCCAGCGGGCCTCCGACCACGGCTACGACGGCGAGCAGCGCCGGTCCGAGGCCGGCCCGCGGACCGCCGCGCGCGGCGACCCGGCGGACGGCCTCGAGGGCGAGTACCCAGGCAATCCACAGGGCGACCGGCGGCGCCGCTACCGTCCGGTGTCCGCCGGGCAGCCGCGCGAACAACTCGGCCACGGCGTGCAGGGTTCGGAGGGTACCGGTGGCGAGGTCGGCGGCGGGACCCACGAGCCAGCCAGGGAGGGCGATCGTCGCGGCCAGGCTGCCGAGACCAACGGCGACCAGTGGTGCCCCGGCGAAGTGGGAAACCAGCGACACGGGCGCGGCCTGCCCGAAGTGAAATGCCGTGAGCGGCGTCGTCGTGAGCACGGCACCCGCTCCGGCACCGGCTGCCCCGGCCAGCTTTCTCCAGCCGCGCCGGCGGACTCGCAGCGTCGACCCCGCCCGTTCGCCGAGGATCACGCCCGCCACGCCGGCGAACGAGAGCTGCAGGCCCGGCTCCAGCACGCTGCCCGGCGCGGCGACGACGACGGCGAGCAGGGCGCCGCCCAGAAGCTCCCCCGGACGGCTTGGCCAGGCCCGGTGTCGCGCCCAGGCATAACCCCCGAACACGGCCAAAGCCCGGCGTGCCGCCGGCGGAGCGCCGATCAGCAACACGTAACACGTCACCAGTGCAAGGGCGACCGAGACCCTGCGCCGCACTCCGAGCCCGAGCCCGAGCAGCCAGACGGCGCCGGCCGCGAGCAGGCCGACGTGCATCCCGGAAATGGCCAGGAGGTGGGCGAGGCCGGCGTCGACGAATCGGCGCCGCAACGCGGGTTCGATATCGTCCCGTTCGGCCAGGATCAGCGCAAGCGCCGTCGGGGCGACATCAGGCGCCAGTCGGGCGGCCAGCCGCTCCGCCGTCCGGGCGCGAAGGCGCAACAGCCATGGCCCCCGGGCGACGTCCGTCGTCTCGAGCGCGCCGCCCGTGAGCATGCCGCGACGGCCCGGCGCGGGAAGCCATCGGCCCGTCGACTCGAATCGGAGCCACTCACCCTCCACCCGAACCCGGGTTCCGGGACCGGGGGGGCGGCCGGGCGCCGAGACCCGCGCCAGCAGCCCCGGCAGACGACAGTGCCCCTCGCTCGCCGACAGCGTGACGTCGCGCAGCCGCACGCGAATCCGCCCTCGACCGGCCGCTCCCACACGCCCGGCGACGGTTCCGCTCGCCACCACCGGGTCGCCGGTTCGCAATTCGGCGGTGCACGCCGCACGGTGCGTCGCGCCCGTCGTCGCGCCCAGAAGGGCCCCGAGGGAGAGTGCGGCGAACAGGCATCCGACGACCCTCGCCCGCCCCATGGCGAGGCAACCGGCTCCAGCCACACCGGCCGCACCGCACAGGGCGACGAGCGCGGCGGGCGCGTGGAGCCCGGCGGTCACCCCGACCGTGCAGACGACGGACAGGGTCAGCAGCGGCCCGGGAGCGGGCAGCGTACGTGGGGCGCGGCCGGTGGCCGCCGTGGTCAGGTCTCTTTGCCTGCCGGATCGGCGCCGGGCTCGTTGCCGGCGGCCAGCGGTGTCCCGGCATCGCGGCCCAGGGCCTCGCGATAGCGCCGCAGCATTCTCTGCATCCGAAGGTCAGCCTTCAGGCTGGCCAGGAACAGCGTCAACATCCCGAGCAGGAACGCGACGAACACGACGATCGGAAGCGGCGCCGCGTCGAAGCGCACGAAACCCAGGTCGACGACGACGCGCACGCCGCCGTTGAGCCACGCGAACGCCGCGGCGATCACGGCGAGCGCGCCGCCGACCAGAAGGCGTTCCCGCAATCCGCTCACGCCACCAGCTCGCCCCGGAACGTCGAACCCGACGTCGACACGAGGCATACCTTCGCGTAGTCGCCGATTCTCCGCGTCTCGCCGGCGAACGCCACGACCTTGTTGCCTTCCGTCCGTCCCAGCAAATCGCCGGCCGAGCGCGCCTCGCGTTCGATCAGCACTTCCTCGATCCGCCCGACCTCGGACTCGGCGATCTCGCGCTGAATCGTCCTGTGCAGGCCGATCAGCGTCTCGAGCCGGCGGCCAGACACCTCTTCGTCGATGAAATCGTCGGCCGGAAGCCGGGTGGCGGGAGTCCCGTCGCGCGGAGAATATCGGTACATGAACGCGTCGTCGAAGCGCACGCGGCGCATGAGTTCGAGGGTCGCCTCGAAGTCTTGCTCCGTCTCGCCCGGAAACCCGACGATCACGTCGGTGCTTAGGGCGATGCCCGGAATCCCGTCGCGCACGCGGTCGACGGTCTCGAGAAACGACCCGGCCGTGTACCGGCGGACCATCCGCTTGAGGACACGGTCGGAACCCGATTGCACGGGCAGGTGGAGCTGTCCGCACACGGCCGGCTCGGAGGCCATGACCTCGATCAGTCCGTCGGTCACGTCGTTGGGATGCGGCGAGGTGAAGCGAACCCGCCGGATCCCCTCGACGCAAGCCACGGCCCGCAGGAGGTGCGCGAAGTTCCAGTCTTCGTGACGGTATGAGTTCACGGTCTGGCCGAGCAGCGTGACCTCGGTGAATCCGGCCTCCACGGCGTTCTCGACCTCGGCCAGGACCGCCCCCGGTGCCCGGTTCTTCTCGGAACCCCGAACGTAGGGAACGATGCAGAAGGTGCAGCGGTGGTCACAGCCGCGCTGCACGGTCACCCACGCCGTGACCCCCTCGTGCCGAACGGCGGAGAGTCCCTCGTAGTTTTCGTCCGCATCGAGGGCGAGCAGGAGCTGTCCGCGCGGCAGGTCGCCGAACCGGATCTCGTCGACCAGCCGTCCGATGTCGCGGTAGGCGTCCGGACCCGCGACGAGATCGACACCCGAGGTGGCCTCGAGGAGCTCGCCGCCGAGGCGCTGCGCCATGCAGCCCGTAACCGCCAGGACGAGGTCGGGATTCGAGCTGCGATGCTGCTGCAACTGGCCGATCCGGCCCCGCACACGCTGTTCGGCGTGCTCCCGGATGGCGCAGGTGTTCACGATGATCACGTCGGCGGCCTCGGGCCGGTCGACCGTCACGTAGCCGCGCTCCGCCAGCACGCCGGTCATCAGCTCGGCGTCGCCGAGATTCATCTGGCAGCCGTACGTCTCGACGAACGCCCGTCGGGTCGCCGGCAGCACCGGATCGGGCCGCCGCGTCCCGCGTTTCAGTTCTATGAGTGGTTGGGCCATCATGTGCTCCCGATACGCTGCCGGATCAACCGATCACCATCGCCCGCAGGGCCGAACCTACTGCCCGCCCGTCGCGGTCCGCCACCGGACCGCGCAATTGCGCCGCCGTCGCGGCCGGGCTAGCGTGGCTCGATGCCCCATATCGAGCGCGTGCAGGTCGATGACATGGACGTTCCCGTGGAGGTTCGCGGTCGCTCGTCCGAGTCCCTGCTCTTCCTGCCCGGGATGGGCGTCCACCCGCGTCACTACGCACCGGGACTCGATCGCCTGGCCCATCACTTCACGGTCGTCGCCCCCGACCTCTCGTTCGGCTCGAACCGGTCGCTGCCACTCGACTACACGGGCTACCTTGCCTGCGTGGATGCCGTCGCCGACCGCCTGGCGCCGGGCGCGCCGCGAGTCGGGCACTCGCTCGGCGGCCTGCTCGCCCTGCAGGGTGACACGCCGGCCGTAGCGCTCTCGCCCCTGCTGCCGCTGCCCCTGGGCTGGGTCGGGCAGATCTGGCGAGCCGTGCGTCTGCAGCTCCGCGAGATCGCCGGTATCGAGGGTGCCCGGGGCGTTCGGTGGGCGCTGGCGATCCTGGCCGAGTACGTCGGCATGGCGCTGACCGCGCCCGAGAAGCTCTTCCCGGCTCTCGCCTGTACCCATATCGAGTTCGGCGACGCTTTCCGTCCGAGCGCGCCGTCGATCCGTCTCGTCCTGGGACGGTTCGACCAGCTGTACCGACGGTCGGAATACGGCCGCTTCGTCGAGGACGTGGGGCTGGACGCGAACGCCGTACGCTGGCTGCCACATGGGCACGACTGGCCGGTCACCCGCCCCGCGGTGATGGAGGCCGAGGTGTTGTCCGCGCTGCAGGATTGGAGCGGCTCCGGCGGAATCAGTTCTGGAACAGCGCCAGCGTGATCGACAGGCGCTGAAAGCTCTCCTCCACGCCGGACCCTCCGAGATCTCCGCGGGAGCCGATCTCGACCGCCACGTCGACCCGGGCCTGTTCTTCGGCCACGCGTACCCCCAACCCCATCGTCAATGCGCGCTCCGATAGCTGGTCGCGACCCCGGGGGTGGAAGGGAAGATCCGTCCGGCGCAGGCCCAACCGCAGCGGCACGTTGACACCCATGAGCCGCGTACCGGTCAACTCCGCGCCGATACCGGCCCACACGACGTTCGACGCGACGAAGTCGTCCGAGCCACCCTCGGCGCCCGACCAGCCCGTCCAGCCGCCGGCCCCGGTGAGCATCAGGCGCTCGGAGACCCTGGCGCTGGCGCCGAGCTCGAAAGCCGCGGGCATGTCGAACTTTCGCGTCAACCCCTCCGCACCGATCGTGTCACGCTCGGCGGTGAGCGCGCCCTGGAGCGACACGTCGCCGCCGAGATGGATGTCGTCCGTCAGACCGACGGCGGCTCCGAAGCGGAAGCGTCTGCCGCTGTATTCCCAGTCGGTGATCCCCGACACCGATCCGAGGAAGCGTGACGGGTCGTCGATCGCCGGTTCGAAGTCCCGCCGGAACGACTGCTGCAGACGCCCCGTGACAATCGCGTACTCCGCGCCCAGGCTCACGGAGCCGAGACGACGCGCCAGGGTGAAGTTCACCGAGCTGAGCCCACCGTCCTGGCTCCGCTGCTCCGTGAACGGGAAGGCGCCGTCCTCGACGGATAAAGTGTCGACGAAGGAAAGCTGCCAGTCCTGATCCAGCTCCGCCGCAAAGGCGACTCCGGCCGCCCACTCGTCGAACGGAATCGCGCCCCGGAGCACGGCCATCCGACTCCGGCCCGAGTCGGCATTGCCCGCGTCGCCTTTCACCGACACCCCCTCCGGGGCGTAGGTGATCCCGAGGACGGGCTGCCTGTACAGGGCGATGTCGGCCGGGTTCCGGGCCGATACGCTGCCCGTTTCGAACCCGATCCCCGTACCGCCGAGCGCGGCGGAGCGGGCATCGATCGGCGATACCGGCGCGCCCAGGCCGAGCGCCGTGACGGGCGTCTGGGCGACGGCCGGCGGCGCTCCCATCGTCAGAGCCAGCCCTGCACTGGCCACCGCGATCACTACCCGGCCCACCGCTCGCCCCGTATGCCGCCGCATTCCAGATCTCCTCGTCGTCATGGCAGGTCGAATCCGGTGGACGGCGTGAACACGATGCGCACGCGGGGAGCGCGCGCGGGATCTTCGCGATGGCCGAACTCCCAGTATGCCAGGCCCCCACCTTCGGGCAGCACCCGAACTCCCAGGTTGAGTTCCGGCATCGAGTCGGGATCGGAGGCCGCCCAGTTCTGGACCAGGGCAGTGATGGAAAGCTGGAGATCGCCTCCGGCCTCCATGTCCTCCGGCAAAATCTGCACCGGATTCGACGTGTTCACGCCGACCGGCGTCTTCGGACCGAACTCGAACGGGTTCGACAGCAGGCTGAAGATGCTCGCCAGCAGCGTGTCGGTCGTAGCGAAGGGCGCCGGCGGCGTACCCGTCGACGTCAACAGCAAAGTGGCCCGGTTGATTCGCGCGCCACGTAATTCCACCCCGCTCAGCGACTCCGGCAACTCGAAGCTCACGTAGGTGCGGGCCGCGGGAAGCCCGCCGAGGCGCAGACCCGCTCCCGGCGCGGGCGTCGGCGGATCGAAGACGAAGGTGTTCGCCGTCGGCGAGCGCAGCGTCTCGACCAGGGTGTCGCGCCCGACCGGCTTCACGTCGAACGCGAGAACGACCTGCTCGACCGCCAGCACGGTGCCGTCCACGGGGCTCAGCAGGGCGAGCCCGGTCCCGCCGTCGGCCGCGCGCCAGGCCCGGAGGAGCGAGTCCGTCTCGACGGTCAGGGGAAGAAACATGGTATCGGCGGCGAGTTCCTCGATCTCGAGGGCTCCCAGCAGTTCTCCCAGGTCCCCGCCCGGTGCCGTCCACGGATCGCCGTCCGCCGCGTTCGACCAGGTCGCCTCCCGGGTAACGAAGTCGCGGGTCAGGGCGTACGCCTCGACCGAGCCGCCGGCTTCCGGCACCTCCGAGCCTGTCGTATCGAAGACGAGGCGGAGGCGGCCCGACTCGAAGCGCTCGACGGCGAGGCGTTCCCCACCGACGAACACGGAATCGGGGAGAGTGCCGAATCGGGCGAGGATCCGCGCCCGGATGTCGGCCGTCTGAGCGACGAACTTGCTCGCGCTCGTCGCCGCAAGCGCGTAGTCGGTGTAGGTCGTATCGCGCCAGGCCGGAAGCTCCGTGGCCGACAGTTCGATCTCCACCGTCGCCTGGCCCGCGCCGGGGGCGGAGTCGGGGTCGACGCCGGTGAGCGTGTCCTCCGTGCAGGCCCCGATCGAAGCTGCGCCCAGTCCGGCGAGCAGCAATCCGACGGCGCGCTGATGTCGCGCGAGCGATCGTCTCACGCGGCGTCTCCGCCGGTCGCCGCCTGGAGATCGAAGGCGGCCGGCAGCAGCTCCGAAAGCCTCCATGCGGCTTCGCTGCCCGAGGTTCCGCGACTCACGATCCGCAGTTCGCGGCTGAACTCCGCCAGGGCCTGGCGGCACATTCCGCAGGGAGCCACCGGCTGTGCGTCGTCGGAGCACAAGTAGAGTCGCTCGAAGTCCGTCGCGCCGTCCGCGACGGCGGCCCCGAGCGCGACGCGCTCGGCACAGATCGTCACCGGATAGGACGCGTTCTCGACGTTGCAGCCCGCGTACGTGCGGCCATCTGAGGCCTCGAGGGCGGCACCCACCCGGAAGCGCGAGTACGGCGCATAGGCGGCCCGCCTGGCCGCTTCGGCAGCCTCCCGCAGGGGCGTCCAGCTCTCGTCCGGCTCCACGTTCATCCTCACACGTCTCCGTCGATTGCGATTCTCGGTATCCGGGAACTCCACCCGGTCAGGATCTCGTAGGCGATCGTCCCGCACGCGTCGGCCAACTCCTCCGGCGTGATCTCGGCTTCCCCGTCGCGCCCGAGCACGGTCGCCACGTCCCCGGGCTCCACGTCGTCGCGACCGGTCACGTCGACCACCGTCGAGTCCATCGTGATGACGCCGCGCGTCGGAACGGAGCGCCCGTGAATCAGGGCCCGTCCGCGGCCCGTCAGGCAGCGACGCAGACCGTCGGCGTAGCCGATGCCCAGCGTCGCCAGCCGCGCCCGACCCGGCGCCGTCCAGGTGGCGCCATAGCTGACCGTACTCCCCGGCTTCACGTCTCTCACCTCGAGCACCCGGGCCCGCACGTGCGCGACCGGCGCCGGACGCCGGTCCACGACCTCGGCGCCATACAGCCAGACGCCCGGGCGGACGAGATCACCTGCCACGCCGGAGTACTCCATTGCCGCCGCACTGTTCGCGGCATGGCACAGCCCGGGGTCGACGCCCGCCGCCCGAAGGGCCCCGATCGATTCGCCCAGGCGCCGCCATTGTTCACGCGTCGCGGCCTCGTCCGCCTCGGCCGAGTGAAAATGCGTGAACGTAGAGGCGAGCGTCGCGCCGCCCTCCCCGAGAATCGCAGCGACCCGGGGCGCGACGCGCGCGACCTCGTCCCACGGGATGCCGAATCGTCCCATTCCCGTGTCGATCTCGAGGTGCACGGGAAGCCCGGCGCCGCGGGCCCGCGCTGCGGCCGCGCACGTCGCGAGCGCCGCCGGGCTGCCGACCACGGGCTCGAACCCGGCGGCCAGCAGCGCCTCGAGGTCGGCCGGCAGGGTCGGCGTGAACACGACGACGCGACCGTCCCAACCGTCCTCGCGGACCCGCACGGCTTCGTCCAGCGTCGCCACCCCGAACCCGTACGGATCGAGCGGACCGAGGGCCCGCACCGCCAGCCCGGCCCCCGTCCCGTACGCATCGGCTTTCACCATGGGAAGCATCCGGCAGCCGGCGGGGATACGTTGGGCGATGGCGGTGTAGTTGGCTCTCAACGCGCGGCAGTCGACCTCCATCCAGGCGCGCCGCATCGGTTCGGTCGGCATGGTTTCCAAGCGGGCTAGTATACCGGCCCTCACAGGGAGGAGCAACAGATTTCCAGCGAATCGAGACATCCGCGTGGCGACGAACGGCGCCACCTGGACCGGGCGGTCGACTCCGACGATAGGCTCGGGCGGGCCCTCGCGCTCGTCCGCTATCTGCGCGAGCACTGCGACTGGGACGCGCGACAGACGCCCGACTCGCTGCTGCCCTACCTGCTCGAGGAGGCGAACGAGGTGGCCGACGCCGTGCGCCGGGCCGACGACGCCGAGCTTCCGGGCGAGCTCGGCGACCTCCTGCTCAACCTGGCCTTTCAGATCGTCCTCGCCGAAGAGCGGCGGGCGTTCGGGGCCGCGGAGGTCGTGGCCGAGCTCGAGCGCAAAATGGTCGCCCGGCACCCGCACGTGTATGGCGATGCCGACGAAGCACCCGACTGGGAGCGCATGAAAGCCGGCGAGCGGGCCGAGCGGGCCGACGCCGGGAACGGGCGGCGCCGCGACCCGCTCGCCGGCGTTCCGGACGGCCTCGAGCCGCTGAGCCGTGCCCTGCGGGTGCAGGAACGGGCGGCGGGCGTCGGGTTCGACTGGCCCGACGTGGCCGGCGCACTCGGCAAGCTGCGCGAAGAGATCGACGAGCTCGATGCCGTCGTCGACGGCCGGGCCGCCTCTCCCTCGTCGGCCGGCCCGCCGCCGTCCGCCGCCGTCGTCGACGAAGCCGGCGACCTCCTGTTCGCCGCCATCAACGTGTGCCGGCTGGCCGGCGTGCATCCGGCGGCGGCGCTCGCCGCCGCCACCGATAAATTCGCCCGGCGCTTCCGGGCGGTGGCCGAGCGCTCCGGGGCCGCCGGCATCGACATGACGGCGGCCGACCTCGAGACCCTCGACCGGATGTGGGACGACGTGAAGCGGGGCGAGTGAGCGCTACCGGTTGAGCAGCCGGACCTCGCGCTGCCCCTTCCGCACGGCGGTTCCGACCACGATGCCGAACACGATGGCGGTTCCCGCGCCGAGCACGGGCAGCACCGCGACCACGGGCGACAGCGCGAGGGTCGAGGCGACGCCGGCGAGCCACGGCGTCGAACGCTTCTGAGCGGCGTCCACGAACCGCAGCCGTTCGCTGACGAAATCGCGGACCTTCATATAACTGATCCCCATCCCGGCGCCGGCGGCGGCCAGAAACAGAAACTCGATCATGATGCGACCTCCTTTCGTCCACATCGTACGGGAGACGTTGGAGGAAAGTTGCAGGCCGTACGGCCCGATCATCTCGATATCACATCATATATTACGGGGTAAGTCGGTTCATCATACGCGGATAAGGTATTGCTTCACGCAGATGTGACAGCCCGCATATCCAGCTCACCGTGCGCTCGACGCCCAGCCCGAACCCGCTGTGCGGAAAGGTGCCGTAGCGCCGCACGTCGAGGTACCAGTCGTACGCTTCCTCCGGCAGCTTCTCCTCGCGGATCCGCGCCAGCAGGCGGTCGTGGTCATCCTCGCGCTGGCTGCCGCCGATGATCTCGCCGTAGCCCTCGGGGGCGAGCAGGTCGTTGCACTTCACCGTCCGCGGGTCGTCGGGGTTCTCCTTCATGTAGAACGCCTTGGCGGACTTCGGATAGTCGTAGACGAACAGGGGCTTCGCCCGGCCCTCGGTGAGAATCGTCTCGTCTTCGGCCCCGAGGTCGGCCCCCCATTCGATGTCGCTCCCCTGCCCCTGCAGTGCTTCGACCGCCTCGGTGTAGCTCATCCGGTCGAATGGCGCAGTGATCGCCTCGAGCTTCGAAACGTCGCGCTTCAGCTCGTCGAGCTCGGCGCGCCGCCGGTCGAGAACTCGGGCGACGATAGCCGCGACGAACTCCTCCTGGAGGGCCATGTTCCCCTCGCTGTCGAGCCACGCGACTTCGGGCTCGACCATCCAGAACTCGGTGAGGTGCCGGCGCGTCTTCGACTTCTCGGCGCGGAAGGTCGGTCCGAAGCAGTAGACCCGGCCGAGGGCCGCGGCTGCCGGCTCCAGGTACAACTGCCCGGTCTGGGCCAGGTAGGCTTTTCCGAGGTCGAAGTACTCGGTCTCGAACAGGGTGCCCGCCGACTCGCCGATCGAGCCCGTGAGAATCGGCGTGTCGATCAGCGTGAAGTCGCGCTCGTGGAAGAACTCGCGAATCCCGAACACGATCTCGTCGCGTATGCGCAGGATCGCCCGCTGGTTCGCATGCCGCAGCCACAGGTGGCGGTGGTTGAGCAGGAAGTCGATTCCATGCTCCTTCGGCTGGATCGGATAGTCCGAGGAGGGGCCGATGATCCGGACGCGGGTGGCACCGATCTCGACACCGCCCGGCGATCGTGGATCCTGCTTGACCACGCCCTCGATCTCGAGGCTCGTCTCGTAGTCGACCGAACCGGCGGCTTCCCACGACGCCTCGTCCATGTCGTTGCGGGCGCACACGACCTGCACGTCGCCCGTGCCGTCGCGCACGGCGAGGAAGGAAATCTTTCCGCTCGACCGAAACTGGCGGACCCAGCCCCACAGTTTCACGGTTTCGCCGAGATGGCTCGCCAAGTCGCGGACTTCGATGTTGTTCATGAGCTCCGTCGGGTATCGGGGACGATGAGGTGGTACCGGCGCGAAGCTACGCCGGCCGCGTGGAACGCGTCAACGCGCTGGACCCGATTCTAGCCGATGCCGAAGCGCCGCTCGCGCTCCGCGTAGCGTTCGGCGATCACGCGGGCGAAGCGGCGGTTCGGCGGTCGGCCGAGCTCCGGATCGTCCTCCGCCAGCGCCCGGGCCCGGCGTCGGGCGTGTTCGAGCAAATCGAGGTCGCGGGCCAGGTCGGCGAAGCGCAGCCCGGGAACACCGTGCTGCTCGGGCCCGAACAGGTCGCCCTGTCCGCGTAGCCGCAGGTCCTCTTCGGCAATCCGGAATCCGTCGGTCGTACCGGCGAAGGCTCGCAGGCGTTCCGGGGGTCGCTCTCCCCCGTGAAACGCGATGCACCAGCTCTGGTTCGACCCGCGGCCCACCCGGCCCCGCAGCTGATGCAGCTGGGCCAGGCCGAAGCGCTCGGCATGTTCGATCAGCATGACCGTCGCGTTGGGCACGTCGATTCCGACCTCGATCACAGTCGTCGCGACCAGGACATCGACGTCGCCGGCGAGAAAGGGCCGCATGATCTCGTCCCGCTCGCCCGCTGACATACGGCCGTGAAGCAACTCGACGCGCCGGTCGGGAAACCGCGCGGCGAGCTCGTCGACACCGGCGGTGGCCGCCGCCGCGTCGATCGCGTCGGACTCCTCGATCAACGGATAGACGACGTACGCCTGCCGGCCCTCGGCGAGGCGTTCCTCGAGCCAGTCGAGCGCCGCGGCGCGTGCCCCGTAGGCGCGCAGCGCGGTCACGACCGGCTTGCGACCCGGCGGCATCTCGTCCAGCGTGCTGACGTCCAGGTCGCCGTACAGCGCCAGTGCCAGCGATCGAGGAATCGGGGTGGCCGACATGACGAGCACGTCGGCCGTTCCGCCGGTTTCGGCCAGGGCGCGACGCTGGTCGACCCCGAAGCGGTGCTGCTCGTCGATCACCACGATCCCGGCCTGTCGGAACTCGACGGCCTCCTGGATGAGCGCCTGCGTCCCCACGACTACCCGCACCTCGCCCGATCGCAGACCCGCCTGGGCGGCCTCGCGCGCGGATGCCGAGAGCGCGCCCGTCAGCAGGGTCACCTCGACCCCGAGCGGCTCGAACCAGGTTCGCAGGGTCGCCGCGTGCTGTTCCGCCAGCAGCTCGGTCGGTGCCATGAGCACGGCCTGGGCCCCGTTCTCGACGGCCTTGAGGAGCGCGGCGGCCGCCACCGCCGTCTTACCGCTCCCGACATCGCCGTGCAGGAGTCGGTACATCCGCGCCGGCGACGCCATGTCTGCGGCGAGTTCGTCCCACACCCGCCGCTGCGCACCGGTAAGCTCGAACGGGAGCCGTTCCAGGAACACGTCCGACAGCCGGGCCGATCCCGACATCTCGAGCCCCGGCTCGGCGCGACGGGCCGCCCGGGCCCGCGCGTGCAGCAACTGCAGAAAGAACAGCTCCTCGTAGGCCAGGCGCCGGCGCGCCGGCTCGACCTCGGTCAGCTCGGCCGGCTGATGCAGCGAACGGATCGCCACGTCGAGCGCCGGAAGCTTCAGCTCGGCCCGCCAGTCGGCCGGGAATGGCTCGGCCTCGGCCAGCTCGGGCAACAGCACCTCGAGATTGTCGTCCACGATCGTCCGGATCTGGCGATGCCCGAGCCCCTCCGTGGCGGGGTAGACAGGAAACACCCGCCCCTCGGACTCGCCCGCGTTCCCGTCGTCGGCGTCGTCGCGGCCGGACAGTACCGTGAACTCGCGCGGCCGAAGCTGGGGCCCGTGGTAGAAGCCCACCTGTCCCGTGACGAGCAGCAGATCTCCCTTGCGGATCTGCCGGTCGAGCCACGGCTGACCGGGCCAGGCGCACTCGATCACGCCCGAGCGGTCGCGCAGCACCGCGCGGAAGATCCGCAGGCGGCCACGCGTCGGCAGGACGCCCCGCGCGACGACGCGGCCGATCACCGTCGCGTCGTCGCCGGGCCGGAGCGTAGCGGCGGCGCGCACGGTCGTCGCGTCCTCGTAGCGATGGGGAACGTGGTACAGCAGGTCGCGGGCGGTCTCGACGCCGAGCTTCGCGAAACGCTCGGCACGCCGGGGCCCGACGCCCTTCAGGTACTGGACCGACTTTTCCAGCCGACCCTCTGCCGTCATCCCGCCCTCGATCGTCTCAGTCCTCAGCGAACAGCTTCTCCAGGTACCGATCGGCGTCGAACGGCTCGAGATCGGCCGCCGTCTCGCCGGTGCCGACCCAGCGCACCGGTAGACCCAGCGCGCGAGCCACGGCGACGGCGGTCCCCGCCCGCGCCGAGCTGTCGAACTTCGCGAGCACGAGTCCGTCGAGCGCGAGTGCCTCGCCGAACTGCCGGGCCTGGGCGACCACGTTCTGGCCCGCCGTCGCGTCGACGACCAGCAGCCGCTCGTGCGGGGTGCCGGGGACGACCCGTTCGAGCACCCGATCGATCTTCCGCAGCTCGGCCATCAGGCCGCCCTGCGTGTGCAGCCGGCCCGCCGTGTCGACGATCAGCAGATCGACGCCACGCGCCTTCGCCGCCTCGGCGGCATCCCAGGCCACCGCCGCCGGGTCACCGCCCGGCTTGCCGCCGACGAACGCCGCGCCGAGGCGATCGGCCCACTGACGAAGCTGCTCCTGGGCTCCGCTGCGGAACGTGTCGGTCGCCGCGAGCAGGGGCGTCTCACCCGCCTCGATCGCGCGATGGGCGAGACGGGCCGCCGTGGTCGTCTTTCCGGTTCCGTTGACGCCGACGAGCAGCACGACGCGCGGCGCACCTCCGGGGGACGCCGGCGCTTCGTCCTCCTCTATTCCGTTCGCTCCGCGCTTCAGCATGGCCCGGATCTCGTCGCCCAGCAGGACCCGCAAGTCGTTCTCCGTCTTCACCGTTCCGCGACGGGCCGCGCTCTCGAGCGCTTCGACCAGTTCGAGGGTCGCGTCTATGCCGAAGTCGGCTTCGAGCAGCACCCGTTCGAGGTTCTCGATCGCGTCCTCGTCGACGCCTTTTACCAGCACCGACACGTCGGTGAGCGAGATGTCGACGATTTTCTGCCACAGCGACTTCTTCCGCCCCTCCGACGCCGGGCGGAACCGGTCCGTCATGCAGCCTCCGTTGCGATGGGATCGCGACCGTTCAGCGCAGGCCGATCCTGCGCCGCCAGTACCACTCTCCGCACAACATTAGGGCCGCGAGCACGAAGGGCCACATCGCCCGTCCGCCCGTGGCGGCGGCACCCGCGGATCCGACCGTCGTGCCCACCAGCTCCCGCCCGACCGGTCGGGCCGGGAGCTCGCGTTCGGCGCCCTCGACCTCGAACGGCCGACCCGTGCGGAACGCCTCGCCGGCCGCGATGCCTTCGGCCACGAAACTGTGGGAGCCCGCCGGGGCCGGCGGTCCGGCGAGGGAGGCCCCGGGCGCCGCCGCCGTGTCTTCCCAGATCACGGTTCCGGCCGAATCCTGGATCGCGATCCGCAGGTCGCTCACCCCCGACGCCACTCTCCAGCTCACGGGTTCTCCGGCCGCCAGGCGTCTTCGAGCCAGCTCGACGGGACGGCGTTCAGGCGCCTCGAGCAGCCAGCTTGCGAGGCCGGCGAACAGCGAGCGATAGGCCTGCCGCGCCTCCCCGCCGCGCGACGCCCAGCGCCACGTGCCTTCGGCCGCGACGACCACGCGCCGCCGGTCCCCCGAGCGTGCGGCACCGATCGGTGCCCGTCCGGCGCCGGAGCGATTCCGCCGGAGCTCCAGGGGCGCCCATTCGTGCCCCTGCAGGTCGAACAGGCGACTGACGGGGGGAAGCGCGGGATGATCGAGACCGCCGAGGAAGCCGGCGATCGGGCTCGGCGGCAGCGGACCTCCCGGATACCATTCTCCCGCTTGCGGCCCCCCGACGCGAAGCCCGGAGCCCGGCACGACGCCCGCGCCCCGGGCGAACCAGAGCACGCGCGGATGGCGGGCGGCCAGCGCGTCGAGCCACGCCGGTCCGGCCCCCGGCGTCCCCTGTACGACCAGCAACTCGGCCCGTGCGGCGTCGCGCCGGACGCGGTCGGCGTCACCCGTCGGCACGCGCTCCGTACCGGATCGAATCCAGCGATCGGGCCCCACTCTCAGCCACGCGCGCGCGCCCCCGGCGGTGGACCGCGCCAGCACGGGCAGAAGGTAGTGCGGCTCCCAGTCGGGATCGGCCGCCACTATCACGGCGCCGGCGGCCGTCGGTACGATCTCGATCCACACGCGATGGCGTGGACCGGGGCCGAGGGGATCCGCATCGGGTTCGAGCCGGATGTCGTACGCCCGCCAGGCGTCGCCCCCCCCTTCGAGCGCCACGACGCCTACCGGCACGCGGCGGGTTCGACCGGGCGTCGGCGCCTCGAAGCCGACGATCGACCGGGCCCCGTCGGGGCCCGTCACCGAGAGCGACGCGGAATCGGCAAGCCTCGTGTCGCCGATCCCTGCAACTTCGACGACGAGGCGGATCGTATCGCCGGCCTCGGCGGCGGCCGGCGCGTCGACGCCGCGGATGGCGAGCCTGGCCGGACGCTCCGCCACCCGCACTTCGCGGACGGTGAGGCCGAGTCTGCGCGCTACCGGGCGGGCCTCCTCGCGGTCGTCGAGCTCTCCGTCGGTGAGGAGCACGACACGGTCGGCACCGGCCGCGCGCGCCGCTTCGAGAGCCGGCACGACGCGACTCGCCACATCCGCCGGGCCGGCGCCGTGGTCTTCGGCCGCGGCGCGTGCCGAATCGCCGAACCACACCGTCGTTTCCCGTTCGATGTCACGGGCAAGGAGCGCCGTGGAGTCGGCCCGTGACATGCCGCCCGGGGAAGCCGGCAGGGACATGCTGAGGGATCGATCGACGAGAAGGGCGGTGGTCGGTCGGTCGCCGCCGGCACCGGAGAACGGGGAGGGAAGCCACCAGCCGGCGAGCAGCAGGAAGAGCGCGCATCCGCGCAGTATGGCAGGGCCGGCGCGGCCGGGAACCGGCTCTTCGAGCCTGGCGTACGCCCACCAGCTCACCGCGGCGCCCACGAGCGCCGCGAGTACGACGGGAATCAGGCCGCCCGCTGCCACGTCCGGCGTCGACTCAGTCGGCTACCCGGGCGATCACCGGCTCCTCGATCGGTATGGCCGGGAGGTCGAACCCGTCGAGCAAGCCGAGCGCCCGGTCCCTCGAAGCGTTGAACTCCGCCATGTATTCCTGCTCGAGCGCGGGCGCGGACGGCAGGTCGATGCTCGCCGGATTCCGGTGTCGACCGCCCTGCAGGAACTCGTAGTGCAGGTGCGCCCCGGTCGCGAGACCCGTCGCACCGACCCGCCCGATTACCTCGCCCTGGTCCACGGGCTGCCCCACCCGAACACCGATCGAGCTGAGGTGGGCGTAACGCGTCGTGATCCCCTTCGCGTGCCGCACCTCGACCATGCGTCCGTAACCGCCCCACGTACCGGCGCGCGTGACTGTGCCTGCCGCGGTCGCCTTTACCGGGGTACCGTAGGGCGCCCCGTAGTCGGTACCGAGGTGCGCCCGGCGGACCTTGAGCACGGGATGATAGCGTCGCGACGAGAAGCTGCTCGTGATTCGGAAGTCGACCGGGTAGCGCAGGAACGACCCCCGCATCGCATCGCCGTTGAAGTCGAAGTACTCCCGGTTCCCGTCGGGGCGGGTGAACGGGATCGCCTGCAGGCGCTTGCCGCGGTTCATCAGCTCGACCACGAGGAACTTCCGCTCGCGCACGCTGCCGTCGGGCCGGCGCTCGCGCTCAACGGCCACGCGAAACGCGTCGCCCCGCCGAATATCCCGCGTGAAGTCGATCTTCCACATGAACACGTCTGCCAGGTGGAAGACGTACTCCTTGAACTCGTTCTCGCCCATGCGATCGACGTCGCCCGACAGGCTCGCGAACCACAGGCTCGATTCGATCAGGCCGGCAAAGCGGATCGTGTCGATCACCACCGGGACCTCGTGCACGCGGGCCGCCCACCCCTCGTCGCCGGCCGACAGTTCGACGAGGGAATCCGGGTTGACGAGCAGATGCACCGTCTCGGGCGGCTGCTCGGGGCGGCCAGAGAACCGGGCCACCATGCCGGCCTGCAGGCGACGCGGGCTCTTCACCTCGCGCACGACCTGCGTGAAGGCGTAGGCTGCGGGCGGGTCGAACCCGTTGTCGACCAGCAGCTCGGCCAGGGTTTCACCGCTGTCGAGAGTATCGTAGACCGTGACGGGCGGCGGGGGCACGGGGACGACCACTTGCCTTACCGGCGGGGTTTCCGCGGCTCCACCCAGCGATGACGCGGCCAGCCAGAACAGGCCCAGGGCCCCGGCCCCGGTCGCCAGCACCCTGCGCATCATGAACGTTCCGCCGTCCCGTTCCGTTTCGATCACCTCGTCCTGTCTCCTCGGTCTCGCGGGTCTCGCCCGTCGGTCGGACCGCGCCCGTCAGTCCATCTGACGCCGGATGAAGGTCGGAATCTCCAGATCCTCCAGTGGAGCCCGCCCGACAGCCGTCGTCTCGAAGGCGAAGGAACTCGTCTTTTTGCCGATTTCCGGAGCCGGCGTCCTCGTACCCGAGGGCATCAGCCGCGGTCCGTCGTCCGGGTTGTTCGCCTTCGCCGGCGGCGTCGTCGCCGGCACGACCTTGAGGGTCGGAACCGGCTCTTCCTCTTCGACCTCCGCCCCGAAGCCGGTCGCGATGACCGTGACCCGAACGTGTCCGTCTAGTTCCGGATCGTGAACGGCGCCGAAGATCATCTCCGCGTCGTCGCCCACGGCTTCCTGGACGATCGAGTTGATCGTCGTGACTTCATCGATTGCAAGGTCGGAGCCACCGGAGATGTTCACGAGCACGCCCGTAGCGCCGAGTATCGATACGCTGTCGAGCAGCGGGGAGCAAATGGCCTGCTGCGCGGCCTCGACGGCCCGTTCCTCGCCCGTCGCCTCGCCCGTGCCCATGAGGGCGGCGCCCCGGTTCGACATCACGGTACGAACGTCGGCGAAGTCGACGTTCACGTCCCCCGTAACGCTGATCAGGTCGCTGATTCCCTGCGTAGCGTGCAGAAGTACCTCGTCGGCCTTCTTCAGGGCGTCCCGGAAGGTCGTTCCCTTTCCGACCACCGACAGCAGCTTCTCGTTCGGCACGACGATCATCGTGTCGACCGACCGGCGCAGATCACGCAGTCCGAGGTCGGCGTGACGCATCCGCTTCCGGCCCTCGAACTGGAACGGGCGCGACACGATCGCGATCACCAGGGCGCCGAGTTCACTTGCAATCTGCCCGACCCGCGGCGCCGCGCCGGTCCCCGTGCCTCCGCCCATCCCGGCGGTGACGAACACGAGATCGGCGCCTTCGAGGGCCTGGCGCACCTCCTCCTCGTTCTCGGCCATCGCCTGCCGACCGACCTCCGGCCGCGCACCGGCACCGAGGCCGCGCGTCAACTTGCGACCGATCTGGATTTTCACGTGCGCGTCACATTCCTTGAGCGCCTGCGCATCGGTGTTGATCGCGACGAACTCCACCCCGTCGAGATTCTCGGCGATCATCCGGTTCACGGCGTTGCCGCCCGCGCCCCCGACGCCTACGACCTTCATGCGGGCATTGCTGCTCACGCCCTCGTCGAATTCGAAGACCATCTGTCCCTCCTGTTGTGGATGGTTTTCCACCTGCTGCGTGCGTTTCATCTAGAAAAATTCGCGGATCCAGCCGCCGACCCGGCTCAGGGTGCGCGCGACCGCGCTCCCGCCGTTGTCGAGCCGCCGATGCCGTCCGTACAGGGCCAAACCGACCGCCGCCGCGCACTCCGGCCGGCGCACGGCCTCGACGACACCGTCGAGACCGGCTCCGGGGAGTCCGCGCGCCACCGGCAGATTGAGGACCTCCTGGGCGAGCTCGATGACCCCGTCGAGCTCGACGCCGCCGCCCGTCAGCACGACCCCCCCGGGCAGCTCGTCGATCAGGCCGTGCGTGTCGAGCTCCTCGAACACGAGCCCGAGAATCTCGTCGAGTCGCTGTTCGATGATGTGGGCGAGCAACTCGCGCGAGACCTCGCGCCGGCCGGCGGGCGTCGGGCCCGAGATCTCGAACTTCTCGGCCGCGTCCACCCGCCGGGTCTGTGCGCTGCCGTAGAGCGCCTTCAGCGTCTCGGCCTCCGCCTCGGGAACGCCGAGTCCCCTGGCGATGTCCCGGGTGACGGTCGCGGCGCCCCACGGCAGGGTGCGCGCGAGCCGCAGGCGCTCGTCCTTGAACGCGAGGATCTCGGTCGAGCCGCCCCCGATCTCGACGAGCACGGTGCCGGCGACGCGGCCCGCCTCGGTGAGCACTGACAGGCTGCTGGCGAGCGGCGTGAGAACCAGCTCTTCGATCCGGTAGCCGGCCCGGTCGATCGCCTTGCGTAGGTTCTGACAGGCGGCGCTGTCGGCCGAGATCACGCTGACCTCCGACTCGAGACGGGTCGCCTCCATACCCGTCGGGTCCTGGATGCCCGCCCGGCCGTCGACGATGTAGTCCTGTGGAATCGCGTGTAGGATCTCGCGGTCGGGCGGCAGCACGACCGCCTGGGCCACCTCGTGGACGTTCTCGATGTCGCGCGGCATGATCTCGCGCCCCGAGATCGCCACGACGCCCACCGAGCGGTCGATCACGATGTGGTTCCCGCCGACGCCGGCGAATACGGTCTGCGCCTCGACACCCGCCATGTCCTCGGCCTCGCGCAGGGCCGTCCGGATCGACTCGGTCGCCGCCTCGATGTTGGCCACCGAGCGTTGCCGAACGCCCTCGGTAGGCGCGTGCCCGACCCCGATGACCTCGGGCCGCTCCTGTTCGGCAAACGCGGCACCCGGGTCGAGGATCACCGCGCAGGTCTTCGTCGAGCCGACGTCCAGGCCGACGATGTAGCGCGATCCGCCGATCATTGGCTCCTCCCCATGCGGATCACCACTTCGTTCTCGTATCGCGCGTCGGCCTCGCGCACGGGCCCGCGTGCCTCCGCCAGGCTGACGGCGCTGCCGACTCGCAGGAAGGCGGCGGCGGCGTCACGAATCGGCAGCACGACCCGATCGAGCGGACTGCCCGGGAGCAGCAGGAATTCGACCGACGTGCCCCGCAGCGGACGGATCTCGGAGATGCGGCGCGTGAACGCCGAGTCGAGGGCACTCACCTGGTCGAGTACCTCGAGTGCCAGGCGCGCCGCCTCGGGCTCGACACGGCCGTCTGTTACGTCGGCGCCGACGAGTATCGGCAGATCGAGGGCGCTGCCGGCCGGATCGAGGGCGAGGGCCCGTCCCGCCGCATCCACCGGGACGAGCTCGGGGGTCGAGACGAACGCCACCGGTTGCACCTCACGGATCACGACGTCGACGCGGTGGATACCGGCCCGCCGCACGCTGGCCTCGAGGAGGAGCGGATGCTCGGCCAGGCGGTTCTCGATCGGCCGCATGTCGTCCCATACCGACGCCTCCGGCCCGAACGCCGCGAGAGCGCGGATCTGTTCGGCGGGCACGAAGTGCGCCCCGCGGACCCGCACGTCCTCGACGCCGAAGATCGGCACGTTTCGAAGGGCCACGGGTCCCCAGACCGGGCTCAGCACCCCGATGGTGCCGGCCGTGACGACCACCAGCAGGCGGCTCCGCAGGCGCCGGTTCACGTCGCCCCTCCCTCTCCGGACCCCGCCGCGTCGGGCGCGCCCACGGCGGCCAGCTCGTCGGCGGAGAACCCCCACAGCCGGATCTCCGGCGACAGCAGGACGCCCGTTTCTTCGTGCACCCGGCGCCGGGTTTCCGCCATCAGCCACCAGACGTCGGCCGCCGTGGCTTCACCGAGATTGGCGATGAAGTTGGCATGCCGTTCGGCGATCTGGGCATCGCCTCGCCGCGCCCCGCGCATGCCGACCCGATCGACGAGCTGCCAGGCGCCGGTCCACGGCGCGCCGGGATTCCTCCAGATCGAGCCGCAGGACGGGAGATCGTAGACCTGGGCCTCGACCTTCGCGCGGCGGCGCGCGAAGTGCTCCTTCTCGACGTCTTCCGCGTCGCCGATCGTCGCGGCGAAGCGCGCGGCGACGAAGATCCACGGCTCCGGCACGTCGACCGTGCGGTAGGCCGGACGCGCCTCGGCCGGAGTCAGACGCACCGTTTCGCCGGCCGGTGTGATCGCCTCGGCCCACTCCACGCAGTCCCAGAGCCCGACCTCCACCGAGCCGGCGTTCATGCGCAATCCCCCGCCGACGCTGCCGGGCACCGCCTCGAGAAAGCTCCAGCCCTCGAACGCGGCCCGCCGCGCCTCGCCGACCAGGGCCGGAAGGCCCGCGGCCCCACCGGCCTCGAGGTGATCGTCCTCCACGCGCAGGGCGCCGAACTCCCCCGCCAGGACGAGCACCCGCTCGGCCACGCCGCCATCCGACACCAGCAGGTTCGCCCCGCGTCCGAGCACGCGATACGGGGCGCCCGCCAGGCCGGCGAGCGCCTCGATCAGCGCGGCCCGGCCCTCGGCGTGCCCGAGGGCTGGCGTCGGACCGCCGATCCGGTAACGGGTGTGCTCGGCGAGTCGCACGTCAGCCTCCCAATGCATCGGGGTGTCCGGCATGCGCGGCCCGTGCCGCGTCGTGAGCGAGTCTGGTCACGTCGCCCGCCCCCATGAACGCGAGCACGCTGGGTCGGTCGACCCGCACGAGACCGTCGACCTGGTCGGGCTCGAGCGGTTCGAGACCCCGCCGCGCTCCGAGGATGAGTTCACGCGTGACCCCCGCGATCGGCGCTTCGCGGGCCGGATAGATCGGCAGCACGAGGGCCCGGTCGGCACGGGCCAGGGCGTCGGCGAACCCGGCGGCCTGGTCCCGCGTTCGCGTGTAGAGGTGCGGCTGGAACACGACGATGAGCCGGCGACCCGGCCAGGCCGAACGAAGCGCCTCCATTCCCGCGCGCACCTCCGTCGGATGGTGCGCGTAGTCGTCGACCACGACGAGGTCCGCGTCCTCGTGCAGCACCTGGAGGCGCCGATCCGCGCCCCGGAAGTCTTCGAGGGCCGTCGCCAGGGCGGCCCGGTCGGCGCCGAGCCAGATGGCGGCGGCCAGGGCGGCGGCCGCGTTCTGGGCGTTGTGCGCGCCGGGCGCCCCGACCCGAAACGGAACGGCCTCGTCCGGACCATGCAGGCGGCACGACTGGCCGGCTCGTCCGGCGTCGAGAACCTCGAGCCGCCACGTCGACTCGGCGGCGAAGCCATACGTCCGTACTTCCGCCGGCGACCGGACGGAAGGGGCGAGCCGGAGCGCGCCCTCGTCGTCGGCGCACAGGAGAACCCGCGCGGCCCGAGACACGAACTCTACGAACGCCGCCTCCAGCGAGGCCGCGTCTCCGTAGGTGTCGAGGTGTTCGGGCTCGACGGATGTCACGATGGCCAGATCGGGGTCGAGTTCGAGAAACGAACGGTCGTACTCGTCGGCCTCCACCACCGCGAGGTTCCCCGCGCCGATCCGCGAGTTGCCGCCCCAGCTGCCCACCCGTCCGCCGACGAACGCAAGCGGGTCCAGCCCCGCCCGTTCCACGGCCACGGCCAGCATCGTCGTGACCGTCGTCTTGCCGTGCGTACCCGCCACGGCGGCCAGCCGTCGGTCGTTGACCAGCGCCCCGAGGGCGCGCGCGCGCTTCAAAGTGGGTACGCCGGCCGCGCGCGCCGCGGCCAGGGCCGGATGATCCTCCGGCAGGGCCGAACTGTAGATCACCAGGTCTGCCGCGCGTACCGGCTCGAGCTCGGTCTCCCGATGCACGTCGACGCCGAGGGCCTCGAGGTCGGCCGCCGCGGCGATCTCCCGATCCGAACCGGCCACTGTGCACCCGCGAGCCATCAGGGCCGGCACGAGGGCACGCATTCCCGCGCCCGCGAGGCCGAGGAAAAACACCGAACCGCCGGCGGGCGGGAGATCGGACGGACGCGCGAGTCGCGGCTCAGTCATCGGCATGCGACCCTCCCCTGCCCCGCGCGGCGAGTGCGAGCAGGTCGGCGACGATCCGATCGGCCGCGTCGGGACGCCCGCGCTCCGCCATTCGGTTCGCCATCGCCTGGTGCTTCGCCGGAGCGCCGAGGACCTCGACGACGGCCGCCCACAGCGCACCCGGGGCCGTATTTCCCTGCTCGAACACCAGGGCCGCGCCCGCGTCCTCGAGAGCCCGGGCGTTGTGGCGCTGGTGATCGCCGGCGGCGCTCGGTAGCGGAACCAGCAGGGCGGGCACCCCGACGGCCGCCAGCTCGGCCGAGAACATCGCACCGGCGCGAGCGATCGCGAGGTCGACTCGATCGAGCTGCGCACCGAGGCCGTCGATCCAGGGAACGACGCGGATTCGGTCGGCCCACGGAGTGCTCCGAACGGCCGACGTCACCGCTTCTTCGTGCGCAGGACCGGTGATCCAGACGAGGGTCGTCGCGCTCGGCCATGCCCCGGTGGCCGACAGGTCGCGCAGCAGCATCTCGTTCAGCGCCCGCGCTCCCTGGCTGCCGCCGGTTACGAGCACGATCTTCCCCGCCGGCCAATCGAACTCGTGAGATTTCGAAGAGGCCGCGTCCGCGGAGGCCGGCAGCGCGACCGGGTTCCCATGCGCGTGGATCTCCGTTTCCCGTCCTGGCTTCAAGCGGGAGGCCGCCTCGGGGTAGCCCAGGTGCACCTGGTCGACATGGGGGGCCAGCAGGCGCGTGACCAGCCCGGGCCATGCATTCTGCTCCTGCAGGGCCGTGGGCCGTCGAGCCGCGATCGCGTAGGCGAGTGCCGGCGCCGCCGCGTAGCCCCCCGTTCCGACCGCGACGTCGGGCCGAAAATTCCGGAAGATCGCGCTGACGCCGCGGAACACGGCCGGGGTGCTGGTCAGCAGCTGCCAGTTGCGCCAAGGACGGCGGCGCGCCAGGGGCTGCATCGGCAGGAGCTGGTAGGCGAAGCCGCTGTTCGGCAGGACGCGGCTCTCGATTCCGCGTTCCGCGCCCACCAGCAGCAGCTCGCAGGCCGGCTCGGCCCTCCGCAGCGCCGCTGCCAGATTCAGGGCCGGGACGAGGTGGCCTCCCGTGCCGCCACCCGCGATCAGGATCCGGGACGCCATGGCTCAGTGTCTCCATGCGGTCGACACGTTCAGCAGGATGCCCGTCGCCGCCAGCGTCAGCACGAGATTCGTGCCACCGGCGCTGATGAACGGCAGGTTGACGCCAGTCGTGGGCAACAGGCCGAGCGCCACACCCATGTGGGCAAAGGCGGACAGCGCAACCAGGGCCGTGATGCCGACGGCCAGCAGGCGCCCGTACATGTCGGGGGCGCCGCGCGCGATTCGCAGGCCGATCAGCGTCCAGGCGACGAACAACACGATGAGCAGGACGGCGCCGATGAAGCCCCATTCTTCGGCGATGATCGAAAAGATGAAGTCGTTCTGGGGTTCGGGCAGAAACTCCATCTTCAGGCTGCTGCGCCCGAACCCGACACCGGTGAGGCCTCCCGAGCCGATGGCGATCAACGACTGCCGAAGCTGATAGCCGCTGGTCGCCGCGACCGACGACGGATCGACGAATGTCGAGATGAACGCGCCGATTCGTGCCCGCCGATACTCCGAGGCGAGCGCCGCCACGAGGCCGAGTGGGACGACGACGGCCAGCCCGAGCGCGAAGTGGGTCAGCCGCGCACCGGCCACGAACAGGACGACGCCAGCGAGCGCGGCGATCCACAGGGCCGCCGAGAAATGAGGCTCGAGCAGGACGAGCCCCGAAACGGCGCCGACCACGAGGAGAATCGGCAGAAGTCCTTCACGAAAATCGTGCAGCTGGTCCTGCTTCTTCACGCAGATCGCGGCCGTCCAGATCACGACGGCGAGCTTTGCGAGGTCGGAGGGCTGGACGGTAATCCCGAGGGTAAGCCAGCGGCGAGCCCCGTTCCACTCCGGCGCGATGGCCTCGGTGCCGGGCAGCACGAGGGGCACCAGCAGCGCCGTCGCGACGGCGAGAATCGGCCACGCGAGCTTCTGGTACAACCGGTAGTCGACAAGGCTCGCGGCAAACAGCGCCACGAGACCGACGGCGGCACGGCTCGCCTGTCCGAACAGGAAGTGCCCGTCCTGCAGCCCGCGCGTGTGCGCCACGTAGGCGCCGGCGCTGTAGACCGACAGCAACCCGAACACGACGAGCACCAGAGTCAGTCCGAGCAGGGCGCGACCGGGCACGGTGGCACCCGAGCTCGGGCGCACCGGAAAACCTCGCAGCCCGAAGGCCGATCCGCGGGTGCCACTCACCGCGCTCACGACAGATCGGCCTCGGCCAGGGTTCGCACGGCCCGCGTGAAGGCCTCGCCACGAACCTCGTAGTTCGGATACATGTCGAAGCTCGAACAGGCGGGAGAGAACAGCACGACGTCGCCGGGTTCCGCATGACGCGCCGCCGCACGCACGGCAGCCTCCATACCGTTCTCGACCGAGACCCTGGGCGCCGCGTTCTCCAGCTCGCCGACGATTCGGGGTGCCGCTTCGCCGAACGCGACGATCGCGCGAAGGCGATCCTCCGCCGCCTCGGCGATCGACGAGTACGACTCGCCTTTGTGACGTCCGCCCAGCAGCAGGATGATCGGACGGTCGAACGACTGCACGGCGGCTCGCGAGGCCGCCACGTTCGTGGCTTTCGAGTCGTTGAGCCACAGGACATCGCCGTAGGTGCCGACCTCTTCGAGCCGGTGCGGCAGGCCCCGCCCCTGGCGCAGGCCCGGACCGACGGCATCGGCCGCGCAGCCCGCCAGGCGGGCCACCAGCCCCGCCGCGAGAGCGTTGGCGACGTTGTGCCGGCCGATCAGCGGAAACTCCGCCTCCGCCAGCCAGTCCTCCGTCGTTCCCGATTCGATGCGCGCCCGGAGGATTCCGTCTGTCGCCAGCCAGGCGCCGCGCTCGACTTCGTGCTCGGTGGAGAACGCATACGTGCCGGCTCCGGGCGCTCCGGCCGCGAGATCGAGGACGCTCTCGTCGTCGGCGTTCAGCACCCAGCTCGTCTCGGGCCCGCCGGCGCTGAACAGGCGCTGCTTGTCGGCGTAGTAGGCCTGCAGGTCTCGGTACCGGTCGAGGTGGTCGGGAGCGAGATTCAGCATCGCGCCGATGTCCATCCGAAAGCTCTCGAGGTCGGCGAGCTGGAAACTGCTCAGCTCGACCACCACCCAGTCGGGCTGCTCGTCTTCGATCGCCGTCCACGACAGGGGCCGGCCGATGTTGCCGCCCGCCACGGCCGATGTCCCGCTCGCCTCCAGCACGTCGGCGGCGAGCTGTGTGGTCGTCGTCTTTCCGTTCGTGCCCGTGATTCCGATCACCCGGCTCCGCAGGGCGCCGTATGCCAGCTCGACCTCCGCGATCGTGCGGATGCCGGCCGCCGAGATCTCCTGCCGCACCTCGGAGAACGGGCTGATGCCGGGGCTGACGACGACCAGGTCGGACGCGAGGATGCGGTCCATGTCGTGCCTGCCCGCCTCGGCGTCGATTCCTTCGGAACGGAGCGCCTCGGCGGCGGCGCTCTGCTCGACGCCGGCGAACGCGTCGCTGGCGTACACCTCGGCCTCGCGGCGCGCCGCGAGTCGCGCCGCCGCCGTGCCCGACACGCCGAGCCCGAGGACGCTCACCTTCGCACCTGACCGGAACGGCATCTCGCGCTCGATCATCGGACCTTCAGTGTCGCGAGCGCGACGAGGGCGAACATGATTCCGAGAATGTAGAAGCGGATCACGACGCGCGTCTCCGGCCACCCGAGCTGCTCGAAGTGGTGGTGCAGCGGGGCCATGCGGAACACGCGCCGTCCGGTTCCCGTGCGCTTGCGAGTGATCTTGAACGTCGTGGTTTGAATCAGCACAGAAAGAGCCTCCAGGACGAACATTCCACCGACGACCACCAGGAGCAGTTCGGACTTGAGCAACACGGCGACCGTTCCGATTGCACCACCGAGCCCGAGGGCTCCCGTGTCGCCCATGAACACACTGGCCGGGGGTGCGTTGTACCACAGGAAGCCGATCGCCGCGCCGGCGACCGAGACGCAGAACACCGTCAGCTCGCCCGCACCCGGCAGGTACGGAAGGCCGAGATAGTACGAGGTGTCGATGCGGCCCATCACGTAGGCGAACAACGCCATCGCGAGGGCGGCGATCGCGGACAGGCCAGCCGCCAGGCCGTCGAGGCCGTCGGTGAGGTTCACCGCGTTCGAGAACCCGGCCACGACGATGGCGATGAACAGCGGAAAGAAGAAGGGCAGGAGCACGAGCTCGACGTTCTTCAGGAACGGTACCATCCGGTGCGTCACGTCGCCGCCGGGGAGCGGAAGCCAGAGCAGAAGGAGCCCGAACGAGAGACCCGCCACGAACTGCCAGATGAGCTTGTGGCGTGCGATCAGGCCTCGCGACTCGTGCCGCACGACCTTCAGGTAGTCGTCCGTGAAGCCGATCAGGCCCGTGACGATCGTCATCGCGAGCGCGGCGTGAATGTACCAGCGATCGAGCGGCGCCCACAGCAGGGTCGACACGACGATGGATACCAGGATGATGATCCCGCCCATCGTCGGAGTCCCGGCCTTGTGGTGGTGCGTGCGCGGCCCTTCGACGCGAACGACCTGGCCGATGTTGTACGCCTCCAGGCGCCGGATCACCGGGGGGCCGGCGACGAACGCCACGAGCAGCGCCGTGACCATCGCACCGGCGGCCCGAAACGAGATGTACTGGAACACGTTGAAGATGATGTGCCGGTCGGCCAGCGGGAACAGGAGATGATAGAGCATCAGGCGGCCTCGCCGTTCGCCCTGGCGACCAGCGATTCGACGACACGTTCGAGCCGTTCGCCGCGCGACGCCTTGACGAGCACGACCTCGCCGGGCGCCGCCCCCGACAGGAGCTCCTCGACCACCGCCTCCACGGTGTCCGCGGCGGAGACGTACACGGCATCCTCGGCCATCGACGTCTCGGACACGGCGTCACCGAACGCCGCGCGAAATTCCCCCAGGGGAAACAGGCGCCCGAACCCCGCCTCGACGAGGCGCTTCGCGATCGCGCGATGCGCCGCCGGAGCGTCGAGCCCGAGCTCGAGCATCGAACCCACGACGGCACTGCGAGGCCGGCCCGGAAACGACGTTTCGCAGAACCGGATCGCGGCTTCGAACGACTCGGGGTTCGCGTTGTAGCAGTCCGCGACGATCGTCAGCTCGCCGGCGCGCACGACGGCGCCGCGCATCCCTACCGGTCGATAGCGTGACAGGCCCCTCGCGGTTGCCTCGCCCGAAGCGCCGACCGCGGTGGCCAGCGCCGCGGCGATGACGGCGTCACGAAGATGGTGCTCGCCGCCCACCTGCAGGGCGTAGGTAACGCCACCCTGGTCGAAGCGCACACTCTCGGCGCCGGTCTCGAAGCGCTCGGGCCGGAAGTCGGAGGTCTCCTCGAGGCCCGCCACGATCACGTCGTCCCGGATCCGACGGGCGGCCGCCGGCAACATCGGCGGCACGTCGCCGACCACGACCCGACCCGCCGGCTGTGCGCCCCGCACCAGGGACAGTTTCTCGCGCAGGATACCGTCGACGTCGCCGAACCCCTCGAGGTGGGCCTGCCCGACCGTGGTCACGACGGCATCGTCGGGTTCGGCGATCGCGGTAAGGCGCGAGATTTCGCCGGGGGCGTTGCTGCCCATTTCGAGCACCCAGTAGTCGGCGCCCGGCGTGGCCCTCAGGATCGTCAGCGGCAGCCCGGTGAGGCTGTTGAGGTTGCCCGGGGTGGCCCAGGTGTCGCCGTGCTCGGCGAGTGCGAGGGCGAGCATTTCCTTCACCGTCGTCTTCCCCGAGCTGCCGGTCACGGCGGTGACCCGCGCTCCGCTCCGGCGGCGCGCGAACCGCGCCAGGTCGCCCAGCGCCCGGAGCGTGTCGGGAACGGCGAACAGTTCGAGGCCCTCGACGTCGAAGGAACGCCCGGCGGGAACGATCGCCCCTGCGGCCCCGCGTCGTGCCGCCTGCCCCACGAAGTCGGCACCGTCGACCCGTTCCCCCGGCAGGGCGACGAACAGCCCGCCGCGCTCCACCTCGCGCGAATCGATGGCCACCGACGAGTAGTGCCGGGCCGAGTCGCCCCGTGACAGGCCGAGGGCCCGACGCACCTCGTGGCTCTCGAAGCGAGCGCTCATCCGCCGCCCCCGATCAGCGAACTCACGACGGCCGCTTCATCGAACGGCAGCTTCTCGCCGCCCACGTCCTGGTAGGTCTCGTGCCCCTTCCCCGCGAGGAGCACGACGTCCCCCGCCTCGGCCCCGGCGAGCGCGACTTCGATCGCCTCCGCCCGGTCGTCGATCACCTCGGCGGAGCCGGCCGGAAGCGACGACAGGATGTCGCCCATGATCCGCTCGAGCGGCTCGGTACGCGGGTTGTCGGTCGTGACGATCACGCGATCGGCGCCCGCGACTGCCGCCTCCCCCATCAGCGGCCGCTTTCCGCGATCTCGATCGCCTCCGCAGCCGAACACCACGGTCAGCCGCCCCGGGGCCAGGCGGCGCAAGGCGGCGAGCGCACGTGTCATCCCGTCCGGCGTGTGCGCGTAGTCGCGCACGACGAGGGGTCCGGGGGGGCCGGCCAGGGTCTCCATGCGTCCGGGCACCTGGGGGGCGGTCGCCAGCCGGTCCGCCAGGGCGTCGAGCGAGACGCCCACGGCGTAAGCGGTCGCCGCGGCGCCGAGAGCGTTGGATACGTTGAAGTCGCCGAGCAGCGGGAGCCGAACGTCGACGGCACCACCGGGCGTGGCGAGACGCCAGGAGCTGCCGTCCGCGCCGTGCCGCACCCCTTCGGCCCGCACGTCGGCTTTCTCGTGAAGTCCGAACCGGACGCAGCGAATCGGCTCGAACTCGGCCGTCCTCCAGGCGGGGTCGTCGGCGTTCACAATCGCGACGCCTTCGTCCTCCAGGTGATCGAGAAGCCGCAGCTTCGCGGCGAGATACGACGCCATGTCGGGATGGTAATCGAGGTGCTCGCGGCTCAGATTCGTGAACAGTGCGGCGGCGAACCTCACCGCGTCGACGCGCCGCTGGTCGAGCGCGTGCGACGAGACCTCCATGGTGAGCCACTCGGCGCCCGCCGAACGAGCCTCCGCGAGGTCGTCGTTGAGCTGAAGCGGCCCGGGCGTCGTCATCCGCCCCCGCGGCGAGCGCGAGCCGTCGGGCAGCCACAGGCCGAGGGTCCCGAGCGCCGCCGCGGGACCCGCCGCCCCCAGCAGGTGCCGAAGAAGGAGCGTCGTCGTCGTCTTGCCGTTGGTGCCGGTGACACCCACGACGCGGAGGAGGGTCGCCGGATCTCCGGCTGCGAGGGCCGCGAGGTGAGCCGTCGCCACGCGCGACTCCGGCACCCGGAGCAGGGGAATCTCCGTCTCAATCTCACGCTCCACCACGGCCCCCGCGGCGCCCGCCGCGGCGGCGGCGGCCACGAACGCGTGTCCGTCCACCAGGGTTCCGTCGATCGCGCAGAACAGGTCGCCACGGCCGACACGCCGCGAATCCACGCGCAGCGCCGCGAAGCCCCCGGGAGGGCTCCCGATCCAGGCGAACGGAATCCCGCGTGCCCGGAGTCGCGCTTCGACGCTGTCTGTGGTGATCAATGGATCCGCACTTCCCCCATATCGGTTTGCACCTCGCCGGGCGGACCCGGGCCTCGCCGTCGCCAGCGCAGCCGGGTCCATCGGCTCAGCGCAGGAGCACGAGGGCCCCCGGCACGATACGCGTGCCCGGAGCCGGCTCGGTACGCGCGACGCGACCCGATGCCTGATTCTCTACATGCAGCCCGAGCTCGTGCAGGCGAGCCACCGCCGCGCGAATACCGAGTCCCGAAAGGTCCGGAAGAACGACCTCTCCGCTCTCCGTGGCCGACGGCCTCAACCTCTCCACTTCATCGCCCGGGGTCGGGTTCGTGGCGACGAGCCGAAACGGCTGTCCGTCGTCGGACCGCGAGGCACCGTCGTCGCGGGGCACACGCGCATCCCAGTCGTAGTGCCGTGCTGCCGGAGCCGCCACGCGCCCGGTTACGAGCCCCGATTCGGCGGCCGACAGGATCGCCTGTACGACCGTCCGACTCACCGGCGCCGCCGCGCCGCCTCCGTAGATCGTCGACTTCGGGTCGGTCAGCTTGGCGAGGACGACGAGCTGCGGATCGTCGGCCGGGACGTACCCCACGAACGACGCCACGTAGCGCCCCGAGGCGTAGCCGCCGTCCTCCGAGATCCGCGACGTACCGGTCTTTCCGGCGATGTCGATCGTCCTGAGCGCCGCTTCGTCCCCCGTACCCGAGCGAACGACGCCCGCCAGGACACCTGTGATCTCTCTCGCCACATCGGCGGCCACGACCGTGCGCAACACGCGCGGCCGGTGCTCGAACAGCCGACGTCCGCTGGCGTCGCGCACGCTCTTGATCAGGGTCGGACGCAGGAGGATTCCGTCGTTGGCGAGGGCGCCGTACGCCGCCACGAGTTGCATCGACGTCACGGTCATTTCGTACCCGAAAGCCAGCGACTGGGGGCTGAGCGCCGTCCAGCGTTCTGGCCGGTGGAGCACGCCCGATGCCTCCGATGCCATCTCGATGCCCGTCGGGGTGCCGAAGCCGAAGTCGCGCAGGTAGGCGTACTGGAGCCCGTGGGAGCCGATGCGGTCGGCCAGCTTGGCGGCGCCGATGTTGCTCGAATACCGGATCACTTCCTCGACCGTCAGCGAGTCGTACTCGTGAACGTCGGTGATCATTCGATACGGGGTCTCGTACGTACCGCCTTCGACATCGATCGTGTCGTCGAGGCCCGCGATGCCCTCCTCCAGCAGGGTGGCGAGCAGGAACGGCTTCGTGGTCGAACCCGGCTCGTAGGGATCGGTGAAAGCCGGAATCCGCTGTTGCGCACCTGCCGCATAGCTGGCGACCGCGAGCACTTCTCCGGTTCGCGGGTCGGCGAGGATCACGTCGCCCCCGCTCGCCCCGGTCGCGGCCAGGGCGTTTTCGAGCGCCCCCTCGGCGATCTCCTGCAGCTCCGCATCGATCGTCAGATAGACGTCGCGTCCCGGCTGCGGCGCGACCGAACCCGCGTGCCGCAGCGGATACGTTGCTCCGTGCGCGTCGCGACGGCTCGTCATCTCGCCCGGTACACCGGTCAGGAGACTGTCGAGCACGAGCTCCAGGCCCGACTGTCCCCTTCCCTTCGCGTCGAGAGCTCCCAGCAGACCCGCCGCCAGGCGACCTTCCGGATAGTTTCGCGCCGGCACGGGCTGGAAATGAAGCCCGCGTCTCACCGACTGCACGAGGCGCTCGCGCGTGCGCCCGTCGACGCGTCCGAGCGATACCCAGCCGCTCTCGGCGCGGCGCAGGCGCTCGAGGGCGCCGTGCCCGGGATCCAGCACGGCCTGGATGGCCGCGAGCGCCGCCTGTTCGTCGACGACTTCAGCCGGGGCATAGAACGCGGCGTGGTGTTCACGAGATATCGCGAGCGGGCGTCCATTGCGGTCGAACAATCCACCGCGCGCCGCCGGCAATTCACGGACCTCGGTCGTCTGCGAGATGGCCCTTGCACTCCACTGGTCACCCTGGAGAACCTGAAGCTGGAAGGCACGGGCGGTCACGAGCAGACCGGAGGCAAGCGCCGCCACGGACAGCAACCCGCAGCGGAATGCATGTGTGCGGGACAGCGCCCTTCCCTTCTTGCTCCTGTTGCGCCCGACTCGCTTCTTGCTCATCGCGTCCCACTGTCGGTGTTCAGGTTCACGCCTCCCACGATCACGACCTCGTCGTCCGTCGCCTGACGGAAGCCCCGCTCCTCGACGATTCGCGCGATCCGCTCGCGCGAAGTCAGCGACTCCACTCGCACGACTTCGTCGACGAGCGTTTCCTCGAGCAGCATCGTTTCGCGCCGCAGGTCCGCGAGCTGCTCGGCCAGCCGGGTACCTTCCGCCGTTCGGCGCACCGAGACCATCAGGCCGACCGGTATGGTCAGCGCGGCGAGCACCATGACGAAACGCCGGCGGATCGCCCCCGGCCGCGCCGAGCGTCGGGCGCTCCGTCGCTTCTTCCCACCCCGACTACGCTTCTTCTTCCCCTTCGGGCTCCGGCTGCTCATCCCCGCTCCCACCCGCGCAGGCGCGCGCTGCGGGCTCGCGGGTTCGCCTCGATCTCCGCCGCGCTCGGACGCAGCGGCTTCTTCGTCAGCACGCGCCCGAGTGCATGTCCCCTGCACCGGCAGATCGGCAACTCGGGCGGGCATACGCAGGCGCGGCTCCAGTCGCGAAACGCATGCTTCACGACCCGGTCCTCGAGCGAGTGATAGGCGATCACCGCGAAGCGTCCGCCCGGCGCGAGCAGGTCGCGCAACACAGGAAGTGTGTCCTCGAGGGCCTCGAGTTCGTCGTTCACGGCGATGCGCAGGGCCTGGAACAGGCGGGCCTTGGTGGCGGCGGTCAGACCGCCGCCGAGCGCGACCGTGCAGGCGGCGACGAACTCGTCGGATGTGACGAACGGTTCCGTCTTCCGGCGCTTGACGATCTCGCGCGCCAGGGGGCGCCACCGGCGCTCCTCGCCGTACTCCCTGAAGATCCTGCCGAGCTCGTCCTCGGTCGCCTCGTTTAGAATGAAGGCAGCGGTCCTCCTCCCGCCGGCTGTCCCGCCCATCCGCATGTCCAACGGTGTGCTCCGACGGAAGGAGAAACCGCGTGCCTGTTCATCCAGTTGATGCGACGATACGCCCAGATCGAGCAAAGCTCCCCGCACGGGCATCGTCTCCGTTTCCGACGCCACGAGCCTCGCGGCGTCACGAAAGTCTCCGTTCACCAGCGTCGTCCGGTCCGCCCAGGGCGCCAGCCTTCGGCCCGCCGCGGCAAGCGCTTCGGGGTCCCGGTCGATGCCGACCAACCGGGCCTCGGGGTTCGCTCGCAGCAGCCGAGCCGCGTGGCCGCCCCCTCCCAGCGTCCCGTCTATCCATACGCCCCGTCCCTCGGGACGGAGCAAGTCGATCACTTCATCGGCGAGAACGGGCTCATGCGTGTACTCCGCGTGCATCGCGAGCCTCGCCTCCTCGCCGATCAGGCGAACAGCCGTCCGGCCACGTCACCCAGGTCACCCGGTGCGTCCTCGACGATCTCTTCGAACTTCGCCGGGCTCCAGATCTCGATCTTGTCGAGCGCGCCAATCAGCAGCGCCTCGCCGCCCAGCCCGATCGCCGAGCGCAGCCGCTCGGAGATCAGGATGCGACCCTGCTTGTCGGGAGTGACCTCCTGAGCCCTGGACGTGAGGGCGAGGACCTCGAGCCTGCGCTGAGGAGCCCGGCGCAGGTGATCGCGCATCCGCTTCTCGACGTCTTCCCACGCCTCGCTCGGGTAGAGCGTCAGCGCGTCGGGGTGCACCTGGATGAGGACGAACGACGCACCGTCCGAGCCTTTTCGAAAGGCTGCCGGAAGCGTGACGCGCCCCTTTTCGTCCACCTGATTGAGGTGGCTCCCCAGGTATCCGCCCACTGTGCTCCATTGACGTCGCGGGTTGGAAGGCTGTGAGAAATCCCCACTGTTTCCCACTTTTCCCCACTGCGCCCCATTCTACCGACCCCATCCCGACGACGCAACCCCAGGGCCCCACCACGTCCCGTGGACAGTCCGGACACGAAAAAAGCCCGGCGGAACACTGGGTTTCGCCGGGCCTTCAGGGTGTCTGGAGCGGAGCCGGGCCGTTGTCGGCCCGTACCGCGACTCAGCCGCGCATCAGCGACACGCCGGCTTGTTGAGGATCGCTTCCTGCCGGTAGATGTAGATGTCGGTGTTCTCTCTCACCTGAGCCTGGCTCTGCCGCTGATAATTGCCCGCCTGGTTCAGATGCGGGAGCACCTGCTTGAATCGACTGAGAGCCCGACGCGCCGGCTGGCAAGCCTCTGCCTGCATATTCGCGTCGTCGATCTCCGCGCCCCACTGGAAGTAGCTGAACGCCGCGAAGAAGCGGAGCTGCTCTTCGGTCCCCTGTTCATCGACGAACTCGAGCGCCGTCTCGAACATCGCGGCGGCACGGTCGTATTCGCCGTTCTGGAAGTAGTCGTTGTAGCCGCGACTCAGCAGGGTCTGCGCCACCATATCCGTGTCCTCGCCGCCTGCCACCGCGGCGCGGAGATCCTGCATCGCCGCGTCTTCGTCGCCCGCCGTCAGCTTGAAGAAGCCGCGCTTCGTGAGGCCGCGGGGGAGGTCGGGATCGAGTCGCAACGCCTCGTCCATGGCCGCGATCGCCCCCTCGTAATCGCCGGCCCGGGCACGGACGTCGGCCCGCAGCGAACGGAGACTCGCGTCCTCCGGCAACTGCTCCTCGGCACGCTCGGCGAAGCGGGTCGCCTCGTCCAGGTCGCCGAGCTGCAGATAGGCGGCTACGACGTTCTTGAGGATTTGCGGATTCGTATCGTCGCCTCGAAGCTCGAGCACCTTCTCGTAGGCCTCGACGGCCGCGCGGATCGCGCCTTCGTTGGCGACGGACCCTTCGGCGGCCTGCCCGGCCGAATCGTCGCCACCGCCGCCCGTCGTCTCCTCACCGCCCACACCGGTTCCGGTACCGCTCATCGCGACGCTGGCCGTGGTCCCCTTGTTCAACTGCACGTTCCCGAGGAACTCCCACACGGCCGCGTTGGTGGAATCCCGCGCGATCCCCTCCTCGAGAAGCGTGATCGCGCCGTCGAACTCTCCGGCCTGTACGAGATCGAAGGCGATCTGCATGCGCACGCTGGCGTCGTCGGGATTGAAGCCGAGGTATTCGCGATAGAACTGCATCGCCCGCTCGGTGTTGCCGAGCTGTGTCTCGGTGTAGGCGAGGGAGTTCAGGGCGTCGACGTGCGCCGGGTTCTCGGCCACCACTTCGTCGAGATTCTCCTTCGCGATCTCCCAGTTTTCCATGCCCATGTGCACGCGGCCCATCAGGTACCGTACCGACATGCCGTTCGGGTTGTATTCGGCCGCCTCTTCGCAATTGCGCAGCGCGTCGTCGTACTCTTCGCTCCCGAGGTAGTCGGCACAGAACAGCAAGGCCCGCTGGTACTCCACCTGGCCCTCGACGGCGTCCATGATGTGGTCGGCGGCCTCCTGCTCGCCGCGTCCACCGTCGTCCTGGACGACGAACTCAGGAATCGGCGTGGCGTCTCCGGTGCGCGCGTCGATGAACGAGACGTTGAACGCATTGCCGCCCGAAGCGCGTGACACGGTGCCCGACAGGAGGAGATCTGCGTCGAGGCGCCCCGCGAGCTGACGCCACTGGACGACGCCGAGGTCGTCCTCGTCGAGCTTCAGACGCCGGAGCTCGTCACGGACCGCGTCCTCCTCGATGGCGGTCAGCGTGGCGGCATCCCCGAGCCGGTCACGCACTCTCTCGGCCACCTTCCGA
Source organism: Gemmatimonadota bacterium (assembly GCA_035464655.1). Classification (GTDB taxonomy): domain Bacteria; phylum Gemmatimonadota; class Gemmatimonadetes; order Palauibacterales; family Palauibacteraceae; genus JARFPW01. Next base: position 37,006 of record DATHRZ010000012.1, read on the forward strand.
CCGAAATTGCGCTTGACGCCGTTATCTTCGGCGATCGGAACCACGAGCACCCTGGCGCGGCCGCTCTGCTGGGCCTCCGCCGGCGCCGGCGACGCCAGCAGCATCGTAGCCAGCAGCGTCCCGGCCGTAAGCAATCCGCCACCAATGGCTTTCAGTTGCATCATCAAGTTCCTCGTCGAGTATCGTTCACGGCCCGTGCACTCTGGGGGCCTATACGTCCATGCTTACGACACTATCCCCCGTGCGCGGGTTCCGCTTCACCCGGTTGCCTCCGGAGCACGCTCTTCGTACTGCTCGCGAATGGGCGAAGCAGGATTCGAACCTGCGACCTCCTGCTTGTAAGGCAGGCGCTCTGGACCAGCTGAGCTATTCGCCCCCACCCTCGTCGGGGTCGCGCGATCCGCGTAGCCCGACGAGCAGTGCGGCTGGTACGAGCACGGCGTAGCCGAGCACCAGGAGCAGCGGAGCCGCGACCGTGGAGCCGCGACCCAACAACAAGTACCCGACCGCGATCGCGACGAGCCCTCCCACGAGCAGGCCGACGTTGAGCGGCCGCAGGCCGAAGAACTGCGTCTGCCCCATGCCGTTCGTGGTTCTCTGTCCGATTGGAGTCATCCGGGGAGATTAGGATGCGCTCGGGGGGTCGTCAACGTTCGTTAGTTCCAGGGCGGCCGCCTCGCGGCGCTCTCGCTCGCGCATCTCCGACAGGCGCCGCCTGTCGTGGCGTATCCTGGCGATGCCGAGCCCGATGATCAGGAAGGTCACGGCGAGCCAGACGAAGCCGGTCCGGCTGAGCAGGTACAGCCAGCCGTACCGGTCGAGTACTCGCTCGCGCCACCGGCGTTCGAACTGATCGGCGGTGATCCCGTACACGCGGCGCAGGGCCGCGTCGAAACGATCGCCGTCGCGCAGCGACGCGAACAGCGCTTCGAGACCCCGATCGCCGCCCAGCGAGCGCAGGGCGTCGACGGCCGTATACGACAGTATGTAAGCGGTCTGCGGCTCGATGCCCGAACGGAAGCGTCGGTCGAGGTCCGAGAGAATCGACTGCCCTCCTCGCATCAGGGTGAACTGAAGGCGCCAGCCTTCCCGCCAATCCCACGTCCCGCTCGCCATCTGGGCATAGCCTTCGTGCATCCAGCGCGGCACGTTCCCGCCGGTCGCGGCATGCAGGGCGACGTGCGCCGCCTCGTGCCGGTACACGGCGAGGAGTCGGTCGAAGTTGCGCTGCGAGCCACTCACCCGGAGCGCGAGGCGCCGTCGCGCCGGGTCGGCCACGCCGGCCACCCAGGGTTCGGATCGGCCGAGGCCGACGGAGTCGAGCGTCGACAGGTCGCGCGCGAACCAGATCACGACGCGGCGCCCCGCCAGCACGGAGTCGGGGATGCCCGGCATCGACGCCCAGACTTCGAGGTTGTCGGTCACGCTACGCGCGAGTTCCTCCAGTCCGGGGTCGGCCCGCACCTCGAGCTCGGGCCCCTGCACCGGGGCCTCCGGCCCCGTCACCGTGGCATCGCCCGGGTCCGTCGGCTGGCCGCAAGCGGTGATCGCCACGACGGCGATCCGAAGCAGCACCGATCTCAGGATGCCGAATCGCGCGCCCACGCCAGCGCTCCGGCAAGAGGCTCCGGGAGTTCGGACGTGAAGGTCAGTTCGTCGCCCGTGGCGGGATGTACGAACGACAGCCGCGCCGCGTGCAGGAACAGGCGGCCCACCCGGCGGGCGAATCGTGCCGCCCACTGACCGCCAGCGCCGGTCATGCCGCGCTCCCATCCGGCGCCGTACACCGGGTCGCCCACTACCGGGTGGCCCGTGTCGGCCAGGTGGACACGAATTTGATGGGTGCGCCCCGTCTCGAGGCGAATCGCCAGCAGATCGGCGGCCGGCCAGCGTTCGAGCCAGCGTACGTGCGTGACGGCTCGGCGGCCGTCCTCGACGACCGCCATGCGCTTGCGGTCGTTCGGGTGCCGGGCGATCGGGCGATCGATCGTCGAGCGCTCGGGCTCGAACCGGCCCCATACGGCCGCCAGGTAGCCACGGCCGACCTCTCGCCGGGCGAGCGCCGCCGACAGCGCCTGATGGGCTTCCTCGCGCCGGGCGACGATCATAAGGCCGCTCGTGTCGCGGTCGAGGCGATGCACGATTCCGGGACGGCGGGGCAGACCGATCGGAGAAAGATCGCCGTAGCGGCCGAGCAGCGCGTTTACGACCGTTCCGTCGGGATGACCGGGCGCCGGGTGGACGACCATGCCGTGGGGCTTATCGACGACCACGAGGTGCTCGTCCTCGTACACGACGTCGATCGGCAGGTCCTGGGCCGCCAGCTCGATCGGCGGAGGTGGTGGGATCTCGACACGGATCTCGTCGCCCGCCCTCGGACGATAGCTCTTTTGCACCGGCTCCTCGTTGACCGTCACTTCGCCCGCGGCGATCAGCGCGGCGATTCGCGATCGGCTGAGCCGCGTGCGCTCCGCGAGCAGGGCGTCGAGACGCTCCTCCGCGTCGGCTTCGATCCGCAGTCGCACCGTCTCGGCGCCGGGCTCAGTCGGGCGGTCGGGACGCCTCGACGGCTCGCGCCTCACGCCTCTCCTCCAGGTAGAAGGAGATCAGCAGCAGTACTGCCCCGACGCTGACGGCAGAATCGGCGATGTTGAAGATCCAGAAGCGATATCCACCGTACCCGATGTCGATGAAGTCGACGACGCCGGCCTCGTAGCGCAGGCGGTCGAAGATGTTGCCGACGGCCCCCCCGCACACCAGCGCGAGGGCGGTCAGGCGCAGAACATCGCGTCGGGGGGTGACGCGGTACATCCAGCCCAGGACCACGAGTGCGACGAGCGACAGTGCGAGAAAGAACAGGCGGGAGTGCTCGCCGATGTTGATCCCGAACGCGGCGCCGGGATTGTGGGTGTAGGTCAGCCGGAAGAACTCGCCGAACACCGGCCGAACCTCGTACATGACGAGCGTCGCGACGATCCACTGCTTCGTCAGGACGTCGAGCACCAGGGTGATCCCGGCTACTGCGAGGAGCAGGGCGCCCTTGTGGACGCCCGGTTCTTCGGACACGGCGGAAGCGACGGCGGAAGAGACGCTCGTCTCGCCTGCGGCGCCCGTCACCCGTTCTCCTCGCGCTCCTTGCAGGCGATGCACAGGCGCGTGTGCGGAAGCGCATCGAGCCGCTCGTAGGAAATCTCCTCGCCACACTCCTCACACGTACCGAACTTCGGTGGCGTCTTGTAGATTCGGCGCAACGCCTGGTCGAGATGGTACAGGTAGCGCCCTTCCTTGCTGGCGAACAGGAACGCCTTCTCACGTTCCATGGCGTCGGTTCCCTGGTCGGCCATGTGAAAGCTGTACGCCGACGTCTCCCCTTCGGCCCCCGGGTTCACCTTGCTCAGGGCCTCGTCGTAGGCGCCGAGGTCCTTCAGCGCGCGCGCCCGCATCTCGAGCAGTCGCTCCTCGAAGTATTCCAGGTCCTTCTTATTCATTGGTTGCCTTGCGATGTAAAGTCTATGAGCGTCTGCCGGCGTCGTCCGGCACGCCGACGGCGTCCGTCGCCACCTCGAGTCCTATCCCGACCACCTCACCGTCGACGTCGACCTCGCGCGTGATGTCCAGGGCGTCGACGGCGTCCGATCCGATGGCCAGAGAAACGGCCAGCGTCTCACCGCCGATGTACGCCTCGTGCGCCCGGACCGTTTCCTCGATCGCCGGCGCGCCTGCGACCGCCAGGCGGATCCGGTCGCTGACGGCCAGTCCGGCATCGCGCCGAAGTCGCTGTACGCGGTTCACGATCTCTCGCGCCAGTCCCTCGGCCCGCAACTCGTCGTCCAGCGTCGTGTCGAGGCCGACGAGCCATCCGTCGGCCGCCTGCACGACCAGGTCTCCCGCCGCCTCCTCGAGAACCTGCACGTCGTCCGGTCCGATTTCGACGCGGCGGTCGTCGAACTCGACCTCGATCTGCCCTCCGTCGCGCAATCGGCGGACGGCGTCGCCCTCGAGGGCCGCGATCGCGCCGGCCACAGCGGGCGTGTCCGAGCTGAACCGCGGGCCGAGGGCACCGAAGTCCGGTTTCGCGGACAGCCGAACAATATCATCGTCACCGGCGCTCAGGACAACGCGCCTGACGTTGAGCTCGGTGCGCAGCAGATCGACGAAGGCGTCGGCGAGGCGCCGTCCGTCCGGCAGCACCGCGCGCAGTTCTCCGAGCGGCTGCCGAACACGGAGTCCGGCCTCTTCGCGCGCCGCCCGGCCCAGTGTGGCGAGCCGCCGGACATCGTCCATCCCCTGCTCGATCGACGGATCGACGTTCGGCGATCCGCCCGGAAAGTCCGCCAGGTGCACCGACTCGCCGACCAGCTCCCTGTGCATCCAATCGGGCAGAAACGGCGCGATCGGGGCTAGCAGGCGGCAGGCCACCACCAGCGCGTGGTGGAGGGTGGCGAAGGCGTCGACCGTGTCCTGCGCCCCGGCCTCCCCACCCCTTGTCGCCCAGAATCGCTCGCGCGTCAGGCGGATGTACCAGTTCGAAAGGTCGTCCTGAACGTATGTCGATATCGTCCGCGCCGCCCACGTGAGGTCGTAGTCGGCGAGCGCGCCGCGTACCTCGGCGGCCACCGCGTCGGTGCGGCCGAGCAGCCAGCGGTCGATCAGCGGCCGCTCGGACGCCGGCCGCGCGGCGCCCACAGAGTCGTCGTGCCGCCACCCCTCGAGCTCGGCGTACATCGCGAAGAACCGGTAGGCGCTGCGCAGCGTGTCGAACATCTTGCGGTTCGTCTCTCGCAGGCCTGCCGCGTCCCAGCGCTTCGGCAGCCACGGATTGCTCGACGCCAGCAGGTAGAACCGGAGGACGTCGGCGCCGTGCTCGGCCAGCGTCTCCCACGGATCGACGACGTTTCCACGCGACTTCGACATCTTCTGGCCCGAATCGTCGAGAATCAGGTCGTTGACCAGCACGTTCCGGTAGGCGCCTCGGTCGAACAGGATCGTCGACAGGGCGAGCAGCGAGTAGAACCAGCCACGTGTCTGGTCGACCCCCTCGGCGATCGCGTTTGCGGGGAAGTGCGTCTCGAACCGCTCGCGGTTCTCGAACGGAAAGTGCCACTGGGCGAACGGCATCGAGCCCGAATCGAACCACGCGTCGAGTACCTGCGGAACGCGGGTCATCGTACCGCCACAGCCGTCGGACCGGCACGGCCACGTGAGTCCGTCGATCTCCGGGCGATGCGGATCGAACCCGTCCCCGCCGCCCGGCAGGTCGCCGGCGCGGGCGGCCAGGTCGTCGAACGAGCCGATGACCTCGCGCGCCTCGCAGGCGCCGCACAGCCAGATCGGGAGTGGGGTCCCCCAGTAGCGATCGCGCGAGATCGCCCAGTCGATGTTTCCCTTCAGCCACTCGCCCATGCGCCCCGAGCCGATCTCGGGGGGATGCCAGTCGACGGCGGCGTTCTCCTCCATCATGCGCTGCCTGACCCCGGTCGTTCGTACGTACCACGAGTCGCGGGCCATGTAGATCAGCGCCGTGTCGCAACGCCAGCAGTGCGGGTAGTTGTGGCGGAACGACTCGCGGCGGAACATCAGGCCCCTCTCTTCGAGCAGGTCCTGCAGGCGCCCGTCCGCTTCCTTCACTCGCTCTCCGCCGACTTCGAGCACATCGGGCAGGAACCGGCCGGCGTCGTCGACGGGTCGGACCACGGGCAGGTCGAAGGTCCGGCCGAACTCGAAGTCGTCCGCACCGAACGCGGGCGCCGTGTGAACGAGCCCCGTTCCGTCCTCGTCGCTGACGAAGTCGGCCGGGAGAACGCGGCCGGTGGGCACGTCGTAAGACGGGACGAGCCGGAGGGGGCGTTCGTATTCGAGCTCTTCCAGCTCGTCGGCCCCGACTTCGCGCGCGATCGTCGCGTCTTCGCCGAAGTAGTACGCGACGCGCGAGCGCGCGAGGACGTATCGCCCGCCCTCGTGCTCGACCTCGACGTAACCGACGTCGGGCCCGAAGGCGACCGCCGTGTTCGACACCAGCGTCCAGGGCGTCGTCGTCCAGACGAGCAGCCAACGATCGGCCGCCCCGGCCACGGCGAAGCGAACCGTGATCGACGGATCCGTGCGATCGCGGTAGCCCTGGGCGACCTCGTGGCTCGACAGGCCGGTTCCGCAGCGCGGGCAGTACGGCAGCACCTTGTAACCCAGGTATAGCAGGCCCTTGCGTTCGATTTCCGACAGGGCCCACCACACCGACTCGATGTATTCCGGCGAGCAGGTGATGTACGGATCGTCGTAGTCCAGCCAGTAGCCGATGCGCTGCGACAGGCGCTCCCAGTCCTCCTTGTAGGTGAACAGGTTGTCGCGACACACGCGGTTGAACTCGGCGATGCCCATCTTCTCGATATCCGGCTTGCCGGAGATCCCGAGCAGCTTCTCGACCTCGAGCTCGACGGGCAGACCGTGCGTGTCCCAACCCGCTTTGCGGGTCACGTGGTGGCCGGTCATGGCCGCGAAGCGCGCGATCGTGTCCTTGAGCGTGCGCGACATCACGTGGTGCACGCCCGGGCGGCCGTTGGCGGTCGGCGGCCCCTCGTAGAACACGAACTCGGGGGCGCCCTCACGCCGCTCGAGGCCGAGGCCGAACGTGTCTTCGGTCTCCCAGCGCTCGAGGATCTCGCGCTCCAGCGCCTCGATCGTCTCCGGCAGGGTCCGGTATGTCATTCGCCGGCCGCTCCCGAAATCCCCGCGAGGGCCGCGAGGGCCTCGCGCACCAGACCGTCGAGCGTCTCCGCTTCGTCCGGCAGTTCGGTACCCATCGTCAGCAGCGCCAGCCCGGCAACGCGCCGACCGGCGTGGCGCGCCGTGATGGCTTCATGGACGAACCCCTCGCTTGCCATATCGGCGCCCACCATGCGGAGCATCTCGAGTTCGGCTGCCGTCCGCGTCGTGCCGGCGACGCCGCTCACGACCCCCTCCTGCAGAACGATGCCCGCCGCCACGGCCCGCTCGCGAATCGCCCGGCGCAGGGCCGGGTCCCAGGCGTCGGTCAGGTCGGGAAACCGGAGGCCCCATTCGTCGGCGTTGGGTCCGACGAGCGGGTTCTCGCCAGTGAGGTTGATGTGATCGGCGACGAGGGCGAACAGCGCCCCGGAACGCGCCCAGTCGGGCCGCACCGGAATCGCGCGTTCGACGAGTAGCAAGGTGTCGACACCCCGCCCGAACATCTCGCGTACGGCGGCTGCACGGACCGCCGCCGTTTCGCCGGGCACACGCACCAGGGTTTCACCGGCCTCGGAAGCGGCCGCGCCGGGCCCGCCGGGTAGATCCGGTCCGAATACCACACCGACGCTCATGCGCCCGCGCCGGTGTGCTCCGGAACGTCGCCGCCGGACTCCTTCGGTTCCACCCCTTCGATCGTCGCCGGCGTGTCGTCTTCCGCGGCGAGGCGCTTCTCCTCCTGCTCGATCTCTCCGAGGAAGCGCTCGAGCGAACCGCGGAGAGAACGCAGAAACCCGGCGCGGCGAACCTTCAGCTCCTCGAGCGTCCGCCGTGCCGCGTCGGTCGCCGCCTCCGCGCGCTGGCGGATCGCGGCCGCCTCCTGTTCCGCCTCGCGCAAGCGCAGGTCGGCGCCCTTCTCGGCCTGCGCGCGGGCCTCCTCGCGAAGCTCCTGGGCCGACACGAGGGCCTCGTTCAGTGCCCGTTCGCGCTCCTCGAACGCGGTCAGGCGCTCACGCAGTGCCGCGATCTCGCCCTGCTGGCGCTTGTCGCGCTGCACCAGCTCGTCGAGGCGCTCGCCGCACATCTCGAGGAACGCCTCGACCTGGGACGGCTCGTAGCCACGAACGACCCGCTTGAAGTCGTCCTTCTTCTTCCGCACGTCGAGCGGAGTGAGCTCCATCAGTCTGGTCTTTCTCCCAGCAGGGCCGTTCCGAGCCGGACCTGCGTCGCGCCTTCTTCCACGGCGATCTCGAAATCGCCGCTCATGCCCATGGACAGCTCCGAACCGTCGAAACCCGAAAGCCGCTCGCGGCAGGCTTCGAGGCAGCGCCGCGTCCGTCCGAACACCTCGCGCAGCTCGCCCTCGCTCGCCTCGAACGGAGCCATCGTCATCAACCCGCGCACGCGCAGGCGCGGCATGGCGTGAATCGCCCCGACCGCCTCGACGGCGGCCGCCACGTCGAACCCTCCCTTCGACGCCTCGCCGGACGCGTTCACCTGGACGAGTACCGGAAGCTCCGCTCGTCCGATCGACTCGGCGTCGGCCGACAGGCGCCGGGCGAGCCGCAACGAATCGACGGAACCGATACGGTCGAACAGCCCGACGGCGCGCGCCGCCTTGTTCCGCTGCAAATGCCCGATCATCTGCCAGGAGACGTCCGCCGCGAGATCTCCCAGCTCCTCGTGCTTTCGTTCGGCTTCGCCCACGCGGTTTTCGCCGACGGCGGAGAAGCCGGCTCCGACCACCAGTCGAACCACCGATGCCGGAAAGCCCTTGGTCACCGGCAGGATGTCGACGTCGGACGGATCGCGCCCCGCTCGACGGGCGGCTTCGGCCACCGCCGCGCGCACCTCTTCCGTACGTTCTCTCAGTTCGGACTCGTTCACGGCGCGGAGTCTACCGGGCGGCACGCCGGGCGGCAACGCGAGCGAGCGCGAAACGCCGACGGGGCCGCCGGCGTATCGCCCGCGGCCCCGTCGCTGCTCGGACTGTCGTGCGCCTCGCTCGGCGTCAACTCCGCGTGCTGAAGTCGACGCGCTGGAGGACCCAAACTCCGACCGGCCTGTCCCGGTTCATGGCCGGCGAGAACTCCATCTCGTCGACCACCTCCGCAGCGGCCGCATCCAGCTGGGGATAGCCGCTCGATTGCTGAACCTGTGTATTGGTGGGAAGGCCTTTCTCGTCCACGAACACGTACAGCACGACGGTCCCCCCGATACCGGCCTCGCGCAGCATCGACGGATACCGCTGCTTGAGGACCCGCTCGATCTGGCGTCCGTTGGTCAGCCGCGGTTCCACGTCGCGCGGGATATACGACGGCACGTCGGACGGCCGCGCGCCGGCGGGCGGCGGCGGAAGGTTCTCGACCGGATTCGACTCGAAGTCGGTCCGCGCAATCGTGATGTCCTCGTCGAGCGCCGCAGCGGCGACCCGCGGGGTGGCCGGCCGCGAAATCTGCTCGGGCGGCGGCGGGATCTCCACCTCAGGCGGCAGATCGACGACCTTCGATTCCTCGCCGGTGAAGTCGATGTCGTCCGCGGTCATCTCGGGGAAGAAAGCGAACAGCGCGCCGTGCGCGAGCACCGCGGCGATCACCCCGATCGCCATCCAGTCGCCGCTCTTCGACTTGAACCGCTCGTTCGCGGTTACCCAGAGGGCCGAATTCCTGTCGTCGTTGCTCATGGGCCTACCTCCTTGCCCGCTGTACCCGCTGCTCGATCCGTGTCGCGAATGTGACCCGGACCGCGCCCGACTGCTTGAGCTGCTCCGTGATCGTGTTGATCTGCGAATACGGTACGTCACGATCGCCGCGAATGGCCACGACCAGGTTTCGGTTCTCCGCGTAGAGCGGGCGAACGATGCCCGCGATACTCCCATCCGCGATGAGCTGGTCGTTGATGTGCACCTGCCCTTCACGGTCGACCCAGAGGTGGAGGATGTTCTTGCGCTTCTCGTCGATCTTCTCGGTCGCCTCGGCCTGCGCCCAGTCGATCGGGACCGGGCGTTCCTTGCGAAATACGGTCGAGACCATGAAGAAGATCAGCAGCAGAAAGGCGATGTCGGCCATCGACGAGGAGGGAATCTCCTCGCTGGCGCTCGACTTTCGTGAAAATCCGCCTCGTTTCGCCATGCCGCCCTACTCCAGCATCTGAAGGGAGATCCGTTCCGCGCCCGCGAGCTTCACTTCGTCGAGCACTTCGATCATGTGCCGATAGGCAGCGGAGGGAGCCGTCTTGATCGCGGCGATCAGGTTCTCGTTCGCCGCGAGCTCCGCGCGCAACAGATCTTCGATCTGGTTCGCGCTGACGACCTGCTCCTGTTCGCTTTCGCCGCGTCGAACGACGACCGATCCGTCAGCCTGCACGAGGAAAAAGATCAGGTTCTTGGCCGACACGTCGACCTCTTCCTGGTCCGCTTCGGGCAGCACGATCGGCAGCCCCTTTTCCTCGTTGAACACGGTGGTCGTAAGGAAGAAGATCAGCAGGAGGAACGCGATGTCGGCCATCGAGGCCGTGGGGATCTCGTCCGACACCCGTTCTTTTCGCTCTAGAATTGCCATCAGTCGTTCCTCACCACCTTCTCGTGGTCGCGCCAGCGGCCCGCTGTTCGTCCTGCGCTTGCCAGATCATGTCGAGCACCGCCTGCGTGCCCTGCTCCATGTCGGCAATCAGGGCGTCTATCCTTGTTACAAAGTAGTTGTACGAAATGTTCACCGGAATGGCGATCGCCAGCCCGGACGCCGTCGTGATCAGGGCGATCTTGATGCCGGACGCGACGAGCGCGGGTTCGACCTGGCCGGCCGCCTCGATGGCGTCGAACGCGGCGATCATCCCGATCACCGTGCCGAGAAAGCCGAGCATGGGGGCCACGTTGGCAATCGTGGCGAGGACGGTGAGCCCGCGCTCGAGAAAGTCGAGCTCGAGGGTCCCCGTCGTCTTGATCGCCTTGGTGATGTCCTTGCCGCGCTCGTTCCCCTTCAGACGCCGCAATCCGGTCAACAGGATGGCGGCCACGGGACCGCGGGTTTCGTGTGCGCGCTCGATGGCCTTGTCGAGGTGACCGGCGGTCCCCAGGGCCTCGATCTCGTCGAGCAGACCCCGCGACTCGCGATGCGCGACGTGCAGCGTCCACGCCTTCGCGATGATGACCCCGAAGGCCACGAGCGAACAGAGGATGAGGGGATACATCATGAATCCCCCGTCGACGAAGATCGTCAGCAGCTCGTAACTGGTGTCGTTCACTCGGTCATCTCCGTTGGCGCGAAAGTGCCGTCGTCCCCGTCTTCGTGAGGGGAAGCCGTAGTTTAGCCCGGCCCAGCGACCTCGTCAAACATGCGCCGGGCCCCGTCAGGACGCAGTCTCCCGCTCCGCCGATCGGGCGGCGGCGCGCGCTTCCGGCGCCGGTTCGACACGCCCTGAGGCCCCCGCCGTCCGGCCGGGTTCCTCGGATTGCAGGCGCCGGCGCAGCTCCTCGGGCTTCAGGTCGCGGACCAGCAGCCCGCGGTGGGCGAGGGAGATCTGCCCGGTCTCTTCGGAGATCACTACGACAAGGGCGTCCGTCTCCTCCGACAGCCCGATCGCGGCGCGATGCCGGGTACCCATGGTTCGATCGATGAGCGGCGACTGCGACAGCCGGAGGATGACGGCCGCCGCCGAAGCGACCCGATCCTGGCGAACGATCACCGCGCCGTCGTGCAGCGGCGAATACGGCGAGAAGATCGTGGCGAGCAGCTCGGGCGAGATCTCGGCATCGAGCGGCGTTCCGTTGTCGACGTGCGCCGTGAGGTCGACTTCGCGCTGGACGGCGATGATCCCACCGATCTTCGCCTTCGCCAGGCGGTCGGCGGCGTCGACGATCGCGTCGAACACCTGCTCGCGCTCCTGGGTGGCGAACAGCCGGAACCAGCGCGTGCGGCCGAGCCGCGCCAGCGCGGTGCGCAGCTCCTGCTGGAAGATCACGATCAGGGCGAAGGCGCCGTATGTGAACACCTGCGACAGCAGGTAGGGAACCAGCCGGAGCTGCAGGGCCTGCGAGATCGCGTAGACGCTGACCAGGACGACGAAACCGATCAGGACCTGAAACGCGCGCGTCCCGGCATAGGCGACGAGCAGACGATAGACGAGATACGACACGACGACGATCTCGATGACGTCGGTCCAGTCGAGCCTCAGAAAGCCGAGATACTCGAGAATCCCCTGCAGCATCGTCTCCTCGTCAGCCGTTCGGGCCGGCGCGCCGGATGGCGTCGGCCAGGTCGAGCGCGCGCCGCGCCGGTCCCACGTCGTGTACCCGGAAGATCCGCGCGCCCCGTTCGAAGGCCGCGAGGCAGGCGGCCAGCGTGCCCTCGAGGCGGCGCTCGACCGGCACGCCGAGCACCTTTCCGATGAACGACTTGCGCGACGGGCCGACGAGCACCGGATAGCCGAGCCTGGTGAGCTCGGCCGTACGGGCCAGCAACTCGAGATTGCCGTTCGTCGACTTGCCGAATCCGATTCCCGGGTCGATCACGATCTGCTCACGCGCGCAGCCGGCTTCCCTCGCCCTCCGCGCACGCTCCTCCAGCCACCGCGTGACCTCGCCGATGAGATCATCGTAGCCGGTATCCTCCTGCATGGTGCGGGGCGAGCCACGCATGTGCATGAGTACGAGTCCGGCGCCCGTCCGCGCACACAGGTCGCCGATCGCGGGGGCGTTCTCGAGCCCTGACACATCGTTGACGATCGCGGCGCCGGCGCCCAGCGCCCGTGCGGCGACCTCGGCCTTCATCGTATCAATGGAGACGGTGACGCCGCGCTGCGCCAGAGGCTCGACGACCCCGGAGAGGCGAGCCCACTCCTCGGCGGGCTCCACGGGAGCGGCGCCGGGGCGGGTGGACTCGGCGCCGACGTCGATCACGTCTGCCCCCTCGTCGACCATTCGCAGGGCATGCTCGATGGCCAGGGCCGGCTCGACGTAGCGATCGCCGTCGGAGAACGAATCGGGCGTGACGTTGAGCACGCCCATCACGACGGGCCGGTCGAGCGGAACCGCGCCCCCACGAACCTGCCAGGCGACGGCGGGGGCGACGGTGGGGGTCAAGGCGGTCGCCCGGTCAGGCCGGTACGGGCGACGGCTCTCCGCCCGTTCCCTCCAGCGGAGACTCGCCAGTGGCCTTTCCGCGCCCGCCCGACGCCTCCTTCTCCGGCTCGGCCTCCGCCTCGGTCTCGGAGGCCGGTTCGAGCGGCGGGAGGTCCTTGCCGGCGTCGAGCAACTTGATCTCGTCGGCGTCGAGAGTTTCACGCTCGAGCAGCAGGTTCGCGATCTGGTCGAGAAGCTCGCGGTTCTCGGTCAGCACCCCGTGGGCGCCCTCGTAGGCCTCGTCGAGGATCCGCTTGATCTCGCTGTCCACCGTCTGGGCCGTGCGATCGCTGACCTCGCGCCGCTGGCTGAGCTCTCGGCCGAGGAACACCTCGTGGTCGGCTTCGCCCACGGCGATCGGACCGATGGCGTCGGACATGCCGAACTGCGTGACCATCCGCCGGGCGATGTTCGTCGCGCGTTCGATGTCGTTGCCGGCGCCCGTGGTGATCTTGCCTCGGCCGAACACCATCTCTTCGGCGACGCGGCCGCCGAACAGCATCATGAGCTGGCCCTCGAGCCAGTCTTTCGTGTAGTTGTGCCGGTCTTCCTCGGGCAGCGAAGCCGTGATGCCGAGCGCGCGGCCGCGCGGGACGATCGTCACCTTGTGGAGCGGATCGAGACCCGGAGCGCGCAGGGCGATCACGGCATGTCCAGCCTCGTGGAAGGCCGTAACCTTCCGCTCCTCGTCGCTGATGACCAGGCTGCGACGCTCGGCGCCGAGCATGATCTTGTCCTTGGCTTCCTCGAGGTCGACCATGTAGACGCGGTCCTTGTCCTTCCGCGCCGCGAGCAGGGCCGCCTCGTTCACGATGTTCTCGAGGTCGGCGCCCGACAGGCCGGGCGTCCCCTTGGCGAGCACGCGCAGGTCCACGTCTTCGGCCAGCGGGATCCCCTTCGTATGCACCTTGAGGATTCCCTCGCGCCCATTGATATCGGGGCTTCCGACCACGATCTGGCGGTCGAATCTCCCCGGCCGAAGCAGCGCCGGGTCGAGCACGTCGGGCCGGTTGGTGGCGGCCAGCAGGATCACGCCCTCGTTGGACTCGAACCCGTCCATCTCGACCAGGAGCTGGTTGAGAGTCTGCTCGCGCTCGTCGTGGCCACCGCCCAGACCGGCGCCACGATGGCGGCCCACCGCATCGATCTCGTCGATGAAGATGATGCACGGGGCGTGCGCCTTTCCCTGCTCGAACAGATCCCGAACCCTACTCGCCCCGACACCTACGAACATCTCGACGAAATCGGAGCCGCTCATGGAGAAGAACGGGCGGCCGGCCTCACCGGCGACGGCGCGGGCGAGCAGTGTCTTTCCGGTTCCCGGCGGACCCACGAGAAGCGCGCCCTTGGGCAGGCGACCGCCGAGCCGGCGGAATTTGGCGGGATCCTTGAGGAAGTCGATGATCTCAACGAGGTCGGCCTTCGCTTCGTCGGCCCCCGCCACGTCGGCGAAGGTGACCTTGGGCGTGTCACCGGTCAGCAGCTTCGCCTTCGACTTCCCGAAGCTGAAAGCGCGCGAGCCCCCCGATTGCATCTGGCGGAACAGGAAGATCCACAGGCCGATGATCAGCAGCCACGGGAGCAAAGCACCCAGGTAGCTCACCCAGTCGGGCCCGGATTCCTGCGCCTCGACGTCGACTCCGGCTTGCTCGAACCGCGTGAGAAGCTCCTCGGTCGCTTCCGTCGGCAGCAACGTCGTGAAGTTCGACGCCGATTGACCGCGCTCCTGCAGGGGCGTCTTCAGCACGCCTTCGATGTGCCGACCCTCGATGATCGTGACGCTCGAGATGTTGTCGGAAGCGAGCTGCTCGCTGAATTCCGTGTACGTGAGTTCCTTCTCGGCCTCCCGCGTCGTCCCCATCAACTCGTAGATGGCGAGCGGAATCAGGAAAATGAGCACCCAGAACGACGCGGCCCGCAGGTAGCGGCCCAGGTTCTGATTCGGGCTCTTGTCGTCGTCAGACCGTTTCATGCACTCGCCATATGTGTAGTCAGAGTCCCGCCACGAACGGCAGGTGGCGGAAATCCTCCGCGTGATCGAGGCCGTAGCCGACCAGAAACTCCGGGGGCGCGTCGAAACCGGTCCAGCGCGGCTCGAGCTGCAGGTCGGTCGCCAGGTGCTTGTGCAACAATGCGCACAACTCCAGCGACTTCGGTTCGCGCTTGTCCAGGGCTTCGGCCAAACGGTTCACCGTATTGCCGCTGTCGACGATATCCTCGACGAGCAACACGTGCCGGTCGGCGATCGGCGCCATCGGATCGTACAGGAGTCTAACATTTCCGGACGAAGTTGTTCCCGATCCGTAGCTCGAGGCGACGATGAAATCGACGTGGAGCGGCCGGTTGATCGCCCGGACCAGGTCCGCCAGAAAGATGAACGATCCCTTCAGAAGGCCGAGAACGAGCAGGTCTTCACCGGGCGGGTAGTACCGGGTGATCTCGGTCGCTATCTCCCGCACCCGTTGCTGGATCTGATCCGCGGAGTAGATGATGCGGGCCTGGTCCCGGTCGCCAGCGTCCGTGAGCCAGTGCCCCTCGGGAAGGGGTCCCGTTTCGATCTGCTCGTGCGCCGCGTCAGCCATCCTCGACCTCGAACCCGAAGTTCACGTTGGCCGCCGCATCCCGGTCGATCCGGTGCGACAGCTCGCGTCGTAGTACACAGAGGATCCGCCCGTGCCGGTCGACGAGTACCGGCGCCGAACGGCGTTCGCTTCTCGGGATCCGCGCCTCGCTCATCAGACGGCTCAGCTTTCGCCCGCCGCCGGGCAGTCGAATCCTGTCTCCGGCGGACCACGGTCGGATCACGAGGGGAAAATGGTCCGCCTGTACGCGCAGAGCAACGCGCGTGCCGCCACTCCCGGCCGGTTGGGCGGGTCCCCAGCGTACCCGCCGTCGGTGGCCGGACGCGCCGAAGCCCCCCGAGCCCACCCCGGCGTCGTCGATGATCAGTGGCTCGAAGTCCCCGGCCTCCGTCCCGGTACGCCGCACCCTCCACGCATCGAACGTCCTCTCGAGGCGGAGCCCTCCACCCAGGTCGAAGCCGTGCCCGCTGACGAGTTCGGGAAGCTCGCGGGCCGCACGTCGAACGGCCGCTCCGCGCAACCGAACACCCGCCCTTCTGCCGGCGAGGCGGAGCGCTTCGGCCCGCAGCTCGACGGGCCAGTCGGGCGCCGACCCTTCGGCCATGGCATCGAGCGCGCGCGCCGCCACGCGCTCCGTGTTCCGGCATACTTCGGCCGCCGCCCCGGCGATCGCGAGCAGGGACTCCCCCACATCGACGCCGACCGCACGCTCGAGAGCCGGCAGCAGATCGTGCCGCAGCCGGCTGCGGGCGTAGCGCCGGTCCCGATTCGACGGATCGTCGAACGGCTCGGCGCCCTGCTCGTCCACCCAGCGGGCGAGTTCGTCGCGTCCGAACCCGAGCAGCGGACGAACGAGCCGGCCGCGGCGCGCCGGGATCCCGGCCAGCCCCCGATTTCCGGTTCCCCGCAAGATGCGGAACAGCACGGTTTCGACCTGGTCGTCGCGCTGATGGGCGGTGGCGATCCGATCGGCGGCCACCGCATCCGCCTCGCGGCGGAGCCAGTCGTATCGTGCCCGCCGCAGCTCCGCGTGGGCCCGGTCGAGTTGCCGTTCGGGCGCGCCCGCGACCAGCGGAACGCCGAGTGGAGCGAGCCGGCTCCGCAGCCGGGCAATCCGTTCGGCCCCTCCCGGGCGGATCCCGTGATCGAAGTGGGCCGCCGTCAGGCTCCAGTCGAACGCCGGGGCCAGACCGTTCAGCAGCAGCAGCAGAGCCGTCGAATCAGGCCCACCCGACAGGGCCACGAGAATCCGGCTTCCGGGGGGAAGCAGGTCGCGGCGCTCACGGAGGTGAGATTCGAGGCGATCCGGCAGATCCGCCGTCGCCCCGCCCGGTCTCGCCGGGGTGGCCGGCGTGCGCACGTGCTCCGGCACCGGCATTCGAGACTCAGGCGTCGGCGATCGTCTCGCCGCGCGACTTCGGTTCGGGAAGGCCGTCTCTCCAGGTGCTGGCGTTGCGGTAGAAATCGAACACGGGAGGAACTCCGACACCGTACGCCGCATTCGACGAGCGTGTAGCGCCGGCACGGGTCGGCGTCGGGGCACTCTCGTCGTCCGTCCGACCACCGAGCCGTCGCTTCTCGTCGAACGTGAGGGCACGGCTGCGCCCCGCCACGTAGGTGCCCAGCGCCCGGCGCCAGTCGGATCGGGCAGGCAACGGACGGCGCC
This sequence comes from Gemmatimonadota bacterium, assembly GCA_035464655.1. Classification (GTDB taxonomy): domain Bacteria; phylum Gemmatimonadota; class Gemmatimonadetes; order Palauibacterales; family Palauibacteraceae; genus JARFPW01. Next base: position 54,071 of record DATHRZ010000012.1, read on the forward strand.
CGTAGGGTTCCCGAGGATCAGGGTCGGTCATACCTCCATGACCTCGGCCTCGCGGCGGGCAAGCATGTCGTCGATGCGCTCGATGAAGTCGTCGGTTTGCTTCTGCAGCTCGTCCAGGTGACGGTGCATCTCGTCCTCCGAGATCTCGCCCTGCTTCTTCTGACTCTCGATCTCCGTCTTCGCCTTCTGTCGCGCGTGCCGCACCGCGATGCGACCGTCTTCGGCCATTCGGTGCAGGAGCTTCACCATTTCCTTCCGGCGCTCTTCGTTGAGCGGCGGGATCGATACGCGGATCAGGTTGCCGTCGACGCTCGGGTTCAGCCCGAGATCGGCACTCTGGATCCCCTTGGCGATCGCGTTCACGAGCGTCGTGTCCCAGGGCTGCACCACGAGCATGGCCGGCTCGGGCGCGGTGACCGTAGCCGTCTGCTTGAGCGGCATCAGCGAACCATAGGCCGACACCTGGACGGATTCGATGAGGGCCGGGCTCGCCTTGCCGGTCCGAACTCCGGAAAACTCCCGGGCCACGGCGTCCAGGCTCTTGCCCATCTGTGTCGATGCCTCTTTGACGATCTCGCTGGTCATGTCTTCCTCTCAGGTTACGAGCGTGCCGATACGCTCACCGCGCAACGCGGCGAGGATCGCGCCCGGCTCCCGGATGTTCAACACCATCACGGGCAGGTCGTTCTCGCGACACAACGAAATCGCCGCTGCGTCCATCACCTTCAGGTCGCGATTCAGAACGTCCCTGTATGTCAGATCGGTCAGCAGTTCGGCCTCCGGGTCGAGCTCGGGGTCGGCGGTGTACACGCCGTCGACCCGTGTCGCCTTGAGGATGACGTCGGCGTCCATCTCGATGGCTCGCAGCACGGCGGCCGTGTCGGTGGAAAAGTACGGATTCCCGGTGCCACCCGCGAAGAGGACGACCCGGCCCTTCTCGATATGGCGCAGGGCGCGACGCCGAATGTACGGCTCGGCGAGCTGTTCCATGCGAATCGCCGTCATCACGCGCGTCTCGACGCCCGCCCGCTCCAGGGCGTCCTGCAGGGCCAGCGCGTTGATCACCGTGGCCAGCATCCCCATGTAGTCCGCCGACACCCTGTCCATGCCCTGCTGGCTGGCGACAGTGCCGCGGACGATATTCCCGCCGCCGACGACCAGTCCGAGGTCGACACCGGCTTCGTGCACGTCTCTGATTTCCCGGGTCAGCTTGTCCACCACGCTCGGCTCGATGCCGAAGCCCCGCTCTCCGGCGAGCGACTCGCCGGAGAGCTTCACGAGGGCCCGGGGATACTTCAGGTCGGCCATGCCGTCCCGCCTTCCCGTGTCGGGTCGCGGAGGAAGGTTCAGTCCCCGATCTGGAACCGGACGAACCGCCGCACGGTCAATCCCTCGGCCACGCCGTTCAGAAGGGCCTGGATCGTGACGTCCTGGTCCTTCACGAACGGCTGCAGCAGAAGTGCGTTCTGTTCGTAGAACTTGCGCATCCGGCCCTCGACGATCTTCTCGACGATCGACTCGGGCTTTCCCTCCTCCTTGGCCTGCTCGGCCAGCAACTTGCGCTCGCGGTCGCGCTCCTCCGTCGGGATGTCGTCGGGCGACACGCCGATCGGGTCAGTGGCCGCCACGTGCATCGCAACCTCCCGGGCGGCCTCGTCGTGGCCGGACCCTCCGGACAGCTCGACGAGCACGCCGATCTTGCCGCCGAAGTGGACGTAGGAGGCGACGCTCGAATCATCCTGCGGCTCGAGCCGAGCCGCCTGTTCGACCGTGACGTTCTCGCCGATGCGGGCCCGCAAATCGACGATCTCGTCGGCGAACGCGGCGAATGCGTCCCGCTCCAGCAGTGCGTCTCCCCCGACCGTCTCGCCGTCGGGCAGGTCGCCTTCCGTCAGGACGTGGCGGGCCAGTCGCTCCGCGAAGTCGCGGAACTCGTCGTTGCGCGCCACGAAATCCGTCTCGCTCGCAACCGCGACCATCGCGTATCGCTCGCCCTGCTCTTCGACATGGACGAGGCCCTCCGACGTGGCTCGTTCGGAGCGCTTGGCCGCCTTCGCGGCGCCCCACTTCCGCAGCAGGTCGATCGCCTGCTCCTCGTCGCCCCCCGCTTCCTGGAGGGCCTTCTTGCAGTCCATCATTCCCGCGCCCGTCCGGTCACGCAAGGACTTCACGGCCTTCGCCGAAATCGTAGCCATATCACATCTCTCTTTTCGTCAATCGGGAGGCGGCTCCGCCTCCGTCCGTATCGCTGCTCATCAAAAAAAAGGGCCACCCCGCGGGGTGGCCCACCATCCGATCGGGCTCAGGGTGAGACCCCGTCCTCCCCCGCCTCGTCGGCGTCGCCACCTTCCCCCGAGTCGGCTTCGGCCGCTACGGCCGCTGCCTCCCTCGGTTCTTCCTCGGCGGCGGCCTTCGTCTCGTCCTCCGCCTCCGCATCGGGCTGCTCCGCCTCGTCGTCGGCCACGTCGTCGCCCGACTCCTCGCCACCCTCGTCGGTGGCGTGCCGCCGGCGCCGGATGAGTTCCGGACGAGGGCGACGCTTCGGACGCTTCTTCCGCGACCCCGATGCGGCCTCGGCTTCGCCGACGTCCGACGAATACGTATACGCGCCCTGTTCCCCGGCTCCGTCCTTGCCGTCAGGACGCTCGCGACGGGCCGCTTCGATCTCGTCGGCGATGACGCCCGTGATCAACTGCACCGAGCGAATCGCGTCGTCGTTGCCGGCGATCGGAACCGTGAGCTGGTCGGGGTCGGCGTTCGTGTCGGCGATCGCGACCACCGGGATGTCGAGCCGGTTGGCCTCGCGGACGGCGATCTCTTCCTTCTTCGCGTCGACCACGTAGACCAGGCCGGGAAGACGGTTCATGTCCTTGATGCCCGACAGATACCGGTCGAGCTTCGTCAGCTCGCGGTCGAGCAGCAAGCGCTCCTTCTTCGTATAGAACTCGAACGCGTTCTCCTCCATGCCGTGCTCGAGCTCTTTCAGGCGTCGAATGTTCTTCTTGATCGTCTGGAAGTTCGTCAGCATGCCCCCGAGCCAGCGCTCGGTGACGTAGAACGCTCCACAGCGTTCCGCCTCGCCGCGCACGATCTCGGCCAGCTGCGGCTTGGTGCACACGAACAGGACGGTGCCCCCGTCGCGCACCGTCGAGTGCACCAGCTCGCGCGCGTTCTTGAGCTCGCGCAGCGTCTTCTTCAGGTCGATCAGGTAGATCCCGCCACGCTCGGCGAAGATGTACTTGCGCATTTTCGGGTTCCAGCGGTGTGTCTGGTGTCCGAAGTGCACGCCAGCCTGGAGGAGGTCTTTCATCCCGACGTCAGCCATAAATATCCATGCTCTGGTTTCGATTCGGTTCCGCGGTCAACGCTTCGAGAACTGGAAACGCTTTCTGGCCTTTGGCCGACCCGGCTTCTTGCGTTCGACGACGCGCGCGTCCCGCGTCAGCAAGCCCCGGGCACGAAGCGCGGCCCGTCTGTCTTCGTCTTCGGCGAGTACGGCGCGCGCGATGGCGAGCTGAATGGCACCCGCCTGGCCGCTGAGCCCGCCGCCGCGAACTCGGATGTGGACCGCGTAGCGCCCTTCGGTCTCCGTCGCCGCGAACGGGCGGCTCACGGCCTCACGATGTCGGTGCTGCGGAAAGAAGTCGTCGAGGGTGCGACCATTGATCTCCCACTCGCCGCTTCCGGGGCGCAGCCACACGCGCGCTACGGCCGCCTTCCGGCGCCCGACCGCCTGTGCAATCGTCTGATCCGCCAAGCTTCCTCCGTGTATTGTCGTCTCGTGCCGCTACGGCTCGATCGTGCGCGGCTGCTGCGGGGCATGTGGATGCTGGTCATCCGCATACACGCGCAGCTTGCCGAGCATCTGCCGGCCGAGCGCGTTCTTCGGCAACATCCCCTTCACGGCCAGCTCGATCACGCGTTCCGGCCGGCGAGCGAGCATCGTCTTGAACGGGATGAACTTCTCGCTGCCCATGTAGCCGCTGTGCTTGAAATAGGTCTTCTGATCGGCCTTGCGGCCGGTGAGACGAACCTGTTTCGCGTTGATCACGACGACGTAATCGCCGACATCCAGGTGGGTGCTGTACGTGGGCTTATGTTTCCCCCGCAGCAGGCTGGCCACCTTCGTGGCGAGCCGTCCCAGCACCTGATCCCTGGCGTCGATGACGAGCCATTCACGCTCGATTTCGCCCGCCTTGACTGTATACGTCTTCATTGCTCGCGCCTGGCCGTTGGTCCGAAGTCCGCCACCGAATCGTCGCGTGGGGAGAAAAAGCGAGCCGCCCCGCACTCGTCGGGACGGCCATTACCATGATACCCGCAGCCAAGCAAGCTACCTGTAGAATTTGAGCATGTCAAGGAAGGCCGAGAATCCCGGAGCCGGGGTCAGTGTACGTGAAACGTGTGCAGATCGCGCCCCGCCGGACCGAGCCGGAGCCGGGCGAGGGCCCGGTCCCGAATATGCCCCGCGCGCTCCCGGCTGACGCCCAGGGTCGACGCGATCTCCGCGAGGGTCTCGGGCTCCGCCCCGTCGAGTCCATAGTAGCGGCCTACGACCTCCGCCTCCCGTTCGGGAAGGCAGAGCAGGCCGTGCCGGAGGGCGCCCACGAGGGCTTCGCCGTCGACTCGATCCGAGGGGTCGGCACCCGAACCGTCCGGGATCAACTCGAGCAGGGGCGCGCCCTGCGTGGCCTCGGCCGGGGCGTCGAGGGAGACGTCGGGGCTGCGCAGCGCGAGTGCCTCCCGGACGGCGCCCGCGCTGACGCCCAGTTCGGCGGCTACTTCGTGGGGCCGCGCGCCGCGGCCCATCCGCTGGCTCAACCGTCGTCCGGCGGCCGCCACCCGGCGTGCCTCGTCGAGCCGCCCCGCAGGCACGTGAACGATGCGCGCATCGCGCGACAGCGCGGCGAGCACGGCCCGACGAATCCACCACACGGCGTAGGACACGAAGCGGACACCCCGCGATTCGTCGAATCGCCGCGCGGCTTCGATCAGGCCGACGTTGCCCTCGTTCACGAGCTCGTCGAGCGGCACCCCGTGCCCCGCGTAGCGTCGGGCCACCGAGACGACGAATCGGAGGTTCGCGTTGACCAGTCGCTCCAGCGCGCGCTCGTCGCCGTCGCGCGCCCGACGCGCGAGCTCGGCTTCTTCTTCGTGATCGAGCAGCCGATGCCGCCTGACTTCCGCCAGATACGTGTCGAACGCGTCCCCGTACGTCACCGGATCGGATCGAGCAGGCGGCCCCAGCGGATCTCCGTCAGCCAGGGGAAGGGGACGAGCTTGTCGCGTTCGTAGGAAAAGTAGATGACCAGGGGCCGGCCCTTGACCGATTCGGTCGGCACGAATCCCCAGTAGCGTGAGTCCTCCGAATTGTCGCGGTTGTCGCCCATGACGAAGTAGCTGTCGGGCGGCACGGTGATCGGGCCCCAGTTGTCGCGGGTGGGCCGGTAGTCGCTCGCCGCGCGCCCGTCGCCGAGCAGGTACGACCGCTGCCAGTCGAACTGAGGGCTGCGCGGATCTTCGTAGGGCCGACTGTGCTTGACGTAGGGCTCGACGACCTCGGAGCCGTTCCGGTACAGAACCCCGTCGATCATCTGCAAGGTGTCGTCGGGCAGCCCGACGACTCGCTTCACGTAGTTGGTGTGTGCGGCCTGCTGGGCGCGCGGCGGGGGCTCGAACACGACGATGTCGCCGTGGTCGGGCGGCGCGAGCGACGGCAGGCGCACGTCCGTTCCGGGAATCTCGGCGCCGTATACCATCTTGTTGACCAGTAGAAAGTCGCCGACCAGCAGCGTGTTCTCCATCGATCCGGTGGGGATCTGGAACGCTTCGACGACGAAGGTGCGGACGAGCAGGAAGAGGGCGAACGCCACGGTGATCGACTTCGTCCATTCCCACATCCAGCGCCCGACCGACGCCTCGCGATCGTCGCGGACGGCAGACGGCTTCCCCTTCCCCGCCTGCGCGCGGGTCGCCGTCTCGCCGGTCGGATTGCTGCTGCGCGGTTTCGTACTCGCTGTCATTGGCTCACGTCCTGGGATTCGTCCCTCGTCATGGTTCGCGCGTCCACTACCCGTGGGGCACGGGCGACGTTCCCGGTCGAGAGATCATCGCTGGCCCCTTCAACGCGAAATCAATCCGACGCCGACGGGCCGGGAACGAGCACGACGTCATCGCCGTCGAGACGTACTTCGTCGACACCCGGGAACAGGGGCACGACGATCGTTCCGTCCCTGACCCTGACCCCCTGCTGCTCGAGGCTCCGAACGACTGCCGGCAGCATCAACGGAGGAACGACGAACGCCCCGATCTGCAGGCTTCGCACCCGAAGCCACGTCTCGCCCGGACCGCCCCGAGACGGCACGAGTCCGGCGATCACCCGCGTCGTGTCGCCCATCGTCGACCTGAGGGCATCGGGGGCGGAGAAGCCGTCGAAACTGTCGGGGCGCAAGCGGGCGGACAGGACGACGACGGTGTCCTGCACGTCCACCTGCGGGTCTTCAATCCCCGGTGGGAGGACCGGGCCGCTCCGATAGGTAAGAAGGCTCTGCAGCTCCGCCTCGCTGAATCTCACCTCGTCGTCCATCCCCTCCTGCGCGATCCGGTTCAGCCTGTCCTCCGCCTGCCCGGCCAGGCGTTCGCTGGGTTCGCCGCTGCTGCTCAGCTCGAAGCGGCCCATCCAGTCGCCGATCGAATCACGGGCCAGCCAGGCGCCACCGGCGAGCAGCGCCAGCAAGACGACGCAGCCGACGCTTCTCGCGCATCCCCTGCCGGACGCCATGGCCTGTCCTCGTTTCGGGTTCGTGTTCACCGGCCGAGACTACGCCGACGTGTCGTCGGCGGGAAGGCCCGCGTCTCCCAGTTCGATCGCGGCGAGGCATTCGTATCGCGCACCGCCGGGCTCCAGATGGCTTCGCATGAGGTCGAGGGACGAGACCGGGAACGGCGCGTCGATACCGACGTCGTCGGTGGCGGCGACGAACGGGCGAAACTCGCCGGGGCGCGCGTCGCGCTTCGCCCGGCCCAGCGTAATGTGGGGCCGGAACGACCGTGCGTCACGACCGAATCCGTCCCTGGCGAGGCGCCGCTCGAGCTCGTCACGCAACAGCCGGAGACGCGGGCCGGCCTCGACGGAGATCCATATCACCCGCGGCCGGCGCGGTGACGGGAACGCCCCGACCGGCCCGAACCCCCCTTCGAACGGTTCGAACTCGGCGGCGACCTCGCGGAGAATCGCCGTCACGGCCGCCCGATCCTCGTCGTCGCGGTCCCCCAGCCAGCGCAAGGTCAGGTGGAACGCCTCCTCCGGGGTCCAGCGAACCGGAAGCTCTGCCTGCGCGAGTTGCGCCGCGACGTCGGCCAGGGCCCGTCGAACCGGGGCCGGAAAGTTCACGGCAACGAACAGACGCACGGCACCTCCCCTGCCAGGAACGCCACGCCACGACTCCCTGCTCCATTCATGGTTCTCGGTCCCGTTCAACGTGTCGCCAATCGTTCCACCCGGGCAAGCACCCGACCGAGCCGAGGAAGGAAAGGGCCTGCTCGCCCGTGGCGGGCCGGCCCCCTACCATGTGACTCCGGGTGCGCGATCATCCGACGCGGCCGCCGGGGAGGCGGTGCGTTCGTCATCCCAACGTCGACGAGAAATCCATGGACCAGTTCCGCATCGCGGTCAGCAAGGACGGCAACCAGTTCGCGGCCGCACATTTCATCACTCACGGAAACGGTCAATCCGAGCCCCTGCACGGCCACAACTACCGGATCGGAGCCGCCCTCTCGGGACCGCTCGACGACTATCACCTCGTGTTCGACTTCGTCCGCCTGAAGAGGGACATCGAACTCGTGGCCGCCGAACTCGACCACCGGGTACTGCTGGCGGCCGACAACCCCGCCCTTCCCGTGGAGCGCTCGGCCGAGGATGAGGTCGTCGTGCGCAGCGGAGCGGATCGCTACGTGTTTCCGGCGCGCGACGTCGTAATCCTCGACATCCCGAACACGACGGCGGAGATGATCGCGGCGTGGATCGCCGACCGCCTGCTCGAGCGACTTGCCGACGACGCCGACCGGCTCACGAGGATCGAGGTCGAGTTGGAAGAAACGACGGGCCAGTGCGCCGTCGTGCGCCGCGACCTGTCCCGATGACCGACCCGGCGGTCGCCACCGTCGCTGCCGCTCCGACCCCCGAAACCGTGTTCGCGGGCCTTGCACACCTTCCCTACGCGCTGTGGCTCGACTCGACGGCCGACGCCGGGGACAGCGGGCGCTGGTCTTTCGTCACGGCCGACCCGTTCGCGGTCCTCCGGGCGCGCAACGGGTTCACGACATGGATCACGGCCGACGGTGTGGCGCCGCTGGCCGGGTCGCCGTTCGCGGAGCTCGGCGCTGCGCTGGATCGCATGAAGTCGCCGGTGTCGACGCCGATCCCGTTCGACGGTGGCGCCGCCGGGTTCATCGCCTACGAGGCGGCGGGCGAGTTCGAGAGGCTGCCGCCGCCTCCGCCGCGAGATCACGATCTGCCGGACGTTCACCTCGCGTTCTACGATGTCGTGGTCGGCTGGAACCACGAGACCGGCGAGTGCACGGTCGTCTCGAGCGGACGGCCCGCGACCGGAGCCACGGGCCGGCGACGCGCCGAGCGGCGCCTGGGCGAGGCCCTCCGCTGGCTGTCCGGCGAGAGCCCGGCACGCGGTTCCCTCGCGCCGGCCGACCGCGCCGGGGCCGAGGCGGCGAGCGGATCGCCCGTCACTATCCCGCGCCGACCCGTCGACGACGTGCCGTGGCTCAGCTCGACGACGAGCAGCGCCGAATACGAAGAGGCGGTCGCGCGGGTGATCGGCGCGATCCGCGACGGCGACGTCTACCAGGTGAACCTCTCGCAGCGCTTCTCGGCCCGCGTGGCCGCCGCTCCGATCGACATCCACCGCGAGCTTCGCCGCCGTAGCCCCGCGCCGTACGGCGCCGTCGTACGAGCCGGCGACGCGACGATCCTCAGCTCGTCGCCCGAGCGCTTCCTGCGCGTGACCCGCGACGGCGTCGTCGAAGCGCGACCGATCAAGGGCACTCGGCCACGCGGCGCCGATGCCGCCGCCGATGCGCGGCTGGCCGACGAGCTGCGTTCGAGTGCCAAGGACCGCGCCGAGAACCTGATGATCGTCGATCTCCTCCGAAACGACCTGTCGCGCGTTTGCCGGCCCGGCTCGATTCGCGTTCCCGAGCTGTTCCGACTCGATTCCTGGGCGACCGTACACCACCTGGTTTCGGTGGTGCAGGGCCGTCTGCGACCGGGCGTCGGGCCGGAAGAGTTGCTGCGTGCGACGTTTCCCTGCGGTTCGGTGACGGGGGCGCCCCGGATTCGCGCCATGGCGATGATCGCCGACCTCGAGCACGTGGCACGGGGCCCATATTGCGGAGCCATCGGCTACTTCGGGTTCGGCGGCGACATCGACCTTTCCGTGGCGATTCGCATCCTGGTCGCGCACGGCGGGCGCGTCGACTTCCACGCCGGGGGAGGCGTCGTCTACGACTCCGATCCCGCCGACGAGTACCGGGAGACCCTGGCGAAGGCGCGGGCGATCATCGGGTCCCTCGAGGCCGTCGGGCTACCGGAGCGCCCGGAGCCGGTCACCCGGGAGGCGCTCACGTGATTCTCCTGATCGACAACTACGACTCGTTCTCCCACAACCTCGCTCGCTACCTCGAGGAGCTCGGCGAGTCGGTGCGAGTGGCCCGCAACGACGCGCTGACCGTGGAGGAGGCTCTCGGCGTCGGCGCGAAGGCGATCGTCATTTCACCCGGACCGGGCCGCCCCGAAGACGCCGGGATCTCGATCGGCGTGATCCGTGGCGCCCCGCCGACCCTGCCGATCCTCGGGGTCTGCCTCGGCCAGCAGGCGATCGGCGTCGCCTGCGGGGGCGCTGTCGTGCACGGGCCGGCGCCCGTACACGGGAAGCTGACCGTGGTGCATCACGACGGCGAAGACCTGTTCGCCGGCATTCCCTCGCCCTTCATGGCGACCCGATACCACTCCCTCGTGGTCTCGGACGAGCTGCCTGCCGCTCTGCGGGCCCTCGCACGAGCCGACGACGGAAGCCTGATGGCCCTGCGCATGCTCGACCGTCCCGTCTGGGGTGTCCAGTTCCACCCCGAGGCCCTGCTCACCGAGCACGGACACGCCGTACTCGCCAATTTCCTCGCCCTCGCGACCGGGCGCGCGCCACGCGGCCTGGCACGGGCGCTTCCCGCGCCGGAATCAGCCGCGACGGGCTGAACGCCGACTCACGCCGCTTCCCACCCGCCGCCGATAGCCGAGCGCCTCGGCCACGTGATCGGCGCCGACCCGGTCCGCCGCCGCCAGATCGGCGATCGTTCGGGCCACCCGCAGCACGCGATGGCTGCCCCTGGTGCTCAGCCCCGCCTGCCGAGAGGCCGCGGTCAGCAAGGCGCCGGCTTCGTCGTCGAGCCGACCGTGTCTTCGCAGTCCGTGCAGATCGAGGGCCGCATTGGGCCCGGCCTGCCCCCGACGCCGTCCGACCCGGCGAGCGGCAGCGACCCGCCACGCCACGATCTCGCTCGTTTCCGCCCTGGTGTCGGCGTGCACGCTCCAGACGGCCGAGGACATTTCGAGCGTCATGTCGATGCGGTCGAGCAGCGGGCCGCTGACCCGCGACAGGTAACGCCGAATCGTCCATTCGTCGCACACACAACGATCGTCGCCCGACGTCACGAACCCGCAGGGGCAGCCGTTCATCGCCGCTACGAGTTGAAAACGAGCCGGCATCCGCAGCGCCCCGCTGGCCCGCACGAGCCGAACTTCTCCCGATTCGAGTGGCTGGCGCAACGCCTCCAGCACGCCGGAACGAAATTCACCGAGCTCGTCGAGAAACAGCACACCGTGATGCGCCAGCGACACTTCACCGGGGCGGAGCCTGGTTCCGCCGCCGACGAGGCCAGCGGCGGTAGCGGTATGGTGGGGAGCACGATACGGCCGGCGGCTCAACAAACCCTCCGCCGGGTCGAGCAGGCCCGCGACGCTGTGCACGATGCTCGCCTCGATCGCCTCGTCGCGTCGTAGCGGCGGCAGCAGACCGGGCAGCCGTCGCGCCAGCATGGTCTTACCGCACCCCGGCTCGCCGATCAGCAGGATGTGGTGCCCGCCGGCCGCCGCGATCTCGAGAACTCGCTTCGCCACGTGGTGCCCGTTCACATCCGACAGGTCGGGCGACCGCGACGCCGCCCGGGACGGGCGCTTGGAGCGACCGATCGGGAGCTTCGTCTCGCCCCGCAGATGAGCCACGAGCTCGCCCAGCGTCGATACGCCGCGGACGTCCAATCCACCAGCCACGGAAGCTTCCGCGAGGTTGGCGGCAGGCACGATGAGCGTGCGGACCTCGGGGTCGGGGGCACAGGTCAGGGAGACGGGCAGCACGCCACGCGCCGGTCGGACGCCGCCGTCGAGCCCGAGCTCGCCGAGGGCCGCCAGCCCGTCGAGTGCCGCGCCGGGAATGTGGCCGGAGGCCGCGAGAATGGCCACCGCGATCGGGAGGTCGAAGGCCGCCCCCGACTTCGGCAGATCGGCCGGCGCGAGGTTGACCGTGATGCGGAGCCCCGGAAGCCGAAGGCCCGAACGGCTGGAGGCCGCCCGGATACGCTCGCCGCACTCCCGCGCAGCGCCCGCCGCGAGCCCGACGATGACCAGCATGGGCGTGCCGCGCCGTATGGAGACCTCTACGCGGATCCGAGACGGCTGCAGGCCGACGAGCGCGAACGTCGTAATCGATCGGTACACGCCTTCGATGTACCGGGCGGCGTCAACCTGGCGTCAATCCGGCCCGATCCCACTCCGTGTCCTCACTCCTCCGGGGGCGAATCGTCCCCGAAGAACGTGGCGATGGCATCGAGTGGTTGCCTGCCGAGGTCCGGCACGCGGGCGCCGGGGGCCGGGTAGCCCGCCACGAGCAGCAGAAACGGTCGCTCGTTCTCGGGCCGTTCGAGAATCGACGAGAGAAAGGTCATCGGGCTGGGCGTATGCGTCAGGGTGACCAGGCCGGCGTAGTGGAGAGCCGTGATCAGCATGCCCGTCGCGATGCCGACCGACTCCTGCACGTAGTAGTGCTTGAAGCGCTCGCCCCGCTCGTCCAGTCCGTAGCGCCTCGCGAAAATCGCGATCAGGCAGGGCGCCGTTTCGAGAAACGCCTTGTCGGCGTCGGTCCCGAGGCGCTCGAGCGCCGCCAACCACTCGGGCGGCGCGCGGTTCGCGTAGAACTTCCGTTCCTCGGCTTCGGCGGCCACCCGAATTCGGCGCTTGAGTCCCGGGTCGCGCACGACGACGAAGTGCCAGGGTTGCATGTGCGCGCCGCTCGGCGCCGTTCCCGCCGCCCGGATGCAGTCCTCGACGACGTCGGACGGAATCCGCCGATCGGAAAAGTCTCGCACGGTGCGGCGCCGACGAAGATCTTCGTAGAATGACCGGGCGCGAGCCTGCATCTCTTCGGGCCGGCGTTCGATCCAGCTCGACAGCGGGACGAACCGGGGAGCGCTCTCCGCCGGCCGGTCTGGACGGTCGGGTTCCGGCATTTCACCTCCTGCGTCAGGCTTGACGGTCCGACGGAGACGGTTTCAACTTCGAGCCGGCCCCACCGCGGTACCTCTGCGAGTCTCCCGAAACTGAGGATCGCCATGTTTGAACCGACTGTCCAGACACCCGCACCCGACGCGACACGGCGACGCGTCGGCCTCGTCATGGCGCTCGGGGCCGGGTTCTTCTGGGGCACGACGGGGCCGCTCAGCACGGCGCTGTACGCCGAGGGGGCGGCCCTGACGGCCGTCGGCTTCTGGCGGATCGCGCTGGCCGCCGTCGCGCTGGCGCTGTGGGGCGTGCTGCGCCGTGAGCTGTTCGCCGTCGACCTGCGGGGCCTGCTCGTGGTCGGCCTGCTGGGCGGGGCCTGCGTGGCCGGCTTCGAGGTCGCCTACCAGTTCGCGATCGCGGGCGTGGGCGTAGCCGGCGCCGCCGCCCTTCTCTACACGGCCCCGGTGCTCGTGGCCGTCGCGGCGCGGCTCGTCCTCGGTGAGGCGCTCACGCCGCTGCGCCTCGTTCTCGCCCTCGTCGTCATGGTGGGAGCGACCCTCACCGTCCGGGGCGGGGCGGGCGTCGAGGCGCTGTTCGCGTCGCGCGAGCAGGGCATGATGCTCGGTGTGGCCGGCGGCCTCACGGCGGCCGTATCGTACGCGGGAACCACACTGATCGGTCGCTGGGCGGTACCCCGCTACGGCGCGCTGCGCGTCCTGTGGCTCGAGATCGCCGGGGGAACCGTGCTGCTGGCCGTCATCCTTCCGCTCGTCGACCAGGCGCCGGCGCTCCCGGCGGGTCTCGGAGCGTGGATCTACGTCGGCCTGCTCGCCGCGGGAACGGTCGTCGCCGCGAACATCCTGTTCTTCGGCGCGCTGCGCCGCATCGAGGCCGCACCCGTGAGCGTCGCGGCGACGATCGAGCCCGTCGCTGGCGCCCTCCTCGCCCTGGTTCTCCTCGGCCAGACGTTGACGGTCTTCGGCTGGCTCGGACTCGTGCTCGTGGTAGCGGCGGTGGCGACCGGCTACATGGTCGAGGGAGCACGCCCGGGCGGCCGTCGCCCCGCGCCGCCACTCGACCCGCGGACGGCCGGTCGATGACCGCGTCGGGTGTCGGATGGACCAGGTACAGGTAGGTTCAGCGGGTGCGAACGAACGCCGAAGCTGTGCCCGACCGGGTCGATCGACTCGACGAGCTGAGCTGGGCCGGCCTGGTCGCGTGGTTCCGCCGCGACCCCCGGCTCCTGCTGCCGGTGGGCAGCTGTATCCAGCACGGCCCGCACCTGCCGCTCGGGACCGACAGCCTGATCACGGCGCGGCTCGCACGCGACGTGTGTCGGCGCACGCGCATTTTGCTTGCACCACTGGTCCCGTTCGGGGTCGCGTCCGCCGAGGACCTGGCATACGCCGGAACCGCCGGGCTGGAGCGAAAGACCCTGCACCGGGTACTCAACGAGCTGGTCCAGTCGTGGGAGCGGCAGGGCCTCGCCGAGGTCACGCTCCTCACGACGAACGGGAATACGCGAAACATCCAGGCCCTCGCGATGGTGATGGGGAACAGGCTTCGCGTGCGATCGATCGACACGCGGGCGATCGACGTCTCTCACGTGTTCGACGGAGAGCCGTCTTCGCACGTCTGGGCCTACGAGACGTCTCTCATGCTGCACGTCGCTCCGGAACTCGTTCGTGCCGGTGCCGACGGCAGGGCCATCCCCGCAGGATCAACGGCTGAGAAGGGAAAGGTACTGTATGAATATCTCGTCGACCGCATCGTCGATCGGCTGGGAGCGGACGATTCGTAGCCGCCGGGTGGCGAATCGAGCCTTTGCGCTCGCCGCGCTCGCGCTCGGTTTCTCGCCGGCGGGAGCCGGGGCGCAGGACCCGAACCTCGTCGACCAGGGCCGCTACGACGTTCGTCTCGGTGACAGCGCCACGGGCACCGAGACCTTCGCGATCCGCCGCCAGGGCGAGGGCTACATGGCCGTCGGCCGGATCCAGCTCGAGGGAAGCGGCGCCTGGCTGCGCTCCGCGGAGATCTGGCTGCGGACCGACGGGTCCTTCACGCCCGTTCGGTATCGACTCGAAAGTCTCGTCACCGGGGATCCGCGAACCGTCGACTTCCTGCGCAGCGGAACGCGTATTCGAATCAGCACGTCCAGCGACGAGGGAGTGCGCGTCAACGAGTTGCTGGCCGATCCGGACCACGTGCTGCTCGAACCGGGCCTCGCCCAGCATTACTACTTCGTGGTTCGCCGGCTGACGGCCGGAGGCGACCGGCTGACGGCCGTGATCCCGGGCGAGGGGCGTGAAGCCCCGGTCCGTGTGGCCGGAACGTCGAACGTCACGATCGAAATCGGAGAGCGTTCGGTCGATGCGCGGCGCTGGGAGCTGACAGTCGACGGCATGACCCATCTCGTATGGTCCGATCGGTCCGACGGACGGATCCTGCGCGTCGAGATCCCCGATCGAGGGTGGCGCAGCGACCGGCGCGCCGACGAGTAGGTGAGCCGCGGTTCCCCAACATCCGTTCCCCGCCGGGTGTTCATCGGGACGACGGACCGAAACCCGGTCGCCGTCGCCCGCGTACGTTTCGGCATCGGCTCGCCCGGAGCGTCGAATTCAGCACAACCAGACCGAGAGTGATGTCCAGAAAGAAGAAGTGGCTGATAGGCATCGGAGGCCTCGTCGTCGTGGCGATCGGTACGTGCTTCGCCGCGCGCGGCGACGACTCCGTTGCCGTGCGTTCCGAGGAGGTGCAGCGCCGTGACCTCGTGGCGCGCGTTTCCGCCACCGGACACATCGAACCCAAGACATCGGTCGACATCAGCGCCGACGTATCCGGCCGTATCGTCGAGTTGACAGTGGAGGAAGGTGACGACGTGGACGAGGGCGACTTGCTGCTCGTCATCGACGACGCCCGGTTCCGCGCCGCGCTTCAGCGGGCGCAGGCCTCGCTGGCCGACGCGCGAGCCCGCGAAGTGCAGGCCCGGGGCCGCGCCACCCAGGCGCAGCGTGACTTCGAGCGCATCCGCGATCTCAAGGAGCGACTCCC
This sequence comes from Gemmatimonadota bacterium, assembly GCA_035464655.1. Taxonomy (GTDB): domain Bacteria; phylum Gemmatimonadota; class Gemmatimonadetes; order Palauibacterales; family Palauibacteraceae; genus JARFPW01. The sequence goes on from DATHRZ010000012.1 coordinate 69,687, forward strand.
CGAGATGGTCACCGACTCGGAGCTCGAGGCGCTGCGTACCGAGGCCGAAGTACAGGCCTCCCTCCTCGAATCGGCACGACACGGGGTCGCGATGGCACAGGCCGGCGTGCGCGAAGCCGAGGATCAGCTCGCCAAGACCGTGATCCGCGCCCCGATGTCGGGCCTCGTGACGCGCTTGAACGTCGAGCGGGGGGAGACGGCGGTCGTCGGGACGATGAACAACCCGGGGAGCCTGCTGCTGACGGTGTCGGACCTGTCGGTGATGGAGGCAGTGATCGAGGTCGACGAAACCGACGTGCCGCAGATCACGATCGGCGATTCGGTGGCCGTGCGGATCGACGCGTTCGGCGAACGCGAGTTCGTCGGCCGTGTGACGACGATCGGCAACAGCTCGTTGACCCCGCGCTCGCAGCTCTCCTCCGACCAGGCGATCGATTTCGAGGTGCGGGTCACGCTCGAAGGCCTGGACGTCGACCTGCGCACCGACCTGTCGGCCACGGCCGACGTGATCACGGATGTCCGGAAGGACGTGCTGTCGATTCCGATCATCGCCCTGACGCTCGTCGATCGTGACGAGTTCGAGGCCATGCCGAACGAGAATCTCGCCGATGCGTCCGCCGACACGAACGCGACCGAGGGGGCGCGACGCGACGATGTAGAGGGCGTGTACGTGGTCGAGGGAGACGTCGCCCGATTCCGACCGGTCGAGGTCGGCATCGCGGGCGACAGCTACTTCGAGGTGGTCAGCGGGCTCGAGGAAGGCATGGAGATCGTCGCGGGAACGTTCCAGGCGATCCGCGAGCTGTCCGACGGCAGCATGATCCGGGTGGAAGGCAGCGACGGGAGGCCGCAGCAGGCCCAGGCGGCCGTAGCGGAGGAGAACCAGCAGTGATGAACGGGAACGAAGTGATCATCGAGACGCATGGGCTCCGCAAGGAGTACCAGATGGGCTCGGAAACGATCTACGCCCTGCGCGGTGTGGATGTGCAGATCAAGCGCAACGAGTACGTGGCCGTGATGGGGCCCTCGGGATCGGGCAAGTCGACCCTGATGAACCTCATCGGCTGCCTCGACACGCCGACGGCCGGGGAGTACATCCTCAACGGTCAGACCGTGCAGGGACTCGAGGACGACGAGCTGGCCCGCATCCGGAATCGCGAGATCGGATTCGTATTCCAGACGTTCAACCTGCTTCCGCGGGCGACCGCCCTCCACAATGTCGAGCTGCCCCTGATCTACGCCGGAGTTTCGTCCAGGGAACGAACCGAGCGCGCGAGCGCCGCACTCGACCGCACCGGGCTCGGCGACCGCATGGACCACAAGCCCAACGAGCTTTCGGGCGGCCAGCGGCAGCGGGTCGCGATCGCCCGCGCGCTGGTCAACGAGCCGTCCATCCTGCTCGCCGACGAGCCGACCGGAAACCTCGACTCGGTCACATCGGGCGACATCATGAAGGTGTTCGAGTCCCTGCACGAGGCCGGCCAGACGATCATCATGGTGACCCACGAACTCGACATCTCCGAGCACGCCCAGCGCACGATCACGCTGCGCGACGGCATGATCGAATCGTACGACGCCCACCGTGAGCAGCGGCCGGTCGGCGTCTGACCCTTCGATGAGACGACCGGCGTGAACCCGCTCGAGGGCGTCCGCCTGGCGCTCCAGCAGGTGTGGACACACAAGCTCAAGTCCGCCTTCACCCTGCTCGGCGTGGTCATCGGCGTGACGTTTCTGATCGCCGTCATCACGATCGTCGAGGGTATGAACCGCTACGTGGAGGAAGACGTGGCGGGCTCCCTGTTCGGCGTGAACACGTTCACCGTCGTGCGGCGCACGCGCGTGAGTACCGGGCAGGAGTCCATCGAAGCGCGTCGCCAGGCCGCGCGGAACCCCGACCTCACCCTCGACGACGTCGAGATCATCCGCGAGGCCGTGCCCGACTACTGGCTCCTGTCCTACTACGAGGACCGGGGCGGCATCGAGGCGCGACGCGCGGATTATCGCTATCGGCGCGTGCGGCTCATCGGCGGCTCGCCCGACCATTCGGAGCTCCAGGGTTGGGACATCGAGCAGGGACGGGGCCTGACCACGCTGGACGAGAACCGCAGCCTCCGAAATGCCGTCATCGGCTCGGCGATCGCCGAGCGCCTGTTTCCGACCGGCGATCCGATCGGGGAGGAGATCCGGCTGGGCGCGCATCGCTTCCGGGTCGTCGGCGTGTTCGAAGAACAGGGTGGGCTGTTCGGCACCGTACGGGATGCGGCGGTGGTCATTCCGTTCTCGACCTACAGGCAGAACTTCTCGCGGAGCAGGAACGAAGTCGACGCGATCAGCGTGAAGATGCGCACAGAGGCTGAGTTCGAGGCGGCGAAGCTGGCTGTCGAGGCCGCCCTGCGTTCCGACCGGACGCTGCGCCCCGGCGAGCCGAACACGTTCCACTTCGAGACCTCCGACGACATCCTCGATTCGTGGCGGCAAATCTCGCGTATCCTGTTCATGGCCGTGCCCGGACTCGTCGGCATCTCGCTCGTGGTGGGCGGCATCGTGATCATGAACATCATGCTCATGTCGGTGGCCGGCCGCGTGAAAGAAATCGGGATTCGTAAGGCGATCGGAGCACGGCGACGCGACATCATGCTGCAATTCCTCGCGGAGTCGTCGACCCTGTCGCTGCTGGGGGCGGCGATCGGCATCATGTTCGGCATCGGATTGGGCTACCTGGCCGACGCGATCTTCCCGGTCCCGGCGGCGGTGCCTGCCTGGGCGCTCGGTGTCGCGCTCGCGATCGGCCTGCTCGTCGGCGTCACGTCGGGCCTCTATCCGGCCTGGAAGGCGGCGGTCCAGGATCCGATCGTGGCGCTGCGCAGCGAATGAGCATGCTGCGACGCGGGCGTTCACACGGCATGGGCATCGTCCCGACGCTGCGCGAGGGCATCCGGATCGCCTTCGATTCGCTGTTCGCCAACAAGGTGCGGAGCTTTCTCACCATCCTCGGTGTCGCGATCGGGGTTCTGGTCGTCGTCCTCATGGCCGCCGTTATCGAGGGCATCAACGCCAGCTTCGAGGACGTTCTGGGTTCCGACCCTAACACCTTCTGGGCCATGCACGCGCCGTTCGACGCTGACTTCGGCGCCGACGCCGACGACGGGGAACCCAGTCCGTTCTGGGCCAACGAACCTCTCGATCCCGCCTGGGCGACGCTTCTCGAGCAACTGCCCGAAATCACGTACGTCGAGCCGGTGGCCGACCTGGGCCAGAGCGGCTACGTGGCCTCCGTGGGCAGTGAGGAAGTGCGTCTGTCGTTGATGGCCGTTGGACCGCAATATCTCAAGATCGCGGGCGGTGACGTGACCAGCGGCCGGTACTTCTCCGACGTGGAGAACGACCGGCGCGCCCCCGTGATCCTCGTCGACTCGGCCGTGGCGGAAGACCTGTGGCACGGACGCGATCCGCTCAATCGGACACTGAGCGTCGGACGACCGAATCGCCGACAGGCCGTGTTTCGAACCATCGGGATCTATCGCCCGATCGAGAACCTGTTCGCGGGCCTGGCCACGCACTACGCCATCGTGCCCTTTTCGTCCGCCGACAAGCACCTCGGAGTGTGGGACCGGATGATCGGCTACATCATCGTGCCAGCCGAGGGTGTGTCACTCGAGGTGGCGCAGGACGCCGTACGCGGGCGGATGCGGCAGCTGCGCGGCCTGGGACCGGGCGACGAGGACGACTTCGCCCTGATAACGCAGCAGCAGCTGCTCGATTTCTGGAACCAGCTCACGGGTGTCCTGTTCATGGTGGCGATCGCCCTGTCGGGCGTCGGCCTGATGGTTGGCGGGATCGGCGTCGTCGGCATCATGATGATCTCGGTCACCGAGCGCACGCGGGAGATCGGGGTGCGGAAGGCGCTCGGCGCGCGCCGGCGCGACCTGCTCCTGCAGTTCCTCGTCGAGGCGGCGACGCTCACGGCCCTCGGCGGCGCGATCGGACTCGCGATCGGCGGTGGCCTGGCCTGGCTGGTTCAGAGCCTCACTCCGCTCCCGGCGCAGATCCCGCTCTGGGCGGTCGTCATCGCGCTTGTCGCCTCCGTGGCCACGGGCGTCGGGTTCGGACTCTACCCTGCGGCGCGTGGCGCGAAGCTCGATCCGGTCGACGCGCTGAGGTACGAATGAAACACGCTAGGAGCGACGCATGATCGAGCCGCTCGACCTGCTGGCCGTCGGCTGTCATCCCGACGACGTCGAGCTCACCTGCGGTGGGACGCTCCGGCGCGTCGCCGATCAAGGCTACCGCACCGGTATCCTCGACCTGACGCGCGGCGAACTCGGGACGAAAGGCACGCCGGCCCGGCGGGCCCGGGAGGCCGACCGGGCCGCCGAGATCCTCGGGGCGACCGTGCGCGACAACCTCGAACTTCCGGACGCCGGAATCCTCCCGACCGACGAGGCACGCCGGCACGCCGTCGCGGCGATCCGCCGTCTTCGGCCTTCGGTCGTCATCCTGCCATGGATCCGCGGCCGGCACCCCGACCATCGACTGGGCTCCGAGCTCATGAGGGATGCGTGCTTCCTCGCGGGCCTCGCGAAATACGGTGAGGGCGAGCCGCACCGTCCGCGGAAGGTGCTGTATGCCGTGAGCTTCCGGGAGGACGTCGGCAAGCCGACCTTCGTGGTGGACGTCTCGGAGCAGTTCGAACGGAAGATGGACGCCATCCGCTGCTACGCTTCGCAGTTCGACGAGGCGATCCAGGCCGGCGAGGCGTTTCCGACGGGGCAGCCGTTCTACGAGCTGGTCGAGACCCAGGGTCGGCACTACGGCTCCCTGATCCGGCGCCCGTTCGGAGAACCGTTCGTCACGGAAGAGACGATCGTCGTGGACGACGTGGTCTCGCTCGGCGTCGCCTCGTTCTGAGGCGCCGTGACGCCTATATTCCGCCGATGATCTACCTCGACCATGCGGCGTCGTCGCCGCTCCGTGCCGAAGTCTGGAAGGCGATGGGAGAGCGGCTCGGCGCCGCCGACTACAACCCCGCCTCGACGCATGCCTGCGGCCGTCGGGCCCAGGAGGCCCTCGACGATGCCCGGGCGGAGATCGCGGGCATCGTCGGCGCCGCGCGTGGCGAGGTGTTTTTCACGGCGGGCGGAACGGCGTCGGACAACGTCGCGGTGCTCGGGTTCACCCGTCGTCGCCTGGACGAGAGCCCCCGTGTGATTACCTCGACCATCGAGCACAAGGCCGTCATGCACGCCGCGAAGCAGGCGGCCCGCGAGGGAGCCGACGTGGTGTTTCTTCCGGTGGACGGCCACGGCCAGGTCGACCCGGCGGAGCTCGAGCGCGAGCTGGGCGCGGGCGGTGGACACCCGACGCTCGTCTCGATCATGTGGGCGAACAATGAAGTCGGCACGGTGCAGCCGATTCCCGAGCTGGTCGAGATCGCGCACCGGCACGGCGCCCTGTTCCACTCCGACGCCGTCCAGGGTTTCGGAAAACTCGATATCGGGCGCGGGACCGCGCCTGTCGATCTCATGACCGTCACGGCGCACAAGCTCGGCGGCCCCGTGGGCATCGGCGCGCTGGTCTGCCGGCGAGGCACGTGCCTGGAACCGCTCGTGTTCGGGGGCGCCCAGGAGCGTGGCGTATGGCCGGGTACGCAGAATCCGATAGGCGCCGTCGGCTTCGCGACCGCGGTCAGGCTCGCCATCGACGAGCGTGAGACCACGGTTCCACGCTACCTCGCCCTGCGCGAGTTGCTCGCGGCGGAGCTGCGCGCCTCGATCTCCGACCTCGTCGTCCACGCCGAGGGCGCCCGCGAGCGCCTCCCCAACCTGTTGAGCGTCGGAATTCCGGGAGCCGACCAGGGCACGCTGCTCGTCTCGCTCGACATGGCTGGCGTGGCCGTCTCGAGCGGCTCGGCCTGCAGCAGTGGGGCTAGCACCGGCTCGCACGTACTGGACGCGATGCGGCTCGGGGCGGAAGACTACGCCGTTCTTCGTTTCAGTTTCGGGCACGACACGACCGAGCAGGACGTCCGCGACGCCGCCGCCGCCACCTGCGAGGCCACCGCAGGCGCGCGCCTCGCGGTCGCGGGCTGAGCCGGGATGCCTGAGGTGTCGCGCGATACGCCGGCCTCGACCCCCGAGAAGCTGCTCGTCGCGATGTCGGGCGGGGTGGATTCGAGCGTGGCGGCCGCCTTCCTGGTCGAGCGTGGCCACACCGTGGTCGGCGCGACGCTCAAGACGTTCTGCTATTCCGAGGTCGACGGGCCGGCGAAGACCTGCTGCGGTCTGGAGGGCATCGCCGATGCGCGTTCGGTCGCCTCACGCCTTGGGATCGCCCACGTCGTGTTCGATGTCGAGAAGGAGTTCACGGACGACGTCATCGACGACTTCGTCAGCGAATACGCGGCGGGCCGCACGCCGATTCCGTGCGTGCGCTGCAACAGCTTCACGAAGTTCCGTGATCTCGTGCGCCGCGCGGACGCGCTCGGCTGCGACGGTATCGCCACCGGCCACTACGCTCGGGTCGTGCGCAGCGACGGTGTCGCCCACCTGGCGCGGGCCGAGGACGATCGCAAGGACCAGACCTATTTCCTGTGGGGGATTCCGCGCCACGTGCTCGACCGCCTGCACCTGCCGGTGGGGGAGATGCGCAAGCCCGACGTGCGGGCTGCGGCTCGGCGACTCGGGCTCGTGACGGCCGACAAGCCGGAATCGTTCGAGATCTGCTTCGTACCCGACAACGACTACGCTGGCGTTCTTCGGCGTTACCTGGGCGATGATCATCCCGCCCTGTCGCCGGGATCGTTCGTCAGCGAAGACGGCCGCGTCGTGGGCGAACACGACGGCTATGCGCGCTTCACCGTGGGTCAGCGCAAGGGGCTTCCGGGTGGATCACCGGAGCCCCTGTTCGTGCTCGAGATCCGCCCCGACACCCGCGAGGTGGTGATCGGCCCGCGCGCAGCGCTGGCGGCGTCCACGCTGCGTGCGGGGGGTGCGAACTGGCTGGCCGAGCGCCCAGAGGCCGGCGAGGAAGTCGGCGTCCGGATCCGGCACGGCGCCCCCGTCGTACCGGGGCGCGTCACGTCCGCCGAAGACGACGGCTTCGCGCTGGAGCTCGCCGCCCCACAACAGGCCGTAACGCCGGGGCAAAGCGCCGTCCTGTACCGGAACGACGTGGTGGTGGGCGGCGGCGTGATCCACGCGTCCGGCGAGGCCGCGGGGCCCGCGGATCAGTGCCTGAGCCCCTCCGCTTCGGCCAGTCGCTCGAGTGCCTCCCGACCCTGCTTCGACAGGTCCTTCGGAACGCGGATCACCACCCGAACGAGCTGATCGCCCGTCGCGTCGCGACGCTTCACGCCCTGGCCCTTCACCCGAAACACCGTACCGCTCTGGGTACCGGGCGGTATCTTCAGGACGATCTTCTTGTTGTCGACGGTGCGCACCCGGACCTTCGAGCCGAGCGTAGCCTGGGCCAGGTTGATCGGCACTTCACAGACCAGGTCGAGTCCGTCGCGCTCGAAGAACGAATCCTCCTTGACCCGAAACCTGACGATGAGATCGCCCGGTCGTCCCCCGCCCGGCCCGCGCTCTCCCTGGCCGCTCACGCGCAGGCGCGATCCGTCTTCGGTGCCCGGCGGAACCGTGATGCTGATCTTGCGGCGGGTCGAGACCTCCCCACGTCCCTGGCAGGCGCTGCAGGGCCGCTGCGGTACCTTCCCCCGTCCGTAGCACGCCGGACAGGGCCGCGGCACCGAGAACGAGCCCTGCCCGAACGTGACCGTCCCTCGTCCCTGGCACTCGCGGCACTTCTCGAGTGACGTGCCGGGCGCGGCGCCGCTGCCGTCGCACGTCGCGCACTCTTCGCGGATCGGCACCGTGACGGTGACCTTTCCGCCCCGCACGGCCTTGCGGAAGCCGATCTCGACCATGTACTCGACGTCGCGACCCCGACTCGGGCCCTGGCGGGCGCCACCGGCGCGGCGGCCACCGAAATCGAAGATCGAGCTGAAGATGTCGCCGATGCCGCCGAGATCCTCGAACCGGAAGCCTCCCTCGCCGCCGGGTCCGGCGCCGCCGCCCGCACCGGGACTACGCCGCGTCCGGGACGTGCCGCCGAAATCCCCGAGGCCACCGTACTTTCTCAGTTGATCGTATTTCCGCCGGTTCTCGGGGTCCGACAGCACGCCGTGCGCCTCGGAAATCTCCTTGAACCGATCTCCCGCCTCGGGGTCGTCGGGATTCGCGTCGGGATGATACTTCTTGGCGAGCTTTCGGTAGGCCTTCTTGATCTCGTCCGCCGTCGCCTTCTCCCCGACGCCGAGGATCGCGTAGTAGTCCTTGGCGCGTGTCGCCATCTCCTACCCTTCGTCTTCCTCTGCCGCCGGCTCTTCGTAGCGGCGCACCTCCACCTGTGCCGGGCGGACGAGTCGGCCCTGAAACTCGTAGCCCTCGACCAGCACGCGCGAAATCGTCTCATCGAGCTCGGGGTCGTCGGTTCCGGTCGTCATGACCGCCTGGTGCCGTTCAGGGTCGAAGCGCTGATCGAGCGCCTCGATTCGCTCGAGACCGGCATCGCCCAGCTGCTTTCGGAAGTTACGCAGGATGAGCTCGATCCCCTCGTCGAGCGCCTGGACCGTGGTCGACTCGTGCGGCGTGTCGGCGACGCGGGCGAGGTCGTCGAGGGTCGGGAGGATCTGCCGAAGCAGCTCCGCCTGGGCCATCCCGCGGCCCGTCGACGCCTCTCTTCGTGTTCGCTTGCGGAAGTTCTCGAATTCGGCGGCAAGGCGAAGATGCCTGTCCTTGAGCTCGGCGAGCTCCGCCTCGAGATCGCCGGTCTCATCACCGGTGGCCGCGTCGGATCCTCCGCCGGCCGGTTCGGCCGGGGCCCGGTCCTCCTCCGCCGGGTCGGCGGCGGTTTCGTCGATATCTTCATCCTCCGTCTCCGGACCGGCTTCCTGTTTGCGGTCCTTCCAGGGATTCAGCACGTCTCCTCCAGGTCGTTCGGTTGCCGTGGCGCATCGTTCACGGGGCCGGAAATGTCGGCCTCCGGCGCGATCGCGACAAGTTGTTCAGGCCTCGACGCTGGCTTCCGTTCGAGCCAGCGCCCACGCGAGCAGGTCGCAGGTCACCTCGGACGCCAGCGGGTCGTGAAGCAGGGCGTGGAAGGCCCCGGGGTATTCGATGACCGTCGCGGTCGGCATGCGCCCGGCCAGTTCCCGCGCCGCCTCCGTGCTGACTACCCGGTCGTCTCCGGCGAGGAGGAAGAGCGTGGGGATCTCGAGGCGCGCGGCATCGGCATCGAGCCGCTCGCGCTCTTCGGTCAGCGACGCCCAGTGGCCCACGCTGATCTTGCGCTGCACCAGCGGATCGGCCGCGAATCGGGCCTGCTCGATCGGCTCACGAAACACGTCCTCGTCGGCGATTCCCGTGGCGAGCCGCAGCGACGGCAGTACCTTCTCGAGGGCGTGCGCCAGCGCGAGTTTCCAGCCGGGAATCGGCATGCGAGGAGCGACGAACGGCGCGATCAGAATCAACCCCCGCAGGCGCCGGGCGAACACCCGGCGCTGTGCCCAGCGTGCGGCGATCAGGCCGCCCAGCGAATGACCCACCAGGACGAGCGGCATGTCGGGCCGCTCCGTCTCGACTCGCCGCACGAGCGCGTCGACCGCGCCCAGATGGTCGGCCTCGAAGCTGTCGACGTGCCCGCGGCGTCCGGGAGACCTGCCGTGGCCGACGAGGTCGACGGCCGCGAGGGCGAGCCCCGCGTCCTGCGCCTCCGCGGCCAGTCCCTCGTATCGTCCCGAATGCTCCGACAGCCCGTGCACCGCCAGGAGGGTACCGACCGGGTCCCGCCCGTCCGGCACCCAGTACCGCTGATGGTAAGGGGTCGACGGACTCGGGCGGGTCACGACGCGAGCCCGACGCGGCCCAACAGATCTTCGAGCGCCGACTCGACGGCTACCGAGCGGATGCGCGTTCGATCGCCGGAGAGCTGGCGTCGCATGGCCGTCGCACCGTCGGCTCCGGCCACGGCGATCCAGACGGTACCTACGGGCTTCTCGGAACCTCCGCCGCCCGGCCCCGCGATGCCGGTGATCGACACGGCCCACGACGTGTCCGCGCGCGTCCGCATCGCCTCGGCCATCTGGAGGGCCGCCGCTTCCGACACGGCACCGTGCTCAGCGAGAAGCCCCGCCGACACGTCGAGGAGTCGCTGCTTCGCGGCGTCGTCGTAGGCGATCACGCCGCCCCAGAATACGTCGGACGCTCCGGCCTCGGCCGTCAACTCCCGACCCAACCACCCACCCGTGCAGCTCTCGGCGACCGCCACCGTTTCGCCACGCGCCCGAAGAACCTCGACCGCCCGGCGCGCCGTGATGGTCAGTCGCTCCGACGCCGCGTCCGTCACCCGCCCGCTCCGTGTGCCGGCGCACGAAACGCCCGCAGATAGACGAAAAACGAGAACACTGTCAGCAGGATCGCGACGGTCAGACTGATCGACGTGAACCACCCGTGAAACGCGTCCCAGCCCGCACCTAGCGGGATTCCCTCCTCGCCCGCGGCGATCGCACTGCGGTACGCGAGCCACAGAATCATCGAACCGATGAACACGTTCTGGGCGAAGGCCTTGTACTTCCCCGACCGCCGCGCGGCGATGACTATACCCCGGCTGGCCGCGCGTGTCCGCAGCCACGTCACGACCACCTCGCGGCCGAAAAATATCAACAGAATCCACAGCCCGATGTTGCCGAACACCGGGATCCGCGCGAGCTGCGGATCCCCCTGCGTGATCAGGTAGAATGGAATCAGCGTCGCGACGAGGAGCAGCTTGTCGGCGATCGGATCCCACAGCTTGCCGAAGTCCGTGATCTCGCCCCGCCGCCGCGCCAGGGCTCCGTCGGCCAGGTCGGAGAACGCCGCGACCAGAAACACGCCCATCGCGATCAGCCGACTCCCGGCATCCGGTTGAAGCAGCAGAAGGGCCGTGACCGGCGCGAGCGCGATCCGAAGGGCCGTGAGCGCATTGGGGAGGTTCACGCTCCGGATCGTTCCTCCGCGGCGGCGGAGAGGCGATCGATCACCTTGGCGGCGGCGGCCGTGAGGGCCTCGAGTACGCCGGTGCCCCGCGTAGCCACGCTCTCGAACCACTCGTCGCCCCCACCCGCAGGGGCGAGCTCCGCCACGAGCTCGTCGAGTCGCATGGCACCCGCGATGTCACGGCGGTTGAACTGGAGGATCACCGGGCAATCGGCATCGCCGATCGCGACCAGGTGGCGGCGCAGAGACTCGAGGGCCACGCGATTCTCCGCCCGTCGCTCGGGCGCGCTGTCGGCGACGAACACGAAGGCGTCGGCCCCGCGCAGCATCGCCAGTGTACTCGGGGCGAGGCGCTCGTCACCCGGAAGGCCGACAAGGTGAAGACGGACGGGAATCCCGTCGAGCGCCCCCATCTCGACGCTGAGAAAATCCATGAACAGCGTACGGCCATCCGCATCGGACGGCGCCAGAAGCGGGCCCCGCGTCTCCGGCTCGAGGCGGTCGTGAATCGCCCGGAGCGTCTCGGTCTTTCCGGTTCCCCGCGGGCCCCAGTAGACGATGCGCGTGGCGATTTCACGCGCTGTGCGGTTCGCCCGGCTCATCCCCTCAGGCCTCTTCCGACTCTTCCGAGGCCAGCTCGGCCTCCATGGCCGCGAGGATACCCGCCGCGCGCTTCTTCAGCAGCGGGCGCCCTTCCCAGGCCAGGTAGTCGCGGAGCAACAGGACGTTGTCCACCGCCGGCCGGCTCTTCAGGTGGCCGAGCGCGGCGAGCCGGCGAAGGGGCTGCGAGCTGAACAGCTCGCGCTGGTGGCGCGCCATCTGGTCGCGCGCGAGCCATACCCCCGCAACGCCCAGCGCGACGGCGCCGACCAGGACACCCAGCCCGATCCGCGCGAGTCGTTCGGCCCATTCGTCCGGCTCATCTCGCAAGATGACGATCTTCTTCGACATTACATCTCCCTGCGTCCCGAAAACGCCTCAGCGATCGTGACTCCGTCCGCGTACTCCAGGTCTCCGCCCACCGGCAACCCGCGGGCGAGCCGCGTGACCCGGAGCCCCGGCAATACCGATGCCATTCGGTGGATGTACGCGGCCGTCGCCTCGCCCTCCACGCTGGGATTGGTCGCGACGATCAATTCCTCGACGCCGTCTTCGAGACGCCGCATCAAGCCCGCCATGTTCAGGTCGTCCGGTCCGATGCCGTCGAGCGGCGAAAGGTGGCCACCCAGCACGTGGTACCGCCCCCGGAACCGGCCCGACCCCTCGATGGCCGCAATGTCCGACGCTTCCTCGACGACGCAGATCTCCGCGGCATCGCGGCGCCCATTACGGCAGAACTCGCACGGATCGTCGGAACTCAGGTTCCCGCACTCCGAGCAGGCCTGGACCTCCTCGACGACCCGCCCAATGGCCGCCGCGAGGCGCCGGGCGTCCTCCGGCGGACGCTTGAGCAGATAGTACGTCAGGCGCTGCGCCGTCTTCCGGCCCACGCCCGGAAGACGACTGAGCTCCTGCACCAGCCCGTCGATCGCCGACATCTACGATGCGCTCCCGCTTGGGGCCGTCAACCGCCCAGCAGCGAACCGAGGCCGGGCATTCCGAGCCCGCCCGTCGCCTGCTTCATCTCGGATTCCATCGCTTCGCGCGACCGGCGCTGGGCCTGGCTCACGGCGGCCAGTATCAGGTCCTCCAGCATCTCGACTTCCTCCGGGTCGACGGCCGTCGGATCGATGCGCAGGCCGACGAGCGAGCCCTTGCCGTCGACGGTGGCCTCGACGAGTCCGCCGCCGCTGGTCTGGGCGTGCGTCTGCTTCGCCAGCTTTTCCTGCATTTCCGCCATGCGCGTCTGGAGCTGGGTCGATAGCTGCATCAACTGCTGCATGTTCTTCAGGTCCACGGGTCTCCTATTCCTTCAGACGTAGGTCGAGTGTTTGTACCGCCTCGCGGAGGTTCGGGTCCGTATCCATGAGGCGGTCGAGCCGCTGCTTCTTCGCCGTGGCGGCCGTCAGTCGCTCGGGGCGCCCGGAGGCCTCGACTTCGAGGTCGAGCTCATCGGGATCGATGCCGAGGTGACGGGCGAGCTCACGCCGAAACGTTCCTGACCGTGCCCGATCCTCCAGAAATGCCCGGGTGTTGTCCACCAGGCCCGGAACGACGCCGACGGATACCGCTCCGCCCTCAGTACGATGCACGCTTGCGCCACTCAGGGCGATCCCGAGCCCTCCGAGTCCCGGCCCCCGAAGCGCGGCGATCGTCTCCTGCCACGCCTGTGCGAGCGCGCGGGGCGACGCCGGCGTCCCGGGCTCGGGCTCGGCCGACGACGCGACCTGCGGCCCGGTTCGGGCCTCCGGGGTCTTCGACGGCTCCGGCGGCTTCGTCGTCGCCGACTTCCGCGAGCCCCCGTCAGCACCCCGGCGCTCGGCGGCCCCGCTCCGGCCCGGCGATGGTCGTGGTGGCACGCCCGCCTCGAGGGCCTCGACGAGCTCGGCGAACTCGACGTACGTGGTCATCCCGACCAGGCGGAGGAGCAGTGCCTCGAGCTGGATCCGGGGCTGCGTGCTGCGGCGCAGCCGCCCGGACGACTCGAACTCCACGGTCGTCACCAGGTAGCGCAGCAGGTCCTCCTCGGAAAACTCGGCAGCCGTTCGCGCGAAGGCGGCCCGGTCGGACTCGGACAGCTCCGTCACAGCCTCGTCGGGATCCATGCGAAGGGCCAGCAGTACGCGCCACGCCTCGCCGAGACCCCGTACGAACTCGCCGAGGTCGTACCCCTCGTCGAGCAGCCCCTGCACGAACGGGAACACGCCCGCCCTGTCGCCGGTCGCGACCAGCTCGACCAGTTCGAGGTACTTCTCTTCGGCCACGAGACCGAGCATTCCGCGTACGTCTTCGGGCGCGACGGAATCCCCCGAGAACGAGAGCACCTGGTCGAGCAAGGACAGCGCATCGCGGACTCCGCCTTCGGCCCTGCGGGCGATCGGCAGGAGGGCGGCCTCGTCGGCGCTCACGCCTTCGCGCTCGAGCACTTCGCGAAGGCGACCGACGAGGTCAGCCACCGACACGCGCCGGAAGTCGAAGCGCTGGCAGCGGGACAGGACCGGGTCGGCCGTCTGCCGGATCTTCTCGGGCTCCGTCGTCGCGAACACGAAGATCACGCGCGGCGGCGGCTCCTCGAGAATCTTCAGGAGCGCGTTCCACGCTTCTCGGGTGAGCATGTGGGCTTCGTCGACGATGTAGACCTTGTAGCGATCCTCGTCCGACGGCGCGTACATCGCCCGCTCCCGCAGATCGCGCGCGTCGTCGACGCCGCGGTTGCTCGCCGCGTCGATCTCGACCACGTCGAGCGCCGTGCGACCCGACCAGATGCTCTGGCAGGATTCGCACTCGCCGCACGGCTCGCCACCCTCGCGATCGGGACAGTTGAGTGCCATGGCGAGCACGCGCGCCGCCGTCGTCTTGCCGATTCCGCGGGGTCCGCAGAACAGGTAAGCATGGGCGACGCGCTCCGATTCGACGGCGCCGCGCAGGGTCGATGCCACGTGATCCTGGCCGACGAGTTCGGCGAAGCGACGGGGTCGGTGACTGCGTGCAAGAGCGGTACGGTACATGCCGTCAAGCTACCGGAGGCGGTGATGCGGGGAAAGCGCGAGAAACCCCAGGCGAACCGTGGCGACCTTCACGAACTTACCGCTGCTACCTTCACGGTCCTGACGGGATTCGTACGCTCCGGCCCCACGGGCCTGGGGAACGTCGAACGTAGCCGCCGCACGCCTCGCAGGCAACGCGGCCGAGCCCGCCGGCAGGGACCGTGGCGTTCAGCCGTCGTCGCTCGTGAACGCGTCCCGATCGTGGCGGATTCTCCCCCGTCCATCGGCTCCGACGACGACCGAGACGACATCGAACCGGTATTCTCGCGCGCTCGGCGCGTGCGAGCCGATCCAGGCGGCTGCCGCCCTGAAAAGGCGAGCGCGCTTTCTTCGATCGACCGCTTCGGCCGGATGCTGCGGACCGGGGCGGCGCGTCTTTACCTCGACGAAGGCGATCACCGGGCCGTCGCGCACCACCAGGTCGATCTCGAGGCGGCCGGCACGCCAGTTCCGATCGAGCACCCGGCACCCCGCGCGCTCGAGGTGGCGGACCGCCACGTCCTCTCCCCATCGTCCGAGCTTCCGCGGGTCGTTGGACATGCTCGAACGATCGAGACGGATGTCACCAGACCCTCATCAGACGTCGCCCGTCCAACCCTCCACAGCCATGTCGAGGGACCCCGAGTAGCCCCATGCGCGGACGAGCGCCGCTACGTCTGCTGCCGCCCGGAACTGCGGGTACACGTGCGTCAGCAACAGGCGTCCCGGTTCGGCCGCGGCGGCGAACCGGGCCACGGAGGACGGTGACAGGTGATTGTCGCCGACCAGATCGTCGGGCAGCGAGCACTCGCACACGAACAGGGCGCTACCGGCCGCGAACTCCCCGAGAGGCGCCGCGGGACCCGTGTCCCCGGTGTAGGTGACGGAGGTGTTCGGGCCTTCGAGCCGCACGGCAAGGCTCTCGTCCGTATGCGGCGTCTTGAGGGTCCGCAACTCGAGCTCGTCGGCGAAGGGCAGGATCGCGCCGGCATCGACCTCGCGCACTTCTACCTCGAAGCCCGGGTCGAGAACGTGATCGCCCGTGGCCGCCGCGAACCCCTCGAGCACCCGCCGCGTCCCGCGCGGGCCCCAGACCGTCAGCGGCGCGACACGCGTTTCGGGCAGCAGGCCCCACTTCAGCGAAAACAGCAGGGCCGGGATGTCGCCGATGTGATCGGTATGGAAGTGCGAGATCCACACGTCGGTGATCGCCGTCCAGTCGGCGCCCACCCGCGCGAGCGAGCGCACGGTTCCCGGCCCGCAGTCGAGCAGCACCCGGGCTGAGGCAGTCTCGAGCAGGTAGGCGGAGCAGCTGCGATCGGCCTCGGGAACCACGGTCCCGCAACCCACCACCGTGAAGCGCCCGGCCGCCCGTGGGCTCACCCGACGGCCGCGGCCCTGGGCAGGTCTTTGAGATCGAGCGCCACCAGTGTACTCACGCCGGGCTCCTGCATCGTCACGCCATAGATGTAGTCGGCCGCCTCGATCGTGCGGGCGTTGTGCGTGATCACGAGGAACTGCGTGTCGCGGGCGAAGCGCTGCAGCATCGCCGTGAACCGACCGATGTTCGACTCGTCGAGGGGCGCGTCGACCTCGTCCATCACGCAGAACGGGCTCGGCTTGGCCAGGTAGATGGCGAACAGCAGGCCGAGCGCCGTGAGCGTGCGCTCGCCGCCCGACAGCAGGTGGATCCGCTGGGTGCGCTTGCCGCGCGGGCTGGCCGATATCTCGATGGGCGAATCGAGTGGATCGTTCGGATCTTCGAGCCACACGTCGCACTCTCCGCCCTCGAACAGCGTGACGAAGATGTCGCGGAAGTTCTGACGCACCTCGCGGAACACCGTGTCGAACGCCTCCGACGCGGCAGCATTGATGCGCGAAATCGAGTCGTGGAGATCCTGCCTCGCGCTCTCGAGGTCGTCTTTCTGCGCCTCGAGGAAGTCGAGACGCTCCTTTTCTTCGTCGTACTCGGCGGCGGCCAGCATGTTGACCGGACCGAGCGACGACAGCTTCTGGCGCACCTCCGTCAGCTCATCCGCCCACGCCTCGGCGTCGCCTTCGCTCGGGCGGGCGACCTCCTGGCGGAGTTCCTCGAACGCGCGCTCCCACTCGACCTCGATCCGTTCCCGGATCGACGCGCTACGTCCACGCAGCTCCGAGACCTCGAGCTCGAGCGCGTGCCGTCGCTCGGAGGCCTCACGCTCCCGGGTGCGGGCGGCGCGCAGTTTCGATTCTCTCGTCTCGAGCTCGGCGCGGCGTTCCTCGAGATCCTCCATCCGTTCCCGAACCTCGGTCTCGAGTTCGGCGCGCGCCTCGAACAGCGACTCGAGCTCCTCTTCGCTTCCGGCGAGCTGATCCGAACCGCGCTCGATCGTTTCCCGGTGCGCCTGCAGTTCGGCGTCGAGCCGTGACGACCGCTGGTCGAGCTCGGCGAGCGCGGCCGCCGCACGCTCGGCCCGCGCCGCTTCGGCCTCCTGGTCGGCTTCGATGCGCGCGATCCGTACGCGCAGTTCCTGCAATGCGTCGCGCTCGGATTCCCACACGGTGGCGCGCTCGAGAAGCCGCCCCTCGAGGTCCGATAGCCGCGCCTCCATCTCGGCCCGGCGTTCGGCCAGATCGGCCACCCGACCCTCCGAGGCGTCGCTCGTTTCGCCGCCGAACTCGTCCGACTCCGCATCGGGTGCGTCGGTCAGCTCGGCCAGGCGGGCGTCGAGTTCGCCGATCGTCGCGCGCGTGCGCTCCAGTCGATCTGCCGTGGCTTCGACCGTCGCGGCGGCTTCGCGCTCGCGGCCCGTCAGCCGTTCGTGCTCGGCGTCGAGTTCCGCTACCCGTTCCGCCTGTCGGCGCGCCTCGGCGTCGAGATCCTCGAGGCCGGATCGGAGCTGCGCGATCTCCGACGCGAGCTCGTCCCGCTGCCGCTCCAGCTCCTGGAGCTCGGCGCGGCGCCGCAGCATGCCCTTACCCCCCGACGGCTGGCCGAGCCGAACCGCGCCGAGGCGATCGAGACCGCTGCCGTCCTGGGCTACCCACGGGCCCGCGCGAGGCTCGAAGTCGTCTCCGGTAGCCACGTCGATGCCACCGAGGAGCGCACGCACCCACGCCTCGCCCGCCCCGTGCGCCTCCACGCGCTCGTTCAACGCACCCGACGACGGGGGTCCGGCCGGGCCCGGATCGAGCGGCAGCAGTACGAGGCCCGCCGTCTCGTCCCGTCCCGACAGCCAGTGTCGCACGCGCCGAACGGCCGCCCAGTCGTCGACGACGACGCCGAACAGTAAAGAGCCGAGCTGGGCCTCGACGGCCCGGGTCAGGTCGGGCGGGACGTCCATGAACTCGGCCAGCACACCGCGCACTCCGGCTACCTTGTCGCGATCGGCCTGGAGCCGCGCGACGATCGGTGGCAGGTCCTTTCCGGCCGACAACATCCCCGCCAGCCCGCCCACGCGCGCCGAAACGGAGGCGAGCTCTCCGTCGAGAACCGCTGCGCGGTCGCGATGCGCCGCCGCCTCGCTGCGCGACGTCCTCAGCGCCTGCCGTGCCTCCTCCAGCCGCGCCTCGAGCGCCGCTCGCTCGGCCCGCGCGGCCTCGGCTTCGGCCTCGGCCGACGCCAGCGACTCGACGAGACGGTCGTAAACCGCGCTGGCCTCCGAGCGCTCCTCCTCGCGGCGCTCGCGCTCTGCGGCTCGTGCTCGACGCCGCTCGCGACGGCCCTCGGCCTCGGCGCCCGCTGCACCGAGCTCGGCGATCAACTTCGTGAGCTCGGCCCGCGCGTCCGCGGACTCTCGCTCGGCCACCTGGCGTTCGTCTCGCAACGCCTGCACGCGCTCGGCGAGCGCCGCCTCGGTCTCGCGCAGGCGCGCCAGTTCCTCACTCCGCTGGTCGCTGCGGGCGAGCGCCGCCTCGTGCTCGGCCCGGGCCGCCTCACGCCGCGTGTCGATCTCGCGACGCTCGGCGGCGATCTGCTCGATGCGGCGGCGGGCCGCCGTTAAGCGCTCGTCGGTGAGCAGTCGCTGACGTTCGATCTCCTCCAGCCGCGACCGGACGATCTCCAGCCGTCCCGCGAGCTGGCCGCGCTCGCGCTCCCGCTCGAGCAGGTGGAGGCGCAGCGCCTCGACCTCCGTCTCCTCGCGCGCCAGGTCGGCCTCCTGCTCGGGCTGTCCACGGCGCGCCTCGGCGAGGGCGCGCTCGGCCTCGGCCAGGCGATCCTCGATAGCGTCGAGCCGGGACGCCGCCACGGCCACTTCGAGCGTCAGTCGGCGGTCGCGCAAGTCGCCATACCGCGTGGCCCGGCCGCGCTGCCGGGCGAGCGACCGAACCTTGCTCTGCACCTCGCCGATCACGTCGTCGAGGCGCTGGAGGTCGCCGTGAGCCTGCTCGAGGCGGCGTAGCGCCGTGCGTCGCCGATCCTTGTAGCGGCCGATCTCCGCCGCCTCTTCGAACAACGCCCTTCGCTCCTCCGGACGGTCGCTGAGGATCGCGTCGATCATCTTCGACTCGATGATCGAATAAGCGTTCGCGCCGAGCCCCGTGTCGCGACACATGTCCTGGATGTCTTTCAGCCTGACCGTCTGGCCGTTGAGCTCGTAGACGCTCTCGCCGCCACGCAGCACCGTTCGTCCGATCGCTACCTCGGGATACGGCACCGGGAGGATTCCGTCCTCGTTGGCGATGCGAAGCTCGACTTCGGCGCGGTGGATCGGCTTGCGATTCGCCGTGCCGTGGAAGATCGCCTCGTCCATGCGGCTGCCGCGGATCGCCGACGCACGCTGCTCGCCCAGGACCCAGCGGAGCGCGTCGGAGATGTTGGACTTCCCGCAGCCGTTCGGACCGACGACGGCCGTGATCCCGCCATGGAATTCGACGGTCGTCGGATCGGCGAACGACTTGAAGCCGCTGAGCGTCAGGGACTTGATCTTCACGGCGCGATACCCGATCTGGCGACGAGTTCGGCCCCGCTTCCCAGTTCCTCGAGTCGGCGTCCGAGCGGCTCGGCATCCTCCTCCGACATGAAGGCTCCCGCATACACGCGATACAGGGGGGCCTCGGCCGTATCGCTCAGGACATAAGCCGGCACGTCGGCCGTCCAGAGCTCGCGTACCCGCTGATTCGCCTCGTCCCGCGCCGTGAACGTACCGACCTCGTAGGCGAGGCGCACGGGCCGGATGTCCCACTCCTTGAACATTTCCTTGCGACCGTCCTCGACCAGGTCGGCCATGGCGGACGCCGCGTCGGCGCGATCTTCGAACGCGCCCGCCAGCACTCGATAGTAGATCCGACCTCGCACCGGCGTGGGGGCGACGAAAAACAGTCCGCCGGCCTCGGACAGCTCGGCCCGGCGTCCCATGGCGTCCGCCAGGCGCATATAGCTTCCCACCAGCACGGAGTATCGCGCGGCCGGGCCCGCGAATCCCCGTGGTTCGGGCGCTGCCGCAAGCACCGGTTCCGCCGCCTGCGCCCCGGACGGCGACGACGGCCGCTCGGAGGCGAGTCGGTCGGCCTCGGCCGCCGGCCGCGACGATCCGCCCCCCGCACCCCCGTCGGGGGCGGGACGGAGAAGGGCCCACGCGCCCCACAGGAGGAGTGCCGCGATCGGCACGGCCAGCAGGCGAGCCAGCGAGCCCAGTGGCCCGAACCGACGCCCGGCCGGCTCCGTGGCCGTCGCGGTCTCCGCCCCGTCCGCCGCCGGGGCTGCGGCCCGAACGGGCGGCTCTACCGGGGGCGGGGCCGGACGCTCGACGCGTGCGAGCAGTGGCGCTCCGAGCTCGGCCGCCACGCCTCGCACGTCGCCGAGCGCGATGCAGCCGTCGAGTTGCAGGCGCTCGGCGGACTCCGCCGGCCGGTCGGCCGCCGGACCGACGAGATCCTCCTCGCCCAGGTAGAGGAGCATCGTCCCGCCCCCCTCCCTGACCTTCGCGACGAAGCGCCGAAAGGCCCGCATCCGCCGCAAGCCGGAAAACGGCAAGGCGCCTTCGCCGGCTGGCAGGTAGGCGAAGCGCTGACCGGCGCTGGTATGGGCGATGGACGCGATCGTGGCGGCGCCGGTCAGGGCCGAAGTGAGGCCCGGACCGGCGGCGTCGAGTCGTCGATCGAGCTCGCGGGAGTCGCCCGCGGCGTTGGCCAGAAAGGTTCGGCCCCGCTCGCGGCCCACCATGTCGGCCAGGCCGATCGCGACCCCGGCTGCCCAGTCATCGCTACCCCGATCACGGACGAGCGCGATCACCCGCGCCTCGTCGGGCAGCCAGCCTTCCGCCGCCGTCGGACGTCCGTCGGTCATTCCGTCGCGCCGATCTCCGTCACCCAGGCCTGGAGATCACGCTCGCGCAGGAGCTGCCGGGCGGCGGCCTCGGCACGCGCCCGGCTGGGGAACGGACCGACCAGGCCGCGGTGCCACGTTTCACCCGCCTCGTCCGGATATGACTGAATGCGCGTGGGATACCCCGCTTCCGACAGTGTTTCGAGCAAGGACACGACGCCGGTTCGCTGGCGCGCGGACGTGACGATCGCGTAGTAGCCGGCCGGTCCCTCGTCGGCGGCCGCCGGACCGTCGCGGTCGATATCCGGCATCTCGGCGTCGCCGACGGGCTCGCCGGCGGCTCCATCCTCATTCGGATCCGGGGCTCCCGCCGTCGCGCCGAGGTCGTCGAGCGCCTCGCGCAACTCGCCGTCCCGGTCGGCCGCGGGGTTGAAGCGCACCGCAACCCACCAGCGCGGAGCACCGCCCGCCAGCACTACGCCGCCCGTATCGGCTACGGACACGAGCCGGGCTTCGTCGTCGACGAGCGCGATCGACAGGTCTCCGGGCAGTCCGAGCGGAAGATCGGAGCGCCACTCCCCGACGAATTCCGCCGCCTCGTCCTGTCCGATGCGGATCCTGGCCAGCCCTTCGGGCGTGCGGAGGAACAGCGAGCCCCCGAACAGGCCCGGCCGCATCCGGTCGGCGGCGGCGGGTAGCGAACCGAGCGACTGCGTTTCGAGGCTGAAACGGCTCAGACGCGCGACCCTCGGCGGCGCGTCGAGCGCGACATAGATCTCGTGCGAGCTCGGCGATGCTCCGAGCGCGCGAACGGTACCGTCGACCTCGGCCTCGCCGACGAGCCGACCTTCGTCCTCGATCGCGTAGATCCGAACGGATCGTCCCGACGGGCCCGTGACGACCACTCGCCGCCCCCATGCCGTGACGAGCGCCGGTGGACGGCCGGCATCGGGGATCTCGACCGTCGCGGCAGTGTCTGCCCGCTGCACAAGTCTCAGCCGTGACGCGTCGCCCCCGATCAGCACGGCGACCCCACCGTCGATCGGCCCCGCCCAGACCGCCGGTTCCGGGAGCGAGTATCCCTGCGCGTGCTCACCGCCCGCTTCAAAAACGAAACGTCCGGCCGAATCGACGAACACGACCGACGAGGACGAGATCCCCGAAACGTGCGCTTCACCCGACAGTTCGGCCAACTCCGTGACCTCGTCGGCCGGAATCTCGTAGCGGACCAGGGTGCCGTCCTCCGCCAGCAGGATCACCGACCCGTCGCCCAGCGACCAGGCCCCCTGTACGACGGGAATCTCCGTGGCGCCGTTCCAGACGATCGAGTCCGGGTCAACGACCGGTCGTACATCCGCCGTGCCGCCCCGGCGCGGGATCGTGAGGAGCCCCCACTCGGCGGCGGCGCTTCCCACGACCAGGCTCGCGACGCGGCGTTCGCTGTCGATCACCTCGTCGGGCGATTCGTCGCCGCAGGCGGTGAGCGCCAGCGCTGCGACCACGAGCGTCATCCTTGCATATCTGATGCTGCCCAAGCTGTCTCCCTGTGGAGTTGCGGGCCGGTGCCGGATGTCGGGCCGACCGACTTGCCAACATGCCGATCGATCCCCGGGGGTCGCAACGGAGGCTGACGTGTCGCGCCGTGTCAGAACATCTCTCCGAGTCCGAGCGACCAGCGGCCGCGTCGAAACTCGTCGCCCCGTGACAGCGGCACCGTATAGTCGAGACGCAGCACGGCGAAGAACAGGTTCATGCGCAGGCCGGCCCCCACGGCCGCCAGCGGCTCGCGGACCAGGAACGGGTCGTCGTCGGGTGCGCGGTCGAGCACGAGGGCGTGCACACCCGGTGTCCAGGCGGCGCCCACGTCGAAGAACAGCGCGGCGTCGAGCGCCGGAAAATTGAGCGGGAGCCACGCGTCCTTCAGCGCGTTGAGCAATGGTACTCGAAGCTCGGTGTTCACGAGCAGCGCGCTCGAGCCGATGGCGCGCTCCTGGGCCGGGCAGAACAGGTCGACCACGCTCTCCTCACGGGAAGCGGCGCACTCTTCGGCCCCGTAGCTGTCGGGATCATAGCCCCTCAGGTAGTACGGCCCGCCCCACGCCAGCTCGAACTCCGACGCGTCGTCGCCGGCCCCGATGTCGAACCGACCGAACGCCAGAAATCTCTGGGCGAGCGTGATCGAGAGCGGCAGCGGCAGGTAATGCCTCAGGTCGAGCCGGGCGTCGGCCATGTTGAGGTCCCCGAGCGCCGGCGCGAACGACGCCCGCAACCGCCGTCCGCCGATCGCACCCGTGAACCCGGGCAGCGAATTGTCGTGCACCCACGCGACGGACGGCTGCACGAACACACGTGTCCGCCCGTCGATCGTCCGGCGAAAGGGTTCGAACTCAGGCCGGAAGACGCCCCGCAGCAGGAGATCGGTCTGCAGACTCGCGCCCTGGATCTCGGCCTCGAGCCGCGTGAACTGGCTGAGCGGATACGCGGCGGCGATGCCGACGGAGCGATACTGATCCCGCTGGAACACGTTGAACTCGCCGAGACGTCCGTCCTCGCCCGGCACCTCCTGCAGGCGCGTGCCGCGAAACCGGAAGAACGGATACTGCATGAACGTGACACCGAGATTCAACCGATTCTTCAAGTACGCATACGAGGTCAGGATGCGCGCGTTGTCGAACGAACCCTGAACGTCACCGGCGATGAACAGGTTGTGGTCGCCAAGCATGTCGGCCAGGAGGACGTAGGATCCCCCGAACACGCTGTTGCCGAAGTAACCTCCGGTCTGGGCTCCGATCGAGGGACGGCCGACGACCTCGACGGCCAGGTCGACGCGATAGTCGCGCGTCGCGAAGGCCGCCGTATCGGGCAGGGCGAGGCTGGCGCTGTCGAGCAGTCGGCGGACTGACAGCATGGGCCTCGCGTCCGCGTCGCCGACCACGTCTGAGCGCCGAGAGCCCTCGTCGGTCAGGTAGAACGACGCCGGGGGTCCGTCGTCGGTGGGCCGGCGCGCCTCGGCGGCCTCGACCGTC
This sequence comes from Gemmatimonadota bacterium, assembly GCA_035464655.1. Lineage (GTDB taxonomy): Bacteria > Gemmatimonadota > Gemmatimonadetes > Palauibacterales > Palauibacteraceae > JARFPW01. The sequence goes on from DATHRZ010000012.1 coordinate 93,622, forward strand.
CGGATGGCACCGATTTCCGTCGCCGCCGTAGCGGCTTCGGCGACGGCTCCGGGGGGTCGGGCCTTCCGGCGCGGCCCGTCGACCGTGTAGATGTTGAACCCCGCGTCCTCGAAGTACGAGAACGCGAGTCGGTCGGCGTCACGGGCCCACGTCAGGCCCGGACTGGTCAGCAGGGCGCCCTCCCCCATCACGCCCGTAAGCACGTCGGTGAGCTGCCGTGGCTCCCCGCCGTCGACGTCGTGCAGGAAGACGTTGAACGTCCCGGTGCGGGTGGACAGATAGGCGATCGTGCGGCCGTCGGGAGACCACGCGGGGTTGATCGCGATGCCCGCCTGCCCCGCCAGGGCGCGGCGCTGCCCCGAGGCCAGGGTCAGGAGCTCGACGCGCAGGGGGCCGAACGACAGCGTCTCGAGATCGGTCCGCGCGCCCGCGTCGGTCGCATAGGCGATCGTCCGCCCATCGGGCGACCAGGCGGGATGGAGCTGCGCATAGCGGTCGTCGGTCAGGCGGCGTACGTGGTCGGTCGACAGGTCCCAGACGTAGAGGTCGGAGATGCCACCGAACAGGCCCGTGAACACGATGCGGCGCCCGTCCGGCGCCCACGACGGAGATTGCAGGCCGTTGAGGCCGGGCTCCAGGGTTCTCACCACGTCCCCCGACTGCACGTCCATCACGACGACCACGTCCCGCCCACCGCGCTTTGCGACGAAGGCGAGCCGCCGCCCGTCGGGGCCGAAGTCGGCCGACGAGCTCAGGTAGCGCAGGCTCTCGAAGTCGCCGCCGCGCGCCGCTTCGACCAGGCGTCGCACCGGCTCGCCGGTTTCGGCATCCGCCACCCACAGGTCGTAGAAGCTGTACAGGTCGTGCCCGAGATCGGACAGATACGCCAGCCGGCGACCGTCGGGCGACAGGGCCGGCGCGATGAAGCTGGGCGATTTCTCACGGCCGGTGGGAAAGGTGTGTGAGGTCACCCGCCGCGCCACCTCGTCGACCGCCCGGGCGCGCCGGATCTCGGGAAGGTGGGCCGCGCGCACCGCCTCGTGCCAGTCGCGCGAGAGCTCGTCGAGCGAGACCCCGAGGGTATGCCGGAACGCGCGCTCGGGGCCCGTCGCCGCAGCTCCCTTGAGGAGGTCTCCGACCGCCTGGTCGCCCCAGCGCGCGCCGATGTAGTTCCACAGCGACTGGCCGAACCGGTAGCTCAGGAAGTCGTTGAACCGGTCCATCTCCTCGATCGTGCGCAGGTACCCCGACAGGGCGGCATCCCGCATCCACGCCGTCGTCTTCGCGTCGATTCGCCCGACCGACAGGTACTCGGCCATCCCCTCCATGAACCACAGGCTCGGGACGAACGAGAAGGGCGACGCCGATCGCTCCACCGCGCTTCGCTTGAGAATGTCGAACTGGAAGGCATGGACCAGCTCGTGGGCGAGGACGTGCTCGAACTCGGCATAGCTGCCGGTCAGGGGCAGCAGTACGCGATCCCGCAGCGACTCGGTGACGCCGCCGGTCGACTCGCCGATGTGCCCCCCCAGCACGTTGGTGCCCTGGAAATCGGTCTGCGAGGCGTAGAGGATGATCGGCTTTCGCTGCCGAAACTCGTGGTCGAGCAGCCGGCTCAGGCGACCGTAGATGCGCTCGGCCATGCGTGCGGCGTCATAGGCCGCCGTGCGCTCCTCGCCGTAGAAGTAGACGTCGAAGTGGGCCGTCTCGATGACCTCGAAGTCGCGCGGCTGGTACTGGACCTTGTTGCGCCCGAACGCCGTCTGGCCGGTGACGGGCTCGGCGAGCGCTCCGACGAGACCGGCCGCGACGACGCCGACGACCAACAGCCGGCGCGCGGCGACGCGCGGCGTGGGGACGATCACGTCGCCCCTGGCGCCGCCTCCTCGAGCCGGATGAGCGGAGCGTCCCCCCACAGTTCCTCGAGGCGGTAGAAATCGCGGACGCGCGGGATGAACACGTGCACGACGGCGCTGATGTAGTCGATGAGGATCCACGACCCCTTGCTCTGCCCTTCGATGCCGGCGGGCCGGATCCCGGCGGCCCGGCCACGCTCCATCACCGTGTCGGCGATCGCACGCGCGTGCGTGTCGGAATCACCAGAGGCGATCACGAAGTAGTCGGCCGCGTCCGACAGGCCACGAAGGTCGAGCAGGACCGGCAGGCGCGCGTTGCGCTCACGCAGAGCCTCTACGATGACTTCCACGTCTTCGGGGAGCGTGTCGAGGGTCACCGGATCGGCGGGACGCTCGTCCGGCTCGCGCCGTTCTGTGGTGTCGTCCGTCATACAGTTTGTGACCCGCGACTCGCGTGATGGGTTCCGGTGGCGCGCCGCTCGAACGTCGGCCCCCCGTCCTCGATCTGGTAGGCCAGCGCCCACGCGCCGGGACCCGTATGGACACCGAGCGCCGCCGCCGCCGGGCCGACCAGCACCTCGCTGGCAGGATAGCGCGATCTGAGGATCCGCGCGATTTCAGTCGTGGTTTCGGGGGCGCCGAAGTGGGCCACGCCGAACCGGACCTCGCGCGACCCGTCGACCCGCTCATCGACGAGTGCGAGCACGCGCTCGACGACGGCTTCGCGGCCACGGGCCCGGTCGATCGGCACGATGCGGCCGTCGGACGTCAGGGTCAGAATGGGCTTCAGGTCGAGCATCCCACCCAGCCACGCCCGCGTACGACCGATGCGCCCGGACCGGAGAAGGTACTCCATCGTGTCGACCGTGAAGAAGACGTTGGACTGGTCGCGAACCCGGCGAAGCTCCGCGACGACGTCCGGCAGCGCGAGCCCGCGTTCGAGCAGCTCGATTGCCCGAATCACCAGCAGCCCGATCCCCAGAGATCCCGAGCGGGAGTCGACCGCCGCGGTCGGCAGCTCGTCGAACTCGCGCAGCACGGCCGCCGCGGAAGCGAGCGTTCCCGAGACCGCGCCGCTCACGAACACGCCGAGCAGCTCCTCGGCACCGTGATCGACGGCGCGGCGGCAGGCGGCCCGAAAGGCGGCCGGGGACGGCTGCGACGTCTTGGGCAACGGATTCGCCGGGTCGAGCATCAGCTCGAGCAGCTCGTCGGACTGGAGGTCGACGCCGTCGCGGTAGACGTCGTCTCCCACGATCACCTGGAGGGGGACGACCGTGACCCCGTGGCGCTCGACCCACGCGCGGGGCAGATCGGCGGCCGAATCGGTGAGCACGGCCGTGTGGTGGCTCGCCGTACCGGCCAGCATCGTGTCCTCGACGTGTTTCGACGCGATGGTCCCGAAGCGCCCGAGCACGTCCACGACCTCATCGGGCCGATCGGAGTGGATGTGCACCTTCGCCAGCGCACCCGAGCGCACGACGAGCAAAGACGTGCCCAGGCTCGCCAGGGCCGAGCGCAGCTCGGCCGTCGCCGGGATGTTCCCCCGAATCGCCACCTGCGTGCAGTACCGGCCCTCGTCGGCGCCGACTCCCGCCTCGCGCGCCGCGTACAACGAGGGCGCACCGGGAGCTTCATGCGTCGACGATGCCGCCAGGTCTTCGGTACTCAGCCGGCCCTCGACGAGTTGCACGACGCCTTCGAAGAACTCGACCAGTCCGCGGGCGCCGGCGTCGACGACGCCGGCCTCGGTGAGCGCGGGAAGCATTTCCTGCGTCCGGGCCAGCGAGGCGCGGGCCACCCTCTGCACGTCGTCGAGCCAGCGGGCGAGGTCGCGTGCGTCGGTGTCGCCCGCGGCAGCCATGTCGCTCGCCACGGTGAGAAGCGTGCCCTCGCGCGGGTCCTCCAGCACGTCGCGCAGGTGATCGGCGGCCTGCCGGAACGCGTGCGCCACGTCGACGGCGGCGGCGCGACGCCGGTCGCCGATCGCCTCCGCGAACCCCAGGAGCAGGTGGGAGAACAGCATTCCCGAGTTGCCACGGGCCCCGAGCACACTGGCGTCGGCCGCGGATCGAACGACCTCGCCGAGCGAGCTGCTGTCGAGACGTCGCACCGCGGCGGCGATCGAGCGCAGGGTGAGGGCCAGATTCGTACCCGTGTCCCCGTCGGGCACGGGAAACACGTTGATGCGGTCGAGCTCGGCGCGGTGGCGCTCGACGTTGTGGACGCCGGCGATCAGCAGCCGACGGAATCGCCGTCCATCCAGGTATGCGATCCCCGTAGGGGCACGACGGTCGTCAGGCGCCACGCGCCCCGTGCGGTGACATGTCGCCGCCGGCCGCTATTCTTCTTCGTCGGCGACGACCCAGACGGTCACTTCAGGCTGCACCTCGGCGCTGAGCCGGATCGGCACCTTGTACGTGCCGAGCTGCTTGATCGGCTCGGCGAGCTGGATGTGGCGGCGGTCCACCTCGACCCCCTTCTCGGCGAGCGCGTCCGCGATGTCCGACGAGGACACGGATCCGAACAGCTTCCCGTCTTCGCCCGCCTTCACCGGGAAATTGAGCGACTGGGCCTCGATGTCGCCGGCCAGGGCCGCCGCCTTCTCGATCTCGCGCTGCGCCGCCGAGACGAGGTGCTCACGCTCCTCTTCGATGCGCGCGAGATTCGCCTTCGTGGCACGGATCGCGAAGCCGTACGGAACGAGATAGTTACGGGCGTATCCGGGCTTGACGTCGACGACCTCGCCCACGTCGCCCAGGTTTTCCATTTCCTTCAACAGTATGACCTGCGCCATCCTTCTGTCTCCAGCTTTCGATGGTTCGATTCACCCGGAACCGGAAGACGAGCGACGGCGGAAGCGCTCCCGCACGTCGAGCCACGTATCCCCGATTCCGAACACGAATGCCGTACCCAGAACCACCGGGTACAGCAACAGCGCCGCAAACGCCAGCAGCATCCAGCCCCAGGCCGTCGCCCCGGCAGTGGTGAGCAGCCAACCAATCACTGCCCCGCCCCGGACAACATACAGGACCGCCATGAACACGGCCGCATTCGCGCCCAACCGCTCGGCCAGGCCCGCCGGTGCGAGCACAAACAGTGCAAGGCCCACCGCGAACAGCCACACGAGGTGGTCGCTGAACCGAAACTCCCTGGCCCGCGCCGGCGCCCCTGGACGACCCGTCAGCCGCCCGAAAACATACGACCCGATCGCCAGCGCGGGCAGCGACGCCAATGCCAGCAGCGCCGGATAGATCTCCTGCTGGATGTCCGCCCAGCGAAGAATCGCCGTTCCGACCGAATCGGCGACCTCGATACTGCCGGCCGCGGCGTGCGACCACTGCAGCAGGACGACCGCCGCGAGCTGGATCTGCTCGGCCATCCACGCATCGAGACCCACGACGACGTGCGGACGCAGTAGCCCGACCACGGCGACGGCCACGGCGGCCACGCAGATCGCGCCGAGCGAGCGAGCCAGCAACGTCGAGCGTCCCATCAGGAGCGACGTGACGACGAAGCCGCTGCCCAGCAGCACGGGCCACGAACGATGCGCGAACCACTCGGCTCCGCGCGTCGACCCGCCGGACAGAAAGGCCAACGCCAGGAGCGCGAGTCCCGTCAGGAGCGCCGGAAGGTCGTCGGGCCGCAGGGCAACCAACATGATGCCCAGCGGAATCAGTACGAGCAGGAACGGGCTGATCGGCGACACGAGAAGCGCCGCGGCCAGCATCCCCAGGTGAACCACGGGGACGCCCCGACCCGCGAAAGGCCCGGTCTCCGGCGCCGCCGCTCCCGGCCTTCGCTCAGTCGTAGTAACCCTGGATGTAGGGCACGAGGGCGATGTGGCGCGCCCGCTTGATCGCCGTGCCGAGTTGCCGCTGATGCCTGGCGCAGGTACCCGTCGCGCGCCGGGGCAGGATCTTGCCCCGGTCGGTCAGGAATCGCTCGAGCGTGCGGTCGTCCTTGTAGTCAATGCGCCGGACGCCCCGCTCGCAGAATCTGCAGACTTTTCTGAAGGCCATGGTCAGTCCTCGTCCTCGGACTCATCGTCGTCGTTGTCGTCATCATCGTCGTCGTCATCATCGTCATCGTCGTCATCGTCGTCGTCATCGTCGTCGCCACGCAGCGACGGCGGTGTCGGAAGCTCCCCTTCGGACAGGACGACGAGGTGGCGGAGCAGGTCTTCGTCGAGCTTCAGCGCCCGTTCGAACTCGGGAAGCACGTCGGGCGGCGCCGTGAACTGCGCCACCACGTAGGTGCCGTTGCGCTCGTCCTCGATGGGATAGGAAAGCTCGCGCTTTCCCCAGTACTCGACCGCCGTGATCTCGGCGCCCGGCGCGGAAAGGATCCGCTCGTGGAACTTCTGGACCCTGGCCTCGACGTCGTCGGTGGCCATGGCCGATCGGAAAATGTAGACGACTTCGTAGTCGCGCATCGCCTCTCCTCTGGTCTCTGCGGCCCCGGAAGCGCGTCTTCCGGGGCAGGAGTCATGGTTGTTCCGCCATCCGCCGGGCCGAGTCGCCCGACGGACAGCCCTTAATGATATCCGGCGGGGTCCCTCGATTCAAGCTCAGCCGAGAAACGGCAGCAGCGTCTCGAGGGTCCGCGTTAGCGACGACACGGCTTCGCCGTTCTCGTGTACCGAAACGAACCACGGCGCCAGCACGAGGGACACGATGCTCACGAGCTTGATGACGATGTTCATCGACGGGCCCGACGTGTCCTTGAACGGATCGCCCACCGTGTCGCCCACCACCGCCGCCTTGTGGGAGTCGGATCCCTTTCCACCGTGGGCGCCGCCCTCGATGTACTTCTTCGCATTGTCCCACGCCCCCCCGGCGTTCGACATGAACAAAGCGAGCAGGACGCCGCTCAGCGTCGCGCCGGCCAGCACCCCACCCAGCGCTTCGGTTCCGAGGAAGTAGCCGACGAACACCGGAACGAGGATCGCCGTGAGTCCGGGGATCACCATCTCGCGCAACGCCGCGCGGGTCGAGATGTCGACGCATCGTGCCGAGTCGGGCTTCCCGGTGCCCTCCATGATGCCGGGGATCTCGCGGAACTGCCGCCGGACCTCGGCGACCATTCCGGCCGCCGCCCGGCCGACCGCCGTCATCGTGAGCGCCGCGATGAAGAACGGCGTGATGCCGCCGATGAACAGGCCGATCACCACGACGGGGTTGACGATGTTGATGCCGCTCTCCGTGAGACCGACGGCGTTCGCGTAGGCGGAGAACAGCGCGAGCGCGGTGAGCGCCGCCGAGCCGATCGCGAACCCCTTGCCGATGGCGGCCGTGGTGTTCCCGAGCGCGTCGAGGCCGTCGGTGATCTTGCGCACGTCGGGCCCGAGCCCGCTCATTTCGCTGATTCCCCCCGCGTTGTCGGCGATCGGCCCGTAGGCGTCCACCGACATCGTCACGCCGACCGTGGCCAGCATGCCCACCGCCGCAATGCCGATTCCGTAGAGCCCGGAGAACCCGTAGGCGAGATAGATCGAGGCGCAGATGAACAGCAGCGGCGCCGCCACCGACTCGAGGCCGACGGCGAGGCCCGTGATGATGTTCGTCGCCGCCCCGGTTTCGGAGGCATTGGCGATGTTCCGTACCGGCTTCGAGGCCGTGTAATACTCGGTGGCCAGGCCGATCGCGATCCCGGCCAGGGAGCCGAACAGCATGGCCCAGAACGGACCCGCCGCCGGATCGATCAGCGTCCAGAACCGGTCGGTCGAGCCCTCGAACACGTTCAGGTCGATCGTCACGAACCACGCTCCGGCCCAGAACAGGAACGCGCCGATGAGCGTCGTATTCCGCAAGGCCGAAGCAGGGTTCATCTTCTCGAGAATCCGAATCGACAGCACGCCGATCACGCTCGCGACCAGTCCGATCATCGCGTAGATGATCGGCAGCGACACCGCCGCCAGCCGATTATCGGGCAGGATGGCCGTGACGGTCGCGCCAAGTACGACGGTGGCGACGATCGAACCGACGTACGATTCGAAGATGTCGGCACCCATGCCGGCTACGTCGCCGACGTTGTCGCCCACGTTGTCGGCGATCGTCGCGGGGTTCCGCGGATCGTCCTCGGGGATGCCGGCCTCGACCTTCCCCACGAGGTCGGCGCCGACGTCGGCCGCCTTGGTGTAGATACCGCCGCCGATGCGGGCGAACAGGGCGATCGTCGACGCGCCCATCGCGAACCCGGAGATGGTCTGGCCGAACTCGACGACGCCAACCGCCTCGGGCCGGTAGATCAGCAGCACGGCGCCCAGTCCGGCGAGCCCGAGGCTCGCGACGGCGAGCCCCATGACGGCGCCGCCGCCAAAGGCGATTCTCAGCGCCTTGCCCTGGCCGGCGTCACGCGCCGCTTCCGTGGTGCGAACGTTGGCCATCGTCGCAGCTCGCATCCCGACGAACCCCGCCAGAATCGAGCACGCGGCGCCGAACAGGTAGGCGTACGCCGTCTCGGGGGCGATCAGCCAGTACAGCAGGGCCGCGACGACGAACACGAACGGTACGAGTACCGAGTATTCGCGCCGCAGGAACGCCATCGCTCCTTCCTGAATGGCTTCCGCGAGCTCGCGCATGAGGTCGTTTCCGACGGGCTGTCGCGCGACGTACCCGAAGAGCATCAGGGCGAGAAACAGCCCGCCGAGTCCCAACCATAGCGCCGATGTCATCCACTGTTCCACGAATCAGTTCTCCTGTCGGATTCTCAGTTGAATCGGTTCATCGCCGGCTCCACACCTTCGGCCAGCCAGCACTCGACCGCGTCCGCCATGCGTCCCATCGCTTCGATCACGGCCGATTCCTCGGTCGCCGGGGGCGCGGCCAGCACCCAGTCGGCCAGGTCGATCTCCGCCCGGCCCGGCGAGCCGACCCCGATGCGCAGGCGAGCGTACTCTCGCGAACCCAGCGCCTGCTCGACGGAGGCCAGGCCGTTGTGGCCGCCGGCCGAACCGCGACCGCGAATCCGGAAGTCGCCCGGCGGCAGCGAGACGTCGTCGACGAGCACGAGCAGATCGGTTTCGGGGGCCAGATCCCGCTCTTCTTCGAGCAGGCGCGGCAGGACCCGGCCGCTGCGGTTCATGTAGCCGAGCGGACGGGCGATCAGCACGGACTCGTCGGCAACCCGACCCTCGCTCGTCGCCACGCCATCCGCCGCTCGTGCCGGCGGGAACGACCAGCGCCGCGCGAGTTGATCGGCCAGCCACCAGCCCGCGTTGTGTCGGGTGTCCCGGTAGGCGTCGCCGGGATTGCCGAGGGCGAGGATGAGCTTCAGCTCTCTTCGTCCTCGTCGGCCTCGGTCTCGTCGCCCTCTTCCTCGTCACGTGCCGTGATGACCTCGGGCTCCAACCCTTCGAGCGCCTCGAGCGCCTCTTCCTCTTCTTCGGGCTCCTCGATGATCCGGGGCGGCTGGACCGTCACGATCGTGCGCTCGGGCGCCTCCGCCGTTTCGAACCCCATCGTGTCGAGGTCGGAGACGTGCAGGGAGTCGCCGATCTCGAGGGCGGTCACGTCGATCTCGAACGCCTCGGGAATCTCGCTCGGCAGCACCTCGATCTCGACCTCGTGCAGCGCCTGCTGAAGTACGCCGCCGGCGTTCTTGACGCCCGAGGCCGTACCGGTCACGTGGACGGGCACCGAGACCTTGATCTTCTCATCGGCCCTGATCGCGAAGAAGTCGATGTGCAGAACCTGGCTCTTGTAGGGGTGTCGCTGGATCTCGCGGATCAACACCTGCCGCGACTTCCCGTCGAGCTCGAGCTCTACGAGCGTGTTCTCGACGGAAATCCTGCTGGTCAGCGCGTCGAACTCGTGGGCGCTGGCGGCCACGGCGATCGAGTCGATGCCGTGCCCGTAGATATTGGCCGGGATTCGACCGTCAGCGCGCAGCTTGCGCGCGTCGCCCTTGCCGCGACCGTCCCGCATCTCGACCTGCAGGGTGGCGGTTTCTCGCTTATTCATGACTCTCGTCCCTCTCGGTTTCCTGTCAGTCGAACAGCTTGCTTACGGATCGGTTGTAGTGCGTGCTCTCGATGGCCCGCGCGAGCAGGTTGGCCACGGACACCGTGACGAGGCTCGGCAGGCCGCGCCGCTTCTCCTCCGGAATCGCGATCGTATCGGTCACCGTGACCTCGGCCACGTCGGCGGCGGCGAGACGCTCCACGGCCGGACCCGACAGCAGGGCATGCGTGGCGATGCAGAAGATCTCCCTCGCTCCACGCTCGCGCAGTGCCCGCACGGCATTCGCCATCGTCCCCGCGGTATCCACCATATCGTCGGGGATGATGCACCGCTTCCCGTCGACGTCACCCACGACGTTGACGACCTCCGCCACGTTCGGGCTCGGGCGCCGCTTGTCGATGATCGCGAAGCCGGAGCCGAGGCGCTTTGCGTAGCCGCGGGCCATCTTCGCCGCACCGACGTCGGTGGCGACGACGACCAGGTTGTCGAGGTCGCGCGACCGATAGTGCTGCATGAACACAGGCGCCGCGTACAGGTGGTCGACCGGGATGTCGAAGAATCCCTGGAGCTGGTGCTGGTGAAAGTCGATCGTGATCAACCGGTCGGCCCCGGCGGCCACGATCAGGTTCGCCACCAGCTTGGCCGCAATCGACACGCGCGGCTGGTCTTTCCGGTCCTGCCTCGAATAGCCGTAGTAGGGGACGACCGCCGTGACCCGGGCGGCCGACGCCCGCTTCGCCGCATCGATCAGCAGGAGCAGCTCGAGCAGGTTCTCGGCCGGCGGGTTCGTCGACTGGATGACGAACACGTCGCGACCCCGAACGTTCTCGTCGATCCGCACGAAGATCTCCCCGTCGGCGAATCTCCGCACGGTGGTTTCGCACAGGGCCTGACCGAGCTCGCCCGCGATACTGGCGGCGAGGTCGGGGTTCGCCGTGCCCGTCATGACCATCATCGGCGTGCCGGTCGCCGAGAGTTCCGACATCGGATTGCGCCTCATTGTTGTGGAGCATGGGCGAACGGGCCCGGAACATCGAGCGTTCCGCTCGAAAAACAGCCCATAATGTTATGCACAACGCGCCCGTCCGTCAAACCTCTTCCAGGGCACCCTCGAGGGCCGCCGGATCGGTGCGTGGAAATTCACACGTGTGATCCCTGCACAGGTAGGCGGTGGCGACGCCGTCGGCCACCTGCATCGTCTTCGTGAACGGGGCGAGCCGGGCCAAAATCTCGGCCGCCTCGGCATCGTCGGACGGTCGGAGGAGGGTGACCGTCCGCGGATGGAACCCGTGGCGGAGCGGGGCGAGCAGGCGCCGGGTCGCCGGCCCGTCGGCGGGTCCCGTCACGACCACTTCGGCCGTCGGCCCCGCCTCGAACAGGGCGGCCTGCAGAAACGCCGTGTGCCCGGCGGGCGACCCCGACACGCGTCCTCCGAGCGCCTGGAGAGTTCGCCGGGCCGCCGCCTCGAGATCTGCGCGTCCGGCCAGGCGGGCCGCCCGCAGCAACGTCAGCGACGCCACCGAGTTCGCGGACGGGAGGGCGCCGTCGGACGATTCCTGCACCCGAACCAGCGTGGCCTCCACGTCGGCTGCCGTCTGGAAGAACCCGCCGCCGGGCGCCTCGAAGCGCTCGATCAGCTCATCGAGCCGCTCGAGCGCGCGTTCGAGCCACCGAGGCTCGTAGGTCGTCTCGTACAGCTCGATCATTCCCCAGGCCACGAACGCCATGTCGTCGGCCAGCGCGGGAATGGCGGCGTCGCCGGCCCGCCAGCGGTGGAGCGGGCGGCCCTCCGGCGTCCGCAGGGCCGAGTGGATGAAGTCGGCCGCGCGAGAGGCCGCGTCGGCGTAGCGTGGCTCCTCGAACACACGCCCGGCACGCGCCAGCGCCGCGATCGCCAGCCCGTTCCAATCCGCCAGGATCTTGTCGTCGCGCTCCGGACGGACGCGCTCCGCGCGGACCTCGAGCAGGCGGCGGCGGATCGTCTCGATGCGCTCCGCCGCCTGTTCACGGCTCTCGCCGCGTTTCCCCGCCAGCCCGGCCGGATCCTTCGCGAGCAGCAACACATTGGCGCCCGAGCGCCGCCCGGTCGCTTCGTCACGAAAGTTGCCTTCCGGCTCGACGCCGAACGCCTCGATCGCCAGCTCGAGATCGTCATCGTCGGGCAGAGCGGCGGCGAGCTCCGACTCCGTCCAGACGTAGTACTTCCCTTCCTCGCCCTCGCTGTCGGCGTCTTCGGCCGAATGAAAGCCGCCCGCCGCGTCGCACAGATCGCCCAGAACGTAGTCCAGTGTCCGGCGGACCGTCACCGCGAACGCGTCGTCGCCGGTCGCCTGCCAGGCCTCGGTATACGCCAGGGCGATCATGGCCTGGTCGTACAGCATCTTCTCGAAGTGCGGCAGCCGCCACTCCGCGTCGGTCGAGTAGCGATGGAAGCCCCCGCCGAGCTGGTCGTGGATTCCGCCGCGGCGCATCGCGTGCAGCGTCGTCGTCGCCATGTCGAGCGCCGCCGCGTCGCCCGAGCGCTCCCACACGCGCAACAGGAAGGTCAGCGTGTGCGGCGACGGGAACTTCGGCGCACCGCCGAATCCGCCGTGCTCCCGATCGAACCTGGCCTCGAGCGTTCTCCTGGCTGTGGCGACTTCCGACATTCCCGCCGCCTCGCCCTCGGGTGTGGACATCGCCGTTCGGAGCGCCTCGGTGATCGACGCGGCGGACTCGTCGACATCTTCGCGCCTGTCCCTCCACAGCGACTCGATGCGGGGGAGCAGCTCGAGCATGCCGATCCTTCCGCCGCGCGACGTGCGCGGGAAGTAGGTGCCCGCGAAGAAGGGCTCGAGGTCCGGCGTCAGGACGACCGTCAGCGGCCAGCCCCCGTGTCCCGTCATCATCTGGCACACCGTCATGTATACGGCATCGACGTCGGGCCGCTCCTCGCGATCGACCTTCACGGCTACGAAGGCACGATTCAACAGGCCCGCTACCTCGTCGTTCTCGAACGACTCGTGCGCCATGACGTGGCACCAGTGGCAAGTCGCGTAGCCGATCGACAGAAAAATCGGGCGATCCTGCTCCCGCGCCACCTCGAACGCCTCGTTCCCCCAGGCGTACCAGTCCACCGGATTCGCGGCATGCTGACGGAGGTATAGACTCTGCTCACCGGCGAGTCGATTCGGCTTCATCGCGTCTCCTGTGTAGTTCGTGCCATCAGAATTGTATAATAACGGTAGAGCGTATCTGCGGATCCGGGCCGGACGGGCCGGCGAAACCTTTGCCCACGACGGATCGTTGGACAGGACATGAGCAACCCAGAAAACCAGGTGAACGACTCCGAAGGCCGGACGGGCGGCGTTCTCGACCCTCATCTGTCGACACCGGCGGCAGCTCCCGGGTCGAAGTGGCGCATGCCGACCGATCTGCTCACCCAGACTTGTCGCCGGGTGGGGATCGCCGGCGTGGTGTTCGCCTCGGTGTGGACGATCGTGCTGCTCCTGCAGAACGTGTTCTGGCGACTGTTCGACGGCCATCAGCACATGTACTTCAGCGACGTTTGGCCGATGCCGGGGAACCTGATCGCCGGCGGCGGCGTCCTGCTGTCGCTCGGCATGGTGCCACTGGCGCACTGGCTCACCGACCGACCGCACCTGCTGATCCGCCTCGGCCTGATCTTCGAGGTGGCGACGGCGGCGCTGATCGCGCTGCTCAACTGGCAGCATCCTGAAGCGATGCTCGGGATCGGCGTCTCGTGGGTGTGCATCGTGATTATCGCATACCCCGCGATCGTTCCCGCCTCACCGGGTCGCGTACTGGGCGCATCGCTCGCCGCCGCATCGATGGACCCGCTCATGTACGCGCTTCTCGTGGCGGGAGACGCCGGTGTCACGGCCGACGGTTTCGCGCTCACGTGGATGTTCATGCCGAACTACCTGTGCGCCTTCCTCGCCGTCGTGCCGGCCAAGGTGATCCGCACGCTCGGCCAGCGAGTGACCCGGGCACGAGAGCTCGGCAGCTACCGCCTCGAGGGAAAGCTCGGGACGGGCGGCATGGGCGACGTATACCGCGCAACGCACCGGCTGCTCGCACGACCGGCCGCCATCAAGTTGATCCGGCCCGAGGTGCTCGGTGCGGGTACGCCCGAAGCCGCCCAGGTGATCGTGGAGCGGTTCAAGCGCGAGGCGCGTGCCGCCGCGAACCTGCGCTCGCCGAACACGATCGAGTTGTACGACTTCGGTGTCACGGCCGACGGCGCGCTCTACTACGTGATGGAATTGCTCGAGGGGCTGAACTTGCAGGAGATGGTCGAGCGCTTCGGCCCCCTGCCCCCGGCCCGGGCCGTCCACTTCCTGCGGCAGGCGTGCCTGTCGCTCGGAGAGGCCCACGATCGGGGCCTCGTGCATCGCGACATAAAGCCGTCGAACCTGGTGGCGGCGAGGCTCGGCCTCGGCGTGGACCACCTTAAGACCCTCGACTTCGGACTCGTGAAGGCCGACCCGGCGCACGCCACCGGGAGCACGATGCTCACGTCACCCGACGTGACGACCGGCACCCCGGCGTTCATGTCGCCCGAAATGGCGCTCGGCGATCGACCCGTCGACCGGCGGGCCGACATCTACGCTCTCGGCTGCGTCGGGTACTGGCTCCTGACCGGGCGCACCGTGTTCGAGGGCGCGACCCCCGTGGCGATCCTGATGGCCCACGTGCGCGACGAGCCCGTTCCGCCCTCGCAGCTCAGCGAGTTGGACGTTCCGCCGGATCTCGACGACGTGATCCTCGCATGCCTCGCGAAAGATCCGGACGATCGTCCGAACACCGCGATGGACATTTACGAAGCGCTGTGCTGCCTGCCCGTGGCGCCGTGGAACAGCACGACGGCGCTCGAGTGGTGGTCGCTTCACCTGCCGGAGCTCGTGCGGACGGATCCGACGACCCCCCTGTCGGGGCCGACACCCGTCCTCGTGGAGCCGGACCTGGTGGCGCGGGTGCCCTAGGATTGGCCCCCCAGGATTCGAACCTGGATTACCGGCTCCAAAGGCCGGGGTCTTGCCATTAGACGAGGGGCCAACGCAGGGGAAAGTCGACCGCCCCGGCAGCCGGGTCAACCGGCGACTACCGGCGGCGGCGAACGGCGGGCTCCGGACGACCCACCGACTATGGGTCGGTCGGGCCCTCGGTCCAGGTCGGGATGATCGGCCAGGCCGGGTCGACGTCGCTGCCGGCCGCGAGCGCGGCCCGGGCGGCATCCCGGTCGGCTTCATCGGAAAACACCGCCGCCACGCACGAGCCCGAACCGCACAGGTGGGCGATTGTCGCCCCCGCGGACTCCAGCGCCCGGCGCGCCGCCGCGAGCTCCGGGCGCCGCCGTTCCACCGGACCGGCGAGGTCGTTCGTCGCCAGCCGCTCGATGGTCGACCAGGACGCGAGTCGATCCGGACCCGGCAAAATCTCGGCCGGCGCCTCGCCCGTGGCGGCGTCCTCCGACCACCATCCGTAGGCCTCGGCAGCGCTGATTCCGACGTCGGGCACTACGATCAGAACCGGGCGGGAGGGCGGCGGTGCGATCGCCAGTACCCGCTGTCCACGGCCCCAGGCGAGCGCGAACGGCGTCTCGGCCGCGAAGAATGGAACGTCGCTGCCGAGTCTGCCGGCCAGACCCACCAGGGCGGGCGCATCGAGCGGTTCCCCGAGCCGCCGGTTGAGGCCGACGAGCACGGCGGCGGCGTCGGAGCTTCCGCCGCCGAGGCCGGCAGCCGCGGGGATTCGCTTCGTGAGCCTGATGCGCACGGCAGCTGGTCGATCGATCGCATCGTACAGCATCCGGGCGGCGCGCCAGCACAGGTTGGTCTCGTCGTCGGGCACCGCGCCGTACTCCGCCGGGGCCTCGACGTGAAGCTCGATGCCCTCGCCCTCCGTCTCGAGCTCGACGGTATCGGCGAGGTGCAGTCGCACGAGCAGCGTCTCGATCGCATGGAACCCGTCGGCCCGGCGTCCGAGCACGCGCAACCGAAGGTTCAGCTTGGCGGGCGCGACGAGGTTCACGAGGTCTCGGCTTCGGCCGCTACCGCCTGCAGGCCCCGTTCGTCCACGGCCTCGGTCCGCTCGCGAACGTCGCTCCAGCGGAGGCCGAAATGCCGCAGATACCAGAGGCCGAGCAGCGTGACCGGAATGAACGTGAGGATGTGGTAGCTGGTCGCGAAGCTCACGACCAGCGCGTCCGATACGTCCCACGGCTGGAGCCCGATGCGCGTTCCCGCTTCGAACAGTCCGAAGAAACCCGGCGTCGAAGGGAGCGCGACGGCAAACCCGATGACCGCCTGTAAGAAAGCGGCACCCGCGAACCCCGGGCCGGTGATGCCGAACGCCAGGAGTCCTGTCCACATCGAGGCGGCGAGGCAGCCCCACACGATGTAGCTCCACGCGACGGCTCGCGCGAGCACGCTCAGCTCCGCGACGGCGCCGAGCCCGTGCAGGAAGGTCTCGGCCAGTCCCGTCAGGCGTTCGGAGAAGCGCTCGGGAACCAGGCGGCCGAAGCTCACCGACCACAGCCGAAGAACCGCGTCGGGACCGCGGGCCATGAGCCACAGGACGACGAACCCCAGGGCGAACACGATCGATCCGATGAGCGCGGCTCGGCGCACGAAGCCGGCCGCCTCCGTCTCTCCGAGGGGGAACCCGGGCATGACGATCGCTCCGCCGAGGAACGAGGCGAGCACCAGGCCGTCGAGCACGCGCTCTACCACCAGGGAGCCCACGCTGGCCCCGAACGGCAGGCGGGCCACCCGGGCCAGCGTGTAGGCGCGCACGATCTCGCCGAGGCGGGCGGGAAAGATGTTGTTCGCCGCGAAGCCCGCGCACGTCGCACCGAACCGCGCGTCGAACGACGATCCCGCGTGACCGGGTTCGAGCAGCACGCGCCAGCGAATGGCGCGAAGCACGAAGCTGAACGTGGCGAGGGCGACGGCGACCAGCATCCACCACGGGTTCGCGCGGCGGACCTCAGCGAGCACATCGGCGGGTGAGACGTCGCGCAGAACCCACCAGAGCAGGAGAACGGTCAGGACGGCGCCGATGACGCCCCTGGCTCGGCGGTTCACGGTCCGTCTGCGCCCGCGGCACCTCTCTCTTCGACCGCGCCCGCCGCGCCCTCTCGCGCGAGCCGAATGATCTGCTTCATCTCGCGCACCGCACGCTCGAGCCCTACCAGCACCGCACGGCTGACGACCGAGTGCCCGATATTGAGTTCCTCGCAGCCACGCAGGGCGGCCACCGGGGCCACGTTCTCGTACGTGAGCCCGTGGCCCGCGTGCACGGCGAGGCCGAGCTCACGCCCGAGCTCGGCCGCCGCCTGCAGCCGCTCGACCTGGCGAGCGCGATCGACGCCATCGGCGTTGGCGAATTCACCCGTGTGCAATTCGACGGCCACGGCGCCCAGCTCCGCCGCCCGGCGCACGATGCGGGGGTCGGGGTCGATGAACAGCGACGTTCGGATGCCGTCCTCCGCCAGACCGCGCAGTACCGGAGCGACCGCGCTCGCCGCATCGACCAGGGCGAGCCCGCCCTCCGTCGTGATCTCTTCGCGACGCTCGGGCACCAGCGTCACCTGGTGCGGTCCCGTATCCCGGGCGATCCGCTCCATCTCGCTGGTGGCGGCGATCTCGAGATTGAGCGGCGTGCGGATCGTACGGCGAAGCAGCTCGACGTCGCGATCCTGAACGTGCCTCCGGTCTTCGCGCAGGTGGACGGTGATCCCGTCCGCTCCGCCGAGCTCGGCCAGCACGGCTGCCCGCACCGGATCGGGCTCGTCGGTGCGGCGCGCCTGCCGCACGGTGGCCACGTGATCGATGTTGATGTAGAGACGCATGGCGAGAGGATACCACGGACGCGGATCGGGGGCGAGTCGTCAGGCCGGCGTCGGACCAGCCTCGCCTTCGTCGGCAGGACCGGTGTCGTCGGCGGTGCCCACGGCAGCCATCTCTCGCTCGTAGCAAACCGGGCACAGGCTATGCGACACGTCCGTCTCCGCTTCGCGCCCCAGATAGCTCTCGATCGTTTCCCAGTTCCCCTCGACGTTGCGAATTCTGTCGCACCACGAGCAGATCGGCAGCAGCCGCCGGAGCTGATCGCTCGTTTCCCGGGCCCGCTGCAGCTCTTCCTGCGCGCCCTTCATCTCCGTGACGTTCGTGACCATGAGCATCCCGGCCACGACCCGATCGCCGTCTTGGATCGGGTACACTCGACTGCGATACCATTGCTCGGAGCCGTCGGGCGCGTGGATCCGGGTTTCATATTCCCGCTCCGGCGCGCCCCCCGACTCGAAGACTGCCGTGAGGACTTGCTCGAGCAACTCTCGGGAATCGGGCAATATGATCTCGTGAGCCAGCGTGCCGATCACCGTGTCCCGCTCGTACCCTTCTTCCACGTGGTTGACGTAGAGAATCCTCCCCTCCCGATCGAGCACGACGACGTGCTCCGGGATTGCTTCAAGCGTCTTCGCGAGGGCCTCGATGTCCTGTTCGAAATCCCTGTTCATGCGCCTCTCCGCGGGACGTCGTGACGAGCCAGCTCGTTCCGCACCTTCTCCAGCAGCTCCTTCGCCCGAAACGGCTTCTCGATGAACGGCGTCCCTTCGGCGAGCACACCGTGGTGCACGATGGCTTCGTCGGTGTAGCCCGACATGTAGATCACCCGCAGCGCCGGCCAGTCGTCCTCGAGGCTCGCCGCCAGCTCGGGGCCGCTGATATCGGGTAGCACGACGTCGGTGAGCAACAGGTCGACCCCGCCGGAACGGTCACGCAGGATGTCGACGGCCGAGCCGGCGTCGGGCGCGTCGAACACGTCGTACCCGGCCTCGGTCAGCAGGCGCACGATCAACCTGCGGACGGCGGAGTTGTCCTCGACGAGCAGAATCGTTCCCGCACGGGGCCCGTCGTCAGCCCCGGGCGACTCTTCGACCGGGCGTGGCACCTCGTCGGTGCGCGGCACGTACACCTTGAAGGTCGTGCCGCACCCGGGCTCACTGTAGACCCAGATGTTCCCGCCGCCCTGCCTGACGATTCCGTACACCGTCGACAGGCCGAGGCCGGTTCCCTGCCCGAACTTCTTCGTCGTGAAGAAGGGTTCGAAGATCCTCTTGCGGGTATTCGCGTCCATCCCGCAGCCCGTGTCCGTGACGGCCAGCATGACGTGCGGCCCGGGTTGAGCGTCCACGTGCTCCTCCACGTAGTCGTCGTCGAGTTCCACGTTCGAGGTCTCGATCGTGAGCTTGCCACCCCGAGGCATCGCGTCGCGCGCGTTCACGGCCAGGTTCATGATCACCTGCTCGATCCGGCCGGGATCGAACATCACCGGGTGCAGATCGGGCCTCAGCCCGCACACGAGATCGATATCCGCGCCGATCACCCGATCGAGAATTCCGCGCATCTGCTCCACGGACTCGTTGACGTCGATGACCCTCGGTTGCATCACCTGCTTTCGGCTGAACGCCAGGAGCTGGCGCGTGAGGTTCGTCGCCCGCTCCGCCGCCTCGCGCACTTGCTCGACTTCGCGCCGCTCCGGTGCATCGTCGTCGAGCTCGAGCAGCAGGAGATCGGAGCACCCGAGAATCACCGTCAGCAGGTTGTTGAAATCGTGGGCGACACCACCGGCCAGTCTCCCCACGGCCTCCATCTTCTGCGCATGGACGAGCTGCCCCTCCTTCTCGTTCAGGGCAGCCGTCCGTTCCGCCACTCGCTCTTCGAGCTGCTCGTTGAGGGCGATGAGGTCACCTTCCGCTTTCCGCCTTCGGCCGTACTCCCTTGCGACGCCCCACAGCAGGATCCCCATCAGCACGCCCGCCAGGATGCCCGCCGCTCCGAGCCGGGCGGCCAGGTCATGCACCGGGGCGAACGCGATGTCGTGAGGCTGCTGCGAGATCACCGTCCATTCGTGCGTGCCGACCCGGGCCCGAACGGCGGTCGCCAGAACCGTGTCACCGGTCAGGGGATCGGCATAGCGCCCTCTTCCCGGCTCACGAGATTCCCCGCCGGAGGAAAGCACGTCGTCGTACTCCCTGTTCAAAGAACTCGCGGAATCGGCAGTCGGGTGGGCCGCGAGGGCTCCTAAGTGGTCGACCAGCAGGACGATGCCGTGGTCGCCCACCTCGACCCGACCAAGAAGCTCGGCGAGGTCTTCCAGGCGGACCTGCGCCACCAGGAAGCCCACCAGTTCGCCGGTCGCCGGCTCCTTGATCGGGGCGGCCACGGCCACGACCAGGATCCGCGGCTCCGCGTTTCGGCGGTAGACTTCCGATACGTAGGCGCCTCCCGACGGCGCCGTCTCGCGAACCCCCCGGAACCAGTCGCGCTGGTCGAAGCGGCGGTTCAGCGACTCGGGCGCCACCGGGTAGTCCACCCAGAGCAGTCCGGTGGTATCGGTCACGAACGCCCTGTCGAGCCTTGGGTGGGCGGATACGAATATCCCGAGGCGCCGCCGGACGCCGTCGGCATCGCCCGCGGCGGCCGACGCCGAGAGTGTCGGGAACCCCGCATGGCTCGTCAGCGTCGCCGTCCAGTGGTGAAACTCGCGTTCGACCATCGCGGCCGTGATCGTGGCAGCGGCCTCGTTCCCCCGGTGGACGAAGCTCTCGACGGCCCGCGCCGACACGACGTACGCGAATGCGGCGAGGATCACCACAGGGATCGAGCCGAGGACGACGAGCACGAAGTAGGTCCCCCACGACCTGCGGAACGCTCGCGGAATGCGCGGAATTCGGAAGAAGCGACTCACTTCGGCCGCGGCGCGGCTTCTCGCGAGCTCGACGCAACCCGGGCGCCATCCATGATGATCATGGATCTACTGCCTTCCGCGGCTGCGTGGGCACGAATATGCTCCCTACCTCTCTAGTTGGTTGGATCGTCCAGCCATGAATGGAGCAAGATGTGGGCCCGCGGAGGTCAGGTGGCGTCGCCCTCCGCCTCCGTTGCGATAGCCGACGCCACGCGCCGAACGGCGGAGTCGCCTTTCGCCACGCCACCTGCGTAGAGATTCCGGTAGCCCCACACACCGACACCGCCGCCAAGGAGGAGGCCGAGCGCGGCAGCGCTCCACGCACCGGCCAGCGACGCGGCCCCGAGCAGCCCGGCCGCCGCGTTCCCGACGGCCACACCGCCCACGGCGCCACCACCACCGATGAGCCCCGCCGAGCTTCCCGCCAGAGTCAGGTTGAGACCCCGCCGATAGAGAGAGGAACCCGCAGGCGAAGGCGGGTCCCCTCGTCCTCCCCGCGAATCGACGCGATGACCGTGCGGCCATCGGCAAAATCGATTCCGCAGCCAGCGGGTCGTCCAGCGCTCGGGCCGGATCGCGTCCCAGTCCGCCAGTTTGCACTCCGCGAGCGCGAGCAGAACGTGGTCCGCCGAGATGCCGGCCTCCGCCCCGGCCCCCATGACATGCTCCAGCGGCAACGTAGACGGATCGTGCGCCGCCGCCACGGAGTCCTCGTCCGGCGCGAGTTGGCCGCGCGATTCGGCACGCTGTAGCCGCGCGACGCGACGCCGGATCTCGCGCGCTTCGTCCTCGGAGACGCGCCGATCGTTCGTCATTTCGTCACTAGCGGCCCAGTTTCGGCACCCCGGTCTCTATCCCGTTCCCTCGGCCACGCGCACGCCCGCGGTCTGCCGCCACCGGCCGAGGACGTCGGCCGGCACCCTGGCCGTCAGCACGACAACCGAATCGGTCTCCTCGCGGCCGAGCACCTCGGCCTCGCGGTAGGCCTCGGCCAGCGTCCGGCCGTCGGTCACGGGCACGGACACCCGCACCGTGGGGCGGCCTTCCGCCGCGCGGCGGCGCAGTTCGTCGCGGAGCTCGGCGAGGCCGTGATCCTCGAACACGGTGGTGAACACGTGGGGTCCCAGCAACTCGTTCGAGCGGCGGCGCAGCGCCTCTTCCTCGCCGTGCGTGAGCCGATCGATTTTGTTGAACGCTAGCAGCGTCGGGCGCTCGGACGCGCCGATTTCATGTAACGCGACCTCGACGGCCTCCACCTGGTGCTCCCAGCTCGGCGAGGCGGCGTCGATGACGTGCACCAGGAGGTCCGCGTCGCCGATTTCTTCCAGGGTGGCGCGGAACGAGGCGACGAGATCGTGGGGCAGCTTGCGGATGAACCCGACCGTGTCGGTGACCAGGGCCCGGTAGCCCCCGTCGAGCTCGACCGCCCGGGTCGCGCTGTCCAGCGTCGCGAACAGGCGATTCTCGACGAACACGTCGCTGCCCGACAGGCCCCGCAGGATGCTCGACTTACCGGCGTTCGTGTAGCCGACCAGCGCGACGCGGAATTCGGTCGCTCGACCCTTTCGCCGCACGTCGCGGCTCTTCGCGATGTCGCGCAGCTCGCGGCGCAGTCGGGTGATCCGGCGATCGATGATCCGGCGATCGGTCTCGAGCTGCGTCTCGCCGGGCCCCCGCGTGCCAATGCCTCCCTGGGTGCGCGACAGGTGGGTCCACATGCGCTTGAGCCGCGGACGCATGTACTCGAGCTGCGCCAGCTCGACCTGGAGGCGCGCCTCGGCGGTGCGCGCACGGAGGGCGAAGATGTCGAGGATGAGCTCGGTGCGATCCATCACCCGGATGCCGAGACGCTTCTCGAGCGCCGACCCCTGGGCCGGCGACAGGTCTTCGTCGAAGACGACGATCGTCGCGTCCTCGCCCCCGGCGAGCTCGCGAAGCTGATCCGCCTTCCCACTTCCGATGTAGAGCTTCGGGTTCGGGGCATCGAGCCGCTGCACCATCGTGGCGACGACCTCCGCACCGGCCGTGTCGGCCAGGTGGGCCAGCTCCTGCAAATGCTCGTCGACGATCCGTTGAGGCTCGTCGCTGTGTGGCGCGGCCACGAGGACCGCGCGTTCGACCGGTACGGCCAGCTCGATCAATTCGGCTCCGATGGCTCCCTCCGGCGGGCCTCGGCCCGCAGCTCTTCGATTCGTCGCATCCGTTCGGCGATCGCCGCTTCCTTGCCCCGATCGCCCGGCCGGTAGAATCCGTCTGTCTCCACGGCCTCGGGAAGGTAACTCTGCGGCGCTACGCCGCCCGGCCAGTCATGGTCGTACTCGTACCCCTCGCCGTGGCCGAGGTCCCGCATCAAGCGCGTCGGGGCGTTGCGGATGTGGGGGGGAACGGGTGCGGCCGGCGTTTCACGCGCCGCGTCGCGGGCGGCTCCGAGTGCCCTGTATATGCGGTTCGACTTCGGGGCCACGGCCAGGTACACCGCCGCCTCGGCCAGCGCGAGCTCGCCTTCCGGCGATCCGAGCACGTGGTAGGCGTCGCGGGCGGCGAGCGTGATCTGCAGGGCGGAGGAATCGGCGAGCCCGACGTCCTCGACGGCCATCCGAATGAGCCGCCGCGCGACGTACATCGGGTCTTCCCCCGCCTCGAGCATGCGCGCCAGCCAGTACAGCGTGCCATCGGCGTCGGATCCGCGCACGGACTTGTGGAGCGCCGAAATCGCGTCGAAGTGCGCATCGCCCGACTTGTCGTAGCGCGGAATTCGTCGCTGCAGGGCCGCCTCGACCACGTCGAGGGTGATCCGGCCTCCGTCGCCGGCCAGGTCGGCGGCCGTCTCGAGTGTGTTGAGAGCCCGCCGGGCGTCGCCGTCGGCGATCACCGCCAGGCGGTCGATCGCCTCGTCCTCGGCCTCGACGCCCCGTCCGCCGAGGCCCCGGTCGTCGGCCAGGGCTCGCCGGCAGAGCTCCGCGATCGCCTCCGGCGCCAGGGGCTCGAGCACGAACACCCGCGAGCGGCTGAGCAGCGGCGGGATCACCTCGAAGCTCGGATTCTCGGTCGTCGCGCCGATGAGCACGACGGCGCCCGATTCGACGTGCGGAAGGAGCGCGTCCTGCTGCGCCTTGTTGAACCGGTGGATCTCGTCGATGAACAGGATCGTGTCTCGCCCGGTCGCCCGGCGTCGATCGCGCGCGGTCGCGAGGATTTCGCGCAATCGAGGGATTCCTTCGGTCACGGCGCTGAACGGCTCGAACGCGGCGCCCGTGAGCCCGGCCACGATGTGGGCGAGCGTCGTCTTTCCGACGCCCGGCGGGCCCCACAGGATCAGGCTCGGCAGGCGGTCGCGCTCGATCAGCTCGCGAAGCGGGCTTCCGGGGCCGACGAGCTTCTCCTGGCCCACGAAGCCGTCGAAGTCGGCTGGCCGCATCCGTGACGCGAGCGGGGCCGAGTCCGGTACCTGGTGTCGGTCCGGCGCCCGACCGGCGCCGGGCGTCGTCGTCTCACCGAACAGGTCGGGCTCGCGGCCGCTCACACGTCCTCGAGCGACGCCATCTCGATGAGCTCGCGGGCGATGCCGAGCAGCGCCTCGCGCTCGTTCAGCGTCGGGTCTTCGAGCACCTGCGCGTGCAACTCGTCGAGCAGCAGACCGACGACCGGACCCTGCGCGACGCCGAGCCCGAGGATGTCCTCTCCGTCGACGGCCAGCTCGGAGCGATCGATCGGGGCATCGCCGAGTCGCTCCTCGTGCACCCGGCGCCACGTATGCACGAGGGCTCCGGCCGCCTGCTCGTCGCCGGAGGCGCGGGCCGCCGCGAAGTGCAGCCGGAACAGGTCGCGCTCCCCGCCCCGCCCTACCTCGCTGAGCCACTCGCGGATGTGGGCCGACGAGTCGAGCGGGTTGACGAACGGCAGGAAATGGCGGCGGAGTTCGAGAATCCGGCGCCGGTCGGCATTCGACAGCTTCAGACGCTCTACCACCTTCGCGACGGCCGCCTCGCCCGGATCGGGATCCTCGCCGGCACCCGGAATGATCATCAGCAGCCGCGCCAGGCGAAGCAGCGGACGGCCTTCGTGCAGCTCGTCGATGGCGTCGAGCGCCGCGTCCCAGGCGTCGGTATCCGCTCGGGCGTCGAGCTCCGGGTACCAGATCCCGAGAACGCCGGTGTCGCGGTACAGGCGCAGGGCCGCGGAGGGACGCGGTCCGGTAAAGATCTTCTCGAGCTCCTCGCGTACTCGCTCCGCCGACAGGTCGGTCGTGCCGTGGACCGCAGCCTCGAGCGCCTCGCGGGTGGGAGGGTCGAACGTCAGGTCGAAGCGCCCGGCGAACCGCAAGCCGCGCAGCACGCGCAGGTAGTCCTCGGCGAAACGCTCGGCCGGCTCGCCCACGGCGCGCAGGATCCGCGCTTCCAGGTCCTCGCGCCCGTTCCATGGATCTTTGAGCTCGTGGGTCGCGATACGCCACGCGATCGCGTTGATCGTGAAGTCACGCCGTGCGAGGTCTTCCTCGATCGACTCGGCGAAGGCGACGACGGCGTGCCGGCCGTCGGTCTCGATGTCGCGGCGGAACGTCGTCACCTCGTACACCGTCCCGTCCTCCTGCAGCACGCCCACGGTTCCGTGCTCGATTCCGAGCGGAATGGTGCGCGGGAACAGGGCGCGAACTTCCTCGGGTCGCGCGTCCGTCGCCAGGTCCCAGTCGCCACGCGCGATGCCCAGGAGTCGGTCGCGGATCGCCCCGCCTACGGCCCACGCCTCGTAGCCGCGCGCCTCGAGATGCTCGGCGAGCGCGAGAAAGGACCGCGGTGCCAACAGCGCCTCGTCGGTCGGACCCGTCGTCTCGTCCGTGGCGCTCACGTACTATCGCCCGCGAAATGCGCGTCCACGTGGTCGGCCACCGCGTGCTCGGCCGCCAGGTGAATTTCCTGGATCGTCGCCGTGTCGTCCGACGGGGCCCGGATGGCGAGCTCGGCGAGCTCGGCGAGCTCCCCGCCGGACGCCCCCGTGAGCGCCACCGTGCGTAGGCCCATCTCCCCGGCGGCCCGAACCGCCGCGAGGCAGTTGGGCGACGCGCCGCTCGTCGAGTGGACGATCAGGAGATCGCCGGAACGCCCCAGCGCCCGCAGCGAGCGAACGAACACCTGGTCGTAGCCGAAGTCGTTGGCGGACGCCGTGAGCAGCGCGCTACCCGCCGTGAGGGCGATGGCCGAAAGCGGCTCGCGCCGGCGCCGGAACCGGACGACGTACTCCGTGGCGATATGCTCCACGGTCGCGGCGCTGCCGCCGTTGCCACAGAACAGCAGGCGTCCGCCGCCCTCGAGCGTCTCGATGGCCCACTCCGCGTAGCGGCCGACGTCCCCCACCAGCTCGTCGGCCGCGCGCTCGGCGGCAACCGACAGGGCGCGCAGGCTCGAAGCGGCCCGCTCGCGCGCCGACTTCATCGCGACCCTCCCCCGAGCAACTTACGGCGCACGCGGTCGAACCAACCGGACGGCAGATCGAGCGCGGGCACCGGCGTGATCCGCTCGCCCTCGAGAACCGCTCGCGGGTTGGCTTCGGTGAGCAGGCGTGCCGCCTCGGTGAACCGCGGATCCCCGACCTCGGCCAGGAGATCGTAGCCGCGACGCAGCAGCGTCGACCGGTGCGGACGCGCGTGGTGATCGGAACCGAGCAGGTCGACCTGGCCGTCGACGAGCATGCGGCGCGCCACCCGCTGCGGCTCGCGGCCGTACTCGCCGAGCAGGCTGCCGACGTTGACGCACATCAGGGCGCCCATCCCCCGCCAGCGCTCGATCGTCTCGTAGGACGCTTCGACGCCGGCGTAGCGCTCCGGATGCGCGAGCACCGGAATCCACTCCTGCTCCCGAACCACATCGAGCATTCGGCTCGAGTAGGCGGGCAAAGCGAGCCGAGAGAACTCCACCAGGATTGCTCCGCCGCCCGACAGGCCAAGCTCACGATCCGACAGGTCGATCTCCGGGTCGTCGATGCGGATCTCGTAGGCCAGTTCGAGCTCCACCTCGGGAACATGCTCGGCCGCCGCCTTCTCGAGGGCCCGGAACGCCAGCTCGATGCGGGCGTGCCGCGTCGTGCCGACGTCGCGCGCGTCGAGATGCGGGGTCGTGACCACCCGCACGATGCTCGAGTCACGGAACGAGCGCAGCGTCTCGATCGCGGTCTCGAGGGACTCGGCGCCGTCGTCCACGGCGGGGACGAGGTGACAGTGCAGGTCGACCAGGGCCCGCTGCTCGCTCAGGACGCCTCCCCTGCGGCCGCCGCGTCGAGCATGCCCCCGAGGACGCCGCGCGGACCGAGCCTGTCCGCCAGGGCGACCACGTCGACGTCGAGATCGGCCGCCGCCTCGAACGCGTAGGTCAGGGACGCGTCGGCGGCCAACAGCCGGAGAGCGGCGCGGCGCGACCGCAGATCGGCGGCCGTCTCGGTCAGCACGTCATCGAACCCGCGGAGTGCCGCGGCGGCGAGCCGCCCGGGGATGTCGGCGTCGTCCTCGTCCAGCTCGCGCACGAGCTGCCGGATGGCGTCCGCCAGCTCGGGCGGCGCCTCGGCAAGGCGTGGTTCCAGCCAGCCGTCGAGCGTCACGCCCCGCTCGCCACCGCGAGGGCGAGTTCGCGCGCGCGCTCCGTAGCCTGCGCGAGCGCCCCCTCGACGCTCCCCTCGTCACCGACGCCGCCCTGGGCGAGATGAGGGCGGCCACCGCCGCCGGAACCGGTAGCCCCGCTCGCGGCGCGCACCAGGTCGCCGGCCTTCAGGCCACGGGCGATCCAGTCGTCCGACACGACGGCCAGGAAAGCGTCCTTTCCACCGGTCTGCGCTACGTGAACGATCGCCGCCCCGGACGGGATTCGGGCGCGAAGCAGATCGCCGAGTTCCGCCAGGTCGCCGCCCTCGCTCACCTCGATGCTCCCGCTGACCAGTCGGCCGCCACCTGGCAGCTCCTCGGCCTCGTCGACCAGGCGTCCGGCCGCGCCTGCCGCGTCCGCGCCCCGCTGCTCCGCCAGCGCGACCTCGAGGCGATCGGCCTCCTCGCGCAGGTTCGAGATCCTGCGGCGCAAATCGCGGCGGGACACCCCGAGCTCCCGGGCCAACTCGTCCAGTTCGGCTTCCGCGTCGAGCGCCATCCGCCAGGCTCGCCGACCCGTCACCGCCTCGATGCGGCGGATGCCGGCCGCGACCCCCGTCTCGGAGACGATCCGGAACTGGCCGATCTGACCGGTGCTGCGTACGTGACAGCCGCCGCACAGTTCGAGGCTCGTGCCCGGAACAGCCACGACGCGCACTTCATCGCCGTACTTCTCGCCGAACAGCGCCATCGCGCCCGCATCCAACGCCTCGCGGTACGGCCGTCGATCGATCTCGACCGGCGCATTCTCGAGAATCCACTCGTTGACCTGTCGCTCGACCTCGAGCCGTTGCTCGGCGCTCATCGGACCGGTGTGCGAAAAGTCGAACCGCAACCGATCGGGCGCGACCAGCGAACCGGCCTGCTGGACGTGCTCGCCCAGGGTGTCGCGCAGGGCGGCGTGGAGCAGGTGCGTGGCCGTGTGGTTGCGCTCCGTGTCACGCCGATCGCGGCGCGCGACCCGGGCGAGCACGGCGTCGACGTCCGGCGGGAGCTCGGCGTCGGACGACACGGCGGCGACGACCACCTGTCCGCGCTCGTTTCGCGTCACGGCGCGGACGTCCGCCGTCCACCCGTCTCCGGAGAGCCGGCCCGTGTCGCTGACCTGGCCACCCGCCTCGATGTAGAACGGATTCCGCGCCAGCACGAACAGCCCGGTCCGCCCCTCGCCGGAGCGTCGATAGGCCAGGACCGGCGTCTCGACGGAAAGCTCCTCGTAGCCCACGAAATCCTGCGCGGCATCTGCCGTGAGGCGCTGCGCCGTCTCGAGCGTGTCGGGGTCGAGGACCGAGTCCCGCCCTCCGCCGCCGGGCATCGCGCTGCCCTCGCGCGAGCGTTCGCGCTGCGCCTCGAGCGCCCGCTCGAAGCCGGCGCGCTCGACCTCGTACCCGCGCTCGGTGGCCATCAGCTCGGTGAGGTCGAGCGGGAAGCCGTACGTATCGTAGAGCTTGAAGGCGTCTTCACCAGAGATCGTGCCGGTAGCCCCCTCGGGCGCCACTTCGTCGAACCGGCTCATCCCCGCGTCGATCGTCGCGAGGAAGCGCTCCTCTTCGGCCCGCGTGGCGCCGGCGAGATGGTCGCGGCGCGCGGCGAGCTCGGGATAGACGTCCGACATCTGATCCACCACGACGTCGACGAGGGCGTCGAGCGTCGGTTCGCGACGGCCGAGCAGCCACGCGTAGCGCCCCGCCCGCCGCAGGATGCGCCGCAACACGTACCCGCGGCCCTCGTTGGACGGGAACACCCCGTCGGCCAGCATGAACGCGACGGCGCGCGAGTGATCGGCCAGCACACGGAACGGGAGGCCCTCTTCCCAGTCTTCGGGCGCCGTGGAGTAGGAGCGGCCGACGATCGCTTCCGCCCGTTCGATCAGGGGCAGGAAGAGGTCGGTGTGATAGGTCGTCGAGGTGCCCTGGAGGATCGCGGCGATCCGCTCGAGTCCCGCCCCCGTGTCGATGGACGGCTTCGGAAGCGGCACGTCGCCCTCGGGGCCCCGGTTGAACTGCATGAACACCAGGTTCCAGATCTCCATGAACTCGTCGGCCTCGCCCAGCGCCTCGAACTCCTCGGGAGACAGGTCTAGCGTCGCGCCTGAGGGCCGCTTGTCGTAGTGGATCTCGGAGCACGGACCGCAGGGCCCGGTCTCGCCCATCTGCCAGAAGTTGTCCTTGTCGCCGAGCCGCAGAACCCGGGAGGGCGGGATGCCCGTCACCTCGGGCCACAGCGCCGCCGCTTCGTCGTCGGAATAGTGGACGGTGGCCCACAGTCGATCGGGTTCGAGGCCGATCTCGTCGGTGACGAACCGCCAGGCGAAGTCGATCGCCTCCCGCTTGAAGTAGTCGCCGAACGAGAAATTGCCGAGCATCTCGAAGAAGGTATGGTGCCGCGCCGTGCGGCCGACTTCTTCGAGGTCGTTGTGCTTCCCGCTGACGCGAAGGCACTTTTGCGACGTCACGGCACGCGCGGCGGGCCGCTCCCTGTCGCCGACGAACACGTCCTTGAACTGGACCATGCCGGCGTTCGTGAACAGTAGCGTCGGGTCGTCGCCCGGAACGAGCGGGCCACTCGGAAGATGCACGTGTCCCTGGCGCTCGAAGAACTCGATGAATCGGGTGCGGACTTCGCTGGCTTTCATCTGGTCAATATGGCGGGCCGGTGGGGCGTTCTCAATCGACCAGGCGGGACGGAGGGTCGGGCGGACCGACGCTCCCGGCCGGCAGGGTCTCGGCCACGACCGTCCGAACCACGGGCGGCGGGAAGCCTCGACGAGCCAGATAGCCCATGAGGCGGCGCCGGGCGGCCTCGGTCTCGACGCCACCGAGCGCTTTCACGCGCTTGTCCGCGAGCCGCCGCGCCAGGTCGGTCTCGTCGAGCCCGGATTCGGCGAACGCCTCGTCGATCGCGGCCTCTGCGAGGTCGCCGTCGACGCCCTTCCGAAACAGTTCCGAGCGCAACGCGCGACGCCCCTTCGGACGCAGCCTCAGCCGATCTCGCACGTGTGCGAGGGCAAAGGCCCGGTCGTCGAGATAGCCGAGCTCACGGCAACGCAGCAGGGCCGACGCCGTGGCGGAGGGAGCATGGCCGGCGCGGAGCAGCCTTCTCTTTAATTCACTTTCACTGCGAGCACGGAACGACAACAGTTCCAATGCTTTATCCATAGCCGTCCGGTGCTCGTCAACGTCGGCCCCGGACGGCCCTTCCGGGCGTGGATCCGTCAGGCCGCGCCCTCCTCCACCAGCTCGGCATCCGCTTCCTGGTCGGACGGTACGAGCCCGAGTTCCTGGCGGAGCCGCGTCTCGATCTCATCGGCGATGTCGGGGTTCTCGGTCAGGAAGACTTTCGCGTTCTCACGTCCCTGGCCGAGGCGGACGTCGTCCCCGTAGGAGTACCAGGCGCCGGCGCGCTGCACGATGCCGTGCTCTTCGCCGAGGTCGACGAGAATCCCGTTCCGGCTGATCCCTTCGTTGAACATGATGTCGAACTCCGCCTGGCGGAACGGTGGCGCGCACTTGTTCTTCACCACCTTCACGCGGGTGCGGTTCCCGACCTGCTCGCCCCCGTCCTTGATCGAGGCGATGCGCCGGATGTCGAGCCGGAGCGACGCGTAGAACTTGAGTGCCCGGCCGCCGCTCGTCGTCTCGGGGCTGCCGAACATCACGCCGATCTTCTCGCGAATCTGGTTCGTGAAGATGACCGACGCGTGCGAGCGGCCGATGGCGCCCGTGAGTTTGCGGAGCGCCTGCGACATCAGCCGCGCCTGCAGACCGACGTGGGAGTCGCCCATCTCGCCCTCGATTTCGGCCCGTGGCACGAGCGCCGCCACCGAGTCGACCACAACGATGTCGAGGGCGCCCGAGCGCACGAGTACCTCGGCGATCTCGAGCGCCTGCTCGCCCGTGTCGGGCTGTGAGACGAGGAGGTTCTCGACGTCGACCCCGAGGCGCTCGGCGTACGTCACGTCGAGCGCGTGCTCGGCGTCGATGAACGCCGCCACGCCGCCCGCCTTCTGGGCGTTGGCGATCACGTGCAGCGTGAGCGTCGTCTTCCCGGAGGACTCCGGTCCGTAGATCTCCGTCACCCGCCCCCGCGGGATGCCGCCGATGCCGACCGCGTGATCGAGCACCAGGGCTCCGGTCGGGATCGCGGCGATCTTCACCCGCGCGCCGTCCGCGCCGAGCCGCATGATCGCTCCTTTGCCGTGCTGTCGCTCGATCTGGTTGATCGCCACCGACAGGGCCTTCTTCCGTTCCTCGGTGAGCTCCGGTGCCATCGTTCCTCGCTGTCGAAATTCAGGATTGCGGGTGTCTCGGCCGGGGTAGCCGGCACGAGACCCATGATAGAACACCCCTCCGACTTTCGCAATTTGTTCGGGTCGGGCCCGAAGCGTCCAAACGGAACTTCGCACCCGTGGCTCAGCTTCCGGCCCCGCATCAACCGGACGTCATCCGCCTTGCCGCCATAAGCGACGAGCTGGCCGCGGTACGCGAGGCGTGGGCCCCCGACGCACTCGACGTGGAAGAGATCGAGATCGCGCCGCGGTCCGACATCGCCGTGTAACGCGAGGCGCTGGCCCGGGTGAAAAAATGAAGGGAGCGGCCCGTCTTGCGGCCGCTCCCTTCCCGACGTCGCCGTGAACGCGAGGTCGCTACCCTTGTCGCACTGCCGTCATTCAGTCGTTCAGCACGAACGTGACCTTCATGTTCACGCGGTACGCTTTGATCTTCCCATCCTCGCAGTCCACCGTTTGCTGCTGTATCCAGGCGCCCTTGATGCCTTTGAGCGTCTTGTCCGCCCGGGCGATGCCCTTACGGATGGCGTCTTCGAAGCTTTCGGTGGATGAGGAGGTGATCTCGGTAACCTTGGCGACGGACATGTCGCCCTCCTTTCGCTGAAGTCTTGCCTGACGCACCGAATCGGTCCCCGCGGGGAGCGGCCGGTGGCTCGGTGTCGGTAATCGCGCCACAACGCGTGGCCCCCGAAATGTACGTGATCGTCGGCCCAGCGACCAAGCGAACTGCGTCGGCCCCGTCCTACGCCATCGCGCCGCGCAGGGCTTCGATCGCGCGGTCGATTCCCTCGTCGTCCACGTCGCGGTGCGTTACCGCCCGCAGCCAGTCGGCCCCGAGCGCCAGGATCCACACGCCGCGCTCGTGCAGGCGCCGCTCGATCTCGGCGGCGGCCAGCCCCTCGCGCGTGACGTCGATCCGCAGCGTGTTCGTGTCGGGCTCGACGGGTGCCAGGCCGTCGATCTCGCGGCAGGCCTCATACAGCCGACGGGCCCGCGCGTGGTCCTCGCCCAGCCGGGGCAGGTGGTGCTCGAGCGCGTGGAGGCCTGCGGCCGCCAGGATCCCCACCTGGCGCATCCCACCGCCCAGGCGCTTGCGAATCGTCCATGCCCGCTCGATGAGCTCGGCCGGACCGGCGAGCATCGAACCGGCCGGGCAGCCGAGCCCTTTCGACAGCGAGGCCATGACCGTGTCGGCCGTCGCGGCGACGGCGGCCGGCGGACGCCCGAGGGCGACGGCCGCGTGCCACAGGCGCGCCCCGTCCATGTGAATCGGCAGGCCGTGCTCATCGGCCACCCGACGCAGAGCATCGAGCGTGTCGAGCGGAACGACCGATCCGCCCGAGGCGCCGTGGGTCTGCTCGACGCAGATCAACGTCGTGCGCGGATGATGTCTGTCGCCGGGGCGGATGGCGGCGCGGACCCGGTCCGCCGGCAGGCGGCCGCGCTCCGACGGCACGGGAACGAGCTGCACGCCGGCCAGCCACGACGCGCTCGCGTACTCGTAGTGGAAGACGTGCGCGTCGGCCTCACAGATCGCCTCGCTGCCCGGCTCGGTGTGCAGGAGGATCCCCGTCTGGTTGGCCTGCGTGCCCGACGGAAAGAACAGGGCCGCTTCCTTGCCGAGCAGCTCGGCCGTGCGCCGCTCGAGGCGCTCGACCGTCGGGTCCTTCCCGAGCACGTCGTCGTCGACCTCGGCCGCCGCGATCGCGGCGCGCATCGCCGCCGAAGGGCGGGTCACGGTGTCGCTCCGCAGGTCGACGGCACCCCCGTTCATTCGACGGGCGTTCCGCATCGCGAGCAGAAGCTGGCGGCCGGCGCCGTCGGCGCCCCGCACACTCCGCACACACCCCCTTCTCCGCTCCGCCGCCTATCGTCCGCCTCGGCGGGAGCCGTCGCACCGGCGTCGCGCGCCGCGATCGCGACAGCCGCGTACTCGGCGCGCAGCTTCCGGTAGTCCTCGTCGTCGATCTTCCCCGTCTCGTGCTCGAACTCGAGCTCGCGCAGGGCCTCGAGGGCCTCGCCCAGGCGCTCACCCGGCTCCGCGCCGCGCCCCGATCGCGGCTGCCGGTCGAGCAGCGGCGCCACGAGCACGGCGGCCAGCAGTACGAAGAGAATCACCGCGAAGAAGTATACGGCCGTCATTCGTCACCTCCGGCGTCGGTCCATTCGAGGACGGCGCGGATGGCGCGCCTCCAGTCGCGGCGGCGCGCGTCCGCCAGATCGTCGGTTCCCGGGCGGGGCGTGAACTCGGTTTCATCGCCGCGCGCAGCCGCCAGCTCGTCGGGCCCGCTCCACAGGCCGGCGCCGACCCCCGCCAGGCCAGCCGCGCCGATCGCGGTCAGCTCGGTGGCCTCGGGCCGGATCACCGACTGGCCGATCAGGTCGGCCTGCGCCTGCATGAGCCAGTCGTTGCGGGCCGCACCCCCGTCCACGCGAAGCGCGGCGAGCTCGAGGTCGCCCGGCGCCGTCATCGCCTCGATCACGTCGGCCGTCGACTGCGCCATCGATTCCAGCACGGCGCGGACCAGGTGGGCCGTCGTCGTTCCGCGCGTCAGTCCGAAGAACGCGCCGCGGGCTCCCGAGGCCCAGTACGGCGTGCCCAGCCCCGTCAGCGCCGGCACGAACACGACCCCGGCCGCGTCGTCCAGCGACGCCGCGATGCGCTCTGACTGCTCGGCGGTCTCGATCAGGCCGAGGCCGTCGCGCAGCCATTGGATAGCGGCACCCGCGACGAGAATCGATCCCTCGTAGGCATAGGCGAGCTCGCCGGCCGGTCCGCACGCGGCGGTCGTGAGAACGCCGTCCACGTCCGGGCCACGCGCCGTTCCCGTATGGAACAGCAGGAAGGCCCCCGTTCCGTACGTATTCTTCGCCTGGCCCGCCGACCAGCAGCCCTGCCCGAACAGCGCGGCCTGCTGATCGCCCGCCACGCCGGTGATCGGAAGCTCGAACCCTACGGCTCCGGGGTCGGTCGTGCCGAAGTTCCCGGCCGACGGTCGGATCTCCGGCAGCAAGCCGGCCGGCACCCCGAACAGGTCGCACAGCCCGTCATCCCAGTCGGCCGCGTCGAGCGAATAGAGCATGGTCCGGCTGGCGTTGGTCGGGTCGGTGGCGTGGACGGCCCCGCCCGTCAGCCGGGCGATCAGCCACGCGTCGATCGTCCCGAAAGCCAGTTCACCGGCGGCGGCGCGGCGCGCGAGCTCCGCGTCGGAAGCGAGCATCCATTCGAGCTTGGTCGCGGAGAAGTACGGATCGACGACGAGACCGGTCTTGCGGCGGATGACCTCGGCCTCGGGTGACCGACGCAGCTCGTCGCAACGTTCCGCCGTGCGCCGGTCCTGCCAGACGATGGCGCGCGCCACCGGCTCGAGCGTGTCCCGGTCCCACAGCACGGTGGTTTCGCGCTGGTTCGTGATCCCCACGGCCCCGACCGTCCGCGCGACGTCTCCGGCCTCCTCGAGCGCGCGGCCGATCGTCGAGACGACCGAGTTCCAGATGTCGGAGGCGTCGTGCTCCACGCGACCCGGTTCCGGAAAGTGCTGCGGAAACTCCTCGTAAGCCGAGGCGACGAGCCGGCCGTCGGGGCCGAACACGAGCGCCCGCGAGCCGGTCGTTCCCTGATCGATAGCAAGCACCGCCTGAGCGCTCATGCACTCCCCTCCGCCGCCTGCCGGCGAACGTCCCCGAGTGGGACGATCTCTCCGTAGAGATAGCGGAACCCGGTGTCGTGCAGAAGGGAGAGCAGCGCGGGCACGGGCAGGCCCATGACGTTGAAGAAGTCGCCCTCGATCCGCTCGACCAGGGCCGACCCGAACCCCTGGATGCCGTAGGCTCCCGCCTTGTCGAGCGGCTCGCACGTGGCGACGTACGCCGCGATCTCCGCCCGGTCGAGGGACCGGAAGGTCACCGTGGTCAGGGCCGCCGCCGACCTGGTCTCCGCGCCGAGGCGCAGGGCGAGGCCCGTGATCACTTCGTGCGAACGCCCGGCCAGCCGCCCGAGCATCGCGGTCGCGTCGCCGGGTCCCGTGGGCTTGCCCAGCAGGTCGCCGTCGAGGACGACGATCGTATCGGCCGCCAGCACGAGCTCACCCGGCTCCGCCTCGACCGCCGTCGCCTTCAGCTCCGCCAGGCGCCGCGCCGCGGCGGCGGCGCCCTCCCCCGGACGCAAGCTCTCGTCGACGTCGGGGGGACGCACGTCGAACGCCAGGCCGAGTGCCGCCAGGATGTCGCGGCGCCGCGGGGAGCCGGATGCGAGAACCAGCCGTGTCATCCCGTTCACGCTTCGATCATCGATCGACGACCAGGGTCACCGGGCCCGAGTTGACGAGCTCGACATCCATCATCGCCCCGAACTCGCCGGCCTCGACGGACGTACCGTCGGCCGCGCAGATCTCGAGGAAGCGGTCGTAGAGCTCGCGAGCGCGCTCGGGTGGGGCTGCGCCGACGAACGAGGGGCGCCGCCCTTTCGAGACGTCGCCGTACAGTGTGAACTGGGAGACGACCAGCAGCGCTCCGTCGACCTCCGACAGGTCGCGATTCATCCGGCCGTCGTCGTCGGGAAACACGCGAAGGCCGCGCAGCTTGTCGGCCATCCAGCGCAGGTCGTCCTCGGTATCGGCGGGCGCGAAACCGACCAGGACGAGCAAACCTCGCCCGATCTCGCCCGTCGTCCGACCGCCCACCCGGACGGCCGCCCGGTCTACCCGCTGCAACACGACTCTCACGTCCGCTCCCGTTCGAAACTCTCGCGGGCCGCCGCCCGGCGGCCACCGGGTGCGATCATAGTTACCCGGGCGAACCGTGTCGATCAGGCCACGGAACGATGCCCGCGTCCCCGCGGCCGTCAGTCGCTGATGTGAACGACGCACCTCCGCGTGGACCCTCGCCGCCGGTGCTCCCAGACGTACAATCCCTGCCAGGTGCCCAGGGCGAGGCGGCCCTCGACGATCGGCACCGACACGGTCGTCGACGTGAGGGCCGCCTTGATGTGCGAGGGCATGTCGTCGGGCCCCTCGGCCGTATGCGTGAAATGCGGATCGTCCTCGCTGACCAGCCGAGACAGCCACTCGTGCAGATCATGCCGGGCCGACGGGTCGGCGTTCTCCTGGATCGTCAGGCTCGCGGACGTGTGCTGGATCATCACCGTGCACAGCCCCTCGGAGCGACCGCTCTCTCCAACCAGCGCCGCCACCCGATCCGTGATCTCCGTCAGGCCCGGGCCCGACGTGTGGACCGCCAGGCTACCGATCATCGCCTCCTCCTCTCAATCCACGTGCCCGGGGAATATCGAACCGCCTTCGTCGACCCGCCGTTCACCGCGCCAGGGCGCCAATTTTCACAGTTTTCCACTCATTATCCACGGCGATATCCACACGCATTTTTACAAAAACTGTCGCCACCGGTCCGGTCGGAAAAGTCGGGGGGACCCCCAAATACTCAGCCCCCGGCAACTCCGAAGAGCGCCGGGGGCTTGAGGGAGGATTCTTTGTCCGAACCGCACGCGACTTCCTGGTCGGTTGCGCTCTCCTTCCAGTACTCGACTGGCCGTGTTTTCACACGTTTCGGCCTGGTCAGCTTGTTGGAGCCTTCCGTCCTCACAGGGAGAACTTTCAACCCCGCCGGGCCTGCCTGTCTTCGCGCTCTCGGAACGGCGGCGATCCGGTTTCGCCGGTGCCTCCTCCGTTGCACGGTAAGAAGTATAAAACATTTTTTTCTCTATGCAACCCCCGAGCGCGACGAATCCGCAGTTTTTTAAAAAATAGGTTCACATCCCGCATGATGACGGGCCGTCTCCGGAACATGACGACGGAATTCGCTCCCGCGCGTCGCGGACGCTTCGGGTGGAGCGCCCGTCGTACCCGGCAGCGGCCCCTGCGTCCGACGCCGACGACGCCGTAAGTTGTACCGGTAGTCGATCCCAACGATGCCCTGCACGGACGGGGCGGCGGAAGTCTCCTGACCAGGAAGAGCGGATGAACTCTGATGACGTCGCCGAGCTGGCAGCGGAAGCGACCGACATCGTGCTGCGTGACGGCTCCACCGTGCGCGTGCGCCCGGCGCGCGACGACGACGAGGCGGGACTGCTGACGTTTCTGCAGGAAGCTTCCGTCGACTCGGTGTCGCGCCGGTTCGCCGGCTCAGTGTCGCCCGAAACATTGCGCGAGCGGGCGGGTGACATGGCCGCGGTCGAGGAAGACGGCGCGTTCGGGCTCGTCGCGACGAGCGGCGACGACCGCATCGTCGGGCACGCCCTGTACGCGAGGGGAGAGGACGGCCGGGCCGAGGTCGCGTTCCTGGTCGCCGACCACCTGCACGGCCAGGGCGTCGGCACGGCACTCCTCGGGCAACTGGCGCGTATCGCGTCCTCGCGGGGGATCGAGGTGTTCGAGGCGAGCGTGGCGCCCGGCAACCACCAGATGCTGAAGGTGTTCCGAAGCTCGGGCTTTTCGGTGCGGGTCCACGCCGAGCCCGACGAGATCCGGGTCGAGTTTCCCACCGAGATGACCGACACGGCGCTCGAAGCGTTCGACCGGCGCGACTGGACGGCCGCGGTCAGCGCCGTCGACACCTTCCTCCGCCCGCGATCGGTGGCGGTGATCGGCGCCTCACGGCAGCGCGGCACGATCAGCGGCGAGGTGTTTCGCAACCTGCTCGACTTCGGGTTCGTCGGGCCGGTACTGCCTGTCAATCCCGGTGCCGAGGTCGTGCAGAGCGTCGTCTCTTACCCCGACGTCGAGAGCGTGCCCGGCCCCGTCGAGCTGGCCGTCATCGTCGTGCCGGCGAAGGCCGTGATCGAAGTCGCGCGAGCCTGCGGTCGCAAGGGCGTGCGCTCACTGGTCGTCATCTCGGCCGGCTTCGGCGAGGTGGGCGAGGAAGGCCGCGAGCGCCAGCGGGAACTCATGCGCATTTGCCGTGCCTCGGGGATGCGGCTGATCGGACCGAACTGCATGGGGATCCTCAACACGCACCCGGATGTGAGGCTGAACGCGACCTTCGCGCCGGTTCCGCCGCTCGAGGGGCGGGTCGCCTTCATGTCGCAGAGCGGCGCACTGGGCCTCGCGGTCATGGACCACGCCGGCGTGCTCGGCCTCGGCCTCTCGAGCTTCGTCTCGGTGGGCAACAAGGCCGACATCTCCGGCAACGACCTGCTCCGCTACTGGACCGAAGACCCGAACACCGATGTGATCCTGCTCTACCTCGAGTCGTTCGGGAACCCACGAAAGTTCTCGCGCATCGCACCCCGGGTCGCCCGGGAAAAGCCGGTCGTGGTCGTCAAGGGCGGACGTTCTCCGGCCGGCGTCCGGGCGAGCGGCTCGCACACGGGAGCGCTGATCGCCGCCTCAGACGTGACGGTCGACGCCCTGCTCCGGCAGACGGGCGTCATCCGTACCGACACGCTGCAGCAGATGTTCGACGTGGCGTCGCTGCTGACGAGTCAGCCGCCGCCGCGCGGCCGCCGGGTCGCGATCCTCACCAACGCCGGCGGGCCGGGCATCCTGTGCGCCGACGCCTGCCAGGCCGAAGGGCTCGAGGTTCCCGTGCTGGCCGAGGACACGCAGGCGGCGCTGCGAGACGTGCTGGCCGGAGAGGCGAGCGTTTCGAACCCGGTCGACATGATCGCCTCCGCCTCGGAGGAGCAGTACCGGCAGGCGATCGAGATCGTCGGTCGCGATTCCGGGGTGGACGCGCTGATCGTCATCTTCATCCCTCCGCTCGTCACGCGCTCCGAGGACGTGGCGCGTGCCGTGGTTCGGGGGGTCCAGGCGCTCGAGGGGAGGAAGACCGTTCTCAGCGTGTTCATGCAGGCCCGCGGCGTGCCCGAGGAGCTGCGGGGATCGGACGTCCGGATCCCGTCGTACGCGTTTCCCGAAGACGCGGCCATCGCGCTGGCGCGCACGGCACGCTACGGAGAGTGGAAAGAGCGACCGGCCGAGCCCGTCGCCGCGTTCGACGACGTACGCCGCGAAGAGGCGGCCGGCGTCGTGGCCACGGCGCTCGGCCGCGAGGCGGACTGGCTGGCGCCCGACGAGGTGTCGGCCCTGCTCTCGTGCTACGGCCTGCCGGTGCTCGAACAGCACGTGGTCGATTCGGCGGCGGCGGCCGGCGAGGCGGCCGCCGCGCTCGGCGGTACCGTCGCCCTGAAGGCGATCGCGCCCGATCTCGTCCACAAGACCGAGGCCGGTGCGGTGCGCCTCGGCCTGGCCCCCGAGCGCACCGCCGACGCGGCCCGGCAGATGCACGAGCGACTGACGGCGGCCGGATCTCCACCGAGCGGATTCCTCGTGCAGCGGATGGCGAACGAGGGCGTCGAGATGATCGTGGGCGTCGTGCACGACGAGCAGTTCGGGCCGGTCGTCGCCTGCGGGGCCGGCGGCGTGCTGGTCGAGCTCATCAAGGACGTCTCGGTACGCCTCACGCCGCTCTCGCGGCACGACGCGCGCGAGATGGTCGACGAGTTGCGGACGCGGCCACTGTTGTCGGGCTATCGCGGCAGCCCCGCCCGCGACGTGCCGGCGCTGGTCGATGCCGTCCTGCGCGTCGGCGCTCTCGTCGACGATCTGCCGCAGGTGCGCGAGCTCGACCTCAACCCGATCCTCGTCCACGAGGAGGGCGCGACGATCGTCGATGCCCGGATCCGGGTAGCGCCGGCCCGACCCGAGCCGCTCCCCGGGGCCCGGCAGTAGGGGGAGGCCGCCCGCCCGGCGTCAGACCGGCATCTCGACGGAAAGCGAGGCGAACGATCCGGGCCGGCCGGCGTCGAGCACCACGCCGTCGCGGCACACCCGCTCGACCA
The DNA here is from genome assembly GCA_035464655.1 of Gemmatimonadota bacterium. GTDB lineage: Bacteria > Gemmatimonadota > Gemmatimonadetes > Palauibacterales > Palauibacteraceae > JARFPW01. The sequence goes on from DATHRZ010000012.1 coordinate 133,910, forward strand.
CACGGTTCAGTAGCGCGTCGGGCGGCAAAGTGCGGCGCAGGCCTTCGATCGTACCTACGACGATCAGCATATCCCGGCTGCGCGAGAGCGCGACGTTGAGCATGCGCGGAAAGTCGCGGTTGCGGCGTTCGTCCAGAAACCAGCTGCGCCCGGGCGGGGCGTCGACCGTGTCGAACACCACCACGCGCTTCTCGCGACCCTGGAAGCGATGGATCGTCGCGATTTCGAGATCGGCCGGCGCCAGGCGCCCGAGCCGCGAGTGCACCCGCCGCCTGAGCTCGCGGGCCTGCGCCCGGTACGGGGCGACCACCGCGACGTCGCGCTCCCCCCGCCGGGCCAGTGCCTCGAGCACCTGGAGCAGTGTCTCGAGGTGCGCCTCGTTCCGGCGCGAGCCGTCGGGCCGTTCGACCTCCGGCTCGAGGCTCGCGGTGTCGATCATGATCAGCTCGCCCGCTCTCTCGCCGGGCTCGCCTCCGCCGTCGACGTCGCCATCGAGTACACCCGCGTCCCGCAACCTTCCGCCATAGAACAGCTCACCCACCAATGACCGGATGGCCGGTCGCATGCGGTACTGTTCTTCGAGCATCGAGCACAGTCGATCGCGGGGGGACGGCAGGCCGGTATCCGCCTCGAGGACGCCCGATACTTCGAACACGTCGCGACGGAGCCACCGCCCGGCGTGCGCCCCACGCGACATCACCACGGCAGGAAGTTGCCGAAAGTCGCCGAACGCGGCCGCCCGGTGGCGGGCGAGACCCGCCGCGAACAGCACGTACGGCAGCGGCGCCGCGCTCGCCTCGTCGATCAGCAGGCTGTCGAACCGCTGGCCGGCCAGCTCGTCGCGAACCGCGAGCCGCGCGAACGTCGTAAGTACGACATCCGCACCTTCGAGCGCCCTACGCGACGCGGCCTGGTAGGCGGCCGCGAGTCGCGCGGCCAGGGCCTCGTCGGCCGGCTGCGCCCCCCGGCGCGCCGCCGCCTGAACGCGGCTCATCGACACGCCGATCGGCTCGCCCGGCACGCGCCGCGCGCCGAGGCGCTCCTCCAGCTCGTCGATGCCGCGCGACAAAGCGGATGGGCGCAGCATCTCGGCCCGCGTCACGGCGGCGTCGACGCCGAGGGACGGGTCCGACTCCGGAGTGAGGCCCGCTCCGAACCGGATGACGCGGTTCGCCTCGACGGCGCCGCGGCCGAGCACGTCGACGACCCGACCCGCCGCCTCGTCCACGGCGGCGTTCGTGGTGGCGGCCACCAGCACGCGTCCCTCCGAGGCCAGGAGCGCGCCGGCGTGGCCGAGCAACCGCGTCTTTCCGGTGCCCGGCGGTCCCCAGACGAATTGCGCCCGACTCCCCGCCACGCGCCGCAGCGCCGCTGTCTGCGACGGATTGAGCCCCACCGAGGCCCCGTCGGCCACGTCGGCCTCGCCCGTCTCCCCGAACGCCCGCCCGAACAGCCGGAGCGCCGTATCGACGTGGTAGTCGGCCGGATCGTCCTCCATGCGCGCCAGGCGATCGTCGAGCGCCTCGAGGAGCCACGTCGGATCGAAAGTGAGCTCGGCCGGCCCGGGACGACTGCCGAGCGCCGTCTCGGTGGCGATGCGGATGACACGGCGCCCGGCGTCGAACCGAACCACGACGCCGAGGGCCGTCGCTCCGTCAGTCTCGATCGTCACGGCGTCGTCGGCGCGGATCACGTAACGGCCCGGCGGCAGTGTCCATTCGTACGGGCCCGTACGCCCGGCGCCGGCGGCCCGTGTGCCGGAGGCGGCCGGAATCGGCCCGCCCAGGCCACGGCGCTCGAGGTCGGCGCGAACGGCGTCGATCTCCTCGCGCACCGCCGATCGGCAGCCGGCGAGGAGATCGTGCAGGTGATCGGATTCAGAGTGGATCATCGCTTCGAACCTAGCCCATGGACGGTCCCTTCACACACCGGTACCGCTCACCTGTCTCCACGCTACCGATTCGTTAGCTTGCGCCGATGGAAACGAGGGCAGACGGCACACCGGCATCGCAGAATCACGGGACCGACGGCCTCGTGCCGTCGACCCTGCGCATGGCCCGCTGGATCGAGGCGTACCGGGCACGGCTCGCCGAGCTCCCGGTTCTCTCGCGGGTGCAGCCCGGCGATGTGGCCGCCGCCCTTCCGGAGGCGCCGCCCGAGACACCGGAGAGCTACGAGGCGATCCTCGCCGACCTCGACCGGATCATCGTCCCCGGACTTACGCACTGGAATCATCCGGGCTTCATGGCCTACTTCTGCAGTTCGTCGGCCGACCCGGGTCTCCTGGCGGAGTTCGTGACGGCCGCGTTCAACGTGAACGCCATGCTGTGGCGCACGGCGCCGTCCGCCACCGAGCTCGAAGAACGCATGGTCGAGTGGACGCGGCGCTTCGTCGGTCTGCCGGAGTCGTTCGGCGGCGTCATCCAGGACACGGCGTCGACGTCGACGTTCGTCGCCCTGCTGGCGGCCCGACACCGGGCGTTCCCGGATGCCCGCGAGAACGGCCTGCCGGCGCACGGAGGCGACGGGACGGAGGTCGGACCGGGCCGCGTGTACGGATCCGAGCTCGCCCACTCGTCGCTCGACAAGGCCGTGATCGCCGCCGGCCTCGGTCATCGGAATCTCATCCGGATCGAGGTCGATGGCCGCTACGCCCTGCGGCCCGAAGCCCTCGACCGTGCCCTGCGCGAGGATCGGGCCGCCGGGCGCGTCCCGGTCGCGGTATGCGCGACGATCGGCACGACGAGCTGCGCCAGCGTCGATCCGGTCGAACCGATCGCCGACGTCTGCGCCGCGCACGACGTGTGGCTGCACGTCGACGCCGCCTACGCCGGACCCGCCGCCGCCCTGCCCGAGCTGCGCCCGCGGTTCGCCGGCTGGGAGCGCGCGGACTCGATCGTCCTCAACCCGCACAAGTGGATGTCGGTGCCGCTCGACTGCAGCCTGTTGCTCGGCCGCGAGCTCGACGCGTTCCGCGCCTCGCTCGCCCTGACGCCGGAGTACCTGTCGTCGGACACCGCCGCGACGAACCTCATGGACATCGGCCTCGCCCTCGGACGCCGCTTCCGGGCGCTCAAGCTCTGGTTCGTATTCCGCCGGGAAGGCGCCGCCGGGCTCCGCGCGATGATCCGCCGGCACTGCGAGCTCGCCGACCGCTTCGCCGCGTGGATCGAAACCGAGCCACGCCTCGAGCTCACCGCCCCGCCGTCGTTCGGCACCGTGTGCTTCCGGGTGAAGGCCGTGGCAGACGACGAAGCGGGAAACGAGGCGGAGGCGACCGCGAGCCGCCGCCTCCTCGAGCGGATCAACGACGACGGGCGCATCTTTCTCTCGCACACGGAGCTCGGCGGGCGCTACACGCTCCGTCTCGTGGTCGGCAGCATCCACACCGGGCCGGAGCAGCTCGAGATCGCGCGGGACGTGGTCACGACCGCGCTCGACGGCGTCTACAGTTCACATTAGACAGGACTTCATATCATATGCTATCCGAAAGAGATATCGCCCCAGACTTCTCGCTTGAATCCGATGGCGGCGACACCGTCCGACTGGCGGACCAGCGGGGCCGACGCGTCGTTCTGTACTTCTATCCGAAGGACGACACGTCGGGCTGCACGAAGGAGGCATGCGGCTTTCGCGACGCGCTGCCCGAGTTCGACGCGCGGGGAGCCGTGGTGCTCGGCGTGAGCCCCGACGACGTCGATTCGCACGAGAAGTTTCGCGACAAGTACGATCTGAACTTCCCTCTGCTGGCCGACCCCGATCACTCGGTGGCGAAGGCATACGGCGCCTGGGGCAAGAAGAAGCTGTACGGGCGCGAGTACGAGGGTATCCTGCGCTCCACCTTTTTGATCGACCCCGACGGACGGATCGAGAAGATCTACCGCAAGGTGAAGCCCGCCGGGCACGCGAACGAGATCCTCGCCGAGCTCCAGGGATGAGCGGCCGCACCGTCGTCGCCTGCTGCGCCATGGTCGCGGCGCTCGCCGCGCAGGGCCCGCCCGCCCCGCTATCGGCCCAGGAAACCGCCGTCGTGCCGACCGGGCAGCAGGCCGTGCTCGAGGCCGCCGATCGGGCGCGTTCGAGGGGGGACGCCGACGCGCCCCTCCGGATCGTCGAGATCTCCGATTTCGAGTGCCCGTTCTGCGCGCAGTTTCACCGCGATACGTGGCCGCTGGTCGACAGCCTCTACGTGCGCAGCGGGATCGCCCGCTACCTGTGGATCTCGTTTCCGAACTCTCGCCACGCCCGTGCCTGGCCCGCCATCGAGGCCGCGTTCTGCGCGGGGGCCGCCGGGCGGTTCTGGGAGATGCACGCCATCCTGTTCGAAACGCAGGAGGCCTGGAGCGAAGCCGAAGATCCGCACGCCCGCTTCCTCGAATACGGACAGCGGGCGGGTGTCGAGGCCGAGAGTTTCGCCGCGTGCCTGCGCGCCGACCAGCCGGCGCCGCTCCAGGTGTCCGATTACGAATCGGCCCTGCGCTCGGGAATCACGAGCACGCCGTTCTTCATCGTCGGCGACAGCCTGGCCATCCAGGGGGCCGTGTCGGCCGAGCGGTTCCGGGCGGCCGTCGACAGCGTGCTCGAGGCGCGCGACCTGCCGCGGCCCTGAGAGGGCTCAGCCGGCGCGGCGCTCGAACACCCGGCGCATCGCCTCGATCGCCTCGGCCGCCGTACGGGCCCCGGCCAGGAAGATCCGCCCCATCTCGCGTTCACCCGTGTCGGCCAGGGGGATCTCGAAGCTGAAGTGCACGGACACGCCGGCCGGCCGCACGCTCGCCGCCTCGTCTGCCCAGCCGTCCTCGGACGCGTCGAGCGCCCCTTCGATGTGCACTTCGACCGTGTCGGCCTGCTTGCCGGAGCGCTGCGCCATCTGGGCGAGCTGGCGGGCGAGCCGCTCGTTCTCCGACGGTTCGGCCGAACGCTCGTCCAGCCACAGGCCGGGCGGAGCGACGTCGACGCCGAGGTAGCCCAGCATGACGTCGGGATGGAATTCGACCAGTGGCTCGATGCCGTTCGCCGACGGATCGGCCGGCTCGGGATACAGGTCCTCGACGTCGGGGATCCCCTCGCCCGCCAGGTAGGAAGCCAGGCCCTCGGGCCCGATTCCGGCCCCGGCCAACGCGACCTCGTCGAGGGTCAACTCGACCAGGGCAGACGGGGCGTGCAGCGTGTCGATGGCGCCCGACTCCATGATGTCGAGCTCCGACTGATCGTACGCCAGGCAGCGGAAGAACCAGGTGACCGGCTCCTGCCGACCCTCGAACAGGTCGCGCACGCCGAGGCCCTCCTGGCGGAGCGCACCGAGCAGGGTCGCCCCGATCTGGTGGCGGCTGAGCTGGGGCATTCAGCGCGAGATCATGATGTGCGCCCAGGGCGTGCCGGGCAGCATGAGCCACGGGCTGTCCCCGTCGGGGCGGGGCGGCAGGCCGAGCTCGTCGGTTTCGGCGAACGGCACGTAGACGACGGCGAGACGCCGCGCGTCCTCGCCGGGACCCGCCTCCGGGTTCACGTCGGACGGGGCGGTGAGCGACCACAGCGCGGCGGAAGGAGGCTCGATCTCACCGGTCTCGATCGCCGCCCATCGGGCCTGCTGAACCGCGTCGCGATCCTCCCCGCCGGCACGGAGCCGACGCCCGAGCGCCATATACGGATCCATGCTCTCGTGATAGCAGGCCACGTGGAAGCCGTCGCTCGCCGGGTCGTCGGCCAGGCAGACGATCCCGTTGGTGCCCTCGCGGAGCACCGTGAGCGGGTCGCCGTCGCGCGCCTGTCCGCCGTACCCGAGCACGGTCGCGTCGTCGCGCAGGCTTTCGGGCGCGGCGAGCACGGCTCGCGCGACTTGTTCTCCCGCGGAAGTCTGGCCGGCGGCCGGTGTCACGCCGCCGAGGGCGAAGAAGAGTAAACCGATGGGAAGTGCGCGGGTCGTGGCCATGTCTCCTCGAGGGCTGGGCTTGTCGGAACGCCCCATCCCACCATACCGTGGGCGAGACTCCGGGCGGTTCAAGCTACCGGCATGTCCGGTTCTGTCAAGCAAATCCGGGAGTGGGCGATGCGGATCGCGGTCCCACAGGAGACGACGGTCGACGACGGGCGTGTCGCGCTCGCCCCGTCCGCCGTCAAGCGCCTCGTAGCAGGCGGGCGAACGGTTTCCGTCGAGGCCGGGGCCGGCCTCGGCGCGACATTCGGCGATGACGAGTATCGGGAAGCCGGCGCCGAGATCGTGGCCGATCCGGCCCTGCTGCTGCGCGACGCCGACGTCGTCCTCAAGGTCAACCCGCCTGCCGTCCGGCCGGACGGATTCGACGAGGCGGCGCACCTTCAGGCCGGCTGTCTGCTCGTCGCCCTGATGAGCCCGTTCGAGAGCCGCGAGCTCCTCGCGCGCCTCGCGGAACGCGGCGTCACGACGATCGCGATGGAGCTCGTTCCCCGCACCACGAAGGCGCAGCGCATGGACGCCCTGTCGGCGTTCAGCACGATCGCCGGCTATACGGCGGTGCTTCGCGGCGCCGCGGCGCTCGGCAAGTTCTTTCCGATGCTCACGACGGCCGCCGGGACGATCCCGCCGGCCCGGGTGTTCGTGCTCGGAGCCGGCGTGGCCGGGCTGCAGGCCATCGCGACGGCCCGCCGACTCGGCGCCGTGGTCGAGGCGTTCGACATCCGGCCCGCCGTGAAGGAACAGGTGCAGAGCCTGGGCGCGAAGTTCGTCGAGTGGGAGAACGAAACCGACGGCGCAGCCGACGTGGAGACCGAAGGGGGCTACGCGAAGGAAGTTTCCGAGTCGGAGCAGGAGCGGGAGCGCCAGCTCCTGTCCGACCACGTCGCGACCTCCGACCTCGTGATCACGACGGCAGTCGTGCCCGGCCGGCCGGCGCCCCGCCTGGTCACCGAACAGATGGTCGAGCGCATGCGGCGCGGTTCGGTGATCGTCGACTTCGCGGCGGCCTCGGGCGGCAACTGCGAGCTCACCGAAGTCGGGAAGACGGTCGAGCGCCACGGGGTCACGATCATGGGCCCGCTCGACCTTGCCGCTTCCCTGCCCGTCCATGGCAGCGATATGTACGGACGCGTCGTATCGGTCCTGCTCGACCACGCGACAGGGGACGAGGGCGCTCTCGCCATCGATCTCGACGACGCCATTCTCGGCGCTTGCGTCGTCACCCACGACGGAAAGGTGAGGTTCGATCCATGAGCGGTACGATTCTCGTCAGCGTCTACGTGTTCGTCCTGGCGATGTTCACGGGCTTCGAGGTGATCACGAAGGTGCCCCCGACGCTGCACACGCCGTTGATGTCGGGCGCCAACGCGATTTCGGGCATCAGCATCGTCGGCGCCCTGGTGATCGCCGGGCTGGGCGAGGGCCTGATATTTTCGCTGATCGGAACGATCGCGCTCGTCGCCGCGACGATCAACGTGGTCGGCGGGTTTCTCGTCACCGATCGCATGCTCCGGATGTTTCGGCGCGACACGGACGCGGGCTGAGCGATGACGACCGTCGAACTCGTCATCCAGCTCACGTACCTTCTGTCGGCCGTCCTGTTCATCGTCGGCCTCAAGCGCCTCAGCTCGCCGGCCACGGCGCGGGGGGGGAACGCGCTGGCCGCCACGGCTATGCTGCTCGCCGTGGTCGTGACCCTGCTCGACGAGCAGATCGTGAGCTTCGAGTGGATCGCCGGCGGACTCGCGGTCGGCGGCCTGATCGGCGTGTTGATGGCTCGCCTCGTGAAGATGACCGCAATGCCGCAGATGGTAGCCGTGTTCAACGGTTTCGGCGGCCTCGCGTCGGGGCTCGTGGCGGCGGCCGAGTTCCTGAGCGCGTTCGGACCGGGCGGCGTGGCGACCCTGGACGCGTCGATCTCGATCATGGTCGGCACGCTGATCGGCGCCGTTACCTTCTCGGGCAGCCTCGTCGCGTTCGGCAAGCTGCAGGGCGTCGTGACCGAGAAGCCGGTCCTCTACCCCGGCCAGCAGTTCGTCAACGGCCTCATTTTCGCCGCGATCCTCGGGGTGATGGTGTGGCTGATCGTCGGCGGCGGCGTGCTGGCCGGCCTCGCACCCGACGGGCTCTACCTCGGGCTGTGGCTGGGAGCGATTCTGCTCGGTGTGCTCCTGGTCATCCCGATCGGCGGGGCCGACATGCCGGTCGTCGTCTCGCTGCTCAACTCGTACTCCGGCCTCGCCGCTTCGGCGGCAGGCTTCGTGCTGGGCAACAACGTCCTGATCATCTCCGGCGCGCTCGTGGGCGCCTCGGGCCTCATTCTGACCCGGATCATGTGCCGGGCGATGAACCGCTCGCTGGCCAACGTGGTGTTCGGCGCGTTCGGCCAGGCCCCGGAGGCGGGTGGCGCCGCGGGCGAAGTGCGCACGAAGGCCGACGTCAACTCGGCCAGCGCCGACGACGTGGCGATGCTGCTGGCCTATGCGAACAAGGTCGTCATCGTGCCGGGATACGGGCTGGCGGTCGCCCAGGCGCAGCACAAGCTGCGTGAGCTGGCCGATCACCTGCAGGCCCGCGGCGTGCAAGTTCGGTACGCCATCCATCCGGTGGCCGGCCGGATGCCGGGCCACATGAACGTGCTGCTGGCCGAGGCGAACGTCCCGTACCCCCAGCTTTACGAGGTGGAGGACATCAACCCCGACATGCCGTCGGTCGACGCGTGCCTGGTGGTCGGAGCCAACGACACGGTCAACCCGGCGGCGCGCGACGAACCGGGCAGTCCGATCGCGGGCATGCCGATCGTCGAGGCCGACCGGGCGAAACACACCGTCGTGCTGAAGCGCAGCCTGAGCCCGGGCTTCGCCGGCATCGACAACGAGCTGTTCTACAAGCGGAACACGATGATGCTGTTCGGCGACGCCGCCGACTCGATCGGCAAGCTCGTCGAAGAGGTCAAGGCCCTGTAGCTACCGCCTCGTCGAGGCGGGCCACCTCACCGCGCTCCCTAGCCTCGTCCGCCTGGGTCCGTCCCGCCTCGACGTAGCGCTCGCGGAACGCCCCTACGGCGTCGCCCGTTCGGGAACCGAACCAGCCGGCCGGAAGGCGGGTCATGGCGACTTCGGCCAGGTGGAAGAGATCGACGGCGGCGTCTCGAAGACCCGCGTCCGCCAGGCCATGATGGATCGCCCGCTCGCACAGTTCTTCGGTCCGACCCGGTATGGCGGCCAGCCGTTCCTCGGCGGCCGCTAGGGCGCTGCGGTCATACAGCAACGCGGCGAGTACGGCCGGCGGTACCGACCACCAGGCCGGCTCCGGCACGTCGACGGCGCGGATCTCCATCCATCGTCGTGGACGCACGTCGGGAAACAGCGTGCCGAGGTGGGCGCGCCAGTCCGCCTCGCTCGGGCCGGCGTCGCCGGCGGCGTGCCACCAGTCGGCAAACCGGGGCGCCTCCTCACCGTCGAGCGTGACGGGCTGCATCGACCCGTCGAACATCACCGGGGCGGCGAGCGCGAACGCCAGGTATTCGCTCCACGGCGGGACGGCGCCCGAGGGGTGACCGGGGCGACCCGCCGCGTCGCCCGGACGGCCCGTACGCGTCGCGTCGGTGCGTCGCCATACCCACCAGCGGCCGGCGGCTACGGCGGAGCCGTCGGGAAGTACGGCGGGCGAGTTCGCGAACACCGCCACGAGCAGGGGCGTCAGCGCGTTCGCCGAGCGCCAGCGCGCCTCCGTTTCGTCGGGTCCGCCGAAGTCGAGGTTCACTTGCTGGCTCGCCGACAGCCGCATCATCCACCGACCCCACGGGCCGATGCGCGTGAAATATCGCTCCATCTCACGGTATCTCGGCGTCGCGCGTCGCAACCCGACACGATCGGGACCGAACCAGGGCGCGAGACCGCGCGCCCGCAACTCGAGGCCGGCCACGCGGGCCTGCTCGCGCACGCGGGTGAGCGTAAGGTCGACGTCGTCGACGGCTTCGGCCAGGGCGGCACACACGGGTCCGCTGTACTCGAGCTGCCCGCCAGGCTCGAAGGTGAACCGGCCCGCCGCAACGGTTTGCGCGGCAATTGCGTCGAGCGCGGCGCCGGCGTCGTCATCCGGCGGCTCCGCGGGCGGTCTGACCGGGATCAACTCGACCTCGATGCCTACCGCACCGGAGACTCCGGATGCCGACGGCGGCGACGGCGACTCGAACAGTTGCTCGATGCTGGCGCGGAGGAACTCGGGATCGAGGCGGCTCACCGACGGCGTGCGAGACCGAGGGCGAACTGGCTCTCGGGGTCGGTCTCCCACATGTCCAGGGCCAGGCCCGCGTCCTCGAACAGGGCTTCGACGGAGCGACGCGTGTACTTGTGACTGAGCTCCGTGCGGATGCTCTCCCCCGCCGCGAACGAGACTTCGAGGTCGAGGGCGCCGAGCCGCACCGTTTGAGCTTCCCGGCTGACCAGGTGCATCTCGATCCGCGCTTCCCGCTCGTCGTAGCGCACCGCATGCTCGAAGGCGTCCAGGTCGAAGTTCGCGTCGAGCTCGCGGTTCATAACGGTCAGCAGATTGCGGTTGAACGCGGCGGTCACCCCTTCGGCATCGTCGTAGGCGCGCAAGAGTGTGTCGACGTCCTTGACCATGTCGAAGCCGATGAGGAACGCGTCCTCGGGCTGCATGCGGGTGCCCACGTCGCGCAGGAAGTCGCGCGCGGCCCCGGCGTCGAAGTTCCCGACGGTCGAGCCGAGAAACGCCAGCAGGCGCCGGTGCCCGGCGTAGGGGAGCGGCTGATCGTGCTCGAAGTCGGTGACCACACACTCGATGTGCAGGCCCGGGTAGTCGCGAATCAGCTCGGCGGCCGCCGCCCGCGACGCCGCCTCGCTCACGTCGAGCATTCCATACCCCTCGAGCCGGCCGGCGCGTCGCATCTCGCCCAGCAGCACACGCGTCTTGTACGCGCTGCCCGAACCGAACTCGATCAAAACAGTCGGGCGAATACGATCGACGATCAGGGGCGCGACGCGTTCGAGAATGCCGCGCTCGGTGCGGGTCTGGTAGTATTCGGGGAGCCGGGTGATACGATCGAACAGCCTCGAGCCGAGCGCGTCGTACAGGTACTTCGGCGGCATCGCCTTCGGGGTCGACGTCAGCCCGCGCCGCGCGTCTTCGGCCAGTTCGAACGGGCTGTCCTGCTCGTTCAGCAGATTTCGGACGACGACGTCTTCAGGCGTCACGGGCCAGCCGCAGCCCGGCGAAGATCTGGCGCCGGATCGGGTAATCCCAGTTTCGGAAGGTGTTGCATGCGACCGACGGACGGGTCGCCCATGAGCCTCCGCGCAGCACCCGGTAGTCGGGACCGAAGAACACCTCGGAGTACTCCGGATAGGGGAACGGCTCGAAGCCGTCGTACGGCATGAAGGGCGACGACGTCCACTCCCACACGTCTCCCAGCAGACCCTCGCAACCGACGGCCGAACGCCCCAGCGGCCGTGAGCCGACCCGGGCGGGCCCGAACGCGAGTTGATCGAGGTTCGCGAGGCGCGCCGTCGGCGCTTCGTCGCCCCACGGATGGATCCGCGGCTCGGGAGCGTCGGGATCCCAGGCGGCCGCCTTCTCCCACTCGGCCTCGCTGGGCAGGCGGGCCGACGCGAACCGGGCGAATGCCTCGGCCTCGTGACAGCACACGTGAATCACAGGAGCGTCCGGTGCGAGCGGCTCCGAGCCGAGCGAAGTGCGACGGACCCAACCGCCAGGGCCCTCGTCGCGGCTCAGATCGAGCGCCTGCTCGGGCGAGACGGGTTCGTCGGAGGCGGCGGGGATCCAGTACTTCGGGACCGCGAGCCCCGCTTCCCGCGCCCAGGCCCATCCCTCCTCGGTCCACAGGCGCCGGTCGGTGTAGCCCCCCGCCGCGACGAACTCGACGTACTCGGCGTTCGTCACCGGGTATCGGCCGATCTCGAACGCGTCGACGTGCACCGTACGCCTCGGACGCTCGTTGTCGTAGGCGAAGCCTTCCGCCGGGGCCCCCATGGCGAACGGACCCGCGGGAACCCGAATCATCAAATCCGGCGAGCCCGTCGTCACGGCCGGCGGCGGGGGTGCGGCGCCCGTGACCTCCGCCTCGTCGGGGACCCGCGAGGGTTCGTAGGATTCCGACGTCATCAGCAGAATCGTCTGGAGGATGGTCTCCTGGTGCTGCGCTTCGTGTCGGCGAACCATCTCCCACGCGAACCCGTCGCGCAGCAGGCGGTTGCTCGACGCCAGGTCGACATCGGCCAGCCGGGCGAGCGCCTCGCTTCGCACCTCCGCCATGCGCTCGAGCACGTGGGCGGGGCTCGGCAGGGCCAGGTCGCCTCGCGCCGAGCGCGGGGTGCGGAAGGCGTCGTAGACCTCGTCGAGCTCGGATTCGCTCGTCACGTCACCGGGGCGGCGCACGAGCCACAGCTCCTCGAACGCGCCGATGTGGCCGAGGTCCCAGACGATCGGGCTCATCAGCGGGTCGTGCTGCCGGGTCAGCGCATCGTCCGACAGGGGGGCGATCAGGTCGAGGGTGCGCTCGCGCTCGTCGCGGAGTGCGAGCGCGATGTCGCGCCGCGACGGGGGCGGCGCGGCCGGGGCAGACGACACGGATTCGCTGCTCATGCGAACCAACCTATCCTGCCGCCACGGAGGGATAAAGCCGCGCGTGACGCGTGGTCGGGGCTGTCGCGCGCGGCTATGTTGCAGTCCGTGTTCCGAAGGCCGGGCCCACAGCCGGGAGGCATCGATGCTCGTCACATCCCTGCCCGCGCGCATCGTCGAACGCGTCGCGGGCCGACTGCGATTTCCGACGCTCTTCCTGCTGACCGCCGTCCTGTTCGTCGTGAACCTCCTGGTTCCCGATCCGTTCCCGTTCGTCGACGAGATCCTGCTGGGTCTCGTCACGCTGATGTTGGGCGCCTGGAAGGACCGCGACGGCGACCGCGACGGCGACAACGTGGAAACCTCTGGCCGCGAGCCGTAGATTTCGCCCTGTATCGAGGTTAGCGACGTCGACATAACGGAAGAGCGATCATGACACAGGATAGAGCGGAGGCGGGCGGGAGGGTTCACGTCAGCGAGGAAGAGGCGCGGCGGGTCGCTGAAGCGGCGCGCGAGGCCGGGTGGGCAGAGCATACCTTCGTCCGCGACCTGTTTCTCGGGCAGCTCCAGCTCGACCTGATCCATCCCTATCCGGATCCCGACGAGTACATCGGCGACGACTGCCGCGCCTTCCTCGCCGAACTCAAGACGTTCCTCGAGACGGGGGTCGACTCCGAAAAGATCGACCGCGACCGAAAGATCCCCGACGAGGTGATCGACCGCCTGCGCGAGATGGGAGCCTTCGGACTGAAGATCCCGAAGGAGTACGGGGGCCACGGCTTCGGGCAGGTGGAATACAGCCAGGTGATGGCGCTGCTCGGAAGCGTCGACGGGAGCCTGGTCGCCCTGCTGTCGGCCCATCAGTCGATCGGCGTTCCACAGCCGCTCAAGCTGTTCGGAACCGACCAGCAGAAGAAGCGCTTCCTGCCGCGACTCGCGGCCGGCGCGATCTCCGCCTTCGCCCTGACCGAGGACGACGTGGGCTCCGACCCGGCCCGCCTGAGCACCACATACCGGCTGTCCGACGACGGCGAGCACTGGGTGATCGACGGCGAGAAGCTGTGGACGACGAACGGCACGATCGCCGAGCTGCTCGTGGTGATGGCGCGCCACGCCGAGACGAAGCGCATCTCGGCGTTCATCGTCGAGACCGACGCGCCGGGGGTCGAGCTCGTCGAGCGCAACCACTTCATGGGGATCCACGGCATCGAGAACGGCAACTTCCGGTTCACCGGCGTGCGCGTGCCGAAGGACAACCTGCTGTGGGACGAGGGCAAGGGACTAAAGCTCGCCCTGATCACGCTCAACGCCGGACGGCTCAGCATCCCGGCCGTATCGGTCGGCACGGGCAAGATCGCCCTGCGGATCGTGCGCGAGTGGGGCTCGTCCCGCGTGCAGTGGGGGCAGGCCGTCGGCAAGCACGAGGCGGTCGCGCAGAAGATCGCCTACATCGCCTCGCACACCTTCGCCATGGAGGCCGTGTCGGAATCGGCGGCGATCATGGTCGACCGCGGCGGATTCGACATCCGGCTCGAGGCGGCCCTCGCCAAGCTCTACAACACCGAGTACGGCTGGACGATCGTGGACGAGACGGTGCAGACGCGCGGCGGACGCGGCTACGAGCGCGCCGATTCGCTCAAGGCGCGCGGCGAGGAGCCCGTGCCCGCCGAACGCATGCTGCGCGACTTCCGGATCAACCGAATCTTCGAGGGCTCGAGCGAGATCATGCGGCTGTTCATCGCCCGCGAGGCCGTCGACAAACACCTGCAGGTGGCGGGTCCGCTGGTCGAGGGAGACCTGGGGATCGGCGGCAAGCTGGCGCTCCTGCCCAGGGTCGGGCTGTTCTACGCCCTGTGGTACCCGAAGCAGTGGCTCCCCCGCCTGGGCGTCGACCGTGGTTTCGGCCGCGACCTCGCCCCGCACGTGCGCTTCGTCGAGCGGAATTGCCGCAAGCTCGCCCGCACCCTGTTCCACAAGATGGTCCGGCACGGCGCGGGGCTACAGCGCAGGCAGATGCTGCTGTTTCGCGGGGTCGACATCGGGGCGGAGCTCTACGCGATGGCCGTGACCTGCGCCCGCGCCCAGATGTTCGTGCGTACGGGCCGGGCCGAAGCCGAGGCGGCGGTCGAACTCGCCGAGCTGTTCTGCCGCATGGCGCGCCGGCGAGTGGCCGACGGCTTCAGGGGCATGGCCGACAATGACGATCCGGCGCTGTATCGCACGGCGCGGCGGGTCCTCGACGGCGAGCATCTGTGGATCGAGAAAGGAGTGGCCGAGAACCAGCCCGTGTCGGTTCCCACGGACAGCTGGAGCTGGCCGGGTGAATCAGGGACCGAAAACGAGGCCGTGCCGGCCGTCAACTGACCTGAAGGACGATCTTGCCGAGGTTGCGGTCGACGTCGTCGAGGTCGTCGGGGATGGGAAGAGTCTGGTCGAGCGGCGCCACTAGTCGCTCCGCGTAGGCCGCCCCCGGAACGAGCCCCATCACGCGACGACCCACGACGGCCGGGTCCACTCCCTCGCCGACTCCCGAGACGACGCCGGCGTACTCGAGCCCGGGAATATCGGCTCGTGTACCGGCCGGTGGTGGGTAGCGGCCGATCCGTTGCAGTACGTCGGCGCGATTCACGCCGGCGCATCGAACGTCGACTGCCACTTCCGCGGGTCCGGGCTCCGGCGGCTCGACCTCGCTCACCGCGAGAACGTCGGGACCGCCGGCCCGGAGGATACGGACCGCCTTCACCCGATCAGCGGGTCACCAGCCGGTATACCCACAGGAGGAGCACGGCGCCGAGCACGGCGACGAGCAGGCTGCCGAGATTGAAGCCGTCGATCCCGCCCATGCCGAACATCGTCGCGATCCATCCGCCGATGACGGCGCCGACGATGCCGATCACCATCGTCACCACGCAACCGCCCGGATCCTCGCCGGGCATGATCCACTTGGCCAGCGCGCCCGCGATGAGTCCGAACAAAATCCATGACAGGATTCCCATGATCGTTGCCTCCAGTGTGCGATTAGGTCAGGCCTTCGGCTACGTACGACCCTACGGCGCCGGAGGGCCTCGAGGTTTCGGGCCGAACCCGGCGCCCATAGTCCTCAGTAATCTACGGCGTCCCGGATCCTCGCGAGCGCGGCGGCCGGATCGGCGGCCCTCGTGATCGACCGACCGACCACCAGAAAGTCGGCGCCGGCGGCGCGCGCCACGGCCGGCGTCGCGACGCGCCGCTGATCGTCGCCGGACTCGCCGGCCATGCGGATCCCCGGCGTCACGACCAGGAAATCGGCGCCACAGGCGAGCCGGACGGCCCGCGCCTCGTTCACGCTGCACACCGCCCCGTCGACGCCGGACTCTCGCGCCAGCCCGGCAAGGCGGCCGGCCGTCGCCTCGACGCCGGCCCCCGGGCCCATCACGGCGGCCAGGGCGGCGTCGTCGAGCGACGTGAGTACCGTAATCGCCAGCAAGCGGAGTGGACGGCGGGCGCCCCCGCCCGGACCGCCGGCGGCGTCCGCCGCCGCTGTCGACGCGGCACGCAACATCGCTTCGCCACCCGCCGCGTGGACGGTCAGCAGCTCCACTCCGAGCCGCGCGACCGAGCGCACGGCGCCGGCCACCGTGTTGGGGATGTCGTGCAGCTTGAGGTCGAGGAACACATGCCGCCCCTCGCCCACCAGCCGTTCGACCACGGGGGGGCCGGCGCGCGTGAACAGCTCGAGGCCCACCTTGTACCAGGTGTCGGACGGCAGCTGTTCGACCAGCTCGAACGCTTCTTCGGGTTCGGGAAAGTCGAGCGCCACGATCACCTCGGGCACGCCCTCGCTCGGGATCCGCGCGTCAGACATCGGCGGCGACCTCGACAGCACCGACCAGTTCGGCCAGGCAGGCCGCGTCGCTGCGCTCGACGTGGGCCGCGATGCCGCGATGCACCTCGATGGCCACGTCGGGATCGACGAACAGCGCGGTGCCGATCTGCACGAGGCGCGCGCCCGCGAGAATGTATTGGAGGGCGTCATTCGCCGAACGGATGCCGCCGATGCCGATGACCGGAAGGCTGACGGCGCGCGCGGCGCACCAGGTCAGGTAGACGCCCATCGGAAGGATGGCCGGCCCGCTGATACCTCCGCTCGTGTTCCCGATCACCGGGCGCCGACGCTCGACGTCGATGAGCATGCCCGGAAAGGTATTGATCGTGCTCAGTCCGTCCGCTCCCGCCTCCTCGCACACCCGGGCGTAGAGCCCGATGTCGGGGACGTTCGGCGTGAGCTTGACGACGACCGGGCGCTCGGTGGCGGTACGAACACGCGCGACGAGCTTCGACAGCGCACCCGGGTCGGTACCAAACAGGGTTCCGCCCTCGACGTTCGGACACGAAACGTTGATCTCGTAGCCCAGAAAACCGTCGGCGTCGTCGAGGCCGGCCACGACCGCCGCGAACTCGTCGGCCGTGCGGCCGACGACGTTCACGAGCACGCGGGCGCGTCTGAGGTTGGCCGCCAGCCACGGAAGCTTCTCGGCCCGGAAGCGGTCGAGCCCCACGTTCTGCAGCCCGATGGCGTTGATCATGCCGCCCGGCGTCTCCGCCACTCGATGCGGCGGATTTCCCGGGCGGGGATCCTCGCTGACCGCCTTCGTCACGAGGCCACCGATCTCGTCCAACGGGATGAGGTCGGAGTACTCCTCGCCGTAGCCGCACGTGCCCGAGGCGAGGAGGACGGGACTCTGGAACTCGACGCCGAACACGGTCTGCGACAGCGAAGCGGCGCTCCCGCCCGGCGGGCTCACCGGGGCCATGCGAGCTCCCTCCTCTCGAACACGGGTCCCTCGGTGCACGACTTGACCCAGCGACCGTCGGCCGACCTCACGACGCAACCCTGACAGGTCCCGACTCCGCAGCCCATGTGCTCTTCCACCGAAACCTCGAGATCGAGATCCGCATCGTCGGCGAGGCGCTCGAGAGCCCTCAGCATCGGCGTCGGCCCACAGCCGAACAGCGCGGGTCGGTCGACGGTGTCGATTCCGTCGAGCACGAGACCGGCTCGGCCCGCGCTGCCGTCTTCGGTGAACAGTTCGGCCCGCAGCCCGGTCAGGCGTTCGATCAGGTCGGGGTCGAATACCCGGTCGGCCGAGCGCTCGCCGTACAGCAGCGACACGTCCGCCCCTCCGCGCAGCGCCTCGGGGACCAGGAACAGGAACGGGGCGAGGCCGACGCCGCCGGCCACGCAGACGAGCCGGCGGTCGGCAGGGATCGAGAACGGACGACCCAGCGGGCCGAGCAGCAGAACGCTTTCGCCCCGCCGGAGCGCGCCCAGGCGCCGAGTTCCGCCTCCGAATTCGCGCACCAGGAGCCCGATCCGCCCGTCGGAGCCCCGCCAGCCGATGCTGAACGGTCGCGGCAGGAAGGGGGCATCCAGGTGGTCGAGGCCGAAGCCGATCATCAGGAACTGGCCCGGTCGGGCCGCCGCGGCGAACTCCGGGGCCTCCAGCTCGAGCCACCAGGTTCCGGCGGCCGTCTGCGCATTGCTGAGCACCCTGGCGCGGCGGCGTAGGGGCCGCGCCATCAGAACTCCACGTCGGGCTGGCCCGGCGGGCGGTCGTCGACCTCGTCCTCCGCGTCGTCGTCCGTCGGCTCGACGAGCACGGCCGTCGTATCGTACAGCATCCGGATCTCGACCAGCCGTCGGCGCAGGTCGCGCTCCGCCTCGACGTACGCCGAGTCGGCGTCGATGCTGCCCGGCAGGTCCTGGAGGCTCACCCGATACGGATCCGAAGCCGGCAGCGCGGCGAGGTGGGTGCGCAGCCGTTCATCGGTCTCGGCCCCCCGGTCACCCGCCCATTCCCCGGCCGGCCAGTCGGCATGGACCATGGCTCCCGCGATCGCCTTCGCCTGCCAGCGGGAGTCGGGCGCGAGATCCAGATAGCGGAGGTAGAGGCCGCGGGCGACCCGTCGCGCCCCCAACTGTCCACCCGCGACTTCGGCCGCCCGCAGCGCGGCCTCGGCCGCCGCGGCGCCTCGCGTCTCGTAGGCTTCCACCAGACTGGCGAACTCCTCCACCTGCCGGGAGAGCCGCGCCACATCGGTGGCCACGTCCCGCTCGGGTATCGAGCGGGCACGCGCCAGTCCCTGGCGTGTCGCGACGATGTCCGCCGGACGCCCGGCCGTTTCGATGCGCAGGCGCGCCGCCCGGTACTCGGCCTCGGCGGCATAACGCCCCTCCCGGGTCCGGGCGTTGTCGTAAGAGGCGAGCGCCCCCTCGCGATCGCCCGACAGCTCGAGCGACAAACCGTGGTAGTAGTGGAGCAGTGCCTCCTTCGTGCCGGTGAGCGCCGGCCGCGACAGCTGCTCCTCGAGCGTGGACGCGAGGCCCTCCGGCGCCCGACGCGCGAGCGTATCGAGCTGCGCGTCCATGGCAGTGGCGAAGCTCCCGAAGCTGGCGAGGCGGTCGTCACCGACGACCCCGGCAGTCACCGCGATGGCCTCCTCGTGCCGTCCGGCGTCGGACAGGCCGCGCGCGAGATCGAGCCGCACTTCGGGAGCGAGGCGATCCTGTTCACTCGCCGCGGCGAGGTCCTCCGCCGCGAGCTCCGCATCGCCCAGATTCAGGCGCGTGACGCCGCGGTGGAAGTGGAACAGGGCACGGTCTTCGTCGGAGGGCTCACTCGCGAGGCCACGACTGAGCAATCGCTCGGCCTCGGCGAACTCGTCCAGGTTGCTTCGCGCGATCCCTTCGAGTCCGGCCGCGATCCCGAGCAGGCGCGGATCGTCGGTGAGGGCGGCGACGCCGGCGGCCGTGGCCGCCGCGTCCTCCGGGTGTTCGCGGGCAATCTCGGCCCTCGCCTTCATCAGGGCCGCGTGGACCGCGTGCTTGCTGTCGGGATGCCGCGTGATGACGCGATCCGTCCTGGCGATCACGCTGTCGTACTGGGTGTTGGCCTGCACGCGGTCGCCTGCGCGAGCTCCCTCGACCGCACGATCGTAGGCCTGCTCGGCGTCGTACATGGTGTTGTAGTAGACGCACGACGCCGAGAGCAGCAGCGTCGCCGCGAGCAGGAACCGCCGGGTCGATACGCGAGTCGGAATTCGGATCAGCGTCCCCCGAGCAGGGCGTTGAGGCGCTCCCGCTTCTCATCCAGGTAGCGCCGGATCGCCGTCGCGACCGCCTTCGCCACCGTGCGCTGGTGCTGTGGATCGCGCAGACGGCGCTCGTCCTCGGCATTCGTGATGAATCCGAGCTCGACGAGCACCGTGGGCATGTTCGACGTCGCGCGCATCAACACCCAATAGGGACCGGGGCGTACGCCACGATCGGTACTGTCGACGACCCTGCGTAGCTCATTCTGAACGAACCCGCCGAACCTGACGGACTCCTGCAGGTGTGTCCCCTGGTCGAGACCGGCGAGAATGAACTCGAGCTGGTCGATGTCGGGGCCTTCGCGATCCTCGGCGCCGGGCACCGTGTTCTCGCGAATCGCCCGCTGGCGGCCCTCTTCCGTGCGCGAGGCGCCGAGGAAGTACGTCGTGAATCCGCGCGCCGACGTCTTGCCACCCGGCTGGGCATCGACATGGATGGACACGAACATGTCACCCTCGCGCTCCACCGCCATCAGCGGTCGATCGGGAACGTCGATGAACTCGTCGCCGGTTCGCGTGAGCCAGGGATCGATGCTCTCGACATCCCGCAATTCTTCATAGATCATACGGGAAATTGCGAGGGTCAGGTGCTTCTCCTGGGTGCCGCTTCGCGGGCTGACCGTGCCGGGATGCCGCCCCCCGTGTCCGGGATCGATGACGACGCGCCACGGGCCGGGACGACGCGTCGACTCTCCTTCTACGACCCGCGGGACGACCTGGTCACCAGATGAAGCGGACGACGTCCCCCCCGACGAGCCCGCCGACCCGGATGACGAGGAGGATGCGCCGCGCCGGTCGAACTCGGGCCGCTCGAGGAGCTCGACGGGAACGCGCAGCCGTCCGGCCGCGAGGTACGGGGGATTCGCCAGTTGCACGAGACGCTTACCGATGCGCACGAAGGGCGAGCCCGGCCGGAGCTCGACGACATCGCCGTTCGCGGCCACGCCCGTCCCGAAACCCGATCGATAGCTGGTCTCGCTGACGGCCGTGGGCGGCAGCTCGGTCCACACGCGGGTCGGATAGTCGCCCTCGGGCGCCGTTTCCTGCGCGGCCGCGGGCGCCGGCGTGCTCGGCAGCCAGAGGGCGCCGAGGACCGCGATCGCGCTCAGCCGCCGCACGGCACCCCGCGTTCCGTCACTTCCCCTTTCGCGATCTGAGCGCACGATCCACCTCCCGCTGCATGACTTTGCGTTTCATCGTCTCCCGCTTGTCGTGCAGCTTCTTACCCCGCGCCAGGCCGAGTGTCACCTTCGCCCGTCCCCGGGTGAAGTGAAGGTCGAGCGGGACCAGGGTGAGCCCCTGCTCCGCCGTGCGCGCCGCGAGCCGCTCGATCTCTCGTCGATGCGCGAGCAGCTTGCGCGGTCGCTTCGGATCGGGCACGTCGATCGACGCCTGCTCGTACGGACTGATGTGCAGGTTGTAGAGCCAGAGCTCGCCGTTGTCGACCCGCGCGAAGGCGTCCGTGAAGCTCGCGTCGCCCTCGCGCAGCGACTTCACCTCGGCGCCGACGAGAACGAGGCCCGCTTCGAGCTCTTCGAGAATCTCGAACTCGTGGCGAGCCTTGCGGTTGCGAATCACGAGCTTTCGGCCTTCGGCCGTACGCGCCACCTGACCTCCAGAAGCCACACTGCGGATGCTACGGGACGCGTCGAATGTAGACGGCGGCCGCGGAGCACGCCACCGGCGCCCGACCCCGAGCGGCCGTCTCATGCCCCCTCGAACACCTCGCGTTGATGTCGCATCACGCGGCGCAGACTCAGCACCTTGGCCACCTCGGCCCCGAGGACGAACAGGATCGCCGTGTAGTAGATCGTGATGGCGAACAGGATGACCGTGGCGAGGTTCGAAAAGATCTGCGAGAAGTCGGCCACTTCCGTCAGATAGTAGCTCAAGCCGTACTTCACGAGCTCGAACCCCACGGCCGCGACGACGGCCGCTTCGGCCGCCGCCCGCCAACGGAGTCGCGTCGCGGGCACGAACTTATAGATCAGCAGGAACATCAGGAGAATCACGAGGAAGGCGACGAGGTAACCCAGCCCTCCGAGAATCGGCCCCGCCGGCAAGGATGTGCGGGCGAGGACGCGGGACCCCATGGCCTGTAGCCCCCCCGTGATGCCGACGTTGGCGAGCAGGAGCAGGGTGGCGGCGACGACGAGTTGAACGTCGATCCACTTCCCCCGAAGGATGCCGGGGCCTTCGCGCAGGTCGAACACGGAATCGAGCACGTGGCGAAGGGCTCCGAACAGCCGGGTGGAGAACCACAGAAACAGCACCGCGCTGATCGGCGTGGCGGAACGCGAGACGTTGGCCAGATCCAGGAGCGGCAACCACACCTCGCGACGCATCTCACCGCCCACCGGCAGGTAAGCGGCTACCCAGTCGAGGGCGGCGTCGGGCGCCATCGAGAGCACCGGCGACAGGAGAGTCGATGCGGCCGCGACAAGCAGCAGCAGGAAGGGCACCGCCGCCATCAACAATCCGAACGTCAGCCCGGAAGCGAGAAAGAAGATGTTGTCGGCCGCCGCCTGGTCGTAGACCTCGCGGAAGAATTCCGGGATACCCGTGAAACCGGCCTCGAAGCCGGGAACACGGGTGCCGGAACGTCGATTCAGGAGATCGTCTCCGACCGGATCAGCCGGCCGTTTCGTCCGCCTCGCCCTCGGCCGCCGCGGCGACTTCTTCGGCGGTGTCCGCGACATCTTCGGCCGTGTCGGCCACGTTCTCGGCGGCCCGCGCGACCTTTTCGCGGTACTCCTGCTTCGTCGCGGTCACCCGCCTGTCGAGGTCCTCCCGCGCCTTGCGGGCGGCTTCGCGACCGGCACGCACGGCCTCTTCGGCCTGGGTCCGCCGCTGCCGCAGATCTTCGCGCGCCGTGTCGATGCGGGTCGAAACCTCGTCCCGCACCCGGTCGTAGCCCTGCTCGACCTCGCGCCGCGCATCCTCGAGTCGCGCTTCGGCGTCGTCGCGCAGCCGGCGAAGCCCGTCCCGGAGGTCGGCCTGCGTCTCCTCGCCCGACTTGGGCGCGTAGAGCAACGCCACGGCCGCTCCGAGTACGGCCCCGCCGATGAACGCGCCGAGCGAGGAACCCCGGCGTTCGACGACCACGTACGGTGTCTCTTCGCTGTCAGACATGTCTTGCGTCACCGGTTCTGGGTGGAGGGTCGGGAATGATTCTCATCGAATTCCTTCGAACCGCAACCTAACGGTTCCGCCGGACGGGTTCAACGAGATTCCGGCTCCTCGACGACCCGGGTGTACGCGTCGGCGTCCCACATCGGCGGCTCGTCGTCCTCGGCGATCGCGAGTCCCGTGTAGAACACGAGCCGCCCGATCCGCGACATCTTCTCATAGTCGATCGCGTCGACCTCGTCGGAAAGCTGGTGGTAGTCCTCGTGCACGCCGTTGAAGAAGAACAGGATCGGCACGCCCTTGCGGGCGAAGTTGTAGTGGTCCGAGCGCGTGTAGAAGCTCTCTTCCGGCCACAGGTCGTCGATCACGTCGAGGCCGAGCTCCGGACGCGTGGCGGCCACCGACTCGACGAGCGCGCCGAGGGTCGATTCCTGCTTGCCGATCGCGACGATCGTGTCGGTCCAGTTCCGACCGACCATGTCCATGTTCAGGTTGGCGACCGTCGCCTCGAGCGGAACCGTCGGATTCTCGGAGTACCAGCGTGAGCCGAGCAGGCCGCGTTCCTCACCGCTGACGGTCAGGAACACCAGCGAGCGGCGCGGCTTCGTCTCCATCGAGGCGTAGGCTTCGGCGAGTTCGATGATCGTCACCGTTCCCGACCCGTCGTCGTCGGCGCCGTTGTAGATCGAGTCGGCGCCGGGCTCGACATCCTCCGCGATGCCGAGGTGGTCCATGTGGGCCGTGAACACCACGTATTCGTCGGCCAGCTCGGGATCGGACCCCTCGAGGATGCCGATGGTGTTCGGCGCCGACTCGGTGGAGATCTCGGCGCTCGTGCGGAGCGACGCCGACCAGCCTGCCTCGTCGGCCTCGCCGGCCAGCAGGGCCGTCAGCGGTTCGGGGAGGCGGGAATGGACCAGGTACACGACCGGGGCCCCCGAGTCGGCCGGCTCCCCCAGGGTCGTCCGGTCGCCGTCGAGAAAGCGGCGCAGGCGATCGAGAAAGTTGTCGGGCACGTCGAGAGACAGCAGCAATCCGGCCGGCTCGCCGTCGAGCATCGCCCCGAGGCCACCACCGAACACCTGCTGCAGATTGTCGAGCGTGACCCGTACCGCCACGATCCGGCCCGACACTTCGGGCCGCTCGTCCCCGACCTCGTACACCAGGAGGTCGCCGGATCCGTCGGCCGTCACGGACTCGTACTGTGCCAGGTAGTCGGTGCCGAACTCGAGCTCCCACGACCCGGACGGGCCTTCGATCGACACGAGATGGTCGGCCTCTTCGCCGGCCCGCATCGTGGTCAGCGGATACTCCTGCTGCCACCCGTCGCCGGCGCCCGGACGAAGGCCGAACGACTCGAATTCGGCGGCGATGTACTCGGCGGTCGCGCGTAGCCCCGGGCTCGGCGTGTCCCGTCCCCCCATGGAGTCGTGCGCCACAATCGACAATCGCCGCTCGAGATCGTCGACCGTGATCGTCGCGGCGGCGGCCCGTGCCTCGGCATCCGACACCTGCGCCGCGAGCGACGTCGGCGCCAGCGCCGCGCCCGCCCCCGCCAGGGTCAGGGCGATCGTCCATCCACTCATCCGGCCCGTTATCCTCATCTCGCTGCCTTTCGATTCGATTGTACGATCAGGAACATCACGGGGGTCACCGAGTGTACGGTGAGCCCCGGTCTCGAAACTCCAGCTCGGAACGTATGCTGTACGAATGAACACGCGAAGCGGTCAAGGAGCTGCGGTGAGCGGAGAGGCGGCGGCGCGCCGGCCCGACCTCATGGCCCCGCTCCACGTCTCGGCGCTCGGGCGCCTCGAGTTCGTCGCCCGCTCGATCGTCGACGGCTTCCTCATCGGACTCCACCGTTCGCCGCATCGCGGCTTCTCGGTCGAGTTCGCCGAGAACCGCCCGTACTACCCCGGCGACGACATTCGGTTCGTCGACTGGAAGATGTACGGCCGCTCCGACCGCTACTACATCAAGCAGTTCGAGGAAGAGACCAACCTGCGCGGCTACCTGCTGATCGACACGAGCGAGTCGATGGCCTGGGTTTCGGACGGCGAGCGCTACGTGACCAAGCTCGCCTACGCCCGCCTCCTCGCCGCCTCTCTGTCGCTCCTGCTGCTTCGACAGGGGGACGCGGTGGGGTTGCTCGCCTTCGACGAAACGATTCGCGCCCACGTGGAAGCTCGCGGCGTACTGCGACACGTGAACCGGCTCGTACGCGAACTCGAAGGCCTGGAGGGGGGTGGAGCGACGGGGGCGGAACGGGCGCTCGGCGACGTGGCCGTGCGGCTGCGCCGACGCGGGCTCGTCGTCCTCCTTTCGGACCTGCTCGTGGCGCGCGAGGCGACGCAGGACGCCCTGCACTACCTCCGTCACCGGGGACACGAGGTGCTCGTCTTCCACCTGATGGATCCGGCGGAACGTGAACTTCCGACGGCCGGCGACGCCGTGTTCTTCGACCCCGAAACCGACGAGGAGCTTCGAACCAGCAGTTCCGCCCTGCGCGGCGAGTACGCGCGGGCCGTCGAGGAGGCCGTCGGCGACTGGCGCCGGGTGTGCCGCGGGATGGGCGCCGACTACGAGCTGGTCACTACGGACACGCCCGTCGGGCACGTTCTAAGGCGCTACCTCGAGAAGCGCGCCCGCCTCGGATGAGTTTCCTGCAGCCCCTGGGGCTCCTCCTCGCCGGACTGGCGGCCGTGCCGGTCTTGCTGCACTTGTTGCGACGCCAGTCCGTACAGCGCATCGCGTTTCCGGCGCTGCGGTACCTGCGCGACGCCGAGCAGCGCACGTCCAGGTCGCTGCGCCTGCGCGACCTTCTCCTGCTCGCAGCGCGCGTCGGGCTTCTCGTGCTGCTCGCCGTCGCGGCCGCCCGCCCCCTGGCCGGCCGTGGCGACGCCGACGACCATGCGCCGACCGACGTGATCTTGCTCATCGACAACTCGGCCAGCATGGGCCGCGTCCTCGACGGCCGCACGCTGCTCGACCTGCAGCTCGACGCCGCGCGCGAAGCGCTCGGACACGCGACGCCCGCCGACAGGTTCTGGGTGATCCCGTCCGCGAGTCCGCCCCTGGCCTCGGGCGTGCGCGCGGAGACGGCCGCCGGGGCGCTCGATTCCCTGTCGATCACGGGCGCCGGCGCCGACCTCGTCGGCCGGATCGAGGAGGCCACGGCCGCCGTTCCGGTGGAAGAGGGACGGGTGCGCGAGGTACAGCTCTACACCGATCGACAGGCGTCCGGCCTGGGCGGACGGCCGCTCGACCTGTCGGCATGGGGGCGCGTCGCGGTGTCCGTCCCGGACGACGATCCACCCCGCAACCTGTTCGTGGCCGACCTGCGCCTCGAGCCGGACGGGCCCGTCGTTCCCGGCGACCCCCCGGCGGCGGCCGTCCGAATGGCGAGCGACGCCGGGGAGGCGGATGCCGGAGCCGACACGGTCGAAGTACGCGTCCTCGTCGACGGGCGCACGGTCGCCGTCGCCCGGACCGTCGCCGGCAGCGACGTGCTCGTCTCGCTACCCGACCTCGAGCCCGGCGCGCACCACGTCCGCGCCGAGGGGCCGCCGTCGGGTCTTCGGGCAGACGACGTGCGCCAGGTCGGGATCGTGGTCGAGCCGTCGCCGGCCGTGCGATTCCTGGGCGAGCCGGGCGGCTTTCTGGGCACCGCGCTCACTACGCTCGCGGCCGAAGGACGGATCCGCGAGGCGGACGCCGCCGCCGTGTACGTCGTCGAGGGCGCGGCGGAACGGGCCCCGGCGGGCGGACGGGCCGTCGTGCTCGTTCCGCCGGCGGAGTTGACCCGCCTGCCGGCCTTTCAGCAGCGTCTCGACGCCGCGGGCGTTCCCTGGCGGCTCGCCGGCCGCTCCGGCACCGGTGACCTGCGCTTCGCCGAGGACGGAGGCGTCTCCGGCCTCGCCGAGATTCGGGTCGCGCTCGCGCACGGACTCCAGCGGATGGCGGCTCCGGCTACCGAAGACGATTCGGTCCTGCTGCGCACCAGCGACGGCGCGCCGTGGCTCGTGCGGGGCCGGGCCGGCGAGCGAATCTACCTGCTCCTCGCGTCGCCGCTCCATCCGGATGCCACCGATCTGCCGGTAAGCGCCGCCATGGTACCGTTCGTCGAGCGCCTGCTGGCCTACTGGAGCCGCCCGGCCGGTGTCGTCGCACGTTCGATCGAGGCGGGCGAGACGATCGTCCTCCCGACGCGCATCGAACGGCTGCGAGGGCCCGACGGAGAAGTCGTGCCGGCCGAAGGTGGTGCCCCGTGGACGCCCCTGGTCGCGGGTCCGTGGGTGTTCGAGCTTCCGGGGGAGACGGGGCCGGTCGAGCGACCCGTCGGCGTGAACATCCCGGCCGCCGAGTCGGACCTGCGTGCAGCTTCGACCGACGACGTCCGCGACGCCTTCGCGGGCTCGGAGCTCCGGCTGGCGAGCACGCCACAGGCATGGTCCGACGCAGTGTTCGGAGCGAGGCGGCCGGCCGAGGCCACCTTGCCGGTGGTCGGGGCGATCGTGCTACTGGCCCTTCTCGAGCTCGTCCTCGCGGCGCCGGGGCGGCGGCGCCCGGAAGACCCCGCCGACGCCACGTGATTGTCGACAGCTTCCGGGCGCGCCTGCACCGGATCGGAATCGGACGGCTGCTCCCCGCCCCGGGAAGCGCGGCCTCCGTCGTCGCCCTCCCGGGCGCCGGAACCGCCTTGCTCGCCGCCGCCCTGCGCGACGCCGGCGACCGCGCCGTCGCGCTCGTGCTGCCCGACCCGGACCGGGCCGAGGCCGTGTTCTCCGACCTCGAGGCACTCGGGAGCGCCGGTCGCAGCCGCTATCTGCCCCAGCGCGAGACGCTTCCGTTCGAAGACGCCGACCCGCACGTCGAGATCTCCAGCCGACGGGCCGACGCTTTCGCCTCTCTGCTGTCGGGCAAGGCCGACCTGATCGTGACGACGGCCCGGGGGCTGGTCGAACGCTCTCCCGTGACCCGGGGCCGCGGCTTCGGTGTCACTCTGCGTGCCGGCGAGCCCCTGCGCCGCGAGCAGCTCGGCGACCGGCTCGAGGAGATGGGGTTCGAGCGCGCCTCCTCGGTGCAGGAGCTCGGCGACTTCGTCGTGCGCGGCGGCATCGTGGACGTTTTCCCGTTCGGCCACGACGACCCCCTGAGGATCGAATTCTGGGACGAGCGGATCGCGTCGCTGCGGCACTTCGACCTGCTCACCCAGCGCTCCATCGACACGCTGGAGCACGCCGAGATCCTCCCCATTCGCCTCGACGAGAGCGTCGACCGGGAGAGCGCGCCGGCCGAGCGCCGCAGCCTGCTCGAGCTCCTCCCCGACACCACCCTGGTGATCGGCGCCGGCGCGGATCTCGACGCCGCCGCTCGCCGGCTGTGGGCGGAAGTCGACGAAGCATGGGGACCGCGGCCCGAAGACGGCTCCGCCGCCGAGCTCGTGCTGCCGCCCGACGAGGCGGCCCGGCGACGCGAGGCGCTCGGACGCCTGTTTACGGTCGATCGCGAGGCCGGCGCGGCGGACGGCGCCATCGATCTCGGCCTGACGCCGCATCCGACGATCGACCGCGACATGGCCCGCCTCGAGGTCGTGCTGCGCGAGGCGCTGGCGCGCGGCGACCGGGTCACGATCCGCTGCGACAATGCCGGCCAGGTCGAACGGCTGGAGGAGATCCTCGACGACCTGGCGGGGCGCCGATTCGCGGGTCGGGTCGAACTGGCCATCGGCGCCGTCAGTGGGGGCTTCCGCATCCCCGACCCGGACCCGGTTCTCGTGTTGACGGACCACGAGATCTTCCGGCGTTCCCATCGTGTTCGGCGCACGCAGCGTCTGCACGGAGTCGCCTCGCTCGAGTCGGTCGCGTCGCTGAAGCCCGGCGACTACGTCGTGCACCTCGACCACGGAATCGGCCGCTACGCCGGGCTCGAGCGGGTGACGGTGGGCGAGGAGACCGTCGAGACGCTGACCATCGAGTACGCGGACGGCGAGATCCTCCGCGTCCCGCAGTATCGTCTGGACCTCATCGAGCCGTGGTCGGGCGCCGCGCCGGGCGAGGCCGACGGGCCGGCGCCCAACGTCCACAAGCTGGGCGGCAAGAAGTGGAAGGCGCTCAGGGCGAAGACGGAAGCCTCGATCCGGGCGATGGCCACGGAACTGCTCGACCTGTACGCCCACCGCCAGGTGCGCGAGGGCCACGCGTTCAGCGGCGACACGCGGTGGCAGCGCGAGATGGAGTCGGCCTTCCTGTACGAAGACACGCCCGACCAGCGGGCGGCGTGGGAACAGGTGAAGGCCGACATGGAGTCGCCCCGCATCATGGACCGCCTGGTGTGCGGTGACGTCGGTTACGGCAAGACGGAAGTCGCAATGCGCGCCGCCTTCAAGGCCGTACAGGACGGCAAGCAGGTCGCCGTGCTCGCCCCGACCACGATTCTCGTCGAGCAGCACCAGCGCTCGTTCCGCGAGCGACTGGCCGGGTTTCCCGTGCGCATCGAATCGCTTTCCCGACTGCGCAGCGGCGCCGAGATCGCCGAGACGATCGAGGGCCTGGCCGACGGCAAGGTCGACATCGTCATCGGCACGCACCGGCTGCTGTCGGGGGACATCGGGTTCAGCGACCTCGGGCTGCTGATCATCGACGAGGAGCAGCGGTTCGGCGTGCGGCACAAGGAGCGCCTCAAGGAGCTGCGCCGCTCGGTCGACGTTCTCACGCTGACGGCCACGCCGATCCCGCGCACCCTGCAGCTAGCGCTCGGCGGGATGCGCGACATGTCGCGGATCGAGACCGCGCCGCGCGACCGAATGCCGGTGATCACCCACGTGCTGCACTGGAACGACTCGATCATCCGCGACGCGATGCGGCGCGAGTTCGACCGCGGGGGAACCGTATTCTTCGTCCATGACCGGATCGAGACGATGGACGCCCTGGTCGGCCGGATCCGGCCGCTGGTTCCCGAAGCGCGCATCGGCATCGCCCACGGAAGCCTGTCCGAGTCGCGTCTCGAGAAGGTGATGGCCGAGCTGCTCGACGGCACCCTCGACGTGCTGGTTTCGACCTCGATCATCGAGAACGGGCTCGACGTTCCCACGGCCAACACGATGATCGTGCACCGGGCCGATCGGTTCGGCCTCGCCCAGCTCTACCAGCTACGCGGGCGGGTCGGACGGTCGCACCACCGGGCCTACTGCTATTTGCTGCTGCCGCCGCAGCCGACCCCGGAGGCGGTACAGCGTCTTCGCATCCTCGAGCACCATTCGGAGCTCGGCTCCGGTTATCGGGTCGCGATGAAGGATCTGCAAATGCGGGGCGCCGGCAATCTGCTGGGCCCCGAGCAGACCGGGTTCGCCCAGGCCGTCGGATTCGACACCTACCAGCGACTGCTCACCCGATCGGTCGAGCGGCTGCAGGGCGCCGACGAGGAAGAGCTGCGAACCGACGTCCAGGTGTCGATCGACGGCGAGGCGTTTCTGCCCGACGACTACATTGCCGGCGAGCAGCAGAAAATGAACCTGTACCGCCGGCTGTCGCGCGTCGAGACCGTCGACGAGCTGGACGATCTCGAGGCCGAGTTGCGCGACCGCTTCGGGCCGCTGCCCGCTCCGGCCGCACGATTGCTGACGGCCGCCCGACTCGAGCATCTGGCCTCCGGGCTGCACATCGAATGGCTGCGGATTTCCGATTCGACGGCGCGCCTCAACTTCGCGGCCCACGCGTCGCCGCGGTTGCGGCGTCTTTCGGACGCCTTCGCCGATCGCCAGGTTGCGGTTGAGGTTCGACGCACCCATCCGTTATCCTTGTCGCTTTCTCGGGCCGGGGTGGAGCCGTTGCTTCCGACCCTGGTCGAGGCGCTCGAGCGGCTCTCCGACGCGCCCGTTTCCAACGAAACCAGGTTGACATGACCCGACGAATCAACTGGCTGCCGCCCGCTCTCGTGACGGCGCTCGCGCTATCGACATCCGCCTGCACCGACACCATCGACGCGCTCACATCGCACGCCCGCCCCGTGGCCGTGGTCGGAGGGGAGAAGTTCGGAACCGACGAGCTCGCGACGATGCTGGCGGAGTCGCCCCTGCCGGACTCGGCGCTGACGGCCCACTGGGCCGCGCGGGTCGGCCGACTATGGGCCGACTACGTCAGCCTCGCGTTGCTGTACCAGTCGCCCGACACGACGTCGGCCCTCGACTATGATCCCCTGCTCGAGGATGCCCGGTACTACCCGGCGCTCGCCGTGCAGCGCTACCGCGACAGCGTCGTCCTCGGCGGTCTCGATCCGGCGGCCGAGGAAGTGCGGGAGTACTACGAGCAGGCGCAGCCCCTCACGAGGCTCGACGTGCGCCGAATTCGGCTCGGCATCCCCCCCGACGCCTCCGACGCCGTGCGCGACAGCCTGTTCGCCGAGGCCGAGCGGTTACGGCGCCGTGTCGCGAGCGGCGCCGACTTCATCGAGGTCGCCCGGACGGCGAGCGACGAACCGGCGGCCTCCCGCGGACAGGTCCTCTCGTACCAGGGGCACTCCGATTTCCACCCGGCCGCCGACAGCGTGGTGTTCCATCTGCGCCCCGGAGAGATCAGCCCGGTGATCGTGGCCGAGGACGAAATCGTGTTCTACCGGATCGAGCGGCGGCGGAGCCCCGAGTTCGAATCTGTCGAGGACATGGTCCGGCGCGACCTCGTGGATCTTCAGCGGGAGCAGAAGCTGGAGCAGGCCGCCGACTCGCTGCTCGAGAACTCGCGCCGCGTAGTGGCCGACGGCGCGGCCGACGCGGCGCGGCTCGTCGCCACATCGGACGACAGGGGAGCCGGGCGCGTGGCCGGTTCGTTGCGACTCGTGCGCTACGAGGGCGGCGCGTTCACGGTCTCGGAGCTGCGCGAGCTGTTCGCGGCGCGGCCCGACCTCGAGCGATTGTTCGGCGACGATGACACCGAAGACGGGGACATCGAGGTCTACCTGTATCACCTGGCCGGTGACGAGATCCTCGTCCGAGCCGCCTCCGAGAGCGGCATCGAGCTCTCCGACGAGGCCCGGGCGGACCTCCGGACCGGCGTCGCCGGCCAGCTCGCCGCGATCGCCGGACGCATGGATCTGAGCCACCGGCTCGTCACCAATCCGGCGTACGACGTCGGCCGCGAGAGCCGGCGCTTCGTCAGCATCGTACTCGATCGCCAGGCGCCCGTCCCCCAGCCGACGGAGTTTCGCGCGGCGCTGGATCAGCGGTATCCGACCCGGGTAGATGAGCGCAGTGCCGAAGCCGCGGCGCGGCTGGCCCGCGAGCAGCGTGGCCTCGGGCTGGAGGAGTCCAGTGCGCCCGTGACGAACGAGGGCGTCGTTCCGCCGGTCGAGCCCGATGACGTCGTTCCGCCGGTCGACGACGAAGATGAATCAACCACCGCCGAGGACGCATCGACGTGAAGAGACGTACGAGCAGCGCGTGGCGCCTGATCGCCGGCGGGGCGGCCCTCGGCCTCGCCGCTTTGTCGAGCGCCCCTTCCCTCGATGCCCAGGAAGCCGGCGAGGGCGCCGCGGAACCGCGCCCCAACGCGCCCGTCGAACTCGTCGATCGTGTCGCGGCCGTCGTCGCCGACACGGTCGTCCTGTACTCCGAGATCCTCGAGTCGCTGCTCCAGGAGCAGGCCCAGGGCACGTCGCTCCCGGCGCCCGGCACACCGGCCTACGACTCGCTGGTGACGGCGACGCTCGAATCCCTCGTCGACCAGCTCATACTCCTCCAGCGTGCGAAGGAGGAAGAAATCTCCATCGCCGAGGATGTCGTCGAAGCCGAGACCGACCGACGGTTTCAGGAAGTGCGGGGTTCGTTTCGCAGCGCGGCGGAGTTC
The DNA here is from genome assembly GCA_035464655.1 of Gemmatimonadota bacterium. Taxonomy (GTDB): domain Bacteria; phylum Gemmatimonadota; class Gemmatimonadetes; order Palauibacterales; family Palauibacteraceae; genus JARFPW01. The sequence goes on from DATHRZ010000012.1 coordinate 166,550, forward strand.
GAGCGAGCCATCCAGGAATCGGGACGCACGCTCGTCCAGTATCGGCTCTACCTGCGCTCGCAAGTGCGCGCTCAACTGATGATCAACCAGTACGTCCAGCAGGTGCGCGGTTCCCTGCCCCCCGTGACCGTTTCCGACGACGAGGTTCGCGAATGGTTCGAGCAGAATACGCAGGGGCAGACGCAGCCACCTACGATCAGCTTCGAGCAGGTCGTGGTCCTTCCGGAGCCGACGCCGGAGGCCGAGAAGACAGCCCGCGACCGCGCGGTGGAGGCACTCCAGGCCGTGCGCGACGGGATGGACTTCGCGGTGGCCGCCCGTCGGTACTCCGAGGATCCGGGAACCCGCGAACAGGGCGGCGACCTCGGCTGGGTGCGCCGGGCGAGCGTCGACGCCGACTTCGCGGCCGCGGCCTGGGCCGCCAGGACCGGCACGCCGATCGGACCGGTGCGCAGCCAGTTCGGCTACCACGTGATCAAGGTCGAGAACGTCCGCGGCGGTGAACGCAAGATCAGCCATATTCTCGTGCGTGCCGAAACCGACGAAGACGACGAGCAGCGGGCGCTGGAGCTGGCCGAAGCCGTGGCCGACAGCGCGCGCGACGGCGTGGCCATCGAGCGACTGGCCCGGAGCCACGGCGTTCCCGAAGAGCCGGTCCGGCTGCCCAATGTTCCGATCGACCGCCTTCGGGAGGGCGGCTATGGAGAGTACGTCCGGCACCTGTCCGAGCCGATCCCCGGCGAGGTCGTCGGCCCGTTCCGGGTCACGGTCCGCGGACCGCGCTTCGTCGTGCTCAAGGTCGTCGACTTCACGCCCGGCGGCTCGCTGAGACTCGAAGACGTACAGGAGGATATCCGCGCGGGGCTGACGCAGCAGAAAGGCCTCGCGCGCCTGGTCGACGAGTTGCGGAACGAGATCTACGTAGACGTCAGGCTGTGAACCGGGCCGCGCGGCCGCCGCGGATCGGCGTCACGCTCGGCGATCCGCGCGGGATCGGCCCCGAAGTCGCGGCCGCCGCGTTGCTGTCCCTGATCGACGACCACACCACGCCCTCCAGCGCGGTCGAGTTCGTGCTCATCGGACCGCCCGAAGCCATCGCGCCGGGTCTCCGCGAGCGTCCGCACCTGTCCGTAGAGCCCGTCGGCCGCTGGGCGAACGGCGGCGAGCGGGCGGCCGGCCGTCTCTCGGTGGAATGCGTCGAGCGCGGTATCGCCCTCGCCCTCGAGGGCGCGATCGACGGGCTGGTCACGGCGCCGATCTCGAAGGCGGCGATCGCCGCGGCCGGCCATCCGTGGCCCGGACATACCGAGCTTCTGCGCGAACGGTGCGGCGTCGACGACGTCACGATGATCATGGGTGCGGAGCAGACGCCGCTCGGGGGCCCGCTGCGCATCGCACTCCTCACCGTCCACGTCGCCTTTCGGGACGTTCCCGGCCTGCTGACCGAGGCGCTCGTCGAGCGCAGATCCCGCATCGCCGCCACCGCCCTCCGTGACTGGTGGGAGATCGCCCGTCCGCGTCTTGCGATTGCCGGGCTGAATCCGCACGCTTCCGAGGGTGGCCTGTTCGGCGACGAGGAGGAGCGCGTGCTGCGGCCGGCGATGCGGCGTCTCGAGCGGTCCGGCGACGTCGACGCGTCGGGCCCCTTCCCGGCCGACACGGTGTTCCGGCGCTGTATCGAGGGCGCGGCCGACATCGTCGTCGCTCCGTACCACGACGTGGGGCTCGCCGTTCTGAAGACGATCGCGCCGGAGAACGGCATCAACGTGACGGCAGGGCTTCCGTTTCCACGCACCTCGCCCGACCATGGGACGGCGTTCGACATCGCGGGGAGGGGAGTGGCCGACCCACGGTCGATGCGGGCCGCCGTCGAAGCCTGCGTCCGCTTCTGTCGGGCGATCACGAAGAAACGGAACGAAAGCGCTTGATCAAGCTGAACTCGGTGGCGAAGGCATACGGCCGCTCGGCCCGGGCCCTCGACGACGTGTCGCTGCACGTGGCGAAGGGAGAGATGGTCTTCCTGACCGGGGCCTCGGGCGCCGGCAAGACGACCGTGCTGCGCCTCGTACACATGCAGACGAAGCCGACGCAGGGCGAGGTCCGGGTGTCGCGGTTCAGCTCGTCGCGCATCAGGCGCCGCGAGCTGCCCGAGCTGCGGCGGCGCGTCGGCTTCGTTTTCCAGGACTTCCGACTGCTCGAGAACCTCACCGCCGCCGAGAACGTGGCCTTCGCCCTCGAATGCACCGGAACCCCGCGCGCGAAGGCCGGCCCCCGCGTGCAGAAGCTGCTCGCGCAGGTCGGCCTCGCCGCCCGGGCGCGCAGCTACCCGCGTGAGCTGTCGGGCGGCGAGCAACAGCGCGTGGCGATCGCGCGGGCGCTCGCGACCGAGCCGCTCGTTCTGCTCGCCGACGAGCCGACGGGAAACCTCGACGAGCGCGCGTCGTCGGGCGTGTTCGACCTGTTCCGCCGGATCAACGCGTCGGGGACGACGCTGGTCATGGCGACGCACGACGCCGAACTGATCCGGCGCAACCCCGACGTTCGGGTGATCGAGCTCGAGAACGGAGCGGTGGTCTTCGACTCCGCGACGGCGGCGCCATGAGAAGCGTGCGAGAAGCCGTGGCGGGCTTCGGCCGCGCGCCTCTGCTCGGCGGGCTGTCAATCGGTTCGATCGCGGTGAGCCTGTTCATCGTCGGTTTGTTCGCGGTGGCCGGTCACAACGTCGACCGGGCCCTGTCGGGCGTCGAGTCCCGCGTCGAGGTCGTCGCGTATGTGCGCGACGCCGTCGACGAGGAGCTCGTCGGGTTGGCCGTCGCCGAGATCGAGGCGTATCCCGAAGTCGACGAGGTGACCTACGTGTCGAAGGTCGAGGCCCTCTATCGCGCCTCGCAGGAGCTCACGGAGTTCTCCGACGTGTTTTCCGACCTCGAGGTCAACCCGCTCCCGGCTTCGCTGGTCGTGCAACTCGCCGACGGCAGCCGCACGCCAGACGCCGCCGAGCGCGTGGCCGAGCGCATCGAAGGCTACGACTTCGTCGAGGAGGTGCGGTACGGACGCGAATGGGTCGACCGGCTCTACCGGTTGCGCCGGGTCGTGGGCGGCGGCGCCCTGTTGCTCGGCGGAAGCTTCGCCATCGGCGCCGTACTGCTGATCGGGATCGCCGTGCGCATGGCGATTCTCGCCCGACGCCGCGAAATCGCGATCATGAAGACGGTGGGCGCGACCGAGGCATATATTCGCCGGCCCTTCCTGGTCGAAGGGCTGCTGACCGGCTTGCTGGGCGGACTGCTCGCCGCCCTGCTGACCTACGGCGCCTACCGGATCGTCGACCGAACGCTGCTGCCGCTCGAGTGGGTGCCGGAGTGGTGGGTCGTCGTCGGCCTCGTGTTTGCCGCCCTGCTCGGCATGGCGGCGGCCACCCGGGCCGTGCGCCGTGAGCTGAAGCGTATCGATGTCTATTGAACCCGGCGTGCGGACGATTCGGTCGATTGCGACCCTCGGCGCCCTGCTCGTCGTGGCCGGTCTTCCGTCCGGCGCGGTGGCGCAGGACGACATCGACGCGGAGATCCGGCGCAGCCAGGACCGGCTGGAGCAGATTCGGCAGGAGCAGCAGCGCCTGGCCCGCGAGGAGAGCCGGCTGCGCGGCCAGATTCGCTCGGTGGGCGACGAGTTGCGAAACATCGAAGCGCAGATCGGCACGTCGGCCAGCGCCCTCGCCGAGTACGACGTCCAGATCGACGGCTACGCGGCGAGTGTCGAGCTGGCCACGCGCGACATGCTGGTGACGCGCGACGACCTCGCGGTGCGCCAGGCCGAACTCCGCGAGCGTCTGCGCAGCATCTATAAGCGCGGGCCGTTCCACACCTTCCGACTTCTGCTCGAGGCTCGCTCGTTCGGCGACCTGGTCAGCCGCTACAAGTACCTTCACCTGGTGGCCCGATACGATCGTCTGCTCGTCGACGAGGTCCGCACCCTCGAACAGCGGTTGTCGGAGCAGCGCGCCCTGCTGGCCGGCGAATACGCGCGGCTCGAGGCCCTGCGGTCCGAGAAGCGCGCCGAGGTGACCGACCTCGAGCAACTCGAGAGTCAGCGCCAGCGACGCCTGCGGAGCGTACGCGGCCAGGTAGCGGCCACGACGACCAGGCTCGAGGAGCTACAGGAGGAGGAGCGACGGCTCGGGATCCTCGTCGCCGACCTCGAGCGGGCCCGGCGTGAGGCCGAGCGGGTGGCCGGAACGACGAGCGAATCGACTCTGCGCACCTCCGATCTGGGCCAGCTCGACTGGCCCGTCGACGGCACGATCGCCTACAGATTCGGAGAAAGCGCCGAGGGCGGCGGCACGCGCCAGGGCCTGGGCATCGGCGCGCCGCGGGGCACGCTGGTGCGGGCCGTCGAGGCCGGCCAGGTCGAGTGGGCCGGGTCGCGCGACCTCCTCGGCCAGACCGTCGTCGTCAACCACGGCGGCGGGTACTGGTCGGTCTACCTCTACCTGCAGGATCTGCGCGTGCGCCGGGGCGATCGCATTCTCGCCGGGCAGGTGCTTGGCGGCGTGGGCGGCGACGAGAACACGGCCGAAGGCACCCGCATGGAGCTTCGTATCTACGAACCTTCCGGCAACCAGTCCCGCGAGGTCGATCCGGTCCGCTGGCTGAGCAGCCGGTCATGAGCGCCCTTCCCGAGTTGTGCGGCCATGCCGACCTCCAGGAGCGGTTCCGCACGGCCGCCGCGACGGGGCGGTTGCCGCAGAGCCTGTTGCTGCATGGTCCCGAAGGCGTCGGAAAGCAGCGGCTCGCCCTGTGGATCGGGGCTCTCGTGCTGTGCGACGCCGAGTCGGGCACCCGGCCGTGCGGCGCCTGCTCCGCCTGCCGACGGATCGGAGCGCTCCAGCATCCCGATCTGCACTGGTTCTTTCCGCTGGCCCGGCCGAAGGGGAGCCACACGCCCACGAAACTGCGCCAGTTGCTCGAGGACGCGCGCAACGACGAGATCTCGGCCCGCCGAGAGAATCCGCTCGCCGTGTCCGACTCCGACGGCTCGGCCGCCATCTACCTGGCGATGGTCGACGAGATTCGGGCCCGCGCGTCACGCCGGCCGGCGGTCGGGCACAGTTCGGTGTTCGTCATCGGGGACGCCGAGCGCATGGTTCCCCAGGCGTCGAGCCAGGAGGCGGCGAACGCGTTTCTCAAGCTTCTCGAGGAACCGCCGCCCGATACGCTGCTCATTCTCACGTCGGGCCGGCCCGGCGCCCTGCTGCCCACGATCCGTTCGCGGGTTCTCGCCGTTCGGGTCACGCCCGCCGATCCGGAGGAGGCGGCCGACTTCCTCGTCCGGCGCGCCGACCTGCCGCCCGCCACGGCCCGCGAGCTCGCCCGCCGGACCCAGGGCGCGGTCGGCGAGGCGCTGCGCCTTGCCGAGGCCGAGGCGGTCGACGCCGAAGAAGGCTGGCGTTTCGTGGCCTGCGCGGCCACCGGCAGCCCCGCAGAACGCTATTCCCTGGCGGCGTCGTTTCCGATCAGGGGCGCCCGCGGACCGTTCACTCTGACCCTGAATCGGGTAAACGAGGTGTTGCGCGAGTGCCTCACCCGGGCGACCGGTTCTGTGGACTTCGCGTGGCAGGAGGATGGCGGCCGGCCGATCGACTCGCTGGCGGACATTTCGCCGGATCGGTTGATTTCATGCATGGATTACGTCGAGGCTGCCCTCCGGGCCGCCGCCGGAAACGGGAACCCGCAGGCGATCGCGGCCGTTCTACTCGCTGAACTGGCCCGTGAGTTGCGCCTCGATGAACCCGCGGGCGGCCGGAACGCCCCCGCGGGCCGCGTGTAGGCCGTACGTCATGGAATCCGACCGGCTTACGCACCTGGATAGTGAGGGCCGCGCCCACATGGTGGACGTGGGCGCCAAGCCCGTGACGCGGCGACGCGCCGTGGCCGAGGGCCGAATTCGGATGCGGCGCGAGACGCTCGACGCGATTCGTACGGGGGACGTCTCGAAGGGCGACGTGCTGGCGGTGGCCCGACTGGCCGCCATCGGTGGGGCGAAGCGCACGGCGGAGACGATTCCGCTGTGCCATCCCCTCGCCCTGACGTCGATCGAGGTCGAGATCGACGTCGAACGGGAGGCGCCGGGGCCCGGGCTGCGGATGACGGTCACGACGGCCGTCGAGGCGCGAACGGGCGTCGAAATGGAAGCGCTGTGCGGTGTGAGCGCGGGTCTGCTCGCCGTGTACGACATGTGCAAGGGGCTGGACCGCGCGATGGAGATCGGCGAGGTTCGGCTGGTCGCGAAGGAGGGCGGCAGAAGTGGCCCGTGGCGACGCATGGACACGAACGATACGCAGGAGATAGATAGATGAGCATGAGCGAGAATCGAGGCAATGCCGTGGCGGCCGGTACGCCGGCCCCGCTGGACGGCATGCGCAGCGCGGATCGAGCGGCACATCGACGACGCAGCGCCGCGGTCACGGCCCTGGCGGCGCTCGGCCTGGCCGCCCTGTCGGTCGCGGGAACCCGCGCGGCGCTCGCGCCGCGGCTGAACGCCCTCGAGGCGCAGGCCGCCGCCGCGCGCGCCGAAACGCGTGACGCCCTGAGCAGCATGGCCGTGCTCGAGCAGGAACTCGACCGTCTGCGGACCGTCTCGACCTACTCAACGGAGTACGACATTCCCGCCGACCTCGCCGAGGTGATCTACACGGCGGCGCTGCGCGAGAACCTCGAACCCCGCGCGGCCTTCCAGCTCGTCGCCGTCGAGTCGGGCTTCCGGCAGCGCGCGATCAGTCCCGTGGGAGCCATCGGGTACGCGCAGGTCATGCCGGCCACGGCCGCCTGGCTGGAACCCGGCATCACGGTCGACGACCTGTTCGATCGCGACACGAACCTGCGGCTCGGGTTCCGCTACCTGCGGATGTTGCTCGACCAGTACGGCGACGCGCGGCTCGCCCTGCTCGCCTACAATCGCGGGCCCGGCATGGTGAGCTCGATGGTGGCGCGCGGCGAGGACCCGGCCAACGGCTACGCGCGTCAGATTCTCGGGACGGAGTGACCGCCCGGACCATGTCGCACAAGGCAGAGCTGCTGTCACGGATCGAATCCCACGACGCCGTCGTGGGGATCATCGGCCTCGGCTACGTCGGCCTTCCGCTCGGCGTCGCATTCGCCGAGGCCGGCCTCCGCACGCTGGGCTTCGACGTGCAGGCAGAGGTGGTGGCCGGCATCAACGAAGGCCGGTCGCACATTCTCGACATCACCTCGGAGCGACTGGCGGCGCTCACGGAGTCGGGGGCGCTCGAGGCGACGCTCGACTTCGGCCGACTCGCCGAAGCGGACGCCATCGTGATCTGCGTACCCACGCCGCTCAGCAAGACCGACGATCCCGACATGTCGTACATCCTCGCGGCCAGCGAATCGGTACGCGCCAATCTCCGGCCGGGCCAGCTCGTCGTCCTCGAGTCGACGACCTACCCGGGGACGACGCGCGAGGTGGTTCAGCCGATGCTCGAGGAGACCGGACTCTCCGCGGGTACCGACTTCTTTCTCGCGTTCAGCCCCGAACGGGTGGACCCGGGGAACGCGAAGTGGAGCATCCGGAACACGCCGAAGATCGTCGGGGGGCTCACGCCGGCCTGTCACGAGCTCGCCGTCGCGCTGTACCGCGAGGCGCTCGAAGACATCGTCGAGGTGTCGTCGCCGGAAGTGGCCGAGCTGGCCAAGATTCTCGAAAACACCTTCCGGGCCGTGAACATCGGACTGGTCAACGAGATGGCCGTGATCGCCGACCGGCTCGGCATCGACGTGTGGGAAGTCATCGACGCCGCCGCGACGAAGCCCTATGGGTTCATGCGCTTCTTCCCGGGGCCGGGCCTCGGGGGCCACTGCATCCCCGTCGACCCGCACTTCCTCGCCTGGAAGATGAAGACGCTGCACTACCGGACCCGCTTCATCGAGCTGGCGGCGGAGATCAACGCCGAGATGCCGCGCTACGTGGTGGCGCGGGTGGCCGAGGCGCTGAACCGGGTGCGCAAGCCGCTTAACGGCAGCGAGGTCCTGCTGCTGGGGATGTCGTACAAGCCCGACGTCGACGACGTGCGCGAAAGTCCGGCCTTCGACATCGCGCAGCTCCTGCGGCGACGAGGGGCCCGGGTGGCCTACCACGATCCATACGTCGAGCAGGTCAGGGTCGGCGACGGAACGGAACGCTCCGTGGAGTTGACCGCCGAGCGCCTCGCCGGGGCCGATGCCGTCGTGATCACGACCGATCACCAGTGCGTCGACTACGGCTTCGTGACCGAGCATGCCGCGATCATCGTCGATCCGCGAAACGCGATTTCCGAAACGCGTGGCGCGACCGTCTACCCGATCTCCGGTCCACCCCGCTCTCCCGCCGAAGCCGGGTCGCTCCAACCCGTCTGAGCGACCCCGCCCGAACGCCAGCGGTTGATCGTCAGCGGTTGATCGTGATCCGATCGCCCGGGTGGATGACCGACGAGCTCAACCCGTTCGACGCCATCAGGGCGCTCGTCGACGTACCGTAGCGCCGGGCGATCGACCACAGCGTGTCGCCGTTGCGCACGGTCACCGTGACCGGCCCGTCCGCCAGCGCCGCCGTGGCCGAAGACGTCGCGCCACCGCCCGAGGCGGCCATCCGGGTGCCGCGATCGCGCGGGATCACCAGCCGCTGCCCGATCTGCAGGCGCCGCGGGTTCACGTTGTTGTTGGCCGCCCTGATCGCGCTCACCGACGTGCCGTAGCGTCCGGCGATCGCGCCGAGCGTCTGGCCGCGGGTCACCCGGTGCTCGAGCCACGTCACCCGCTCGTCGGGCGGAATCTGCGCGTAGGCCGTCGAGAACTCCGCGGCCATCCCCGGCGGCACCCTCACCTCGACGGCACGCTGCGGCGGCGTCACCTGGCGCACGAATTGTGGGTTCAGCGCCTTGATCACGTCTTCGCTGGTTCCGGCCGCCTCGGCGAGCACGTCGAAGCTGGTCGCGTCCGGCACCTGCACGACGTCGAACTCGATCGGCGGCATCGGAACGACGTCGTCGAATCCGTAGCGTTCGGGGTTGCGCGCGATCGTGGCGGCCGCGAGCAGCTTCGGCACGTAGTTGCGCGTCTCGGGGTGCAGCACGCGGGAATCGGCCAGATCCCAGAAGTCGTCCGAGCCGACGCGACGGATGCCGCGGCTCACGCGTCCGGCGCCGGCGTTGTAAGCGGCCGCCGCCAGGTACCACGAGCCGAACCGCTCGTACAGATCACCCAGGTGGGCGATCGCCGCCTCGGTCGCGAGGAACGGATCGCGACGCTCGTCCAGCCAGTAGTCGACCTCGAGCCCGTAGGCCCGCCCGGTGGCCGTCATGAACTGCCACAGCCCGACTGCGCGTGACCGGCTGTAAGCGTTCGGGTTCATCCCGCTCTCGATGAGCGCGAGATAAAGCAGGTCTTCGGGCAGCTCGGCGGCGCGGGCGCGCTCGCGAATCATCGCCTCGTACTGGCCGGCGCGCTCGAGGTAGATGCGGAAGCGAACCCGTCCGTCACCCGTCGTGAAGTACTCGATCCACCGCTCGACCTGTTCGTTCATTTCGAGCGGAATTTCGTATCGTGCGGCGTTGACCGGCCGGCTGGACAGCCCGAGCGGATCCGCGCCGAACAGCCGGTAGAACTCGCGCCGGGTCGGCTCGTCGAGCCGGCCGACCATCTCGCCCGCTTCCTCGGCAGCCGCTTCGACGTCGGCCGAATCGACCCCGGCGGCCAGCGCTTCGGCGATCGCGCCCTCGTCGGCCTCTGTCACGATCGGGCTGTCCTGGAGGGGCGTACCCTGCCCCGACTGTGAGAGACCTCCGCACGCCGCCAGCAACGGCAGCGCGGTCAGTGTGGCCAGCAGGGCCGACAGCGGAAGCCGGCGCCGGCTCGCGGCAGCATGGTCCCTCGTGTTCCGTACGGACATCCAGTTCGCTCCTCGACAGGTCTTGATCGTCATCGACGACCCCGAAACCATTCAAGATCCGTGCGCGCCGACGCCCGGCGGCCGTCAGAGCCGGTAGTTCGGCGCTTCCCGCGTGATCACCACGTCGTGCGGGTGCGACTCGCGTAGCCCGCCGGAGGTGATCTTTACAAACTCCGTATCGTTTTTCAGCTCCTCGACATCCGCTACCCCGCAATAGCCCATTCCGCTCCGCAGGCCCCCGACGAGCTGATACAGGGTGTCTTCGACCGGCCCCTTGTACGGCACGCGCCCCTCGATGCCCTCGGGGACGAGCTTCCGGCCCTCGCCCGACTCCTGGAAGTAGCGGTCCGCCGATCCCTCCTCCATGGCCGACAGGGAACCCATGCCGCGGATCACCTTGAACCGCCGGCCTTCGAGCAGGAACGCCTCGCCGGGGCTCTCTTCCGTGCCCGCCAGCATCGAGCCGAGCATGCAGGCGTCGGCGCCCGCCGCGAGGGCCTTCACGATGTCACCTGACTGCTTTATACCCCCGTCTGCGATCACCGGGACGTCATCTGCGCCGGCCACGGCGTCGATCACCGCCGTGATCTGCGGCACGCCGACGCCCGTCACGACCCGCGTCGTGCAGATCGATCCGGGACCTACGCCCACCTTGACCGCATCGACCCCGCGCTCGACCAGGGCGCGGGCGCCATCGACCGACGCGATGTTGCCGGCGACCAGTTGCACGTCGGGCAGCGCCTCGCGGATCCGTTCGACGGCCCGCAGGACGCCCTCGGAATGACCGTGCGCCGTATCGACCACCACCACGTCGCAGTCGGCGGCCACGAGCTCGTTGGCGCGCTCCAGCTCGGCATTCGACGTTCCGACGGCCGCGCCGACCAGCAGGCGCCCGTGATCGTCCTTCGAGGCATTCGGGTGCGAGCGGCGCTTGAAGATGTCCTTGACGGTGATCAGGCCCCGCAGCATTCCGTCGTCGTCGACCACCGGCAGCTTCTCGATCTTGTGCCGGCGCAGGATCTCTTCGGCGCCCTCGAGCGACGTCCCCACCGGCGCCGTGACCAGCCCGTCGGACACCATTGCGTCCCCGACCCGCTGCTCCATGTCGGTCTCGAACACGAGGTCGCGGTTCGTGATGATCCCGATCAGCCGGCCGTCGGCGTCGACGATCGGGACGCCGCTGATCGAAAATTCCCGCATCAGGGCGTTCGCCTCGCGCAGCTTCGCATCGGGACCGAGGGTGATCGGATCGAGGATCATGCCGCTCTCGGACCGCTTCACGCGGTCTACCTGCGCGACCTGCCGGTCGACGGGCATGTTCTTGTGGATGATGCCGATGCCCCCTTCCCGGGCCATCGCGATCGCCATGCGATGCTCGGTGACCGTGTCCATGGCGGCGGACACGAGGGGGACGGCCAGGCGGATCTTGCGGGTGAGGCGCCCCGAGACGTCGACGTCGGCGGGGTGGACCACGGAGTGACGCGGTACCAGCAGGACGTCGTCGAAGGTCAGGGCGTCGCGGATCTTCAGGTTTTCCATCGGAGAATGCTAGGCCGTTCTCCGGGAAGCGTCAACTTTACTCGACGACGATCTCGCGCGTGCGGGGCGGCTCGGACGGAGGCTCGGGGGGCGCCGGCTCGGGCCGGCCGCCTTCGAGCTCGACGATGAACTCGCGCCCGGCCTCGCGCACGCTGCCCAGCACGCGGTCGGCCGTGCTCATCACCTTCATCGTCTCCTTCAGGGCCTTCGCGGGTACCCGGCCCCGGCGCATCGTCTCCTGCACGGCCTCGCCGAACTTCTGGAACGAAGTGGCCCGCCCGTCCCCCTCGGAGTACCGGCTGCGCAGGAAGTTCACGTAGTCGAGCACCTGGTAGACCTTGTCTTCGGGCAGGCCTTCCAGCTTCCGCCAGATTTCTTTTCGCAGAATCTCGTTCATCGCTCGCTTCCCGGTGTGTGGGAGCCGCCGCCGTCCATGTATCATTCGCGTGAGCGCGAGGAAAGTTTCAACCGACCCCCGAAGATAACCACCCGGGGGCACCATTGTCGCGCGACGCGCGTTAAGATGATGGAGGTCGAAGGAATACTCCCGAAGGAGCCGAACATGGCACACCTGCCGCTGCGTCCGCTCGAACTCACGTCGGAGGACTCGGCGACGTACGACGAATGGCTGGTCGAGCTCGAGGAACAGCTCGCCGATCCGGCCCGTGACCGCAACGAGCTCGTACGCGACACGCTCCGCCCGCCTTTCTTCCCGGCCCTGGCGCCCGACCAGGACGAAGCGCGTCTGCCGGCGGCCACCCGCGCGGCCCTCGCCTCGCTCGATGTGGCCGACGGGGACGAAGAGTGAGCCGTCGGCGGGCTATCGTGACCGGTGGCGCCGTCCGCGTGGGACGCGCGATTTCCATTGGGCTGGCGCGCGCGGGGTACGACGTGCTCGTCCACTATCACGCCTCGGCCGAAGCGGCGGAGGAAACGGCCGACGCCCTGCGTGCCGCCGACGCCCGCGCCGCCACCGCCCGCGCCGATCTGACCCGCCCCGAAGAGATCGCCCATCCGTTCGAGGCGGCAGACGAGGCGTTCGGGGGCCTAGACCTGCTCGTCAACAACGCGGCGGTCTTTCCGCGCGTCGACCCCCTCGAGGCCACGGCCGACGACTGGGATCGAGTATTCGCGCTGAATGCCCGGGCCGCCTTCCTGTGCTCGCAGGAGGCGGCGCGCCGAATGGAACGCGGGGCGATCGTGAACATCCTCGACACGGGCGCCTCACAGGCATGGCCCGCCTACGTCCCCTACGTGGCGAGCAAGGCGGCGCTGGCCAGCGTCACCCGGGGGCTCGCCGCGGCCTTCGCGCCGCGCGTCCGGGTGAACGGCGTGGCACCCGGCCCGGTGCTGCTGCCCGAAGGTGACGACGAGGAATCCGACCGCGCCGCCGCGGCTCGCCGGACGGCGCTCGGACGCGTCGGCACGCCCGAGGACGTGGCCGCCGCCGTTCTGTACCTGGCCGGGGCCGACTACGTGACGGGCGAGATCGTGAGGGTGGACGGAGGGCAGCACCTGAGATACAGGGGTGGCTGACCGCGCCGGGAGGCCCGATCGCTCAGGTCGTGACGCTCAGATCGTGTAGAAAGGAAGCCGGACGACGAAGCGGGTGCCGCGCGGTTCGTTCGGCTCGACGGTCAGGCGACCGCCGGCCGCGTGGGCGAGCCGGGCGCTGATCGACAGGCCGAGGCCGTGCGTCCAGCCGTCGGTCTCGGCCAGCGACTCTCCGGCCACGGCGGCGTCCAGCGAATCGCGTACCTCGGCCAGGTCGACGCCCGGACCGTCGTCTTCGACCCGCACCTCGAGGCCTTCGTCGTGGTCTTCGACCGCGACGCGCACGCGTCCGCCCTCGGGCATCGCCTGGATGGCGTTCGAGACCAGGTTCAGCAGGATCCGGTTGAGGAGCCGGGCGTCGCCCTGGCGGGGCGCGTCGTCCGACTCGTCGATCGTCAGCTCGACGTCGTGGTACTCGAGCAGCGGCCCCAGCAGCCCGCGGACCTCGTCGATCACGGTGGCGGTCGAGAAGGCCGTTTTGGCCACGGCGATCTCCGCCGTGTCGTCGAGGTGGGAGTAGTCGATCAAGTCGTTGACGAGCTTGACGAGGGTCACGGCGGCCATGAACAGCACGTCGACCTGCCGCTTCTGCACGCCGCTCAGCTCGCCGCTGTGACCGCTGCGCAGGGCGTCGGCCAGGAACAGAATCGAGTTCAGCGGCGAGCGAATGTCGTGCGACACGTCGCGCAGCAGATGGCGCTGCTTGCGGGAGCGTCGCTCCAGGGCGTCTTCGGCCCACGCGACGGAGGCGGCGTCGAGGCAGGCATGCCGCGTGCGCGTGGTCTCGGCCGAGGCGCCCGCGGCGGACGCCTGCTCGACGGCCGCGCGCACGAGCGCCACCGCGGCCCCCATCTCGTCGGGCGCACACTCGGTGGCCGGGCGCTCGGGCAGCCGGCGCCGCAGGTCGCGAAGGCCCGCGTCTGCCACGCCCACCGCGCCGAGCAGATCGACGATCAGCGGGCGCAGGGGGACCGGCGCGTCGAACACGATGCGCTCGAGATCCCACGAACCCCGGTCGGCACCCGTGTCTTGGGCGCGCTCCGCGGCGGCGCCGTGCAGGGGGATCACCCCGCCACGGTCTCCGTCAGGACGCAAAGGCTTCCCTCGCAAGATTGTGCTTGTCCATCAGGCGATACAGCGTCGTCCGGTCGATGCCCGCCTGGCGCGCCGCCTCGGACATGTTGCCCTCGGTGCGCGCGACCAGCTGCGACAGGTACTCGCGCTCGAAGCGATCGACGATCTCCTGTTTCGCGTCGTGGAACGGCATGTCGCCGTCCACCGTCGGAAGGCCGGAGATCGACGAGTAGGTGTCCGACCCGCCCCCTAGAATGGTGAGCCTGTCAGGCTGGATCTCCTCTTCGGGATCCGACAGGACGACCAGGTTTTCGATAACGTTCTGGAGTTCGCGCACGTTACCCGGCCATTCGTAGTTGACGAGTCGGTCAAGGGATTCTCTGGCGAGCCGCGGCGGGCCTTCGCCCGGGATCTGATGGCGGCGCCAGAAGTGGTCGATGAAGTGTCGAATCAGCACGGGGATGTCCTCCGGCCGGTCTCGCAGGGACGGCAGGCGAATGGGCACCACTCGCAGTCGGTAGTAGAGGTCGTGCCGCAGGAGGCCTTCTTCGAGGGCGTCCTCCGGGTCGCGGTTCGTGGCGGAAATGAAGCGCACGTCGACGACGGCGTCGTCTTTCTCGCTCCCGACGCGCCGCAGCACCCCGTCCTGGAGCACGCGCAGCAGCTTCGCCTGGAGCGGCATCGGCATCTCGGCCAGCTCGTCGAGGAAGAACGTGCCCTGGTCGGCGATTTCGAGCAGCCCGGCCTTGTCGCGGATCGCGCCGGTGAAGGCGCCGCGCTTGTGGCCGAACATCTCCGACTCGAGCAGCTCGCCGGGCAGGGCCGCGCAGTTGACGGCCACGAACGAACGCCGCGAACGCCGGCTCTCGCGGTGGATGTACTGCGCGAACAGTTCCTTCCCGGTACCGCTCTCGCCCGTGATGAACACCGAGGCGTCGGTCGGGGCGACCTTCAGGGCCTTGGCTACCGCCTCGCGCATCGAGGCGGAGATCCCGAGGATGGGGCTGCCGCCCCGCTCGACGAGAATTCCCTTCTTTTCGGTCGGCCGCTGGATCTTGCGGCTGCGCACGAGGGTGTGGGCCGCACGTCCCACGAGCACGAGCAGCTGAGTGGCCGTGAACGGCTTCGGGAGGTAGTCCCAGGCGCCGGCCTGGATCGCCCGCACGCTGCTCTCGGGCGTCGCGTGGCCGGTCATGACGATCGCGAGGGCGTCGGGGTTGCGCTTGCGTACTTCGGCCAGCAGGTCGAGGCCGTGCACGTTCGGCATGTTCTGGTCGATCAGGACGATGTCGTAAGCCTGTGAACGAACGCGTCGCAGGGCCTCCTCGGCCCGTCGTTCGACCTCGACGGTGTAGCCCTCGCCCCCGAGCACCGTGTCGCAGCTCTCGAGGATGCTGGGCTCGTCGTCGACCACGTATACGCGGACGGCGGCTCGCGCCTCGTCGTCGAGGGTGCCGGAACCCTCCGCGTCGTCAAGTGCGTCGATGTCGCGCGCTTCGGCCGCGTCCACGGTGTCGTCGTCCAGTTCCAAAGATTCGGTCGCTTCCCCTGGTCTTTCCGCCATCCCGCCTCGAATGCCCGGTCAGAGTTCTCGGATTACCTCGTGGGCCTCGCCCGGAGCTTCGCGGGCGCACACACTGACGGTTCGGGGCAAGACGCGGGCCGGTGTGTAGCGGACGTGCGCCACGGCCGCGGCAGCGTGTGGGAGAAATGCTACGAATGGAGGGGATCGGCGCATATCCATGCACCGATCCGTGGGGTCCGACCGGTCCTCAGGCGCCCGATCGAGCCCCGTGAGCGGCGGTATTTTGCATACTTCGAGAGGATTTCGCGTCTCGGCCCACTCCCTCGAGGGCGAGGGTGATCCGGGCGATGCGCTCGGCGGCGTGGCCGTCCCACAGAGGGGGTGTGCGTCCGTCGCGCCGTTCGAGCAGCGCCGAGCGCGCCTCGTCGAGCAACCCGGACGGATCCCCGTCGTACAGCCGGTTCGTCCCGTGGGTGATCGTGGCGGGGCGCTCGGTGTTCGGCCGCACCGTGATGCAGGGCACGCCGAGGACCGTCGTCTCCTCCTGGATGCCGCCCGAGTCGGTAACCACGAGGCCGGCCGTCGCCATCAGGCCGAGAAACTCGAGGTAGCGCAACGGGGGCAGCACGTGGAGCGGCGCCAGCAGATGCTCGAGGTCGAGGCGCCGCACGCGTTCCGAGGTGCGCGGGTGCAGCGGGAGCACCACCGGGTGTCCGGTGCCCGCCGTCAGTTCGCCCAGGGCCGCGAGCAGGGCGGCCAGCCGCTCGGGGTCGTCGACATTCGAGGGACGGTGCAGCGTGACGAGGATGTACTTGCGCTCGTCGAGCCCCATGTCGGCGTGTACCTCGAGCTCGAGGGAGCGCTTCCGGTGCTGGAGCAGCGTATCGATCATCACGTTGCCGACGAAGTGGATCCGCTCTTCGGGCACGCCTTCGGCCCGCAGGTTCTCATTGGCCGAGGCTTCTGTGGTGAACAGGAGGTCGCTCAGTCGATCGGTCACGACGCGGTTGATCTCCTCGGGCATCGTCCAGTCGCCGCTGCGCAGGCCGGCCTCGACGTGCGCCACGCGGATGCCGAGCTTGGCCGCCACGAGGGCAGCCGCGACCGTCGAGTTCACGTCACCCACCGTGAACACCCAGTCGGGCTCGACGCGCTCGAGCACCGACTCGAGCGCGATCATCACGCGCGCCGTCTGCACGGCGTGGCTCGCGGAGCCGACGCCGAGATCCACGTCGGGCCGCGGCAGCTCGAGGTCTTCGAAGAAGTACTTCGAGAGCTCGGCGTCGTAGTGCTGGCCGGTGTGAACCAGGGTCTGCTTCGCTTCGCCCGTGCGGGCGAACGCCTGCATCACGGGCGCGATCTTCATGAAGTTCGGGCGGGCGCCTACGATGTGGAGGATCTTCTGCACGCTGGGCGTTCCTTTATTCGACCGTGACGCTCTTGGCGAGGTTGCGCGGCTTGTCGACGTCGCAGCCGCGCAGCACCCCGATATGATACGCGAGGAGCTGCAGCGGCACACTCGTCAGCACCGGCAGGAGTGAGTCGAGTGTCTGCGGAACCGTGAACAGCTCGTCCGACAGCTCGCCGAGACCGTTCGGCTCGCTGGAGATCGTGATCAGCCGCCCGCCCCGCGCCTTCACCTCCTGCATGTTCGACAGGACCTTGGGGTAGCTCGCGTCGCGCGGCGCCACGACCACCACCGGCATGTTCTCGTCGATCAGGGCGATCGGGCCGTGCTTCATCTCGGCGGCCGAGAACCCCTCGGCGTGCACGTAACTGATCTCCTTCAGCTTGAGGGCTCCCTCGAGCGCCACGGGAAAGCTGTAGCCCCGGCCGAGGTAGAGAAAGTTGTTCGGGACGAGCAGCCGGCCGGCCAGCGCCTCGATCTCGTCGGCGCGCGCGAGGATCTGCCTCACCTGGTCGGGCAGCGCCCTGAGGGCGGCGATGAACTCGCGGGCGCGCTCCGGGTCGAGCCCCCGGCGGGCGCCCATCCAGAGCGCGAACAGGGTGAGCGCGACGACCTGCGAGGTGAATGCCTTCGTCGAGGCCACCCCGATCTCGGGCCCGGCGTGCAGGTAGATGCCCGCGTCCGTGAGCCGGGCTATCGAACTGCCGACCGTGTTGACGACGCCGAGGGACAGGCAGTTGCGGTCGCGCGCCAGCTCGAGCGCCGCCAGCGTGTCGGCCGTCTCTCCCGACTGCGAGATTCCGACGATGAGCGTGCCGTTGTGCAGCACCGGGTCACGGTAGCGCCACTCCGAGGCATACTCGACGCTGGCCGGGATCCGCGCGATCTCCTCCGTCAGGTAGGCCCCGATCTGTCCGGCGTGCCACGAGGTTCCGCAGGCCGTGAAGATCACCCGCCGCACCTCGTCGAGCCGATCGGCCACGTCGTGCAGCCCGCCCAGCCGCACGGCGCGCCCGCCATCGGCGATGCGGCCGCGCAGGGTCGCCTCGATCGTGTCGGGCTGCTCGTGGATCTCCTTGAGCATGTAGTGCGGATAGCCGCCGCGCTCCGCCTCCTGCAGATCCCATTCGATTTCTTCGATCTGCTTGTCGACGCGCGTCATCTCGTCCATCCGGATGATATCGCAGCCGGTGGCGTCGAACACGGCCATCTCGCCGTCGGCCAGGTAGACGACGCGGCGCGTGTACGGCAGGAGCGCCGACGCGTCGGAGGCCGCGTACACGGCGCCCTCGCCGAGACCGATCATCAGGGGGGAGCCGCGACGGGCGCACACGACGCGGCCCGGCTCGCGGGCCGACACCACCGCGATCCCGAACGTGCCCTCGACCAGGCGCAGCGCCCGCGCGACGGCCAGGTGGAGCGGTGGCTCCGCCTGGTCGGCGATCAGGTGGGCGAGCACTTCGGAGTCGGTGTCGGAGCGAATCTCGTGGCCGCGCCGCCGCATCTCCGCCCGCAGCAAGTCGGCGTTCTCGATGATGCCGTTGTGCACGACGGCGATCTCGCCCGAGGTGTCGACGTGCGGGTGGGCGTTCGTCTCGCTCGGCTCTCCGTGCGTCGCCCAGCGCGTGTGGGCGATGCCGGAGGACCCCGTGACGGGCAGCTCGGCGAG
>DATHRZ010000013.1:0-9965 GCA_035464655.1 Gemmatimonadota bacterium
AGGGGCTGCTCGTCTCGACGATCGCCATGACCGTCGGCCTCGTCGTGTTGTATCCCGTGTGCCTCTGGTATCGTGGGTTCAAGGCGAAGCACGCGGGGACTGTGTTGCGCTATATGTGAGGAGGAAGTCATGAGAACCGCCTTGAAGTGGCTGGGCCGCGGCGCGCTGGCCCTGGTTCTCCTTCTGCTGGTCGCCGCCGGAGCCGTGTACGGCCTGTCGGAGCAGTTGCTCAACCAGACGTACGAGGTGGAGGCCGAACCCATCGCCATCCCGAGCGATTCCGCGTCGATTGCCGAAGGCGAGCGCCTTGCCAGGATTCGCGGTTGCTACAACGGTTGTCATGGAGAGGTCGCGGAGGGCGGTGTGTTCTTCGAGGATCCGATGCTCGGGACCATCACGGCGCCCGATCTGACGCGGGCGGTCCGCTCGCTGTCGGATGCCGAGTTGAACCGCGTGATTCGCCACGGTGTGCGCGCCGACGGACGCAGCGTGGCCGCCATGCCTTCGTCGATGCTATACCATCTCACCGACGAGGATCTCGGGGCAATCATCGCCTTCCTGCGCAGGCTGCCTCCCACGGACGGCCCCGAGGCGGACCTCCGGCTGGGGCCCCTGGGGCGATTCCTGTTCGTGAAGGGGGACTTCCAACCCGCGGCGGAAGAAATCGATCACGAGGCGACGCGCCTGGATCCCGGGGACGGCTCCGATCCGATCGCCCTGGGCCGCTACCTGGCGATGACCTCGTGCACGGAGTGCCACGGTCTGGACCTCGGCGGCGGTTTCGACAGCCCGAACCTCGCGATCACGGCGGCCTACACGCCCGAGCAGTTCCAAACGCTGATGCGGACCGGCGAGCCGTTCGACGGGCGCGACCTGCGCTTGATGGACGATATGAGCCGGAAGCGGTTCTCGTACTTCACGGACGCCGAGATCGACGCCCTGTACGCGTTTCTGACGACCGAGCTGGCGGGCAGCTAGAACCGCGGCCACTCCGCTGCGGCCAGGCCGTGGATTCGGCGGATCAGGCACATCTGGCCGAGGTGATAGGCCTCGTGCTGGGCGAGAAAGCTGAGCGCGTCGAGCCGGGTCGGACCGGGCGTGGGGAAGGGCAGGCCGCTGTCGCCGTCGAGGAAGGCGGGCGTCACCTCCGCCAGCGTCCCGTCGAGCAGCGGTGCCACCTCGTCCCAGGCCGCGAGCACCTCGGCCGGGGGAGGAAACTCGGCGATGTCGTCGATGCTGCGCGCCTTCTCGTGGTAGCGTTCGAGCGGATCGCGTGCCTCGCCGCCGAGGAATCTCACGATGTAGTAACGGGCGCCGGCCAGGTGAACGGCCAGAAACGCCAGGTGGTTCGCCTCACCGCTGCGCTGGAGCCAGGCGACGGCGCCCACGTCGGCGAGTGCGGCGCGGAACAGGTTCTCGTTACTGCGGAAGATGCCTTGGATCGGAAGCAGTCGGTCGTCCATGGCGGCAATATATGCGGCCGGGCGCATCCCTTTCCACGGCAGCCGGCCCTACATTGAACCGAAGTTGCAAACCACAGCAGGAGGATCATGTGCGGATCGTCGTCACCGGTGGAACGGGCAACGTGGGAAAGCGGCTCGTGAGGGAGCTGGCGGAATCCGGCAACGACGTCGGGGTGATGACGCGAAGCCCGACGGGCAAGCCGCCCCTGCCCGAGAACGCCGAATACGTCGAGGGCGACTTCGAAAATCGTGACTCGGTCGTCCGTGCGATGACGGGCGCGACCGCCGTGTATCTTCTGACGCCGCTCCATCCCGACGAGGCGCAGATCGGCCGCGACGCGGTGTGGGCCGCGGTCGACGCCCGCGTCGATCGGGTCGTGTTCCAGTCGGTGCACGAGGCCGAAGAAGCCGACCACATCCCGCACTTCCGCTCGAAGGTCGAGATCGCCGAGGAGCTCGCCCGCACGGGGCTCGAGTGGACGATCGTCGCCCCGAACAACTTCTACCAGAACGACCTCGACTTCCGCCCGATGCTCATGGGACCGGGCATCTATCCGCAGCCGATCGGACCCGTGGGCGTCAGCCACGTCGACTGCAACGACATCGCCCTGATCGCCATGCGCTGCCTGCTCGGCAGCGGCCACGCGGGCAAGACGTATCCCGTCGTCGGTCCCGAGGCCCACACGGGCGAGAAGAACGCCGCCATCTGGTCGGAGGCCCTCGACCGGCCGATCGAGTACATCGGCGACGACCTCGAGGCGTGGGCGGAGCAAATGAGCCTGGCGATGCCCGAGTGGCTGGTCGAGGACCTGGTCATCATGTACGAGTACTTCATCGAGCACGGCCTCCTCGCCACGGCGCAGGAAGTCGAGACCTGCCGGGAGTTCCTCGGCCGCCAGCCGCGGAGCTACGAGAGTTGGGTGGCCGAGGTCGCGAAGACGTGGGAGTGAGGGCCGACCCGTGAACCGCGGCAAGTGCGTGAAGTGCGGGTCGACCAACGTCCGCCGCGGCCCGAAGCCGAGTCCGTGGAAGGACTCGACCGGAATGATCCCGCTCGGCAGCACCTGGGGTACGAAGGTGGGCGTGCGGCACTACGTCTGCGTCGACTGCGGCTACGCCGAGTCGTATGTCGTGAAAGACACGGACCGCGAGAAGCTCCGCAAGAAGTGGAAGCTCGCGAGCGAACGCGACGACTGAGCCGACGACGCCAAACACGTTTCAGCTGAAACGTGTCCGATTCCGTCACCGCCCTACAACAGCTCCACTTGCCGGTGCGCCTCTTCCAGCGGATACGTCCCGTCCTCGAGCGCCGACAACCCTTCCAATTCCAGCAGCCGCTTCTTGCGCCACAGGCCGCCGCCGTAGCCGGTGAGCGAGCCGTCGGCGCCGATCACGCGGTGGCACGGGATGAGGATCGCGATCCGGTTGTCGCCGTTGGCGCGCGCCACCGCCCGGGTGGCCGTCGGCCGGCCGATCGCCTCGGCCACGGCGCCGTAGCTCCGTACGGTGCCCGGCGGAATCGCGCGCAGCACCGCCCACACCTGTTCCTGGAACTCGGTGCCCGAGGTCTCGAGCGGAATGTCGAACTCGCGGCGTTCGCCCGCGAAGTAGGTCTCGAGCTGCCGGGTCAGCTCCGACAACACGTCGTCCTCGCCCGGCACGAACACGGCGTCGAGCGCTTTCGACAGCCGCGCGAACTGCGACGGCAGGGCGCGCCGGTCGGCGTACTCGAGCAGGACCAGCCGCCCGTCCGCCACGCCGGCAACCATCTGCCCGAGCGGCGTCGGAATCCGCTTGACCGTCACCACGCGGGCGTCTTCGAGCGTGGCCGGCGCGCGGCCGGCGAGCTGCCTCAGTGCCTCGGTGAACCCGCTGAGTGATTCGTACCCTGCTTCATGGGCCATTCTCGACACCTGGCGTCCCTCCTGTATGTGGCCGATCGCCTCGCCCAGGCGGCGGGCGCGACTGTAGGCGTGAAAGGTCATTCCGTGCTGCGACTTAAACCAGCGGCGCACGCGCGCCGGGTCGAGCCCGAGCTCCCGCAGGTCGGCGTCCCGCCAGCGGCGGGTCGGGTCCGCCTCGACGGCCTCGACGAGCGGGGCGATCCACGCGGGCGTCGCGCCCGCCGGGCGCAGCGGCCGGCAGCGTCGGCATGGCCGGTACCCCGCCACCAGCGCATCGCGCGGCGTGGCGTAGAACTCGACGTTCTGCGGCTTCGGCTTGCGCGCCGAGCAGGTGGGCCGACAGAAAATGCCGGTCGTCACCACGGCCGTCACGAAGACGCCCTCGAAGGCCGCGTCGCGCCCGAGGAACGCATCGAGCATCGTCCGTCGCGGCGGCAGCTCGCGCGTCGTCGCTCGCTCCTCCCCGTCTCCGTTCGTCGTCATGGACCGAAGTTCGGGGACCGTCCGCGGTCGCGCCACCGAAATTTCGACACCGAATTCTCATCGAGGCCCCGCTCGCGGTACGTTGATAGCCGAGACGGGAACGTCGTTCGTCTCCCGGGGCCATCGTCTACAGGAGCTCTTCCATGTCGCGTCATGCTTTCGTCGCCCCACTCACAGCTCTCGCGCTGTGCCTTCCGGTAGCGTCCCTCGCCGCCCAGGAGATCGAAGTCGGGCCCGACCGAGCCGTGGTCACCGCCTCCGGGAACGGCGAGGTCATGCTCCGGCCCGACCGCGCGAGCGTGTCGGTCACCGTCCGAACGATCGCGCCCGAGCCCGACCAGGCAGCGTCACGCAACCTCGCCACCGCCGAAGACGTGACCGAAGCGCTCGAGGCGCTCGACCTCGAGCCCGACTCCCTGCGGCTGACCGGCGTGCGCATCGGTCCGAACCGCGAGTACAGGCCCGACGGGCCACGCGACGCCGGCTACTTCGCCGAGCGTAGCCTGCGGGTCACGACCAACGACCTGGCCGACGTCGGACGGATCATCCAGGCGGCCGTGGGCGCCGGCGCCACGCAGATCGATCACGTCGCGTACTCGTCGTCGGAAGAGGAAGCGGCGCGCCAGCGGGCCCTGACGCTGGCGGTCGAGAAGGCGCGGGGCGACGCGCAGACGGTTGCGGCGGCGGCGGGTGGGCGTCTCGGGAACGTGATTCTGCTCTCCACGGAAGGGGTTTCCGTGCCCCGACCGATGCTGCGCATGGAGGCGATGGAGATGAGCCGGGCGGCCGCCGACCAGGCGATGCCCGAGCCCGAAGACCTCACGGTGACGGCGTATGTGCAGGGTCACTGGGCGTTCGAGAAGGAGGAAGATCGATGAGCGCGTGGCGGTCCATCGCCAGCGCCGCCCTCGCCACGCTCCTTCTGGCGCTCCCGGCCGCCGCCCCCCTCGCGGCCCAGGAAGCCACCGCGGCGCGGCCCGCCGGCGAGCTCGACGCGTCGACGCCCGAGGCGGCCACGGTGTCGCTGGTCGACCGCATCCGTACCTCCGACTACGAGGGGATGGCCGACCTCATGCATCCCGCTGCCCTCGACGAGCTGCGCGAGCTCTTCCAGCCTGTGCTCGAAGCCGAGCAGATGGCGGAGCTTCGCACCGAGGTGTTCGGCACCCCATCCGTCGAGGAGGCGACGGCGCTCAGCGGCCGCGATATCTACGAGACGATCATCTCGTTCGCCCTCGGTGCCGACCCGGCGACCTCGGCGGCCATGCAGTCGGTCGAGGCCGACGTGGTCGGGCACATCATGGAGGGCGATACGGCCCACGTCGTGTACCGTATGAACCTGAACATCGAGGGCTTCGAGATGTCGCAGACCGCCGTCGCCAGCTATCGGCAGCACGAGGGTCGCTGGCTCGGCCTCCTGACCGCCGACCTGCGGGGGATGGTCGCGGGACTCCGCCAGGCGCTCGATGCGCAGACGACCGGGCCGTGACGCCCCAATGCGGATTCTCGCCTGGATCGGGGCGGCCGTCGTGGCGTGGGGAATCGTCTGCGTCTGGTACTACTTTCGCCAGGAGTCGATCATCTTTCAGCCGTCGCGCCTCGCGACGAGCCATGAGTTCAGATTCGACCGACCGTTCGAAGAGCACTGGATAGAGGTCGAGCCCGGCGTCGAGCTGAACGCGCTCCTGTTCCCCGCGAGCGCGAGCCGCGCCACGCAGCGTCCGGAGTCGACCGACGTTTCGCCCGCCGGCAACCCCGTCGTGCTCTACCTGCACGGAAACGCGGGACACCTGCAGGACTGGGGCTGGCACGCCGACCTGTACGTCGAGGCCCGACACGACTTTCTGGTGATCGACTATCGGGGATACGGGAAGAGCGGCGGCCGGATCGAGAGCGAGGCGCAGCTCCACGCCGACATCGATCGCGTGTGGAAATGGACGACCGCCCGATACGACCCGGCCGACGTCACGCTGGTCGGCTACTCGCTCGGCGCCGCGCTCGCCGCCCGCCTCGCCTGCGAGTCAGAGCCGCCGCCGGCCCGCCTCGTCCTGCTCGCTTCGTTCTACAGCGCCCGCGACCTGGCACGCCGCCTCGTGCCGTACGTTCCGATCGGCCTCCTGCGTTATCCGCTGCGAACCGACCTGGCACTGTCGGAGTGTCGCCACGACCTTCCGATCGCGATCTTCCACGGCGAAGGGGACCGGACCGTCCCGTTCTCGCAGGGCCGACGCCTGGCCGAACTGCTCGGATCCCGCGCCCGGCTGATACCGCTGCCCGACGCGACGCACCAGGACATCGCTGCCGACCCCTTGTTTCGACGCGAGATGGCGCGGTTGCTCAACCGGAACGGCGAGAGCCGGTCGCCCGCTCCCGGCACGCGAACAACACCCGGAGAAACACCCGATGGATAGCGAGCCCGATCAGTTCGACATGACGACGGACACCGGTCGGACGGTCGAGGACCGGCTGGCCGATCGAATCGAGATGTCCGTCCCCGACCGGCACAACCCGAGGCTGCACGAGCTCATCGAGCGGGTGAACGCCGACGACGACCTGTACGCCCTGTGGACGGCGGCCAACGTCAACGCGATCGAACGGCTCGGAATGACCGACCACGGGCCCGTGCACGTGAAGATCGTCCTCAACATCGCGACGCGTCTGCTGCGCTTGCTGATGGATGGCGGCATCGTCCCCGGCGTGGTCGAGAACTACGGTATGGACAAGCAGGACGCCGAGGTGGTCGTGGCGCTGGCGGCGCTGCTTCACGACCTCGGAATGTCGATCCATCGCGTCGATCACGAGGCGTACTCACTGTTCATCGCGCAGCGCAAGCTCGATACGCTGCTCGTCGGCATCTATCCGCCGGGCGTCGCGACGATCATCCGCTCCGAGGTCCTGCACGCGATCATCTCGCATCGCACCGGCGGTCAGCCGCTGACGATCGAGGCGGGGGTCGTGCGGATCGCCGACGCGCTCGACATGGCGAAGGGACGGTCGCGGATTCCGTTCGAGGCGGGCTCGGTGAGCATCCACTCCGTATCGGCGGCGGCGATCGAGGAAATCAAGATCGAGCGCGGCGAAGAGCGCCCGATCCGCATTCGGATTCTGATGTCGAACTCGGCCGGCGTGTTCCAGCTCGACCAGCTGTTCCGCGGCAAGCTGCGCGGCAGCGGTCTCGAGGCGCACGTGGAGCTCGAGGCCGAGCTGCTGGGCGAGGGCGAGACCGAGAAGCGCCTGTTCACGGAGTTCAAGATCTGACGCTCGTTTGGCCCGCGTGCGCGCCGCATCTACATTCAGGGACGACGATCCCGGCGCCCTGCGCCTGGAAACCGCCCACATGCGCGGAGACCACATGACCGATCCGGCACACAAGCCTTTCTTGCCCACTTCCGAGGCCGCCGGTAGCTTGGCGGCCGATACCGGGCAGCCCGACGGCGCCGCCCCGGCCCGGAACACCCCCGAAAGGTCGAATCGTATGCAGGTCTTTGCCAAGGCCGAAGCTTTCACCGTTCCCCGCGATCTGCGTGCGGCCGGTCTATATCCGTATTTTCAGCGGATCGAGGAATCGCGCGACACCGAGGTCGTGATCGACGGACAGAAGAAGATCATGATCGGCTCCAACAATTACATGGGGCTGACGCACGATCCGCGGATCCTCGAGGCCGCGAAAGCGGCGCTCCTCAAGTACGGCAGTGGCAATACGGGCAGCCGTTTCCTGAACGGCAACCTCGACCTGCACGACCAGCTCGAGGAAGACCTGGCCGACTGGGTCGGAAAGCCCGACGCGCTGGTGTTCAGCACGGGCTACCAGACGAACCTCGGAACGATCGGCGCCCTGATCGGCCGCACGGACACGATCTTTCTCGACAAGCTCGATCACGCCTGCATCCAGGACGGCGCGCGTCTCGGTTGGGGCGAGATCAAGCGGTTCCGCCACGCCGAGCTCGACCAGCTCGAACGCCAGCTCGCGAAGACGGATCCCGAGCGCGGCAAGCTCATCGTGGTCGACGGCGTGTACAGCATGGAGGGCGACATCGTCGATCTGCCCCGCATCGTCGAGCTGCGGCGGCAGTACGGCGCGGGGGTGCTGATCGACGACGCGCATTCGCTCGGCATCCTCGGCGAGACGGGGGCCGGCACGGCCGAGCACTTCGGGCTGACCGACGAGGTCGACCTGATCACGGGCACGTTCTCGAAGTCGCTCGCTTCGATCGGCGGCTTCGTCGCCGGCGACGAGATCGTGATCGATTTCCTGCGCAACCAGGCCCGGGCCCTGATGTTCAGCGCCAGCATGCCGCCCTCGGCCGTGGCGACGGTCATCGAGGCCGTGCGGATCATCCGCACGGAGCCCGAGCGTCGCGAGCGCCTGTGGGAGAATACGCGGCGCATGATGCGAGACCTGCGGGCGCTCGGGTTCGACCTCGGCGAC
Organism: Gemmatimonadota bacterium; assembly: GCA_035464655.1. GTDB lineage: Bacteria > Gemmatimonadota > Gemmatimonadetes > Palauibacterales > Palauibacteraceae > JARFPW01. The sequence goes on from DATHRZ010000013.1 coordinate 8,280, forward strand.
ACCGAAACACCCGTCGTGCCGATCCTCGTCGGCGACATGACGACGACCTTCAAGTTCTGGCGGGCCCTGTTCGAGGCCGGCGTGTTCACGAATCCGGTGGTGCCGCCGGCCGTACCCGAGGGCGAGGGACGCATCCGCACCAGCTACATGGCGACGCACACCGACGAGCAGCTCGACTTCGTGCTCGAGGTCATGGAGCGCGTCGGCAAGGAGTTCGGACTGATTTGACCGGACCCGGCGCGGCGCTTCGGGTCGAACCGGCCCGGGGCGGCCGTCCGTTCCGCGAATTCCTGCGCCTTCCCTACGCGATCTACGCGGACGATCCGCACTGGGTCGCGCCGCTGATACGCGACGTCCGCACCATGTTCGACCCCGAGAAGCATCCGTTCCACGAACACTCCGAGGTCGAGCCGTTCGTCGCCCGGCGCGGAAACACGACGGTCGGCCGGATCGTCGCCATTCACAACCGCAACCACGTCGCGTTCCACGACGAGCCCGTCGGGTTCTTCGGCTTCTTCGAGTGTGAAGACCGGCAGGAGACCGCCGACGCGCTGTTCGCGACGGCCGCCGACTGGCTGCGCGAGCGCGACCTCGAGGTGATGCGCGGTCCGGCCAGCTTCTCGACCAACGAGGAAGTCGGGCTGCTGGTCGACGGCTTCGACATGCAGCCCGTCGTGATGATGCCGTACAACCCACCCTACTACGAGCGGCTGATCGAAGCAGCGGGTTTCGAGAAGGCCCAGGACCTTCTCGCCCTGCACCTCGTTCTGCCCGAGATTCCCGAGTTTCTGCTCAAGCGCGAGCGTCGCCTCGCACAACGGCTCGACGCTACCGTCCGCCACATCGACATGGACGAATTCGAGGCGGAGCTCGAGCGAGTGCGGCAGGTTTACAACGCCGCCTGGGAGAGAAACTGGGGCTTCGTGCCGATGACCGAGGCGGAGATTCGGTTCATGGCGCACGAACTGAAGCCGCTGCTCAAGAAGGACCCCGAACAGGTCGTGATCGTCGAAGACGAGAACGGAGAACCGATCGGGTTCGCCCTCTGGCTCAAGGACTACAACCAGGCCCTGAAGCATGCCGACGGGAAGCTGTTTCCGTTCGGCCTGTTGAAAATCCTCTGGCACGCGCGCTCGATCGACACGGGACGCGTCCTGACGCTGGGTCTGGTGCCGGAACATCGGCAGCGCGGCATCGACAACCTGCTGTACCTGCGGATCATCCGGGCGGCGCACGAGAAGGGAATCATCGAGGGAGAGTTCGGCTGGATTCTCGAAGACAACCTCCACATGATAACGCCGCTCCGGAAGATGGGCGCGGAGGCCTACAAGAGGTACCGGATCTACGACCGGTCCCTGTGAGACGCGTACTGCTGACGGGCGGCACCGGATTTCTCGGCAGCCACGTCGCCGAGCTGCTCGTCGAGGCCGGATACGAGGTTCGCGCCACGATCCGCCCGACCAGCGACACCCGCTGGCTGGACCCCCTGCCGATCGAGACGGTCGTGGCCGACCTCGAGGATCCCGATCGGCTGGCCGCGGCCCTCGCCGGCGTCTCCGACGTCATGCACGTCGGCGGCGTGACGATCGCCTCCGACCCGGCCGTGTTCGAACGCGTGAACGCCGCGGGAACCGCCGCCCTCGCGGCCGCCGCCGGACGGGCCGGCATCGAGCGCTTCGTACTCAT
>DATHRZ010000014.1:0-7412 GCA_035464655.1 Gemmatimonadota bacterium
CCCCAGCGCCGCTTCGTAGCGATCCTTCGGAACCTCCGGAAACTCGATCACCGGCGCTTCACCCTCCGAGGCGAACGCTTCGATACGCGTCACATCGGACTGATAGCGCGCTTCACCGCGGATACGGATGCCCGGCAGCCACTCGCTCGCCAGGCTGCGGAGTCTGAGCTCGAGCGCGGATTCGTTCAGGGCGCCCTGCGCGGCACGCGCGTCGTGACGGAGGGCCGCCTCGTGCAGGCGGCCCAGGGTCAGGGTGTCGGCCCGGGCGTCGGCCTCCTGAGCCTGTGCCTGGGGAGTCGCTCCCACGGATGACGGAAGAACGACCAGAGCGAGGGCCGTGAGCGCAGTGAACCGTGATTTCATGGTCTCAATCCCCGCAGAAAAAACTCCGGCAACTCCGTCTTGCGCCGCTCGATCATGGCGCGGAAGTCGTCGTCGTCCATCCTCGTGACGGCGGCGAGCATCGGCCGTGCGGCGAACGGGAAGATGCACAGCGAGAGTAGATTGATGACGAACTGCTCGGGCGCGATCGGACGAATTTCTCCGGCTGCGGCGGCCGCGGTGAGCTGGGCGTCGAGTCGTTCGAACAATCGAGGTGCCACCTCGGCGATGCGAACCCCCGCCACGGCCTCGAGAAACTGATCGACCCGCTCCGGATGATGATTCAATTCAGACAGGACGTATCCGGGCAGGAACGGGTGCCGAAGCAGCGTATCGAGCTCGATTTCCACCACCCGCCGTACTTTTTCGGGCAGACCGGCGTCGGACATCAGCACCTCCAGGACGGCAGGAAGGAGATCCCGCGCGGCGCGCTGAAATACCGCCTCGGCCAGCTTCGCCTTGCTACCGAAGTAGTAGTGAAGCAGGGCCTGGTTCACGTCTGCCTGTTCGGCAATCTCGGCCATGCGCGCCCCGGCCGTGCCGCGTCGCTGAAACACTTCGCGTGCCGCATCGAGAATGCACGCTTCCGTGTCGTCACACCCGTCGTTTTGATTGTCTGATTTAATCATATGATTAATATATAGCGCACGGAATACGGCGCGTCAAGCTCACCTGTACGGCACCGGTCAGTCCGTCAGTGCGGCAGGCTGTGCTTCAGGCCGTACGGACCTGCTCAGCGATGTTCTGCAGGTCGGTCACGTCGCAGATGAACCCCTCGAGGTGCCGGAACCGGCCGCCTTCACCGTACACGCCCCGGCCCTGCTCCCACACCCGCCGGACGTCTCCGTCTTTCGTCCGGATGTAGTAGTCGAGCTGGAACGTCCGGCGGCCCACGAGGGCTCGCCGAACCTCGTCGCGGACACGCTGACGGTCGGACTCGACGATCAGGTCGCCGTAGGTCGGCGATCCAGGTCCGGTCAGCTCCTCGACGGTATACCCCGTGAGGCCTGCCGCGCCGTCGCTCACGTAGACCATCGTCCAGTCCGGATCGTCCTGGCAGGCGTAGGCGACGCCCGGAACGTTCGCGATCAGCGTCTGGAGGAACCGGTCCGTCTCTTCCTTGCCGCGTCGCAGCTTTCGGCGCGACGCGACGGCCGAGCGAACGACCAGGTAGAGAAGGACGGCAGTGGTCGCCACGAACGCCCATCCCTTGAGCGTCTGGATCCGGGAGAGCATGTCCGGATCATGTGCAATCGACACCACAAGGCGATCGGAGAGCATGATCCACAGTACGCCGAACAGCAGATAACTGAGCGCGACCTGGGCGGCGAGGAAGGCGTCTTCGTCGAGGGTGGACCGGTACCAGGAGCTTATCGCATCGCCCACCAGCCTCGTCCCTTTCTCGCCGATTTTTCTCATCCGCCCCACTGTTGCAGGAAGTACCGCGCACATGAACAGGATGCACGGCCCGTACCACAACTACCGCATGAACGACGCGCGGCTGTAAGTGATTGTGAGGGTGATGGATGGAAACATTATCCACATAAGTGTCTCGGGATCGGCCTCCTCGACTTTCATGAAATGAAGGCACGAGCATGCAAGTGGGAGCCGATCGGACCGGGTGATGGACGAGGATTGAACTCCCGTCGTGGGATGCTACCTTTCGCCCATGGCCAAAACCAACTCGTTCGACATCAGCACGGGCGTCGACCTCCAGGAGGTCGACAACGCCGTGAACCAGGCGCGCAAAGAGATCGCGCAGCGCTACGACTTCAAGGGCACGCACTGCACGCTCGAGCTCGACCGGACGACCGCCGCCGTGAAGCTGGAAGCCGACGACGCGTACCGGCTCGAGGCGCTGCGGCAGGTGCTCCGGGAGCGGCTCGCCCGCCGGAAGGTCCCTCTGAAGAACCTCGACGAGGGCAAAGTCGAGGAAGGCTCGCTCGGGCGCGCTCGTCAGACGATCGTGCTCAAGCAGGGCATCGACCAGGATACCGGCAAGCGCATCTCGAAGGATGTCCGCGACCAGGGGTTCAAGAAGGTCCAGGTACAGATTCAGGGTGACGAGCTGCGCGTCAGTGCCCCCGCCCGCGACACCCTGCAGGAGGTGATCGCCTTCGTCCGCTCGCAGGACTACGGGGTCGAGCTGCAGTTCGGCAACTATCGCTAGATGCCGGGTCACATCGCGCGTGACGAATTATGGGCGAAGATCCGCCGCGGGGATGATTTCGTCCTGCTCGAAGTCCTGGCTCCGGCTTCGTACGCCTACGGGCATTTGCCGGGCGCCCTGAACCTTCCCCCCGACGAGGTGAAGCAGCGGGCGCACGTGCTGATCCCGAGCCACGACACCGAGGTGGTCGTCTACTGCGGCAATCGAGACTGCCACGCCTCGACGCATGCGGCCAACGAACTGGAGAGCCTCGGCTATACCAGGGTGCTCGACTACCTGGACGGAAAAGCGGATTGGAAGGAGGCCGGGCTGCCCATGGAGACGTCGGAACCGTCGTCCGCTTGACGAGACCTGACACGCCGACCGTCTCCGGCCGGCTGCGCAGTATCGGGCGATTCGAGTTCACGGCGCTCCTCGCGATGTCGATGGCGCTCGGCGCCCTCGGGATCGACCTGATGCTCCCCGCGTTCGACGCGATGCGGGCCGATCTGGGGCTCGCCGCCGACTCGAACGCGATCGCCGCGACGGTCACCACCTACTTCCTGGGGCTCGCGCTCGGGACGTTCATCTACGGACCGCTGGCGGACCGGTTCGGCCGCCGTCCCGGCCTGTTCCTCGGCTACGGCGTCTACGCGCTGGGCGGTATCGCGAGCGCCCTGGCGACGAGTCTCGAGCTGCTCCTGGTCACCCGGTTCGTGTGGGGAATCGGGGCCGCCGGGGCCAGGGTCATCGCGTTCGCCATGATCCGCGACGCGTATGAGGGCGACGAGATGTCGCGGGCGATGTCGCACGTGATGGCCGTGTTCATTCTCGTTCCGATCGTCGCACCGACGCTCGGCGCCGGCATCGTGGCGCTTTCGTCATGGCGCTGGGTGTTCGGCGTCTGCGTGGTCTGCGCCGTCGGCATAACGGCGTGGACCGTGCGGATGCCCGAGACGCTCCACGCCGAGTACCGCCTGGAGGCGAGCCTGACGCGGCTCGCCCGGGCAGGCCGTGTCGTTGTGTCGAACCGGGTCACGGTGGGCTACGGACTGGGGATGACCGCGCTGTACGCGGTCCTGATCGCCTACCTGGGCAGCGCGGAAGTCATCTTCGGAGAGACCTTCGACCAGGACGCGAACTTTCCGTACATCTTCGGCGGCCTGGCCGCCGTGACCGGCATCTCGATGCTGGTGAACGCTCGCTTCGTCCGCTCCATCGGCACGCGGCGGGTCGCGCACACCGTACTGCTCGTCTATCTCCTGGCCGCCGCCGGGCTCGTCGCGCTCGCTCTGTCCTCCGGGGGGCGGCCCGCGCTCGCCCCGTTCCTCGCGGGCCTCGCCGCGATGTTCGCCGGCCACGCCCTGATGATTCCGAACATGAACTCGATCGCGATGGAGCCCATGGCCCAGGTGGCGGGCACCGCCTCGTCGATCCTCGGTGCCGTGCAGCTCGGGGTCGGCGCCCTGCTCGGCTCGTTCATCGACCAGGCGTTCGACGGCACCGTCCTGCCGCTGTCGATCGGCTTCGCCGTCTACGGCCTGCTGGCACTGGCGCTCGTGCTGTGGGCGGAAGGCGGACGGCTGCGGTTGCGGAGGCGTGGAGGGGGCGCCCCCGCGACCATGTGAAAATCGATTTACACACGGTGCGCCCGACACCCTCTCGCAAAGCTCCCGGCACCCTGCCCCGGGTTGGGTATATTACAATGTGTGACCCGCGTTGAAGCTCTCCGAGCCACGGGTTCATCCAACCGAAGGGAAGGCCTATGCTCGACGCCCACTCCGTTCAGGGACTGATTGACGACCGCGGTGCCCCGCGGATTTCCATATTTCTGCCGACGCACGAACGCGGGCCCGAGACGAAGCAGGATCCGATCCGCCTGTCGAATCTGCTGGACGAAGCACAGGGTGCGCTCGAAGGGGGAGGCTCCGGCCGGGAAGCCGACGGTATCCTCGCCCCCGCGCGAGCGCTTCTCAAAGACGAGGACTTCTGGCAACACCAGAGTCGCGGCCTCGCGCTGTTCATCAGTCCGGACGGAATGAGGCGTTACCGGGTGCCGATCGAGCTGCGTGAAAGGGTCGTCGTATCGGAACGCTTTCACGTGAAGCCGCTCCTGCCGCTGCTCACCGGCGACGGACGCTTCCACATCCTGGCGCTCAGCCAGGCGCGGTCGCGACTGTTCGATGCGAGCCGTGACTCGATCCGGGCGATCGACCTGCACGACGTGCCGGAATCGCTGCGCGACGTGGTGGGCTACGACTGGGAGGAGAAGTCGCTACAGTTTCACTCGGCGGCTGCAGGCGCCCGGTCGGGCGGCGGCCCGGGCGCAGGGCCGGGCGTGATCTTCCATGGTCACGGATCCGCCAAGGACGACACGAAGCCCGAGGTGCGGAAGTACATTCAGGCGGTCGACCGGGGCATCATGGGCCTGTTGCACGACCGGAGTCGCCCCCTCGTCCTCGCCGCCGTCGACTACGTGGCGGCGATATACCGCAGCGTGAGCAAGTATCCGAACATCATGCAAGCGATCGTCGAGGGAAATCCCGATCGGTCGACACCCGAGGAGCTGCGCGACCGCGCGTGGAGCATCGTCGAGCCGCAGTTCCAGGCGGTCCGCGACGCGGCCACCGCCCGTTATCGCGAGCTGGGCGGCGGCGACAAAGGGCACACCAGCGACGAGCTCGAGACCATCGTACCCGCCGCGTTCGCCGGACGTGTCCAGACCCTGTTCGTCGCGCGCGACGTCGAACAGTGGGGCCGCTACGATCCCGCCACGACGAAGCTGCTGCTGCACGGCAAGCGAGTGAACGGCGACGACGACCTGCTCGACGTCGCGGCGGCCGAGACGCTGGTTCGCGACGGCGAAATCTACGCGCTCGACGCCGAAGACATGCCGGGCAGCCCGATCGCCGCGATCTTCCGCTACTGACGCACACTCAGACCAGGGATACCATGGCCCAGAACGTCACGCAGAAGCTCATCGAGTCGCACCTCGAAGACGGAACGCTCGATCCGGGATCCGACATCGCCCTGCGCATCGATCAGACCCTCACCCAGGACGCGACCGGGACGACGGTCATGCTCGAGCTCGAGGCGATGGGCCTCGAAAGAGTGCGCACGGAGCTGTCGGCCCAGTACGTAGACCATAACCTGCTTCAGACCGACAGCCGCAACGCGGACGACCACCTGTTTCTGCTCAGCGCCTGCCGAAAGTTCGGCATCTGGTACAGCCGGCCCGGCAACGGCGTCAGCCATCCCGTCCACCAGCAGCGCTTCGGGGTGGCGGGCAAGAGCCTTCTCGGCTCAGACAGCCATACGCCGGCGGCCGGGTCGCTCGGCATGCTCGCGATGGGAGCCGGGGGCCTCGAGGTCGCGCTGGCGATGGCAGGACAGCCGTACCACATCAAGATGCCCGAGGTGTGGGGTGTTCGCCTCACCGGTGAGTTGCCCGACTGGGTGAGCGCGAAGGACGTGATTCTCGAAATGCTGCGACGCCACGACGTGGACGGCGGCGTCGGCCGTATCATCGAGTACTACGGGCCGGGCCTGGAAGCGCTGTCGGCCATGGACCGCCACGTCATCGCCAACATGGGCACCGAGCTCGGGGCGACGACGACGGTGTTCCCGTCGGACGACGTGGTGCGCCGGTTCCTGGCGGCCCAGGGCCGGGAAGACGACTGGACCGAGATCACGGCCGACGAAGGGGCGGGCTACGACGTGAACGAGGAGATCGACCTGTCGTCCCTGGTGCCGCTGATCGCGCTGCCCTCCAGCCCCGGCAACGTCGTGCCGGTGAGCGAGGTGGCGGGAGACGAAATTTACCAGTCCTACATTGGGTCGTCGGCCAATCCGGGCCTGCGCGACTTCGCGATCGCCGCTGCGATGGTCGGCGAGCACGGCGCCGACCCCAGCGTCTCCCTCGACATCAACCCCTCGTCACGCCAGACCCTGCACAATCTGATCGAGCTAGGCTACCTGCAGCCGTTGCTCGACGCGGGCGCGCGCATCCACCAGGCCGGCTGCAACGGCTGCATCGGGATGGGCCAGGCGCCGGCCACCGATTCGATCAGCCTGCGCACCGTGCCTCGCAACTTTCCGGATCGCTCCGGCACCAAAGACGACAGGGTCTACCTGTGCAGCCCCGAAACCGCCACGGCCTCGGCGATTGCCGGTCGGATCACCGATCCACGCGATCTCGCGCGTGACCTGAACCTGTCGTATCCGCGCGACATCCCCGACGAGGATGTGCTGGTAAGCACCGAATGGCTGGTACCCCCTCCTTCGCCCGAGGAGTCGGCGAAGGTCGAGCTGCGGAAGGGCCCGAACATCGTGTCGCTGCCCGACATGCCGCCCTTGCCCGACGAGTTGTCCCTGAGCGTGCTCATAAAGCTAGACGACGACGTCAGCACCGACGAGATCATGCCGGCCGGGAATGCCGTACTTCCCTTCCGGAGCAACGTTCCGGAGATCGCGAAGTTCGTGTTCGGGCCGGTCGACGAGACGTTTCACGACCGGGCGATCGCCGTGCGCGACGACGGTGGCGGGGCCGTCGTGGCGGGGCATAACTATGGGCAGGGTTCGAGCCGCGAGCATGCCGCACTCGCCCCGCGGCACCTGGGCATTCGCGCGAAGATCGTGAAGAGCTACGCCCGGATCCACCGCGAGAATCTGGTGAACTTCGGAATTCTGCCGCTGACGTTCGTCGACCCCGAAGATCACGACCGCATCGAGCAGGGAGATGTCCTGCGGATGACAGGGCTCACGAAGACCTTGCGGGCCGGTGGGCTCGTGACCGTGCGGATCGTTCGCGATGGCCGTGAAACCGGAGAATTTCGGGCCAGTCCGGCGCTCAACGAGCGTGACATCGGGCTTCTGCTTGCTG
>DATHRZ010000015.1:0-22875 GCA_035464655.1 Gemmatimonadota bacterium
AACGTGGTGCTGACCGACACGTTGCCGAACGGCGGTCTGAGCTGGTTCGAGGACCCCGACGACACGGACTGCTCGATCGCGGGCGGGATCCTGACCTGTAACTTCGGCGACCTGATGGAGGACGACACGGCGTCGGTCACCATCAGCGCGGAGACGGACGCGGCCGACTGCGGCACGGTGACGAACCGCGCGTGGGCGGACGCCGACAACGATGACCCGGTCAACGACACCGCCGACGTCGTGGTCGAGTGTCCCGACATCGACATCGAGAAGACCGCGGCGGCCGACACGGTCACGGCGGGCGACACGATCACGTTCACGATCGACGTCTGGAACAACGGGCCGGGCACGGCGAAGAACGTCGTGCTGACCGACACGTTGCCGAACGGCGGTCTGAGCTGGTTCGAGAACCCCGACGACACGGACTGCTCGATCGCGGGCGGGATCCTGACCTGCAACTTCGGCGACCTGATGGAGGACGACACGGCGTCGGTCACCATCAGCGCGGAGACCGACGTGGCCGACTGCGGCACGGTGTTCAACCGCGCGTGGGCGGACGCCGACAACGACGACGCGGTCAACGACACCGCCGACATCGAGGTCATCTGTCCCCCGCAGGACGACGAGACGGCTTGGGCGTCGAATCAGCTCGGCGTGCCGCTGACCCTGCCCTTCAACCCGGGGCAGACCGGCAGTTGGGCGACGTACGTGCAGTACCTCGGCGTGGAGAAGACCGTGACGTTCTACGCGGATCAGACCACCGACGTCGGCACGGTCCACTTCTCGGCTCCGGCCGGTGGCTATGTGACCATCACCATCGTGCTCACGGGTGGTGCGACGTTCGCGGACGGCACGGTCGTCGCCGTTCAGGACTACGCCAGCGCGCCGTCCGGCAATCCGTCACCCGGTCAGTTCGACTGGAAGACGGACCCGACCAACGCGACGATGGCCACCATCATGGTGCCGGTGAACAACTTCTACGCCGTGCACTCGGTGGTGCTCGTACCGTAGACCTCACCAGGACCGTCGCCTGACGACGGCCCGCAACCGCGAACGGGCGGTGGGAGCGATCCCGCCGCCCGTTTTGCGTTCCGGCCCACCGATGTGACGCTGCGCCTCCGCCAATCGTCCGACTGGTGCCAACGGGAGGCAGCCGCTCCCCACGGCGCAGGCTCCGATAGCCGATCCGCATGCCTGGCTCCCGCGTCTTCCGACGCACCGAGCGGATCGCCGCGAGCGAAGCCGATCCGAAGCACGACGCGCCGCGCCTGGGCGCGCACGAACCGAAACAGAACGAATCGAGGGAATGGATTGACGCTCTCCCCCCGTCTTTCCGACCGCGGCCCGCCGTAACTGGGCCTCGCTCCGCTTCGGATCCGAGCGGAGGGCACGACGCGTGTGCCTGTCAAAACAGGGTCCTACAGCTCCGAGAAGGGCACCCCGACCGCGAGGTCGGTCCGCAAAGCCCCAGGGTCTCTCTCTCAGTTGCTTTCCCCCTGAGAGACAGCCTGGCTGCCGAAGAGGTGGGTGTCGTCGCAACGAGGCGGCGGCATAGACACCGGTCACGAGCCGCGCGACGACGCGTCGGTTCGGGAGGAGGCGGCCATGCTGCGAGAGACGCATGCCACGGCGATCCCACGCCGAAACGCCTCCATCCCGCCTGAATCACTCTCTCCGGAGGAAACGCATGACCCACCCCGTGCGAACGTGGCGGCTAGCCGCGGTCGCGGTGCTGACCCTCGGGGCCTTCGCGTGTAGCGAGGCTTCGACGGATCTGGTCGATGTCGACGGGCCGAATACGGCCCCGTTGCTTTCCGAGATCGACCTGTCGAACACCGCCGGCGGCCAGGTAACCGTCAACGACGCGATCTGGACCTTCCCCGTGCCGTTCAACGTCGGAACCGGTCAGATCAACCCTTTCCTGAGCGTCCAGAACGACCCGAACGAGGAAGGGTTCAACACGGACGACTCTCCGCTTCCGCTGGACACGAAGCGGCCGAACTTCACGAACGCGCTGCCGCTCAACTTCGTGCCGACCATCGAAGGACCGGGCGGCGTGGGGCTCTTCCGCGAGATCATCCTCGACGCGAACGAGTCCAACAGCGAGCCGGACGCGCTGTTCTCGATCGACCGCTTCGACCTGTGGCTCTGTAACGATCCCGACGCCGGGACGTACGATGACCGGAGCGACTTCCAGTCCAACGCCGACTGCGCGCTCGTCTACGACATCGACAACGATGTCGGCGGCGACGACGTGGACTACATCAAGGCCACGGACGCCGTCACCAGCGGCAGCGGGCTCGACCTGGATTACCAGATCCTGATCCCGGAGGCGAACTTCATCGCCGCCGCGGGTGCGGTGGGCGCCGACCTGTCGAACTGCGCCTACCAGGGGATCGAAGCCGACCCCTGCGGCGCGTTCCTCGTTCTGGATGTCCGCATGGGCTTCCAGGGCGGCGACCTGAGCACGGGCGCCACGTTCGAGGAGACGTCCACGATCAAGCGGCCGTTCGTGACCGTCGACAAGACGGCCGAGACGAGCTTCACCCGCGAGCATCTCTGGACGATCACCAAGGACCACGACGACGCCGACAGCCTGATCGCCCTGTTCGACGGACAGGATCAGGACGTGGAGTACACGCTCGTCATCGACGAGACGGTGCTCGAGTCCGACTTCATCGTCGAGGGCACGATCACGGTCGAGAACCCGTCCAACGATGACGTCACGATCGACAGCATCATCGACGAGTTCAACGGCGGCGAGCTGCCGATCGAATGCGGCGTCAGCTTCCCGTTCCTGCTCGAGGCGGGTGAAACGCTCGAGTGCACCTACGAGTCCGCCGACCTCGGCAGCGCGATCGACGGGACCAACACGGTCAGCGTCTTCGCTCAGGGTCTCGGCGTGAACCAGGGTACCGCTCCGGTGTCGTTCGCCAGCGCGACGATCACCGAGATCGACCCCGAGGTGAAGGTCCTCGACGACTGGTCGGAGTTCGTGGACCAGAACGATGGGGATGCGCAGGACGACAGCGGCGCCGGTGACGACGGCATGATCGTCGTCGACGACGACGCCACCTTCACCTACACCGTCAACTTCGAGTGCGCCGCCGACGAGGGTCAGCAGCCCAACACGGCCGAGATCCGGTCCACGGACGACGACGCGCTGCTCGACGACGACGACGAGCTGATCACGGTGAGCTGCGGCAACGTGACCGTCGAGAAGGACGTGACGGCCAACATGGAAGAGGACTTCGCGTGGATGATCGACAAGTCCCATTCCGACGCCGACAGCACCCTGAACCTCTTCACGGGTGACGACGCGGACGTGAAGTACACGCTGCAGATCACCAAGATGTCGGCGCAGCAGGTCCACAACGTGTTCGGCGACATCGTCATCACGAACACGGCCGACATCGACAAGACCGGGGTCGAAGCCATCGACTGCGTCGAAGGCAGCGACGACGGCGGCACGACGTGGATGGCCCTCGCGCCGTGCGACACGATCAACGTGGGGACGGTCGGGGCGAATTCCGCCGACACCGTGAGCTACGACATCGAGTACGATCCGACCGGCAAGACGTCGTTCCGGAACCGGGTCGTGATCGAAATGGGCGGCATGGTGATCGACGACGACACCCAGCCGTTCACGCCAGCCACGGAAGACGACGATCCGGGCAACGACAGCGTCCGTGTGTGGGACGACTGGTCGGAGTTCGGCGGTCCGATGACGATCGACACGGACTCGATGTTCATGTACACCGTGAACTTCGAGTGCGACGCCGACGAGGGCGCCAACCCCAACACGGCGTGGGTCACGCCGGTCGCCAGCGCGGACACGCTCGACTCGGACGACGAGCTGATCACCGTGGTCTGTCACGACCTGGCGGTCAGCAAGACGGTCGAGACCGAGTTCAAGCGCCGGTACGACTGGAGCATCGACAAGATGCTGCTCACGGACATGCTCACGAACTACGACGCGGTGACCAACACCGCGACGGTGAGCCCCGACCAGGTGCTCACACCCAAGTTCCAGTTCGAGCTCGACGCCACGTCGGAGGACTTCGACTTCAGCGTCAGCGGCGAGATCAAGGTGGTGAACCCGAACCCGGATCTGCCGGCCACGGTGGACGTGTCCGACGAGTTGTCGGACATGACCGGCCTCTCGGTCGACTGCGGGGACGGCGACGGCCTGGCCGAGACGATCGCGGCCGCCGACTCGATCACCTGTTCGTATTCGGGTGACCTGGGCAGCGACTTCGACGGGACCAACAAGGCCACGGCCACGTTGGACAACGTCTCGGTCGACTACCTGGGCGTCGCGACGCCGAACGGCGGCACGCAGGTGTACATGTCGGGCGACGAGACGGTCGACTTCGGCGATCCCTCGATGGTGATCGACGAGTGCGTGGACGTCGTCGACGAGTTCAGCGACGTCACGGGTCTGGGCGCGCTCGACGAGACGCACAACCTCGGCCGCTTCTGCGCCGAGCAGGGCGACGAGCCCGACGCGTCCGACGTCGTGTCGCTGCCGCACCTGTTCCCGGAGCCGCCGCTAGAGGTGGTCATCCAGTTGGACGACACGCGGTGCGGGCTGAACGAGTTCAGCAACACCGTGGTCGCCACCGAGATCGACAACCTGACGGAGCGCGACGACACCGAGGGCTTCTACGTCGACGTGGTCTGCGAGGAGGGCTGCACCCTCACGCAGGGCTACTGGAAGACGCACAACGCATCCTTCTGGGGCGGCGCGAGCAAGAAGGCCGATCCCACATGGGAGGATCTCGGCGACGCCGACGGCGACACGTTCTTCGAGGCCGAGCAGGAGGAGTTCTACCTGAGCGGCGTGTCCTACTTCGACGCCATGTGGACGGCGCCTGCGGGCAACATGTACTGGCAGCTGGCCCGCCAGTACATCGCCGCGACGCTCAACAGCTTCAGCGCGTCGACGACGCCGGAGGTGGATGCGGCGCTGGCGGCTGCGGACGTGTTCTTCAGCACCTACACGCCGGCCGCCGCGGCCGCCCTGCCCGACGAGGATCCGGGCACGGGCGCGATCGACAGCCGCGAGGAGATCGTGGCCGCGATCGAGATCCTGACGGCGTACAACGAGGGCGACATCGGCCCCGGACACTGCACCGAGGATGACGAATCGGCGGAGGACTGATTCCGAGGTGTAGGGTCTGACCCTTCAACCCGGGGGGCGTCGGCGGTGCCGGCGCCCCCCGGCTCTTTTCGGCCCGCGCCGTACGGCCTATGGTTGCGCCGAGGATGGGCGGGCGCAGGCGCCAGGACTTGCCCGGTCCGCCCGCGATGCCCAACGCGACCCGGAAACCGCCCCCATGCCGATACGACCCGCGATCGCAAATCAAGCGAGCTCCCGCGTTTCCCGTCCGTGCGCGGAGCCGCCGGCCCGGCGCCGAAAGGGGTCGGTCGTCCCGACACGCCGATCGACCGCTTACGGGTGGTTGGCTGCGGCGATACTGCTGCCCCTGGGTGCGTGCGGAGGCGACGCCGGCTCATCCTCGGCCGCCTCGCGGGTGGACACGCTACCCTTCGCCGCGCCCGCCGCGGTGACCCCGGGCTATGCCACGGGCGATCCGGCCGCCACGCTGGTGGTCGAGGAATGGGCCGACTTCCAGTGCCCGTTCTGCGCGCAGCACTACACGGCGAACCACGAAGCGATCGAGGCCGCGCTGGACGAGCTGGGCGCGCGCTTCGAGGTGTACGAGATCGGCGCGCCAGGGCACCCGCAGTCGCTGGACGCTACGGTCGCCGCCCGGTGCGCCGGCGCGCAGGGCGCCTACGCGGCGGCTCGGGACGCGATTTACACGAATCAGAGCGCGTGGTCGGGCTCTCTCGAGGCGGACACGATCCTGCGCGCGCTGGTGCTGCCGTCGGTGCCGGACACCGCCGCGCTGGACGACTGCCTGCGGAACCAGCGGGTGACCGTCGGCCAGATCCTCAACCGGAACATGCGGGCCGCTGCGGGACGCGGCGTGCGATCGACCCCCACGACCATCATCCGGATGGGCAACGCGGAACGGCAGCTCAGGGGCGTGGTGTCCGCCGACGCCGTGCGCGAGGCCATCGCTTCCATGTCGGGCCCGCGGTCCGGGGCGGCCCCGGACACCGGCTGAGCGCCCGAACGCGCCGGCCCTCCCGCGCCGAAGGAAACGTTGCGCCCGCGCCACGCCGCGTAGAGATTGCGATACCGTGTGACGAGTGCCGGGGGGCGCTCGTCTCATCCCGGACACGCGTCACGTGGACCGACGCGTGTTGCCCTCCCCGGTGACTATTTCCGTACGTCGAGGACAATGCTTCGAGACCTGATGTCGCGGTTTCGGCGCGCCGGATCTCGGGAGCGCCTGGAGGAGGACCTCGCTCAGCTCGAGGAGACGGCCGAGACCACCGGCTCGCTGGTGTTCAAGGCCATGAAGCTCAAGCAGGCGGGCGAGCGGGCCGCCGAGGCCGGCGACGAACAGCGCGCCAAGGACTTCCTGGGGAGGGCGGTGGACGCCTACCTGGGGACGGGCTACTACGACAGCGCGGCGGCCATCTGCCGGCGCCTGATCGAGCTGTATCCCGACGTCGTCCGCGCCCGCGGGACGCTTGCCTTCCTGGCCCTCGCCGAGGGCCTCGAGCATTCGCAATTCGACGGCCTCGCCGACGACGCCCGTCGCGAGATCGGCCTCTACGTGAAGGCCGCCAAGTCCAAGGACAACGACGAGTACGCCGCCGAGCGCCTGCGCATCATGGCCGAGGCCACGGATCAGGAAGCGATCCGCGAGCTGATCGGCGAGTACCTCATGGAGCTCGGCGACACCGCCGGAGCGGACGCTGTGCTGGGCGCCATGTTCGCCGAGCGCAACGACCTGAGCGAGGAGCCCGAGTTGGACCAGCGCGCCCGCTGGTCGCGGGCCCTGCGCGTCACCATCGTCTCCGAAGGCGCTCCGGCGGATGGTGGCGAAGAGATGACCGGCAGCGCGGTGGATGCCTGAGCCGGTAGCGCCGAAACCTCCGACGACCGCCGAACACCCGCGGCTGGCCCGCGCTCTTCCGACGCTGGCCGATCTCATCTTCATCGGGATCACGTCGCTCGTCATCACCGCGGCGGCTCTCCCGATCCTCACCGGCGACGGAGACCTGGCCAGCCACATCCGCATGGGCCAGCTCATCCTCGCCGAGCGCGCCATCCCGCTGACGTATCCCTTCAGCTTCGCGATGGGCGACGCGCGCTTCCTCGGACACGCGTGGCTGGGCGAGGTGGTGCTGGCGGCGACCCACTCGGCCGGCGGCCTGGCCGCGATCCTGGTGCTCTCGGGCGTCCTGATCGGCCTCTGCTTCGCGGTCCTCTTCCGCTTCCTGGTGGCGCGCGGCGTGGGCGTGTACCCGGCGCTCGCCGCGACCGGGCTGGCGGCCGGGGGTTCGGCGCTGCACTGGCTGGGACGGTCGCACCTGTTCACCTGGTATTTCGCGCTGCTGCTGCTGGTGTTCCTGGAGGGCCGGCGGGGCAGGGCATGGTTGCTCGCGCCCGCGTTCGTGCTCTGGACCAACCTCCACGGCGGCTTCACGTACGGCATCCTGCTGATCGCCCTCTACCTGGCGGCGGCGAAGCTCGACGCCGTCGCCGGCAGCCCCGACGGGGCGGGAAGCCACACAGCGCCGGGGACCGACCGACCCGTCGCGACCGCCGCGCGACCGGATGGGTGGGGCGCGCGTTGGCAGGCCCTCGTGCGCACCCTCAGCGCGGACCAGGCGGTGCGCTTCTACGGCGCCTGCCTCGCCTGGGCGCTGGCGGGCAGCCTCCTGAACCCGCGGGGGCCCTTCCTGTACGTGGAGATCGGCGCGCTGCTCGGCGACGCGAGCATCATCGACCAGATCAACGAGTTCCGCTCGCCGGACTTCCACTGGGGGTTCGCGACGCCGTTCCTGGCTGCGCTGCTGCTGTCTATCGCCGCGCTCGGGCTGCGCAGGGAGCGGATGCCCACGGCGTGGCTCCTGGTTCTGGGCGCCAACACGTACTACGCGCTCTACTCGGCCAGGAACATCCCGCTGTTCATGCTCATCGCGTTCCCGCTGGTGGTCATCTTCGCGTCCCGCGGCTGGCGCTGGCTCGGCGCCCGAGCCGACGGCGGCGCCGCCTCCTTCGTGCGCCAGAAGGCGCTCCAGGGCCCGGGCTGGCTCTCGTTCGTGTTCGCCGGGGGGCTCGCCCTCCTCGCGGTCAACCATGGCCGGCTCTCGGGGACGCAACTGCTTCCCGGCACGTTCTCACCGGACCGCTTTCCGGTCGAGACGGTCCGCGACGCCCGACGCGCCGACCTGCAGGGGCCGATCTTCAACGAGATGATCTGGGGCGGCTACGTCGCGTACGCCTGGCCCGAGCGCCGCTCGTTCCTCGACGGCCTGATCTACGACGGCGACCTGCTGGAGGAGTACCGCACGGTGGCGTTGGCGAAGCCCGGCTGGCGCGCCGCGATCGCCGATCGGGGTTTCCGGCTCGCGCTCGTGCCGCCGGACGGGCCGCTCGCCGAGCACCTCGTGGACGAGCCAGGCTGGGGCCTCTGGGACTGCGACGGCACGGCCGTGATCCTGGTGCGCGACCAGGGGGGTGTCCGTGGCGAGGGGGCACGCACACGTCTGGAGGAGTGTCGGGCGGAGCGAGAGGCGCGGGAGGGGACGCTTCCGCGGTTGACCGAGTAGCCCGGTCGATCAGCCCGGCAGCCGAGCCTGCCGCGCGCCAAGGCCCAGCGAGGCCGGGTAGTTCCACCGCAGCCGGATCAGATCCCGCAGCACCGGGCCCACCGAGCGCACGCCGATCTTGGAGCCCTTCACGTCGTGCCAACGCGGCAGCGGGCACTCGATCACGCTGCGCCGCACCGCGCCGATGTCGCCCCGCGCCTCGATCAGGCGCGCGAGCAGCTCCACGTCGAAGAGCCAGCCGGTGACGAAGGGCTGCGTGAACACGGCTCGCAGCTCGTCGGAGGCGCGGAACAGCTTGGCTCCACACTGCGTGTCGTAGACCGGCAGGTGGAGCCAGGCGGAGAACATCGTGGCCATCGCCCGGCCCAGGTAGTGCCGGTGCATCTTCCGATCGATCTTCCGCCCCAGCAGCCGCACCCGGCTGCCGAGCACCCAGTCCAGGTGGTCGTTCAGCTCCAGCGTTTCGCGGAACTCCAGGATGGACTCCAGTGGCGTGGCCAGGTCGGCGTCCCAGAAGCCGACGTAGCGCGGATTGGACTCGAGCGCCGCCAGGATGCCGCTGCGCACGGCCTCCGCCTTGCCCCGGTTCTCCGCCAGGCGGAGCACGCTCACGCGGTCGCCCCCGCTCGCCGCCATCTCCTGGAGCACCACGAACGTCCCGTCCGTGCTGCCGTCGTCCACGAACAGGAAGTCGATCGCCTCGGACGCCACCAGAAAGCCCCTGTATTCGGCCACCGGAAGGCGCTCGGCCTCGTTGTAGCAGGGGACGACCATCGTCGTGCGGCCGCTGGGTGCGCTCATGTGTGGGATTCGGGCTGCGCGGGTCGGTCCAAGTGCGGGCCGTGCTCGTCCGCGGGTACGTGCGGCGGCCGGCGGCGCGGGTCCAGAGCGCCTGCCTCGCGCCTCAATAACGCGATCAGGCTCAGCCCGTCCTCGAAAGCGGCGCCACCGTCGCCGATCGCGGCGGCCAGCGCGGGCGCCTCACCGCCGAAGATGCCCGTGAGGACGCGGTTGGCGGGCGCCGGCGGTACGCGCAGGTCGGTGTTCTCGTGCCCCGAGGCCCGCCCGAGGCGCGCGCCGATGCGGCGAACCAGGCGGATCAGGGGGAAGAGCCGGGCGTTGTAGTGGGAGAGCAGCCGTTCGGAGACCGGCAGCCCGTGCCACACGGCCCGGAGGCGGTCGATGGTGTAGCGGCGGTAGTGGCCGAACGTGACGTCGTGCACGCTCCACAGATCGGGGTGCGCAGGCACCGTCAGAAGCAGGTGGGCACCCGGCTTCATGAGCGCGAGGACGCCGCTGGTCAGCTCGAAGTCGTCGGGGACGTGCTCGATGACGTCGGTGAGCAGGACGAGGTCCGCGGCGCGGGCTTCTTCGTCGCCGGTGCCGGGGACCGTCCCCTCGAGAAAACGAGCGTCCGGGAAACGCTCCCGCGCGAGCCGGATGCCCTCCGCCGACGGATCGACGCCCACGGCGTCGTGCCGGTCGGCGAACGCCGCGACGTTCGCCCCGGTCCCGCAGCCGACGTCCAGCACGCGGCCGCCGTCCGGCGGCAGGATCACCTCGCCCAGCGTGCGCAGGACGCGCCTGCGGCCTGCGAACCACCAGTGGTGACGTTCGATCCGGGCGTGAAGCCGGAAGAGCTCGGGACCCACCGTCGCCGGCGGTCGGGGTGCGTCGGGGAGCGGCGGTTAGCGCAACCGGTCCCCGAGATGGTCGCCCAGGCGCTCCCCGCCGGAGGCGTCCGGGCGCATCAGGTCGCGCCAGAAGCCGCGCGGGGCCAGGCCCACGCCCGCGGGAACCCCGAACAGGACGAGCAGGAAGACGAACATGAAGACGCGCCGGCCCGGGAAGAACACCGAGACCATGAGCGCGATGCCGACGACCGCCAGGAGCAGCACGCGGGCGGCCCGGATCGGATCGGAGGATCGGTCCCGCAGGTAGGAGCCCGCCCACACGGTCGCCACGACCGCCGCGGTATACAACAGGGTCACCACGCCGCCGCCGAACCCCGCCAAGGCCTGCTGAATGAAACGCATCACGACCTCTCCACTCCCGTGTCCCCGGGCTTCCGCGACCTCGATCGCGGGCCCGTGCGTCCCCCACCTCGCGCCCCGAAGCGGGCGGTCCAGCGTGTCGGCTCTCCCGCGTCGGCGGCGCCATGATCGGGCTCGGCGCCCGGTTCGACGCCGGCCCGGCTCGCGGCGTCCGCCAGGAACCTGCTCGCCGCTCCGCCGTCCATCGCCGAGGAGAACAGGTTCCCCTGGCCGTACTCGCACCGCAAGACCCGGAGCTCCTCAAGCTGACTGGCCGTCTCCACGCCCTCGCCGACGACGTCCATGCCCAGGTTGTGGGCCAGCGCGGCGATCGACCAGACGAGGCCCGAGTCGCCCTCCTCGCGCCCCAACTCCCGGATGAACGAGCGATCGATCTTGACGGTGTCGAACGGATACCGGTGCAGGTATCCGAGCGAGCTGTAGCCCGTCCCGAAGTCGTCGATCGACAGCCGCAGCCCCATCGCCTTCAAGGCATGCAGCGTCGCGCCGAGCGACTCGGTCTCACCCATGATCGCGCGCTCGGTCACGTCCAGCATGATGCCGCGCCCGGAACCGAGTCCGCTCTTGGTAAGGATGTCCCGGATGCGCTCCGCGGCGCCAGGTTCACGCAACTGCGACCCGGCGACGTTGATGCTCATGGTGAGCTCCGGATCGCGCGGGAAGTCCCGGCGCCACTCGCCAAGCTGGCGGCACGCCTCCTCGAACAGCCACCAGCCGATGGGCCCGATCATGCCCGTTTCCTCCGCCAGCGCGAGGAAGGAGCCCGGGTAGAGCAGGCCGCGGCGCGGGTGCTGCCAGCGCAGCAGCGCCTCGAAGCCCGCGAGCTGGCTCGAGGACAGGGTGACGATCGGCTGGTAGTGGACGAGGAGCTGCTTTTCCTTGAGCGCGCGCGACAGGTCCGTCTGCGTCTGCATCAGTTCCTCGACCTCTGCGCGCATGGTCTCGTCGAAGACCTCGTAGCGCCCGGGCCCGAACGACTTGGCGCGATACATCGCGATGTCGGCGTCCCGCAGGACCTCTTCGGGACTCTTGTAGTGCTTCTCGCCCAGCGCGACGCCGATCGAGGCCGACGCGAAGACCTCGTGGCCGCGCAGGTTGAGGGGGGTCTCGAGGGCCTCCGCGATGCGCTCGGCCACGCGCACCGCGTCCTCCACGCCGTCGACCGTGTCCAGGAGGATGGCGAACTCGTCGCCACCCATGCGCGCGACGGTGTCCACCTCGCGCAGGCACGACTTCAGCGCGGCGGCGACCAGCACCAGGAACTCGTCGCCGACCATGTGGCCGAGGCTGTCGTTGACGACCTTGAAGCGGTCGAGGTCCAGGAACAGCACCGCGAACTGATCCGCGCCGCTGCGCTGTGCGCGCTGGATCGCCCGCTCCAGACGATCCCGGAACAGGCTCCGGTTGGGGAGCCCGGTCAGGCCGTCGTGGAGCGCGTTGTGCTGGAGCTTGCGGATCCGGTGGGCGTGCGAGGAAACGTCGCGGATCGTCAGGACCCAGCCGCCCTCGACGCCCTCGGTGGAGGCCGTGGCCGCGGAGACGAGGCACTGAAGGCGATCGCCTTCGCCGGAGCGAACGCGCACCTCCTTCCCCGGCACCGTGCCCTCGGAGGCGAGCGTCTGGTGGAATCGCTCGAACTCCGCCGCGGAAGCGAACAGTGTGGATGCCTTCCGGCCCACGAGATCCTGTTCGGATCGCGCGAGAAGCGCGCACGCAGCGTCGTTGACGGCCACAATGCGGCCATCGCCGGACACCACGAGGGTGGGTTCCGGCATGCGCTGGAACAGTGCGCGAAACGCGAGTTCTCCGTGAATGCGGGTCACATCAGAAGCTCGTGTATCCGAACGTCCGGCGGGAGAGGTGCCGGGAAAGGTCGGGTGTCATGGGAGCATCCCCCCATCAGAATGTCCTCAAACGACGGAACCTACCATGTCTACATGGGACGAACCAGCGCCCGTTTCGTCACCGCGGAAGGCCGCCTCCGGCCACCACAGTGCCTGCCGGATTGCCGCGCCCGTAGCCGCGAACGTAGCATAGCCTCCCATGAGCCTCCGGGGGAAAGTCCTGCTGCTGTTCACCACGTTCGCGGTGGTACCCCTGCTGGCCATCGGCTTCTTCGACTACTTCAGCTCGGTCGACGCCCTGTCCCGCCTGATCGAGAACGAGAACCGCAACCTCGCCGCCCGCCTCGCGGCGGAGCTGGACCGCGGCGCCAGCCGCCGCACCGACGATATCGCGACGTGGGCGCTGGAGCCCGGCATAATCGCCGGCGTGGCGGGGGACGCCGACATCGGGGAGTCGGCGTTGCGCGGGCTGATCGAGGGCACGCCGTGGGTCGAGGGGGGACAGCTCCGCGACGCCTCGGGCTCGGTCGTCGTGGACCTGCCGGTGCCCCAGCCCGCGGCGCTGGACGCTTGCCTGTCAGGCCACCGGCTGCTGATCCCCATCCGCCGGGGCGTGCAGGGTCCAGGGGGCGGCGGCGAGCTCCGCGTCTGGGCGCGTTTCGACGAAGTGTTCCCCGCCGAGGCGCTGCGCATGCGGCTCGGCACGGAGGGCTATACGGTGATCGCGGACCGGGGCTCGGGCGAGCTGCTCAGCCACGCCGACTGCGCCGCGCTGGCGCAGGCGGACGGTACGCCGCTGGCCGAGGCGGTGGCCGCCGGGGCGCGCGGAGACCTGGCCTTCGACGATAGCGGCGGCGATCGCTTCGCCTCCTTCGCGCCACTCGTGGCCGGCGACTGGGTGGTGGCGAGCGTGCTGTTCCCGGCCGAATTCACCACGCCGTACGCGGACGCGCGCCTGGTCTACCTGCTCCTGGTCGTCCTCATCACGCTGGGCACTGCGCTGGCGTTCAGCCTGCTGCTGCGGCGCATCATGGGCTCGCTCACCGAGCTGACCCGCGCCACCGACCAGATCGCCGCGGGCGACCTGCAGCCCTGGCTGCCGATGCCCCAGAACGACGAGGTTGGCCACCTGACCCTGGCGTTCGGCGCGATGACGGCCCGGCTGAGAGAGCTGCTGCAGGAGATCGCGGTGGCCCGGCCGCTGGCGATGATGGCCGAGTTCGCGCCCAACCTGGCGCACGAGATCCGGAACCCGCTCAGCTCGATCCGCCTGAACCTCCAGGAGCTGGACCGGGACGTCCGCAAGGGCCGCCTGCCCGAGGAGGTGGGGGAGCCCGTGACGATCTCGCTCCAGGAGATCAACCGCCTGGAGAAGGTCGTGCAGTCCGTCCTGGCGATGGCGCGGTCGGACGCCGCCCCCGAGGAGGCGACCGACATCGCCATCAACAAGCTGGTGCTGGACGCAACGCGGGTCCTGAGCCCCGAGTTGCGCGAGCGCGGCGTCGACCTGCAGACCTCGCTTTCCCAGCGCGCCGACGGGATCGTCCACGGGCGGCCCGAAGAGCTTCAAGGGGCCCTCATGAACCTTCTGTACAACGCGATGGAGTCGATGCCGGACGGCGGGACTCTGCGCGTGCGCACGACCTGGAACTCGCGCGTCTCGCCGAGCGCCATGCGGATTTACGTGGCGGACCAGGGGCCGGGCATCCCGCCGGAGACCCGCGAGCGTATCTTCCAGCCGTTCTACACGACCAAGTCCGGCGGCACGGGGCTGGGACTGTCGCAGGCGCTCAGGACCGTGCGCGAGCACGGGGGCCGGCTGTATCTGGAACGCGGCTCGGAGATGGTCGGTGGCACGGAATTCGTGATGGAGCTGCCCGCACGGATGGCGGGCCGCGACGGGCCAGGTTGAGGGGGGCGACCGCAACGGGAGCGCGCGAGGCACGCGCACCGGGCGGAAACCGAGGGGAGGCGCGATGAAGGACGGCAGATTGCTGGTCGTCGACGACGACGATGCGCACCGGAAGACGCTGGCGGGCTACCTCACGCGGCAGGGCTACCGGGTCACCGCGGCCGACAGCGCCGAGCAGGCGCTGATGCTGCTCGCCGAGGCCGACCCCGAGGTGATTCTCTCCGACATCCGCATGCCGGGCCTGTCCGGGATCGAGCTGCTCGAGAAGCTGATGGAGAGCGAGCACCCCGCCGACGTCATCCTGATCACCGCGTTCGAGGACATGCAGACAGCCGTCGAGGCGATGCGGATCGGCGCCTACGACTACCTGGTGAAGCCGCTCGATCTGGACCGCATCGACGCCGCTCTGGAGCGCTGCTTCTGGGAGCGGCGCAGCCAGCAGGAGGCGCGCGCGGAGGAGGAGCCGCCTGCGCTGGACCTGCGCAACCTGATGGTGGGATCCGATCCGAAGATGATCGAGATCTACAAGCTCATCGGGAAGCTCGCCGCGGTGCGCACGCCCGTGCTCATCCGCGGCGAGACCGGCACCGGAAAGGAGCGCATCGCCCGCGCCATCCACGCGCACTCGGCCAACTCCGACGACCCGTTCATGGCGGTCAACTGCACCGCCCTGCCCGACACGCTCCTGGAGTCGGAGCTCTTCGGGCACGTCCGCGGCGCGTTCACGGGCGCGGTGGGCGATCGCAAGGGTCGCTTCGAGCTGGCGGGGAAGGGGACCATCCTGCTAGACGAGATCGGCGACGTGAGCGCCGCGTTCCAGTCCAAGCTCCTCCGCGTCCTGCAGGAGCGGGAGTTCCAGCCGGTCGGCGCCGAGCAGCCGCGGCGTACGGAGGCCCGGGTGATCGCCGCCACGCACCGCAACATGGAGGAGCTCGTGGAGGAAGGCGACTTTCGCGAAGACCTCTACTTCCGCCTGCGGGTCATGGAGATCGTCGTGCCGCCGCTGCGCGAGCGCCGGGGCGACATCCCCGACCTGGCCCACCACATCCTGCGGCAGGTCACCACCGAGATGGGCAAGGGCGAGCTGGCGATCCCCGACCCCGTCATGGACAAGCTCGTCACCTATGACTGGCCCGGGAACGTGCGCGAGCTGGAGAACGCCCTGACCCGCGCCGCCGTTCACGCCCAGGGCGCGATCGCCGAGGAGAACCTGTTCCTCGGCGCGACCGAGACGGCTCCGACCGCCGCTCCCGACCTGAGCGATCCGGCCCAGGCGTCGCTCGAGTCCATGGAGCGCTACCACATCCAGCGGGTCCTGGCGAAGACCGGCGGGCACAAGGCCAACGCGGCCAAGATGCTGGGCATCTCGCGGCCGCGGCTGAACCGGCTGATCGACAAGTACGACATCACGGTGCCGGGCTGAGCGGCGCCCTCGGGGGCCGCAGGGAGCGCCGGCGGCGTAACGATGCGCACCGCGATCGACGTAACAAAACGTTGCAGGAGCCCCCCTCCACGCAGAGGACGCTCAGCGCTAAGTCGTTACCCCAGAATCGATTGCAGAACGAGCCCGGAATGGCACACGACTTGTCTCAAGCAGAGCCGCATCCAGTGACGGACGGAGTAGGGCGGCTTGCTGATGATGGTAGGTCGTCCTGTCCGCCCGTGTCGGTTGAGACCAGGTCCGGTTTCGGGGGGAGAGCGCCATGGTCGAGACGGCGCAGCCGAAGTCCGGCTGAGTCGACGGCCTTGACGGGCCGAAAACGCGGCCTGGTCCAACCGAGCACGGGGTAAACGTGAGCAATCTACGCCGGCCGGCGGCCGCCTGGAAACTGTTTCTCGCCGGCGACCCTCCAACCACCCCCGCAGAATGAGCGGCCGTCCAGCGGGAGCCGCACGCTCCTTTTTCGTGCTGGTGCCGATCCTGGACGATTGGCCCAATGCGACCTCCATCGTCGAGCGTCTCGGCGAAGAGTTCGAGCGGAACGCATGGACCGGGTCCGTCCTGATCGTGGACGACGGATCGTCGGGAAGTGCTCCCCCCCTTCCGCGCAGGCCCGACCGCCTGGAAAACGTTGAGATTCTCCGCTTACGAAGGAACCTCGGGCATCAGAGAGCGATTTGCGTCGGCCTGTGTCATTTGGAGCAGAGGGCTCTGGACCTCCCGGTGATCGTGATGGACGGAGACGGACAGGATCTTCCCAGCGACCTTCCCTCGCTCGCCCGGGTCTTCGCGACGGTGGGGGATCCGGGCGCGGTGTTCGCCGCCAGGGCCAAGCGGCCCGAGGGAGGCCTGTTCAAGGTCTTCTACCGGTGCTACCAGATCCTGCATCGCCTCTTGACGGGCCGGGGTATACGGGTCGGCAACTTCAGCATCCTCTCGCCGCGTGCCGTTGGCGCCGTCACCTCGTCGCCCGAGGCCTGGAGCCACTACGCGGCCGCCGTCGCCCAGTCCCGGATACCGATCGCCACCGTCGACATCGACCGGGCCAAGCGTTTGACCGGGCCGCCGCGCATGAACTTCGTGTCGCTGGTCACCCACGGGCTGTCGGCGATCTCCGTGTACGCCGACATCGTGAGCGTCAGGCTCCTGATTGCGGGCGCGTTGGCCACACTAATCGGACTGGTCGTGGTCGTGACCCTGTGGCTCAAGCAGATGGTCGACCCCGGGCCGATCGACCCGGCCACCGTCTGGCTGTTGGTGATCGGCGCGGTGGTGGTCGTGCAGATCAACATCGGGGCGTTGCTCGCCGGCTTTCTGATCCACCACGGTCGGCGGACGGCGTCCGTCGTACCGCGGCGGGATTTCACGCTGTTCGTCGAGTCCGTGACGCCATGGAGCTCCGTCGCCCAACCCACGGAGGGCGGTTCACCCAGCGCGTTCTCTTGAAACCCGCGTTCGGGGCGTGGCCCCTCGTCCTTCTCGCCCTTCTGATCATCGCGGGGACGGTGCAGTTCAGCCTGCCCATCAACTTCGATGTCTCGTGGTACCTCTACGGCGCCGGCAGGCTGCTGGACGGCGCCCGGCTCTACGTGGACTGGATCGAGCCGAATCCCCCCCTGATCGTCTGGATGAGCCTTCCTTTCCAACTTCTGGCGTCCTGGACCGGGTTATCGGCCGGCGATGCGCTGCGCTTGGGCACGTTGGCCATGGTCGCGGGGTCGATCGCCGTAGCGGCGGGGTGCCTGAGGTCCGGCACGATGGGGTACGACGGCGGCCGGGACGGCATCCTCGTGGTCTGGGCGTTTGCGCTGCTCGCCCTCGTGGATCACCACCACTTCCAGCGCGAGCATGTCTTCCTCGCGCTCACCCTGCCCTATCTATGCGCCGCTGCCGTACGCGCGGCTGGACGGGAGATCTCGTTTCGGCTCGCCATGTCGGCGGGGGCATTGGCCGGGTTGGGGCTCGCCCTCAAGCCCTATTACCTCTTCGTCTGGTTCGCCGTGGAGCTGGCGCTGGTGCATGCGAGGACGAGGCGCGTCCTCCTCAGACCGGAGAACGCCGGCATCGCGGCCGTGGGGACGATCTACCTCGCGGCGGTTCTGGTTCTGACGCCTGAGTACTTCAGGATCGCCAGGCTCGGGGCCGTCGCATACAGGAGCTACGCCGACCCGGTCACCGCCGCGGACATCCTGCTCGATCCAAGGGCGATCGCCGCCTATGCGCTGGCGGCGTTCGCCGTGGCCTCGCGCCGCCGGTACCCGATCAGCGGTTTCCGCCTCACGCTGCTCGCGTCGCTCGGCGGCTATCTGGCGGCCGTCGTGGCGCAGGGCAAATCGTTCCCCAACCACTGGTACCCCGCGGAGGCGATGCTCGCGCTGTCGGGCTACGCGACGCTGGCCGATGTGTGGAGGACCGCTCGGCCAGCGGGGCGCCGGTCGCTCAGGCTGGCGATGGTCGGCGGCATCACGCTCGTGGCGATCGCGATCCTGAACGGTAGCGCCACGGTCCGGCGCTGGCAGGCCGCCTACCAGACGGACCCGTTCTACCTGGATGCCATGCGGAGCGTGCTCGAAAGCCCGCGCGCCGCGAGCTTCTTCACGATCGGGGGCACGATGCGCTCGTCGTTCCCGCTCGCGGTCGTCACGGGCGTCCCATACGAATCGCGTTTCCATTCGCTCTGGTTCCTCGGCGGAACCTACGCGGGAGTGTGCCTCGAACGGTGCCGCCCGTTCCCCTACCACGATCTGGCCGACATGACGGAGGCTGAGCAGTACGAATTCGACGCCCTGATCGACGATCTGGCGCGCACGCGCCCCGAAGTCCTCTTCGTGGATCGGCTGCCGCCGCAGGGGCTGGGAGGTTTCGAGTACCTCGAGTACTTCTCCCGGGATCCGACCTTTCGATCGGTCTTCGAGGAATACGAATTCGAGACCGTGGTGGGGGGCCGATACCTGGCTTACCGACGCCGGAAGTGACCCTTCGCGAAGGCGAAAAGCCTTGCGGCGCGGGTGACACGACGGGCACTTTGATCGTCTGGGTGAGAGGCCAACATGTCGAGGGTTCACGCACACAATCGGCGCGAGAGCACCTGCATTTCCCCGGCTTCGCTCGGTCACCCTCCATGCGCAGTTTCTGCAGACCGACGGAGGTTGTCGTGAGGGCACCCCAGCCACGCCGTCCCAAGGGCGTTGCGCGCGCGGCTACTCGTGCGCTCGAAATTCTCTGTCTCGCCCTGGTCGGGACCGTCGCATGCTCCGACCGTGCCCCGACCGAACTCCCGGAAGCCGCCGCGCCGGATCGCGCCCCGACCCAGCAGATACGCCAGTCGGAAGGCCCGGCGTTCGTCCCCGGAAGGATCCTCGTCGGTTTCGAAGAAGGCGTCGACGACGACGCCCAGGCCGCGCTGCTGTCGGGCCAGGGTGCGCTGCCCGGTCGTAGGCTCGGTGTGTCCAATACCGCCGCGCCGCACTTGGTGGCAGTGCCGCCGGGTCGCGAGGTCGCGACGGCTGCCGCGTTGGCGCGGGCCGAGGGCGTGGCGTTCGCCGAGCCGGACTGGATCCGCACGATCACGCCCGTCGTCCAGGCGTGCGACCCGTGCCTGATGCCGAGCGATCCCCAGTTCGACCTGAAATGGGACCTGCACAACACCGGCAGCGTCCCCATCGGGCTGTTCGGGCCGACGCCGACCGGCGGCGAGGACGCCGACATGGACTGGCTCGAGGCGTTCGATCACCTCGGGCCGGAATTCGTGGGCGAGGCCGTGATCGGCATCATCGACACGGGCATCCGCTCCTCGCACGAAGACATCTGCGGAAAGGTCATCGGCGGCCGGAACTTCCTTACCGGTCAGAGCGGTGGCGAAGACGACCACGGCCACGGCACGCACGTCGGCGGGATCGCGGCGGCTTGCGGGAACAACGACGTCGGCGTGGCCGGCGTGGCGTACGGGCCGAACGTCCGACTGCTCGCCGCCAAGGTCTGCGACGCGAACGGGAACTGCCCGTCATCGGCCGTTGCGGAGGCAATGGAGTGGGTGGCCGACAACGGCGCCGACGTCATGAACCTCAGCCTCGGGGACCCGGTGTACTCGGCCTCCGAACACGCGTCCCTCCAGTACGCGACGGCCCAGGGCGTGCTCGCGGTCTGCGCCGCGGGGAACGACGGGACGAACAACTCGATCCTCTTCCCGGCCGCCAACCCCGAGTGCGTCGCGGTCACGGCAACGAACTGGGGCGACGGTCGCGCCAGCTACAGCAACGCCGGTCCCGAAGCAGAGCTCGCGGCGCCCGGCGGAGACGTCGAGGACTTCTTCTTCGGCACGAGCTTCATCCTGTCCCTGGGCATCGCAAGCGACGCCGACTACGTGGGCAACCTGGGAACGTCTATGGCGTCGCCGCAGGTAGCCGGCCTCGCCGGCCTCCTGTTCGCGCTGGGCATACCGACGGCGGACGAGGTCCGTCAGCGGATGCGCAACTCGGCGGACGATCTGGGCGCTTCGGGGTGGGACCCGGTCTACGGCCACGGCCGCATCAACGTGTACAACGCCGTGGCCGACCTGGAGCCGCCGCCGCCGCCGCCGAACGACCCGCCCCTGCCCTCGTTGACGTTCGACCCGCCGAGCCCCCAGGCCAACGAAACGGTGGTCTTCGACGGATCCGCCTCGGTGGACCCGGACGGAAGCATCACGGCGTGGACCTGGGACTTCGGCGACGGCAGCCCGACCGCTTCGGGGGCCGTGGTCGAGCACGCCTACACGGCCACCGGTAGCTATACCGTTACCCTCACCGTGACGGACAACCGCAGCCTGAGCTCATCCAGCTCGGAGCAGGTAACGGTGGCGGCCGGCCCCGGGACACTCGTGGCGCCGGCGCTGCGCCTCGACGCGCGCACGCTCGGCCTCTCCGACGGCGGGCCTGTGCCCGCCTGGAGCGATCCGGCATCGGGGCGCACGGCGACGGCCCCCACGACGGCCGCCGAGGGCGTGTACCGTACGGGGGCGACGCCCAGCGGCACGCCCGTCGTGCACTTCCTCGGGAACGACCACTACGAGGTGCCCGACGACGGCGCGATGGAGCTGGACGGCAGCAGCACCGTGATCGCGGTGTACGCGTCGGACGTCAACGCCCAGCAGACGCTCGTGGCCAAGCACAGCGACGGCGCGACGGCCGGCGCCTACCTCGGCGGTTTCACGTCGGGCGGGCAGCCGTTGATCGACCGTCCCTGGATCGTCGCCGGGCCGCGCGGCTCGACGTCGATCGGCACGGGCACCTTCCACGTGGTCGCCTACCGGATCAGCGGCAGCAACGTCGCCTTCCGCGTCGACGGCGCGCCGGCCGGAGGCGGCAGCCTCGTCGCGGGTACGCCGAGCGACCGCCCGCTCCGGATCGGCATGGTCCGGCACCGCTCGCCCGCGGTGGACGAGTTCTTCCTGCGCGGCAAGCTGGCCGATCTGCTCGTGTTCGATCGCGCGATCGGCGACCAGGACCTGGCGGCCTGGGAGGCGGAGCTCCAGGCGACGCACCTCGTCGACAACAACGTCGGCCCCGCGGCGGTCGCCGCGATCAACCCCGGCGATCCGCAGGTCAACGAGACCGTGATCTTCGACGGCTCCGGCTCCTCCGATCCGGACGGCAGCGTCGCGTCGTACTCCTGGGACCTGGGCGACGGCAGCGCTCCCCGCTCCGGCGTCACGACCGAGCATACGTACGCCTCGGCGGGTTCCTATCAAGTGGTGCTGACCGTCACCGACAACAAGGGCGCGACCGACACGGACACGCGCACGCTGGTCGTCGGGCCGACCGCCGGGACGCTCGTGGCGCCGACGCTGCGCCTCGACGCGTCCTCGCTGGGGCTCGCCGACGGCGCGGCGGTGGCCTCATGGCCGGATCCGGCGACCGGCAGGACCGCGACGGCTCCGCACGCCGGCGCCCAGGCGCTCTTCGAAACCAACCAGACGCCGGGCGGGACGCCGGCCGTGCACTTCCAGGGCGACGACCACTACGAGGTCGCCGACGAGGCGGCCCTCGAGATGGACGACGGCAGCAGCACCGTGATCGCCGTTTACGCCGCGGACGTCGCCACGCAGCAAGTCTTCCTGGCCAAGCACACCGACGGCGCGTCGGCGGGGGCCTTCATGGGGGCCGTGACCTCCGACGGCAGGCCCTTCATCGACCGACCTTGGAAGGAGACCGGACCGCGCGCGACCGCTTCGATCGGCACGGGCTCGTTCCGCATCGTGTCCTATCGGATTTCGTCGGGCCGTGTCGGCTTCCGCATCGACGGCGTTGCCGCCGGCTCCGGCACGATCGGTGACGGAGTCGCCACGAACCAACCGCTGCGCGTCGGCATGATCCGGCACCGTTCTCCTGCGGTCGACGAGTACTTCCTCCGGGGCCGACTGGCGGATCTCGTCGTGTTCGATCGGTCGCTCGGTGACCAGGACCTGACGGCATGGGAGGACGCGCTGCGCGCCACCCATATCGAGGGGACCCCGCCGCCGCCGAACGAGGATCCGACGGCGAGCTTCACGTACGGGCCGGCGAGCCCTGAGACGGGCGAGGTGGTGAGCTTCGACGGGAGTGGCTCGAGCGACAGCGACGGCACGATCGCGAGCTACGCGTGGGACTGGGGCGACGGGAGCGCCGCGGGCAGCGGCGTGAGCCCGATGCACAGCTACGGCTCGGCGGGCGACTACACGGTGACGCTGACGGTGACCGACGATCAGGGCGGCACCGACCAGACGAGCCAGGTGGTGAGCGTGAGCGACCCGCCGCCGCCGCCGAACGAGAGCCCGACGGCCGCGTTCAGCGTGTCCTGCATCGACAACGACTGTACGTTCACGGATCTGAGCACGGATGCCGACGGCACGGTGGTCAGCTGGAGCTGGGACTTCGGCGACGGCCGCTCCAGCACGGCGCAGTCACC
>DATHRZ010000016.1:0-2203 GCA_035464655.1 Gemmatimonadota bacterium
GAGCGGCGCACCGTGCAACCCTCCGGGCCTCCCGCGTCACCCACCGATAGATTTCCTCAATCCGGAGGGTATGATGCCCCGATCGCCCGTTGCGCCGTTCGTTGCGCTCGTCTTCGCCCTGGCGAGTGCCGCCCCAGCATCAGCCCAACTGTTCGAAAGCGGGGAGAGCGGCCCCCGCGCTCGGTCGAGGCCCAGTACGTCCTTCTGCTGTATGAAGATGAGGACTTTCGTCCGGCCCACGACGAGGACGCGCTGGTGGCCGAGTATGGCCAGTGGGCGGGCGCACTCGCGCGGGAAGGCTCGCTCGTCGCGGGCGAGAAGCTCGACGAAACCGGCATGCTGCTCGAGATACCCGGCGGCGCGGGCACGATGCTGCCGGGAGGCGACGACGGTTCGCCGCTCGGCCGGCTCGGCGGCTACTTCGTGATCTCCGCCGGCGACCGCGCCGAGGCGCTGGCGATCGCCGGCACCAACCCGCACCTGCGGCACGGCGGCCGAATCGTGGTCCGGCCGATCGTCCCGACGTAGGCGCCGGGAACCGCGTCCCCGAAACGGGTAGTACACGGCGGCCCGACCCAGCCGAACCGAACCCGGAGGGACGTATGCACTGCCGTCGTCACGCCCACCTCACCCTGGTCGCGCTCTGCGGAGCCACCCTCTTCCCGACTGTCGCTGCCACGCAGGAGTCCGAGGAGCCCGTGGATATTGACCGCTCGATCGAGGGTGCGCTCGGAGCCGTGAAGTTCGAAGGCTCCGACTGGCGCGAAGCGCTCGCCTACCGCGTGGGCGAAGGCAACACCTATTGGTGGACGTCGAACGCCGAGTATGCGGGGGACAGCGCCGAACCCCGCGCGTTCCGACAGGCGTGGGTGTGGGGCGTCGGCGCGGTTTCGGCGCACGGCTGCCTGTTCTCCGAGACCGACGACGGACCCACCCTCGCGTGGACGTTCTTCCAGGCGTGGGATCCGGAGCGGCGGGCGCTGTACAGCTCCCAGTCGGGCGTCTCGGGCACGTTCGGGGTCGGGTGGGAAGTGCCGGTGCCGATCGGCCACACGTCCGAGATGGAGCAGACGTTGGTGGAGCCCGACGACACCCGCAGCCGGCTGCGGCACGAGACGGACTGCGTGCACGCCGACACGATGGTCACCCGGAGCTACGACCTGGACGAAGCGTCCGGGGAATGGACGCCGCGGCGGACGTACACCTGGATGCGGCGCGACGGCGATCCGCGCGAGCTTTGTCCGGGGCTGCCACGCGCCGATGCGTAAAGTGAACCTGCGCGAGACCCTCGCGCGCTTCGACACCCACTGGGACCCGAAGATCGTGGGCGAGTTGAACGGCCAGCACGTGAAGCTCGTGAAGCTGGAGGGCGAGTTCGTGTGGCACAGCCACGCCGAGGAGGACGAACTGTTCCTCGTGCTCGAGGGCTCGCTCGACATGCAGTTTCGCGATCGTGTCGTGACGGTCGAGGCCGGCGAGTTCATCATCGTGCCGCGCGACACCGAACACCGGC
The DNA here is from genome assembly GCA_035464655.1 of Gemmatimonadota bacterium. Lineage (GTDB taxonomy): Bacteria > Gemmatimonadota > Gemmatimonadetes > Palauibacterales > Palauibacteraceae > JARFPW01. Next base: position 1,514 of record DATHRZ010000016.1, read on the forward strand.
CGGTCGCCGAGCGCGAGGCGCACGTGCTGCTGTTCGAGCCCGCGTCGACCCTGAACACGGGCGACGTGGAGTCGGAGCGGACGGTGTGGGACCCGGAGCGGCTTTAGGCTTTACAACTCCGCCCGCTTCAGGAGCTGCGCGTTGATCGCCACGATCACCGTACTGGCCGACATCAGCACGGCGCCGACGGCCGGGCTGAGCAGGATGCCCCACGCCGCTGCCGCGCCCGCCGCCAGCGGCAGCGCGACGATGTTGTAGCCGGCCGCCCACCACAGGTTCTGGAGCATCTTGCGGTAGGTGGCGCGCGACAGGGCGATGATGCGCGGGATGTCGCGCGGGTCGGAGCGGACGAGGACGATGTCGCCCGCCTCGACGGCCACGTCAGTTCCCGCGCCGATCGCGATCCCCACGTCGGCCGTGGCGAGGGCGGGCGCGTCGTTCACGCCGTCGCCCACCATCGCAACGACCTTCTTCCCGTGATCCTGGAGCTCGCGAACCTTCGAGGCTTTGTCCTCGGGCAGGACCTCGGCGAACACCGTGTCGATGCCGAGGTCGGCGGCCACGGCGTCGGCCACGGCCCGCGCGTCGCCCGTGAGCATCGCGACCTCGATGCCGCGTTCGTGCAGGGCGTCGATTGCCTCGCGGCTCTCGTCGCGGATCGCGTCGGCCACGGCGAACACGGCCAGCGCC
>DATHRZ010000017.1:0-5061 GCA_035464655.1 Gemmatimonadota bacterium
TGAACAACCAACCAACGCCCGCCAGGAACCCCGCCGTCTGCAGGGCCGTGACGAGGCCCACCAGCAGCCCCCACGCCCCCCCGGCGAGGGTCCAGATCGTCCTCGTTCGCAACGTACCTCGTCTCGGCAACGCGCCCACCCTTCGTCTGTCTGGTCCGGTGACCCGTGGCTGATTGGCTGGTCCGAGGCTTGCGGGGTATGATGGGATTCGCAAGCCCCGTACTGATTTCATCCGCAAGATCAGAATAGATCTGGAGGTAACGTGCAACGTTTTCTCGCGTTCGTCCCGAAACCGGTCGGCCTTCGTGTCACGACAGGTGCCCTCGTCCTGGCGTTTGCCCTGGCCGGCTGCGGGTCGAATGAGCCCTGTTCCGTTACCGACAGCTGCCCGAACCAGGCACCCGACGTGACGATCACGTCCCCCGCGGACGGTGGAACGTCGGTCGTGGGAGAGGCCGTCACGTTCTCCGGCGAGGCTACCGACCCGGAAGACGGGCCGATCACGGGAAGTGCGCTCGTCTGGACCTCCGACCTCGACGGCCCGATCGGCACGGGCACCGAGTTCTCACGCTCCGACCTGTCGGGCGGGTTTCACGAAATCACATTGACGGCTACCGACAGCGAGAGCGCTTCGGGCGAAGCCTCCATCACGTTCGGGGTCGGCGGCGCGCCGCGGGCGGAGATCCTCGCCCCCGAGAACCAGGCCGGCGGGGCACCGCATACGGTGACTCTCGGGTCGAATGTGACGTTCAGTGGATCGGCTCTCGACGTGGAGGACGGCCCGCTCGGCAACGCGGCGCTCTCCTGGAGCTCGAACGTAGACGGAGTGCTCGGCACCGGCGCGTCCCTTCCGGTCAACGACCTGACGGCGGGAATGCACACGGTCACGCTTACGGCCACCGACAGCGATGGCTTCGAAGGAAAGACCACGGTACTCGTGATCGTCAAGCCGCCTGCCGCGGCCGGCTACCAGATTCACGTCCGAAACTCCGAAGCTGTCGAGCTGACGCCGGCGCAGCGCCAGGCGGTCGACGCGGCGGTCACAAAGCTCGAGAACGTCATCATAGGCGACTTGCAGAACATCGCGTCATTCGACTTCGGTGGCGGATCGTGCGGTGGCGCCGCGGTTCCCCCCCTCTCTGAATCGATCGACGACGTTGTCATCTACCTGGAGTTCGTCCCGATCGACGGGCCCGGCGGGACGATCGGTTCCGCCGGACCCTGCCAGGTTCGCCGCGCGGCGGGGGGAGGGATTACCGCGTTCTCTGCCCTTGGCGGCATGCGTTTCGATACGGCGGATCTCCAGATGCTGGACAACCTCGGCCTCCTCGAGGACATCGTCCTTCATGAAATGATGCACGTGCTCGGCTTCGGAATCTTCTGGGAGGGCGTCGTCATACCGCCGGCGGCCGAGCCGGACACCTTCCTCAGACAGCCGTCCGATCCGCTTAACGACAACTACACGGAGGGCATGACCGACACGCACTTCACCGGCGCCAACGCGGTGGGACAGTTCGAGGCGATCGGCGGAGGCGTGTACATGGGCGGAGAGATCGTACCGGTCGAGAACGACACGGCGTCATTCAATACAGGCAGTCTGGACGGCCACTGGCGAGAAAGCGTGTTCGTCGAGGAGATCATGACGACGGCGGCGAATCTCCCGGAGAATCCGCTGAGCGTCGTGACGATCGGACAATTCGACGACTTGGGCTACGAAGTGGACTACGATGCGGCCGATCCGTACATGAAGGTCTTCTCGATCGTCATCGGGCCGCAGACCACAGGGTCGACCATAGACCTGTCGGGCGACGTATGGCGCGGACCCCTTTACGCCGTCGAGGCCGACGGCACGCAACGGCGGATCCGTTGAGACTCCGCGTATCGGTCCGCTCGGCCGCCCTCGGCCTCGTCGTCCTGGCCGTGGCCGGCTGCGCGCGTAACGCGGTCGACGCGCTGACTCCCATCGCCGCCGAGGACTGCCGGCCGTCCGAGGCCAACAGGCTGGCCGACAGGTTCTCCGCCGCCGACCTCGCCGGCGCCTGGTCGGTGTGGCTGTTCGCCGACGAGGGTGATGCGGCCGGCGAGGCCGCCGGTGGCCGGCTCGAGCTCGTCGCATGGGAGCCGGGCGAGGAGCCGCTGGTCGGAGGATCCCCGGCAGCGCTTCACGGCGCGACGGACGTCGATCTCGAGGCGGTCGGCGCGGCGGATACGGGCGATGCGTCGTCCGAGGCGCTCGAACGCCCGGGCGTCCTCGTTCTGCAGTGGCGTGAGTCGGGCGCCGAGCGCCCGAGCGTCGCGCTCCGTCTCGGCGACCGCAGCAACCGGCTCGACCGAATGGTGTTCGACGACTCGTACACAGTACTCCGCCTGACCGAAGCCGCAGACACGACCTTCGCGGGCTCCTGGGAGAGCGGCGCGGGCCGAGGTCCGGTCGCGTCCGGCCGATTCTGCGCGGTGCGCGAGCTCCCTACCGACGGGTAGCCGCCCGAAGTCAGCCTGAAACTTCGCGGCGTCCAGACGTGTAGGTCATCCCGATGGCGGCAAGCCGTGGCAACCTTTCCGGGACGAATCCCGTCTCACGCCACGGGAGTTACCGCATGGACGAGACGACCGGGAGGATGCCAGGATGAGGAAGTACCGTGAGACGGCGAGCGACCTGCTCGCCACGACAATCACCACACTCGCCATCGCCGCCTTCTCGGCGATCACGGCCGCGCCGGCCCACGCCCAGGCGTACGGATACCGCGCCGCCGTGGCCGGCGACGAAATCATCGTCACCGAACCGCTCAACAGCTCGACACCGGGCGCAGTGTACGTGTACGAGCGGGACGGCTCGGGCGCCTGGATACAGGCAGCGACTCTGGTCGCCAGCGACGCCGAGCCCGGCGACTACTTCGGCCGCTCGCTCGCCGTCGAGGGCAACACGATGTTCATCGGCGCCACGGTGAAGGACGAGAGCACCGGCGCCGTGTTTCGGTTCGAGCGGGACGCCGACGGCAATTGGACCGAGGTCGACCGGTTCCGACCGGACGATCTCGGTCAGGGTGAGTCGTTCGGCCGGATGGCCGACATGGCCGGCGGCGTGGCGATCTTCGCCGCCTGGGGACACGACGGCGGGCGCGGCGGCGTCTGGGTGTACGAGCGCGACGAAGCGGGCGACTGGAACCGCGCCGCGCTCCTGAAAGCGAGTGACGGTCGGCCGCAGGACTTCTTCGGATACGCCATCGCCACGGACGGCGAGCGAATCGCGGTCGGCGTGCCGCTGCGCGATCGCACACCCGCGCCCGCCGATGACGACCAGGGCGACCAGGGCGACCAGGGCGACGACGCCGAAGACGGCGACGCCGCCGCGGAGGCCGACGCCGAAGCCGACGAACCGGAACCGGACGTCGGCGCCGTCTACATCTTCGAGCGCGACGGCTCCGGGGCATGGCAGGAGACCGGCAGGGTGGAGATCCCGTGGCTCGCGGCCAATGCCCTGTTCGGGTGGTCCGTGGCCCTGGCGGGTGACGACGTGCTGGCGGGCGCGCCGGGCGAGAGCGGGTTCACCGGCACCGTGTACCGCCTGTCGGAGGCCGACGACGGCTCGTGGAGCGTGTCGCAGGCTCTCCAGGCGTACGACGGGGGACCCGGAGGCTGGTTCGGCTCCAGCGTCACCGTGGCGGACGACGGTTCGATCTGGGTCGGCTCGCAGAACGCCGACGGCAGACGCGGCGCGACGTACATTCTGGCGTCCGGCGGCAGCGGGGCGATCTCCGGCGTCTCGAAGCTCGACGCGGAAGCGATCGGAAGCAACGATGGTGTCGGGACCTTCCTGACCGTGTCGGACGACGTCGCCGTCGTGACGGCGGGCGGGGCCGACTACGGCCTCGGCGCCGTGCACGTTTTCGCCGACCGCGGCGGCCGCTGGGCTCACGAAACGAAGCTGTACTCCGAAACCACCAGCAACTACGAGACGGTCACCGGGGCGAAGGTCGAATGTGCCGAGGGTGAAGCGTCGGCCTTTCCGTGCCAGGATGTCGATTTGCTGTCGTTCCTCCCGGTCGCGGAGATCGGCGGCGGCCGCGGGGTCCAGACGAACGACGTGTGGGGCTGGACGGACCCCGAGACGAACCGCGAGTACGCCCTGGTCGGGATGACCGACCAGACCTCGTTCATCGACCTCACCGATCCGGCCAACCCGGTCTACGTGGGCAAGCTCGACCGAACGCCCGGCATCGCGGGCAGCAACTGGCGGGACATCAAGGTCCACGACAACCACGCGTTCATCGTGTCCGAAGCCAACGGCCACGGCGTGCAGGTGTTCGACCTGACGCAACTGCGCGACGTCGACCCGTCCGAGGCGCCCGTCGAGTTCGAGCAGACGGCGCACTACGACAATGTCTCGGCGGCGCACAACATCGTGATCAACGAGGAAACGGGCTTCGCCTACAGCGTGGGCTCGAACGGCGGCGGCGAGACCTGCGGCGGCGGGCTGCACATGATCGACATCCGCAACCCGACCGAGCCGACCTTCGCGGGTTGCTTCGCCGACGCGAACACGGGCAACGCGGGCACGGGCTACTCGCACGACGCCCAGTGCGTCGTGTACAGCGGGCCGGACGCCGATTACCGGGGTCGCGAAATCTGCATCGGTTCGAACGAAACCGCGATCTCGATCGCCGACGTGACCGACAAGGACAACCCGATCGCGATCTCGACGGCCACGTACCCGACCGTCGGCTACGCCCACCAGGGCTGGCTGACCGAGGATCAACGCTACTTCTACATGAACGACGAGGGTGACGAGAACAACCCCGAGTTCGGCCTCACGGCCACCCGGACGCTGATCTGGGACGTGAGCGACCTCGAGGACCCGGTGCTCGTGAAAGAGCACATGGGCGAGACGTTCACAATCGACCACAACCTGTACATCAAGGACAACCTTATGTACCAGTCGAACTACGTGAGCGGGCTGCGCATCCTCGACATCAGCGATCCCGAGAACCCGGTCGAGGTGGCGTTTTTCGACACCGTACCCCATGACGAGAGCGTCGTGTTCGACGGCTCGTGGAGCAACTA
>DATHRZ010000018.1:0-4789 GCA_035464655.1 Gemmatimonadota bacterium
TCGGAGCCAGGCCGGCATGCTGCTGATCGGAAAGATCATCCCCGACAGCAGCGTGCTCGGCAGCAGCAGTCCGGCCACGGCGCCGAGCATCGCCGCCCGCTGCGACTCGGTGCGGGCCGAGATGAACACGCCGAGCGCCAGCGACACGAGGATGAACAGCAGACTCTGGAGCAGGAGCAGCGACAGGCTGCCCCGGAACGGCACCTGGAACACGAGCCACGCCGCCCCCAGGGCCGTCAGCACGTTGACGAACGCGAGCAGCAGGTAGGGGGCGACCTTTCCGACGATGATCTGCCACGGGCGGAGCGGCGAGACGAGCAGCACTTCCATCGTCCCCCGTTCCTTCTCCCGCGTGATCGCGATCGAGGTCATCAGGGCCGAAACGATGGTCAGCACGAGGGCGATCAGCCCGGGCACGAACAGATTCCGGCTCTCGAGGGTGGGATCGAAGCGGATTCGGACGCTCGATTCGATCCGCGACCCGGCGAAACCCGTGGCTCCCGCCAGGCGCGGGGCGCTCCGTTCACGCTCGAACGAGCGGATGAGACTCTCGGCGTAGGACCGCATCGCGCTTCCCGTGTTCGGATCGGACGCGTCGGTCGCTATCAGGATCGTCGCTTCCCCGCGGCCGAGATCCCGGGCGAATCCGGGTCGGAGGACGACCGCCTGGTCGATGGCGCCACGCTCGAACAGCCCGGGAAGTACGTCGCCGCTGCGCCAGGTTCCTGTCGGGGTGAACAACTCCGAACCCCGAAATCGCGCCTCCAGCTCCCGTGTCGCCGCGTCCGGCTCCGGGATGACGAAGGCCACCCGAACGTTCTCGACGTCGGTGCGGATCACGAACCCGAACAGCAGCACCTGGACGAGGGGAAGGGCCAGCAGAACGAACAATGTCTGCCGGTCGCGCAGGATATGACGCGTCTCCTTGCGGATGAACCCGCGGAGCGCGCTCCGCATGCCGTGTCGACCGGGATCGATCACGGGTGGGCTCCGGCCGCGCCATCGCCCCGGGCGAGGCGAACGAACACGTCTTCGATGCTACCGGCGGTGTGCTCGTCCTTCAGCTCGTCGGGCGTACCGAGGGCGGCGATCCGCCCCTCGACCATGATCGAAAGCCGATCGCAGTACTCGGCTTCGTCCATGTAATGGGTCGTGACGAACACGGTCGTCCCCGACGCAGCCGCCTCGTAGATCATCTCCCAGAACTGCCGCCGGGTGATCGGGTCGACGCCGCCGGTCGGCTCGTCCAGAAACACGATACCGGGCTCGTGCAGCAAGGCGACCGAGAACGCGAGCTTCTGCTTCCAGCCGAGCGGCAGCGAGCCCACCAGTTCGCCGGCGGCCCCCTCGAGCCCGAGCCGCGACAGCAGCCGCTCGCCGCGCGCGCGGATCTCCGACCGGGCCAGGCCGTAGATGCCGCCGTACAACTGGATGTTCTCGCGTGGAGTCAGGTCCTCGTAGAGCGAGAACTTCTGGCTCATATAGCCGATCGCCCGCTTGATCGCGTCCGGCTCCGTACGGATGTCGCGACCCGCGACGGTCGCCTCGCCGTCGGTCGGGGCGAGCAGGCCCGTGAGCATGCGGATGGCGGTCGTCTTCCCCGCCCCGTTGGCCCCGAGAAAGCCGAACACCTCTCCGGCCGCCACGTCGAAGGATATCGCATCGACCGCGGTGAAGTCGCCGAAGCGTCGGGTCAGCCCGCGGACCCGGATGGCGGGATCCCGCGTACCCATGGCGGACACGGGCGCGGACGCGCTCCAGTCGCTCACGAGGCGCGTCCCATCAGCGACATGAACACGTCCTCGATCCCCGGTTCGATCGGCTCGACGTGGGCGCCCGATAGCCCCGCGTCAGTCAGGGCTTCCAAGAGGTCGTGGGCGAGCGCGCGCGGATCCGCTCCGGCGCGTCGATCGGTAAAATGGAGCGTCTCGCCGAACGGGTAGACCGACTCGGCGTGGGGCAGCCCCCGAAGAACACGGAGTAGGCGGGCCCGATCCCCACCGACCGCGCCGTGCACCGCGAGCAACGGGTGACCGTACTCCCGGCCCAGCGCGTCCGGCGCGTCGATCCGGAGAATCCGCCCACCGTCGATCAGTGCGACTCGCTCGCAGCGATCCGCCTCGTCCATGTAGGGGGTCGACACGACGATCGTCAGGCCCGCGTCGCGCAGGTCCTGCAGCATGTCCCAGAACTCGCGCCGGGACACGGCGTCGACACCGGTCGTCGGCTCGTCGAGGAACAAGATCTCGGGCTCGTGGACGAGAGCGCACGAGAGGGCGAGCTTCTGCTTCATCCCGCCCGACAGGGCGCCGGCCCGCCGGTCGGCGAACGGCTCGATCTGCCGGTATATCGGCGCGATGCGCTCATATTGAGCCTCGACCGTCGTGCCGAACACCGAGGCGAAGAACGACAGGTTTTCCGCCACGGACAGGTCGGGATAGAGCGAGAAGCGGCCCGGCATGTAACCGACCCGCCGGCGGAGCTCCCACATGTCGGACACGACGTCGCGGCCGAGCACTTCGGCCGACCCCCGGTCGGGCAGCAGCAGGGTGGTCAGAATCCGGAGCAGAGTCGTCTTCCCCGCTCCGTCGGAACCGATGAACCCGAACAGCTCGCCCGTACGCACGTCGAAGGAGACCCCTTCCAGCGCCGCGACATCGCCGAATGCCTTCGCGAGATCGTGGACGACGACATCACTCTTCACGTTCGCGCTCGTCTGCGGCCGGCGCCGCGAACTCGACATCGGCCGGCATGCCGATCTTGAGGCGCCTGTCGGGGTTCGCCACGCGGATTTTTACTGCGTACACGAGCTCGGTTCGCTCCTCGCGGGTCTGAATCGGCGTCGGGGTGAACTCCGCCTCCGAGGCGACCCAACTCAGGATGCCCGGAACCGCCTCGCGCTCGTCCGGTCCGACGTCGTACCGGACGATCACGCGCTGCCCGACCCGGAGGTCGGAAAGGCGGGCACCATCCACGTATGCGCGCAAGGAAAGCGTGTCGAGCGCCGCGACCTGGTAGAGCGCCTGCCCGGTGCGCACGAACTCGCCGGCCTCCGCGTAGCTGGCGAGAACGGCACCGGCCACCGGGTTCGTGACGCGGCTGCGCGCGAGCCGATCCTCGAGGCGAGCCACCTGCGCCTGAATCGCCTCGACCTGCTCGCCGCTCCCCCGGGTCCCGCTCCGCGCGGCCGCGAGACGGGCCCGCAGCACCTCGACGCGCATCTGGGCCGCATCGAGCTGCTGCGCGGTCGCGGCCTCGTCCTCGTACAGCCGTTCCGTACGCGCCAGGTCGCGTTCGGCCGTCGCCAGCTCCGCCTCGAGTGCGCCCGCCTCGGAGCCAGCCCGACCCGTGGCGGAGCGAGCAGAGGCGAGCTGCGCTCGCAACTCGCGGAGCTGCAACACGGTCTGTGTCGTATCGATCAGCCCGACGGTCGTTCCTGCGTCCAGCTCCGCGCCTTCCCGCACGTCGTAGCGTAGCAACCTGCCGTCGACCTCGGCCGATACGGTGACTTCGTCCGCCTCGAAGTTCCCATAGGCGTCGGGCTCCGGGGCACCGCACGATCCAAGGACGACCAGCAACCACAGGCCCAGAACTCGGTGCCGTCCGGCCGCGGGGTCGATCATCGATGCGTTCATGGTATCGGCACTCCCAGGGTGGTCAGATAGCGGGCCTGCGTTTGGGCCAGCTCGATGTGGTGCAGGCGGAGAGCGACGCGCGCCTGGAGCAGGTCGGTGCGGGCGTCCACGTAGTCGGCCGCCGTGATCACGCCCTCCGCGAACCGGCGTTCCTCCTGCCGCTCGATCCGCTCGCGCAACCCGAGGATCTCCTCGTCCGTGGCGAGCGCGTCGCGGATCCTGGCCAGATCGGCGAGCTCGTCGGCCACGGCTCGATCGAGGGTCGCCGCGAACGCTTCCTCCTCCGTCACGACGGCTTCGCGCCGAAGCTCCAGCAGCTCCTGCTCACGGTCGGTCCGGCCCCAGTTCCAGGGCGCCCATTCGACGCGAACTCCGCCGAGCCAGAAGGTGTCCCCGCCCTCGGCCAGCTGATTCAAGCCGGGACGGCCGTAGCCCGCCTCGCCGAACGCGACGATCCGCGGTCGACGCTCCCTGCCAGCCAGTTCGGCTTCCCGTGCGAGGCGCTCGGCCGTACCGCGGAAGGCGTCGAACGCGGGATGGCGACGCGGCACGGCGGCAGCTTCCGCCATGCGGCCGGGCTCACCGGCACGGACTCTGGTGGCCGCCATCTCTGCCTCCAGCATGGGCAGAGGGAGCACGGTTTCTTCCTCCACCGACTCGCCCGTCAGGTTCGACAGGACCGAGATCGCGGCGCGACGGTCGCCGTGCAGCTCGTCCAACCGCTGGCGCGCCCGCAAGAGCTCCGCTTCGATTCGCGCCGCCTCGCCGGGCAACCGCACGCCGGCCTCCACGCCGGAGCGGGCCTGGCCGAGGCGCGCCTCCAGATCTGCGATCAGCAACGCGGTCTCGTCGCTTTGCGCCGCGAGGGCGATGGCCGAGAAGTATGCCCGGTCGACCTCACGCCGCAGCTCGTGCAGCGTGGTCGCCAGATGTGCCTGCGTCTCGGTCGTCCGGGCGCGCTCGACCTGTCGGCGCCCGCCGATCAAACCGCCGTCGTACAGCACCTGCTCGACCCCCAGCGCCGCTTCGTAGCGATCCTTCGGAACCTCCGGAAACTCGATCACCGGCGCTTCACCCTCCGAGGCGAACGCTTCGATACGCGTCACATCGGACTGATAGCGCGCTTCACCGCGGATACGGATGCCCGGCAGCCA
>DATHRZ010000019.1:0-20945 GCA_035464655.1 Gemmatimonadota bacterium
AGCGCAAGCCGTGGGTGAAGACCAGCCTGGCGCCAGGGTCGAAGGTCGTGAGCGATTATCTCGAGCGCGCCGGCTTGCAGCAATCGCTCGATGCACTCGGGTTCAACCTGGTGGGTTATGGCTGCACGACCTGCATCGGGAACAGCGGGCCGCTGCCCGTACCGATCTCCGAGGCGATCCACGAGCACGACCTGACCGTGTGCTCCGTGCTGTCGGGCAACCGGAACTTCGAGGGGCGGATCAACCCTGACACGCGCGCCAATTACCTCGCGTCGCCGCCGCTCGTCGTCGCTTACGCGCTGGCCGGCCGGATGGACATCGACCTGTACGAGGAACCGCTCGGCGCGGACCCGGACGGTGAGTCCGTCTACCTGCGCGACCTCTGGCCGTCGCAGGAGGAGATCCGCGAGACGATTCGCGACTCGGTCAAGACCGAGCAGTTCGAGTCGGAGTACGCCGACGTGTTCCGGGGCGACGAGCAGTGGCGCGAGCTGCCCATTCCCGAGGGTGACCGCTACGCGTGGGACCCCGAGTCGACCTATGTCCGCCTCCCCCCGTTTTTCCAGGGGATGAAGGCCGAGCCCGAACCGCTACGCGACATCGAGGGGGCGCGCGTTCTCGCGCTGGTCGGCGACTCGGTCACCACCGATCACATCTCGCCCGCCGGCGCGATCGCCAGGGACTCGCCCGCCGCCCGCTACCTGGTGGAGCACGGCGTCGCGAACCGCGACTTCAACTCCTACGGTTCGCGGCGCGGCAACCACGAGGTGATGATGCGCGGCACGTTCGCCAACGTGCGCCTGCGCAACCGCCTGGTGCCCGATATCGAGGGCGGGTGGACCCGCCACCTGCCGGACGGCGAGGAGTTGACGATCTACGACGCCGCCATGCGCTATCGCGACGAGGGCGTTCCGCTCATTCTGATCGCCGGCACGGAGTACGGGACGGGCTCGTCGCGCGACTGGGCCGCCAAGGGCCCCGCCCTGCTCGGCGTGCGCGCCGTGATCGCGGCCGGCTACGAGCGCATTCACCGCAGCAACCTGATCGGTATGGGCGTGATCCCTCTTCAGTTCGAAGACGGGAAGCGCGCCGAGGACTACGGCCTCGACGGCACCGAGGTCTACGACCTGTCGGGTATCGCCGACGGATTGCGGCCCGGTGGCACGGTGACGGTCGTCGCCCGACCCGCCGACGGGAACCCGATCGCCTTCGACGCGCACGTAAGGATCGATACCGCCGTCGAACTCGAATACATGCGCAACGGCGGCATCCTGCAGACCGTCCTGCGCCAGCTTCTGGAGACATCATGAGAACCGCATCCGCCGCCGTCCTGCTTCTTTCCGTGTCGGTCCTCTCCGCCTGCGGTGGCAGTGCGCCGCCCCCGGCAGTCGAACTCACCCCGGCCGAAGCCACGCCGCCACGGCTCGCGCCGCCCAACGGCGCGGTCTCGCTGTCCCACAATGTCGAACTGACGGGCTCCGAGATGGGCACCATGTGGACTTTCGAGGGCGCGCCCGTCGACCGATGGGAGGAGCAATACGGATTCCGGCCGTCCGCCGAGTGGTTGGAGCACGCCCGGCTCAGCTCGCTGCGCTACGGCGAGTTCTGTTCGGCATCGTTCGTCTCGGAGCGCGGCCTCGTGATGACGAACCATCACTGCGCGCGCTCGTGCGTCGACGCCGTCGATCAGGCGGGTGAGGACTTTCTGCGAGACGGGTTCCTCGCCCGCGACACGTCGGAGGAGCGCCGCTGTCCCGGCCTCCACCTCGACCAGCTCGTCGCCGTCACCGACGTCACTGAACGACTGATCGCCGACGACGAAACGCTGTCGGCCGCCGAGCGCGCCGCCGCCGTCGAGACGCTGTCCGAGGAACTCGAGGCCGATTGCGAGGCGGGCTCCGGCCGCACCTGCCAGGTCGTCTCGCTCTACCACGGCGGCCGGTACATGCTGTACGAGTACCGCCGGTATCCCGACATCCGTCTCGTGTTCGCGCCCGAGCTCCAGGCCGGCTTCTACGGCGGCGACCCCGACAACTTCACCTATCCGCGCTACGCCCTCGACGTATCGTTCGTGAGGGCCTGGGACACCGACGGCCGTCCCGTCGAGTCGCCGAACCACTTCGGCTGGGATCCCGAGGGAGCCGACGAGGGTGAGGTCGTGTTCGTGACCGGCCATCCCGGCTCGACCAGTCGGCAGATCACCGTGTCGCAGTTCATGTACGAGCGGGAGATCCGGCATCCGTTGCTACTCGCCTTCTTCGACCGACGCCTCGAGGTCCTGCACGCGATCACCGATCCCGACCGGCGGCGCGAGCTGTCGAACGTGATCTTCAGCCTCGAGAACAGCCAGAAGCTGTTTCGGGGAGAGCTCGCGGGCCTGCGCTCCGATTCCCTGCTCGCCCGCAAGATCCGCTGGGAGCGAGAGCTGCGCGATCGCCTCGCCGGCGACGCGGACGCCGCCCGGCGGTTCGCCGGCCTGTGGGACGGCATCTCCGAGCTCCAGGCCGACAAGGCACGGCTGTACCCTAGCATCGTGATCGACAACACCGACAACCTGTTCGCGTCCGAGCACCTGCGGCTCGCCGCCGCGATCAACGGCTGGGTCGACCAGATGGCGCTCCCGGCCGACGAGCGAGCGGCACCGTTCTCCGGCGATGCCGCCGGGCAGACCAGGGCGCGCATCCTCGAATCGGGCCCGATCGACGTCGGTCATTCGGCCGGCATGCTCGCCGGACGCCTGGCGATCGCGAGCGAGTGGCTGGGCGCGGATAATCCCCTCGTGTCGGCGGTGCGATCGGGGGAGTCTCCGGAAGAGGCGGCCCGGCGGCTGATCGCGAGCTCGCGCATCGACGACGCGGACTTCCGGCGCCGCGCCATCGAGCTCGATCCCGCCGAGCTCGCCGCGCTCGACGACCCGCTCCTCGACCTCGCCCGCGGCGTCCGAGATGTCGGCCAGCGCGCCGGCGAGGAGTGGACGACGGTGATCGAGCGCGAGGAGGCGGCCAGCGAGCGCTTCGCACAGGCCGTGTTCCGGGCCTTCGGCACCGATCTGCCGCCCGACGCCACGTTCACGCTGCGCATCACCGATGGCACCGTCGAGCGCTACGAGTACAACGGCACCTTCGCGCCGCCCAAGACGACGATCCACGGCCTGTACGCCCGCTCGGCCGAGTTCGACGACGAAGACCCGTGGACGCTGCCCGCGGCGTGGCGAGCCGCCGCCGACCGGGTCGACATGAATACGCCGCTCAACTTCGTCTCGACGAACGACATCACGGGCGGCAACAGCGGCAGCCCCCTGATCGACCGCGATGCCCGCATCGTCGGCCTCGCGTTCGACGGCAACGTCGAATCGTTCCCCAACGAGTTCCTGTTCGGCGCGACGGGGGGACGCACGGTCTCCGTGCATTCGGCGGGGATTCTGGAAGCGCTGCGATCGGTGTACGGGGCGGAGCGTCTGGCGGAGGAATTGCTCGGTAATTGAGTGAGGGAGAGGCACCTTCCTCCGCGCGCTGGCGACCGGCTGGACGGCGCCGCTCAATGCGCGCTCCGGAAGGTGCCTCTCCCCCAATTTCACCGGGCACCCCCCGCGAGACAGTCGGGCTGCCCTGCACCGCTCCCCGCGGGAATATCCATCCCCTCCAGAGCGCCGCGGAGTGGGGATCGCGGGCTCCCCCACGTGTGCATGGGGGGTCGCGCCTCCGGGAGGGAGCATTGAGCGGCGACGTCCAGCCGGTCGCGGCTCCCTCCCGGAGGTGCGACCCCGCCTACATCCGCTGGTAAGAAGGCCCGCTACCCCCTTCGCGCGGCGTCCACCGCGGTCCCAGCACGTCCGTCGCCCGGCAGTCGATGCAGTTGGGGGCGTTCACGACGAGCCCACCCTCCGGCGTCCATTCGTAGACGCCGGCCGGGCACAGGTGGGTGTAGAGATCGCCCAGCTCGCGCGGAACGTGCCTGGGGGGAATGAGGTGCGAGGGGATGTCGTCGCGCGTCGTATTTCCGGAGCGGAAAACCGCGTCGACCTTGCTGAACGTGGTCTCGCCGTCGGGCTGGAAGTCGGGCTCGGGGACGGGGATCTTCGGCTCGGCGGCGTCCTCCTCGACGGCGATCCGCCCGCCGGGGATCCGCCCGCCGGTCGCGATGGCGACGGCGCTCTTTAGCCCGCCGGCGTAGAAGCCCGATTTGAAAGCGAGCCGCATGTTCCGGCGGCGCCGCAGGTCGCGACCGACCACGCTGTCGCGCACGGCCGCATCGTAACCGGCCAGGCGCGCGCTGGTCGTCTCGCCCGCCTTCAGGGCGGCGAAGATGGCGCGGGCCGCGAACATCCCCGACAGCATCGCGTAGTGGATGCCCTTGAGCGACGGAACGTCGACGAGTCCGGCGGCGTCGCCCGCCAGCACGAGGCCGTCGCCGGTCATCCGCTCGGGCAGCGAGTACCAGCCGCCCTCGGGAATCGTGCGCGCGCCCCACTCGACCATCTTGCCACCCTCGAGCGCCTCGCGGAACAGGGGGTGGCCTTTCATGCGCTGGAGAAGCTCGTGTACGTCGAGGGTGTTCTCGCGGTAGTCGAGTCCCACGACGAGGCCGAGGGCCACGAGATCGTCGCCCATGGGGTACATGAACGAGCCGCCGAAGGCGCTGTTGGGCAACGGCCAGCCGAGCGTGTGCACCACGTCCTCGAGCGGACGCGGCACCTCCCACAGCTCCTTCACCCCGAGGGCGTAGATTTGTGGGTTGGGCGCGCCTACCTCCTGGTCGCGCCGCCATGCCTGGGTGAGCGGACCGCGCGTCCCCTCGCACAGCACGGTGACCCGGGCCGTGACGTCGGTGGCGGGCATGTGGCCATCGCCGGGTGTGCCGTCGCGCTGGAGCCCGGCGGGGGTCGTCCGCACGCCTACGACCCGGTTGCCGTCCATCAGCAGAGCGTCGGCCGGGAAGCCGGTGAACACGTTGACGCCCGCCGCCTCGGCCCGTTCGCCCATCCAGCGGACGATCTCACAGATCGAGCCGACGTGGTTTCCGTGGTTGCGCATGGGCGGGGGCGTCGGCAGGCGGATCTTGCTCCCCTCCGTGAGCAGGTAGACGCGCTCTCCCTTTACCTCCCCCCGGAGCGGCAGATCGGCCACGTCGACATCGGGGAACAGCTCGCGCAGGGGCCCGATGTCGACGACGGCCCCCGACAGGCAGTGCTCGCCCAGGCTGCCGGATTTCTCGAGCACTCCGATCTCGATCGGCCCGAGATCGCCGCTTCGCTCGCCCTCGTCGGCCACGAGGCGCGCGAGCTCGATCGCGCCGGCCAGACCGGCGGGGCCGCCGCCGACGAACAGCACGTCCATCGGCACGGCCTCGTCGTCGGGCGGCTCGCGGCGGATCAGCCGGGCGACGGGCAGATCGGGCTGATAGGCGCGGGGCTCGAAGGTATCGTTCGTCGAACGGTCGGGTGTCATGATTCGATGGCTCTCGCGTGCGGATTCGCGGACACGCCGGCTTGCGGCGTCGGGTCGAAGGCCGTCAAGATGACCCGCATCGTTTCGAGTGTCCAGCCATCAGAGCGGAGTCGCCGTGCGCAACGTGACGAGCTATGGCAGCATGCGGGTCTCGCGCGCGTTCATCGAGTACCTGCAGGCCGAGGCGGCCGGCGGGATCATCATGATGAGCGCCGCGGCCCTCGCGCTGGTGGTCGCCAACAGCGCGCTGGCGGGCACCTACGAAACGTTCTGGCACCAGTACGCGGGTCTGTCGTTCGCCGGCTGGGCGCTCGAGTTGTCGCTGCATCACTGGGTCAACGATGGCCTGATGGCAGTGTTCTTCTTCCTGGTTGGCCTCGAGATCAAGCGCGAGTTGTTGTTCGGCGAGCTCGCCTCGCCCCGACGGGCCGCGCTTCCGGTGATCGCCGCGCTCGGAGGCGCCGCGGTTCCGGCCCTCATCTACGTCGCGTTCAACGCGGGCGGCGAGCATCCGCAGGGCTGGGGAGTGCCGATGGCGACCGACATCGCCTTCGCCGTGACCGTGCTCGCGCTGCTCGGCAGCCGCGCTCCCCTGTGGCTCAAGTCGTTCGTCACGGCGCTCGCGATCGCCGACGACATCATGGCCGTCCTCGTGATCGCGGTGTTCTACTCCGGGGCCCTCGACCTAGTGGCCATCGCCTGGGCGACCGGATGCGCGTTCGCGCTCGCGGCGCTGAACCTGAGCCGGGTCATGCGGCCCGCCCCGTACGTGCTCATCGGCATCGTGATGTGGTACTTCGTGCTCCAGTCGGGCGTCCACGCGACGATCGCCGGAGTGGTGACGGCGGCGTTCGTCCCCGCGTCGCTCGGGCGCGCCGCCGAGCGCCTGCGCGACAGCGCCGTCGAGATTCGCCAGCTGGCGCGCGAGTTGACGGAGGCCGAAGGTCTCCGTGAGGCGTGGGAGGTGATCGACGAGCGCGAGGCGGAGCTCGAGGACATCGCGCATGCGGTCAGCCGACAGAGCGCCCCGCTCTACCGCCTCGAGCACGCGATTCACCCCTGGTCGGCCTACGTCATCCTGCCCGTGTTCGCGTTCGCCAACGCAGGGATCCAGATCTCGTTGTCGGGACTCGGAGCCACACTCACGACGCCGCTGGCCCTCGGCATCATGCTCGGCCTGTTCCTCGGCAAGCAGGTCGGGATCACGGGGGCCGCATGGCTGGCGGTGCGGCTCGGCGCGGGCACTCTGCCCGAGGGCGCGCGCTGGAGCCAGATCTGGGGCGGCGCGGCGCTGGCCGGCATCGGGTTCACGATGTCGATCTTCATCGCGGCCCTCGCCTTCCCCGATACGGGCACGCTACAGGTGGCGAAGCTCGCCGTCGTGATCGGCTCGCTCGCTTCGGCGGCGGCAGGCGTCGCCCTGTTGTCGCTCGCCAACCGCCCGGACGAGGCCTGACGTGCTGCGGATGGCCGCCAGCGGCGCCGTCTGGATCGTCTGGCTGCTCGTCTCAGCCGTTTGGACGCCGGTCGTGGCCGCGACCTGGGGCCTGACGGTCTGGTGGGACGAGCGCCGCTGGTGGACGAGCCGGGTGTTCCGCCGCGGGGCGAATCTGCTCGTGTTCCTCAATCCGTTCTGGCGCGTGAAGATCGAGGGGGAGCTACCCGACCTCGACAGCGCTCCGTTCGTCGCGGTGTGCAACCACGAGTCGCTCGCCGACGTGCTGATCGTCGGCACCCTGCCCTTCGAGATGAAGTGGCTGTCGAAGGCCGAGATCGCCCGGCTCCCATTCGTCGGCTGGATGATGAAGATGGCCGGCGACGTGACGGTGCATCGCTTCGACCGACGGAGCCGCGGGGCCTCCTACGACGCGCTCATCGAGTGGCTCAAGCGAGGCTCGTCGGTGATGATGTTTCCCGAGGGCACGCGCTCGCGCACCGGCGAGATGCTGCCCTTCCGCAGCGGCGCCTTCCGCCTCGCGATCGATACGGGCCGGCCCATACAGCCCCTGGCGGTAAGCGGTACGCGAGACGCCATCCGCGCCGACTCGCTCGTGTTCGGGCGGGCGCGGGTCACGCTCCGCATCCTGCCGCAGGTGCCGACCGCCGGCCTGGGCGACGAGGACGTCGACGACCTCAGCGACAGGGTGCGGGCGATCATCGAGGCTGCCCGTGTGCCTCTGTCACCCGGAGCTGAAGACTAGGCTAGAGAGCGATGGTCAGATATACCTGTGGGCCGCTGAACTGATAGTCGAGGAACAGCAACGTTCCCTCGGGTCGGGTATGGATCCCTTCCGTACCATCGGCCTCGAGACTGATGAAGCGGTGGCCGAATCCGACGCCGAAGCGTCTCAGCGGAAAGTACTCGACGGCGGCACGGAACTCCCGCCAGCTCCCCTCGACACCGTCAATCTCGAGGGCGAAGTACCTGGCGCCGCCCGTGAGAAAGAAGCCCTTGCCCAGATCCGCTGTGGCATCGACGCCAACCACGGGAAGTGGGAATTCGGTTGACCCACGCTCCGTCACACCCGCGACGGGTGCGGACACTCCGGCATCGGCGAGGACCGCGAACACGCCGGCTGAAAGGCCAACGTCGAGATGCTCACCGAGAATGACGGCGAGACGATACGCCACCGGGATGAGCGTGACCTCGATCACGCTCGCGACATCCACGTCGACCTCGAACACGGCGTCGCCCCACCGAATCCGACGCACCAATGTCGTGCTTCCGCGGCGCGAGAAGGATACATAACCGGCTTGAATCTGATGCCGTCGCCCGAGGCGCAGGGCCGCGTCTAAGCGCAAATCCCGGGTCCATTCGTCGAGTCCCAATTCCCGTTCAACATCTACCGTCGTCCCGGTTCCCGCGGACTCGGCGTCGACCCGAGCGACCGTGCGATGCTCGGTGAACAACAGTCCGCCGCGCAAGCTGAATCGATTGGAGGTGCGTTCAGCCAGGTCGGGGCTGCCCGCTGAGGCAGGCTCCTGCCCTCGTGCGCTCGCCACATACATCAGGCTGAGCGCCAACCACGACGCGGCACGGATGCCGGCGCGGCGCGGAAACCTCACTCGCGCGCCAGGACTCCTGCCTGCGCCAGCAGCTCGATGGTGCGGTCGACCGGTAGCGCCTCGGCAGTACCCAGGTGGCCCTCTACGGTCTCGGCTGCGAACAGCGAGGCGACGATCGCCTCCTCTGTGGCGTCACGCACGGCGACGAACAGCCGGCTCAGTCCTCCACCGTCCGGCAGCCGCACGGCGTCTCGGTCGACGCTGAACGCGATCGCATAATCGCCGGAGCCGTGCGAGAGCGAGGCACCCGCCCGAGCGAGCCCGCCGAACGAACGCTCGGCCAGCCGCTCGAGGTGCCGGTGGTCGAGGGGCGCGTCGGTCGCGATCACGATCATCACGCTCCCGCCGCCGCGCGCGTCGTGCGGCTCGGCGGGCGCGGCGGCAGCCTCGGCGGCCAGCAGGTCGCCTACGGGCACCCCGTCGACGATGAGAGAACCGCCGAAGTTCGTCTGCACGAGCACCCCGACGGTCCACGAGTCGTCGCCGGCCCCCACCACCCGCGACGCGGTCCCGATGCCGCCCTTGTAGCCGAGCGCCCGGGTGCCGCGGCCGGCGCCCACGGCGCCTTCGGCGACCGGTCCGGCCCGCGCGTCCCGCAGGGCGGCCCGTACGTGCTCGGGCCCGATCGGTCGCGCCCGAATGTCGCTGAGGAAGCCGTCGTTCGTCTCGCCCACCACCGGGTTGATCGAGCGGATCTCCTCGTTGCCGGGGCTCGCGAGCAGCGTGTCGATCAGGGCGTCGGCGGCGCGGAACACGCTGAGGGTTCCCGTGAGCAGAATCGGCGTCTCGAGCTCGCCGAGCTCCTGCACCTGGCTCAAGCCGACGAGCTTCCCGTAGCCGTTGCCCACTACGATCGCGGCGCGCACCCGCTCGCGGAACAGATCGCCGCCATGTGGCAGGACGGCCGTCACGCCCGTGTTCAACGAGTCGCCCTCGGCCAGCGTCGCGTGTCCGACGAGCACGCCGGAAACGTCGGTGATCGCGTCGTGCGGGCCCGGCGAGAGGTTCCCGATCCGAATACCGGCCTCCCGGGGCCGCGGCGCCTCCTGGGCGGATAGATCGGCCGGGCGGGCACCCAGGCAGGCGCCCACGACCAGGACGGCAGCGCCTGCGCGGTACATCACGCTTCGTCTCATGGCCTCGGACACTCCGATTCGTCGTACAGGCGTTCGACGTCTCTCATCCCCGCGACCAGCCGCTCGTCGCGCTCGGCCAGGGCAGCCGGCAAGGGTGACGTGAATCGCGCCTTGAAGTCAGCGTTGTAGGCGAGCCATGCGTTCTCGACGGCAATCAGCGCCTCTCCGAGTTCCTCGCACGTGGCCTGACCGTCGTCGAGCGCGACGGCCCGACCGTAGAACTGGCTGATCACGCCGAGCGTCTCGCGGCCCACGCTGTCGATCTGAGCGGGGGTGACGACGGTGACGGCCGCGTCGACGCCCGCTCCTCCCTCGGCCGGGGGCGAAACCTCGACGTCGGCGGCCGGGTCGGACGGCGTCTCGTCGGGCGTGGACTCGCGGCCTGAGAACACGACGTATCCCGCGACCAGAGCTGCCACGAGGAGCACTCCGCCGGCGACCATCGCCGCGATCTTCGTCTTCTTTCCGTCCCGCAAGCCCTCGAGCCCCGGCTTGCGGGCCGGACGCGTCTTGCGCGGTTCCGGCGCCGTGTCGTCGACCTCGAGGCCGGCCCCCGCGAGCGCATCGCCGGCCGTCACCTCCGGCGGTTCGGCGGCGGGCGGCTCACTCGGCTCACGGCGTTCGGGTTCGACCTGCTCGGGCGGCGGCACCTTCTCGGGCGGCGGCACCTTCTCGGGCGGTGGCGCCTGCTCCGGCACAGTCGCTGGTCCGTCGGCCTCGCGATCGAGCTCGATGCGGGCGGGCCTGACGGCGTCGATCGCCGCCTCGTAGTCGAGCTCTCGGGCCTCGGCCTCCGGCGCCTCGTCGACGTCCGCGGCCTCGGCCTCCGGCGCCGCCGCATCCCCGACGGGCTCCTGCTTCTCGTCAGCGGTCGCAGGTGCGGCTTCGGCCGCGGACATCTGGTCGGGATCCGCGTCGAACGGCTGCACGACCATCCGGTCCTCGGCGGGTGTCGTATCGGAGGTCTCGGCCCCCTCGGGCTGTTCGACCGCGGGTTCCTCAGACTCGGGCGCCGGCGGCGTCGGGAGATCGATCCGCGGGCGTGGCGGCGGGTCGGACCGGATTTCGTCGACGGTAGTGTAATTCTCCCAGTCGAGGTACGAGCGCTTCAGCCCGCGGGCGAGCAGCGACTCGTTGCTCGCCATCTCGTAGAACGGCAGCAATAGATCGCCGGCGAACGCGTCGGGCGTCGAACGGAAGCAGCCTCCGTCGCAGCGGTCTCCACCCCCGACGAACACGAAGGCGCAGTGCCAGGGCTCGGAGAAGTGCTGATGATGCGTGGCGACGTCGGACTCGCTCAGCGCGACCTCACCGCCGAGATGCCGGTGATACCAGCCCGCGAGCACGCCGCGCCGGCGCTCGACCTCGAGCTGCAGGGCGAGCGTCGCTTCGCGAGAGATCTGGTCAGGCGCGTCTTCTCGGAAGTCGAACCGGGCGGGAAGCGCCGCCGTGATCGTCACGAACCTGCGGTTCGCGTTCGGATCTTCGCACAGATCGCCAATCAGATAGCCGAACGGAGTGCGCTCGGCCCCCGTCTGCCAGACGTGCTCGTGCATCGTCAGCCAGGCGCGCTGGTCGACGAAGATCTCGTAGGTGGAGGAGACCGTCTCGAACGGCGGCGGCGGATCCGGCTTCCAGTAGATGCTGCGCAGGAGCGGGCGAGGTGTCCATATATGGTATGCGTCGCTCTCCGGCTGGCGCTCCTGTGGGAGCTGCCAGCTGGGCCGCTTGCGCTGCTCGTCCTTTCGGTCGTCGGTCATACGCTCCACCGTAGGGGACTCGGTGGCTCCGGGGGGAACGGAACCGATGGCAAGATGCCCCGGCCGTGCCGGAGGCGGCAAGTAGATCGACGTTGACACCGGATGCTGGATGCGCGAGTCTCGCGGGGACCGTCGGGGCCGAACCCGCCTACCGAGGAGAGCACTGTATGCGCTCGCTGAGTCTTTTTCTTGCCGCGTTCGCGCTCGCTGCGGCGCCGGCCGACGCGCAGTTCCGCCAGCAGGCCCCCGAGAAGAAGGGCCTCGGCTTCACGGCCGACCTGCTGTTCGGCCAGATGGGCGGGACGATCGGAGATTCGATCGGCATCGGCTTCGGCGCCGCTGCGGGAGGCTTCTTCCAGTTCTCGCAGGTTCCGGCCCGGCTGGGCGCGGGCGCTTCCTACACACGCTTCTCCGCCGACGAGCTGGACGGCTCGCACAACAAGCTCAGCATCTACGCGACCGGAAGCTGGCACGTGGCCGATCCGGGCACGTCCGTCGTCCCATACCTCCAGGGGCAGGTCGGCTATGTCCGGCTCGACGACGACGCGCCGACCTGCGCGGCGTTTCCCGACGAACAGCCGCCCGATTGCACGACCGCGCTGGCGGGGCGTGAATGGTCGGGCCTCGAGCTCGGGGCCACGGCCGGCGTCGACATCCCGATGTCCGAAACGCTGAACATCAACGTCGGCGGGACGTTCTCGTGGATCACGCTGGGCGACCTCACCGCCGGAGGGCAGTCGATCGACGGTACGTCGACCAACGTTTCGACCATCGGCCTGCGCGCGGGCGTCACCGTGTTTCCGCGCTGAGACGGCGCCGCCCCAACGCGCCCCCTACTCGTAGCGCAGCGACTCGACCGGGTCGAGGCCGGCGGCGCGCCGGGCCGGCAGGTATCCGGCGGCCAGCCCGATGCCCGCCAGAATCGATACGCAGGCGATGCCGATCGGCCAGGACAGCTTCGGGTTCGCGATGTACTGCAGGGCCGGATTGTCGAACGGGATCCAGTCGACCACCACGACGATGCCGGACGCCAGCAGGAGGCCGGCGAGACCGCCGATGAGCGAGATCGCCAGCGCCTCGAACACGAACTGCTGGCGGATGTGACGCTTTCGGGCCCCCACGGCCAGCTTCACGCCGATCTCCATCGTTCGCTCGCGCACGACCACGTACATGATGTTCGCCACGCCCACGCCCGCCACGAGCAGCGTGAACAGGCCGACGAGCCCCAGGAAGATCTGGATGCCGTAGCCGACCATCGCGGTTTCCTTCTCCGACTCGAAGAAGTCCCACATCGGAATCGCGCGCTCGTCGGTCGGATCGAACTTGAACCTCGCGCCCAGCACCTCGGCGATCCGCCGCTTCGTCTCGGGAGCCCGGCCGACGGTGCGCGGCTGGACGAGCAGGTGGTTCACGTAGCGGTTGCCGTAGATCGCGGTGAAAGTCGAGGCCGGGATGATCGCCCGGTCTTCGTCGGGTCCGTTGTTGTTGCTGTCCTGGAACTTGCTCCGCATCACGCCGATCACGACGAACGGCGCCCCGTCGAGCTCCACCGTACGTCCCACCGGGTCTTCGGCGCCGAACAGGCGGTAGGCGATCGAATCGCCGAGGAACAGCACCCGGCGACGCTCGTCGAGGTCGCGTTCGCTGATGAACCGGCCGCCCGGCCGCGGAAACATCTTCCGGAGCTCCGAAAACGCCGGGTACACGCCCTCCATATGGGTCGTCGTCTTCACGTCGCCGTATGCGAGGGTCGTGCCCCAGCGCCCGTACGACGGGCTGACCCGGTCGACCTCGTCGATCGACCTCTGGAGGAGCGCCAGATCGTCCTCGCTCAGGCGGATCCGCCGTCCGCTCGGCAGCCCTTCCCATTCCTTCGTCGTCGAGCCGCCCCAGATCATGAAGATCTTCTCGCCGGCGTTGAGCAGGCCCGACGACACTGATCGGCGCAGTCCCTCGCCGAACGCGAGCAGAAGCACGATGGCGATCGTCCCCCACATCGTCGCGAACATCGTGAGCAGCGACCGGGTGCGCTGCGCCTTCATGTCGCCGATGAACTCGGCCAGCAGAATCTTCCACATGCCGTTCACTGGCGCAGGCAGTCGATCGGGTCGAGCGCCGCGGCGCGCCGGGCGGGAAATAAGCCGGCCAACAGGGCGACACACATCAACAGGCCCATCGTCACCCAGGCGACCTTTCCCGACACGATCGGCACGCCCACGAAGTCGCGGATCGGGATGAACGCCATCAGCCGGACGATGCCGATCGAGGCCGCGAAGCCGAGGGCGGCACCGATCATCACGATTCCCGTGCTTTCGAGAAAGAACTGGCCGAGGATGTCGCGGCGGGTCGCGCCCAGCGAGCGCTTGATGCCGATCTCCTTGGTGCGCTCCTTCACCACGATGTACATGATGTTCGCGACGCCGATTCCGCCCACCGTCAGCGTGAACGTTCCGACGATCAGGAAGAACACGTTGAACCCGAGAAACAGGTAGCCGAACATCTTCTCGAACTCGGCGGTGTCCCACACCCCGAGCGCGTCGTCGTCGGTCGGGTCGAAGCGGTACTTGCCGCCGAGCACCTCGAACACCGCCCGCTCGGCCTCCTGCGTCGCCTCGCCGCCGGTCGTGCGGTAGATGATGTTGCTCACGTAGCGCTGCCCGAACATCGCGGCGTGCGTGCTGGCGGGGATGAACACGCGGTCGCGGTCGCGCGAGTTGTACGACGAGCTCTGGTCCTTGGGGCGCATCACCCCGATCACGGTGAACGGCGTCTCGCCGATCATCACCTGCCGGCCGACCACGTCGGCCTCGAGGCCTTCGAACAGCAGGTCGCGGATCGCGTTGCCGAGCACGACGACGCGGCGGCGCTGGTCGTGGTCGTCCTGGTTGATGAACCGGCCACCTACGTCGGGAATGACGTTGCGCAGGTAGGTGTAGGACGGCCACACGCCCGTGATGTTCGGGTTGGTGATCGAACGGCCATGGCGTACCGGAACGTCGCGCGAGCTGTACTCGGGACTGATCAGGACGATCTGCGGAATCTGCCGGGCCAGCAGGGTCGCGTCCGCCTCGCGGAGGCGGATCGGCCGGCCGTCGCCGAATCCGGCATACGGTTTCGTGGTCTCGCCGCCGAACAGGATCACGATCCGGTCGCCGAGCCCGTGAAACCGCTTGATCACGTGTGTCTCGAGCCCGGCGGCGAACGCCAGCAGCACGACCACCGCGACGGTCCCCCAGGCGATCCCGAGGATGGTCAGCGTGGTGCGCAGCTTCTGGGCGCGCACGTCGGCCCAGAACTCGCTCAGCGCGCGAACCAGGCGCTTCATTCAGCTGATCTCGCGCGGCGGCGGCTCGACGACCCGCTCGCCTTCTTCGAGGCCTTCGACGACTTCGATGGTCACGGCGTCACTCAGCCCCGTGCGAATGGTCCGTTCGTGGCTCACTTCGCCGGCGCCGAGCACCCGTACGACGGCCGTGTCGCCCCGGAACTCAATCAAGCGCTCGGGAATCGCCAGCACGTCGTCGCGGCGCTCGATGATCACGTCGGCGTTGGCCGAGTAGCCGGCCCGGAGCTCGGCGCCCTGTACGGACGTCAGGCGGATCTCGATCGGGAAGACGGTCGCGTTGTCCTCGTTGCGCGCCTTGAGCGAGATCGCATGGACCTCCCCCTCGACGCTCGCTTCGGGCAGCGCCCCGATCTTGATCGACGCCGGCATCCCCTCCCGCAGGCGTCCCACGTCGATCTCGTCCACCGTGCCGCGAAAGATCAGGTTGTCCATCGCCGCCATCGTGGCGAGCATCGTGCCTTCCTGGAAGTTGCTCAGCGGCACGACCGGATCGCCCTCCTCGACCAGCGTCTCGAGCACGAAGCCGTCGATCGGAGAGCGGATCACGCCCTCGATGTTGCGGTTGTCGATCCGCACGCGGCCCGTCTCGAACAGGGCGACTCGCTCGCGCGCCATCTGCGCCTGGACCTGCGCCTGCTGGAAGGCGCGCTCCGCCGTCTCGAGTTCCTCCTGCGTGATGTACTCCTTGGCCCGCAGCTCGCGTTTGCGCTCGACATCGCGCCGGAGGTTCTCGAGGTCGATCTCGCGCAGCTGCACCTGGCGCTTCGCGTCGGCCAGCTCGATCGGGGTCGGATTGGGACGCACCTCGATCAGCGGCTGCCCCGCCTCGACGAAGTCACCCTCCTCGACTATCAGGCGGCCCACCACGCCAGCCACCTGCGACTTCACCGCCACCTCGACGTCGGGCTCGATGTGACCGACCGCCAGCGCCTTGCGGACGATCGTGTCGCGCACGACCTCGACCGTTCGGATCTCCGAGCTGCCGTCGTCGCCGAGCAGGCGGACCGCGGTGACCCCTCCCCCGACGACCACGATCCCCACCAGCGACAACGCGATCTTGGTTCCCCGTCTCATGCGGCACCCCCGAATGGCGGGGCGACCGTTCCGGTTCGACCCCGCGGTTCTCACGACCCATACGATCCGCCGACCGGGCGGACCGCCCGCCCGAACCACCGCGTGCGGGCAGATGTCACACCCTACGGGCGCGGTCGGGGGAAGTTTCAGCCGCACGGCTTGATGGGGCGCCCGCAGCAAGCCAGCTTGCCGCTCATGAAAACGTCAACGGTCGGTCCGTCGCTTCGAATATTGGTCCTTCTGTTCACGGCGGGGCTCGCTGCGGCCTGCGCCGGCCGGTCCGCACCGCCCGCCGCCACGGTCGAAGCGCGTGGGCCGGCGGTGCTGCTCGTGTCGATCGACGGGTTCCGACCCGACTACCTCGACCCTGCCGTTACGCCCAACCTGGCGCAGCTTGCCGACCGCGGGGTGCGTGCCGAGGCGCTCATTCCCTCGTTTCCGACGAAGACGTTCCCGAACCACTACACGCTGGTCACCGGCCTGCGCCCGGACAGTCACGGACTCGTCGCGAACAACGTGTGGGATCCCGACATGAAGGCGCAGTTCGGGCTCGGAGACCGCGAGGCGGTCAGCAATCCCGAGTGGTACGGGGGCGAACCCGTGTGGGTGACGGCCGCGCACCACGGAATGACGACGGCCACGCTGTTCTGGCCCGGAAGCGAGGCGCCGATCGGCGGCGTCTGGCCGACTCACTGGATGCCGTACGACGGCGACATGCCGCACCGTGACCGCGTGGAGTGGGTACTCGCGCGCCTCGCCGGCGACGAGGGCCCGGCCGTCGGCTTCGCCACCCTGTACTTCGAGGACGTCGACGACGCGGGCCACGAATACGGGCCCAGGGCTCCCGAGACGCGGACCGCGGTGGCACGGGTCGACTCGGCGCTAGGCCTCCTGCTCGATGGGCTCGACCGGCGCGGGCTCGATCACGTGAACCTGATCGTCGTCTCCGATCACGGGATGAGCCCGCTGTCGAGGGATCGGATGATCTTCCTCGACGACTACATCGACCCCGGGGCCACGATGGTGGTCGACTGGAACCCGGTGCTCGCCGTGTGGCCGGATCCGGCGGGCGTGGACAGCATCTACGACGCATTGCACGGCAAGCATCCGCATCTGCACGTCTATCGGCCCGACGAAATTCCCGAGCGCTACGAGTTCGGCTCGCACGACCGCGTGGCGCCGATCATCGGCATCGCCGATCCCGGCTGGTCGATAACGACCCGCGAGTACTTCGAGCGGAATCCGGACGGCTACCAGGGCGGGAATCACGGATACGACCAGCTGTCGGACGACATGCGGGCCCTGTTCGTCGCGAGCGGGCCGGCGTTCCGCCGAAGCGCCGTCGTTCCGCCCTTCCCCAACGTCGACGTCTACGAGCTGATCATGCACGTGCTCGGCCTGCCGCCCGCGCCCGGCGACGGACGGCTCGAACGCGTGCAGGGCGTACTGAAATCCGCACAAAAGCATACCGGGGAGGGCTCGTGAGAACCTTCCCCGGTATGGGTACGTCGGGTACTGACTGTGCTAGCGGGCGATCGACGCTCAGTCGATCTTGACGACGTTCTTCGCCTTCGGACCCCGACCTTCCTCGGTCAGATCGAACTCGACCATGTCGCCTTCTTCCAGCGAACGGAAGCCATCGGACTGAATCTCCGAGAAGTGGACGAACGCATCCCGCGCGCCGTCATCGAACGAGACGAATCCGAAGCCCTTGTCGTTGTTGAACCATTTTACGGTTCCCGTCGTACGCGACATCCTGTTACATCTCCTGCTTGGACCATGTGTGTCGACGCGCGCCCGGGCTCGCCCGTACGGCGCCGCTTCCGTTAGCCGGCCTGACGGTCGGCGATCTCCACCGATCGGGAGCCTCGCGGAATCGCAAGAAAAACGGCCCCGCGTCGCACGAACGGCGGAGGCCGTAAGTCTCCTGTTTCCTATCATCGGTGAATCACGGCCGAAAAGATAAACGCGCCCGCTTCGCTGTCAACATTTCGGTGGGAGGCGTACCGCGCCCGGTGCGCGAGGACCCATGAAAACGAAACCGGGCCGCGGCGCGAACGCCACGACCCGGCTTCTCTCCAGACCCGGAGTGACGAACGGGCGGGGCCACACGGAACGGCTGCGCTTAAGCCTGAAACCCCTACCCGTTCATCATATATAACGCCCCAGCCCCACCGACCGTGACAGTAGCGGCATCCAACGGTTGTCGGGAGCGCACCCGGCCGCCACAATGAAGCCATGCTTTGCCACAGGCTCGAGACCTCGATGAGGGCGCGATGACCCCCGGGCAGTCACTCGCACTCGCGGGCCTGCTGTTCCTGTTGGTGTTCGTGCTATCCATCGTGATGCTCAATCGCAGGGGACGCCGGCTCTCGCTGTTGCTCGCCGACCAACAGCCCGATCTGTACGAGGAGCTGGGCCGACCGCTGCCGACCATCTTCCCCTCCGAACGCCGCATGCACTTCGACGAGTTCATCATGCGGCGCGGCTACGAGACGCTCACCGATCCCGATCTCGCCCGCCGGTTCGGCCGGCTGCGCCAGCTCGAGACTCGTCTGCTCGGCCTCGCGATTCTCGTCCTGCTCGTGCTCGCCGGCGCGATGTTCCAGCTCAGGTAGCGGCTACCGGCGTCGGTCGCGACCGCGATAGACCTCGCCTAACGGTTCAAGGCCCGAAGCGGTGACTGGATGTCGGTCGGCGTCATCGTAGCCGTGTTCGTCCACGGAGGGCTGTTCGCCCTGTTCCCCGAGATGAACGCGCTCGACCTCGACTTCATTCCCGAGGAATCGGAAGTCGTCGACCTTCCGCCTGAAGTCGAGATTCCGCCTCCGCCCGACGAGATCGCCCGACCGGCCACGCCCGTGGTTCCCGATCACCCTGTGGACGACGACATTACCGTCCCGAAGAACACCTGGGACGAGAACCCCGTCGCCGACGTGCCGCCTCCACCGGTCGGTGGCAATCCGTCCGACGCGCCCGCCTGGATTCACCGCGACGTGGAACCGCTACTGACGAACGGGCGCGAGGTGGAACGGGTGCTCGAGCAGCGCTATCGTCTGGGTACGCCAGGGCGTCACGTTCAGGGCGGAATAGGCGCGGCGGCGGGCCAGTCAACATAACGACGTTTCCGCGGAAACGTCGGGCATGCCGGAGGAGGGACTCGAACCCTCAAGGGATTGCTCCCACCGGATTTTGAGTCCGGCGCGTCTGCCAGTTCCGCCACTCCGGCCAGCTTCACCGCGTCGAGTCTAGCCCGGGTCGTGCTCGATGGCCAGCGCTCTGCACCCATCGACGCGGCCCGGGCGACCGGCACGACGATGTCAGGCTTCGCCGGCCCTTCACGCATCCCTTTCCGAGAATCTTCATGTATTCCGTCGCGCGACGAAGTCCGATGCGAATCAGGCGACGTGTATCGATGTCTTCGCTGCTCGCGGCGACCGCGGTCCTACTACATGGACTCCCTCGGCCTCCTGAAACAGCTCGGAGTCCTGGACGAACGCTGACCATCTCCGCGGCACGCCTCCGCCCAGCTTATCGCCGTACGATTCGGTATCTGCGCGCCCGTGGCACTTCGAGTTCGTCGAGCCAGACGCCGTAGACGTAGTCGGCCGTGATTCGGGTCGGGCGCAGACCGTCGGGAATCGGCAGCCGACCGACATAGCCGCCGACCGAGTCGAACACGTCGAGCGCGTTCGGGCCTTCGACCCGCCACGCGAGGTCGGGATCGAGCACGCCGACCCAAAGGTGCCCGTCGGCCTCCGAGGCCCACAGTCCGGTCGTCGCGGGAAGCGAATCGGGAAACACCGCACGCTCGAGCATGGCCAGCGTGCCGGGATTGTCGGTCTCGCCTTCGAAGCTCGTCAGGTAGGCCTCCCGGATCTCGGGGGTGACGGGCAGGCGCGGCGCCGAACGCCGGACGACCGCACGCAGCGCACCGGCGGCATCGTAGCGCCGGACATCGTAGGCGTCGCCGGACGTCAGCCACAGGCCGCCGTCCGACAGTGGACTCCACGAGGCGTCGGGCTGCAGCATCGGGACCTCCCCGCCGGGCCCGCCACGCATCGCGGGCGCCTCCCAGCTCGCGAACCGGACCGCCGGCCGTTCCGCGTCGGCGGGGCGCAGGACCACGTCGGTGCGGAGGATCTCGTCGACGGGCGCCTCGATCGTCACCGCCTGGACGAACGCGGTGCCGTCGGCGGCGAAGCCCCACTCGCCCAACGAGGGTCCGAGCGGTGGCCGATCGGCCACGTCCCCCGATGGCAGTTCTCGATAGTGCGCCGGCGGCACGCGCTCGGCACCGAGCGGCGCTCCCGACGCATCGAACCGGTATAGCTCGACGGGCATCCGGCCCCCGACGCTGATTCCGCCGTCGGACCGCTCACCCAGCCGGCCCACGGAGCGGAACTCACCGGGGCCCTCGCCCGGCCGTCCGAACGCGAGGACCTCCGCACCCGCCTCGTCGTAGCCGCGCACACGGCGCTCCTGCGCGTCGATCACCCAGAAGCCGCCGGCGCGGCGAGGCGCCACGTCGGCCAGACGACCGAACGCGTTCGGCCCCTCCGTGTCGCCCACCTCGAGGTCGAGTTCGAGCCGCCACGCCTCCTCCGCGGCCCAGCCGGCTCCGTTCGAGGTGACGATCTGGACGCCGGCCGAATCGGCCACGGTGACGGCCGGCGGGTCCGGCTCGTCCGAGCAGCCGGCGCCCAGCGCAACGAATGATAGAACGACGACCTGCAATACGACGGGTGTCGCGAGAGACCAGCTACGGCTTCCCGACATGGCGCCCCTCCGGTGTTGTTCCCCCGGGTCAGCCGCGCCGCACCACCAGGTAGCGGTACGCCACGGGAATGGCCACGAGCACGAACAGCGTGCTCGAGATCAGACCCCCGATCGTCGCCAGCGCGAGGGAGTTCCAGATGTTCTCGTCCGTACTCTGTGCGAACAGGACGAGCGGTAGCAGCCCGAAGACCGTGGTGAACGTGGTCATCAGGATGGGGCGCACCCGCTCCAGCGTTCCCTGCAGGATCGCCTCGCGGGACGGGAGCCGTTCGCGCAGCTCGCCGATGTGGTAGACGATCAGGATCGCGTTGTTCACGACGATCCCGGCCATCATGAT
>DATHRZ010000020.1:0-5995 GCA_035464655.1 Gemmatimonadota bacterium
CTGCGCGAGGAGTTCGCGGAGGCGGACCTCCCGGAAATGCGGCGATGGATGGACTTCGCGCGGGGCCGATGGTCCCGTGCGTACGACCGGGTGGCCGCGGAGGAGCAACCGGGGGGTCTTTCCAGGCTGCTCATGATGCGCGCCGTGTGGATCCCGCTGGATGCCCGACTCCCCGGAATCGAAGACGACATCGAACGAGCGCTCGCCCAGGACTCCACAAGCGCGTCGGGTGCGTGGGCCGCGCTGTTCCCGCACCGCAAGCTCTACACCGCAGCATTGCTCAGCCTGCAGGCGGGCGACACCGAGACGGGCGTCGCGTACGCCGACTCGGCGGCGGCCCTTCCGATCGATTCGACGCTAGCGCCCGTCGTCCGGAACATGGTGCGGACGGTCCGGGGCGAGGCCGCTCTGCGAGCGGATGACGTCCCGACGGCGCGGGCCGAGCTCGAGGCGCTGGAGTGGGAGATGGCGCCCGTCGCGGAGCACGCCCTCAGGCACCTCGGCATCGAGCGAGCACATTTCCTACGAGCCGAAGCTGCCTGGCGAGACGGGGACGTAGAAGCGGCCCACCGCTGGTTCGAGCACGGCCGCGCCGACACCGAGGACTATTCCCTCCTCGAACTGCGACGTGGCCAGGTCCAGGAAGCGCTGGGCAACCTCGAGCGGGCACGGATCCACTATGCCCGCGTCGTCGAGGCGCTCGAGCCGGCGGACGAGGAACTGATCCCGCGACGGGACGAGGCACGGGCGAGGCTGGCCGCGCTGCTCGAGGCGGGAAGCTAGGCGACACCGGCCCACCTGGCGACCTCGGACTTTCCGAGCGGAACCTCGGTACGGGTGAGCACCCGGAGAATCCGTACGTTGGTCTCCGTGCCGAGCAGGTGCCGTGGATCGTCCGGCAGGGGGAGCGTTATGTTTTGCATCATGTTCGACTCTTCCCTTCTCGACGCCCTCGTCGCCTTCGGCCGTGGCCTCCGCGGCGCCGGACTCCCCGTGACGACCGGGCAGATCGCCGACCTCGCCCGCGCCCTCGAGCTCGTCGGGCTCGACGATCGGGGCACCGTGTTTCGCGCCGCCCGCGCCACGCTCGTCACGCGACGCGAGCACCTCGGCCTGTTCGAGCGCGAGTTCGACCGCTTCTGGCGCGATCCGAACGCGGAGGGCCGGCTGGAGCCGCGCGGCCCCGTTCCGATGCCGCGCGCCCCGCGCCACGAGCGCCGCGAGAAGTTCACGGTCGCCACGTACATGGCGTTCAAGGCGAGCGACGACCTCGAAGAGCTCGACGTCGCGGACCGCTCGGGCACGTTCACGGCCGACGAAGCCCTGCGGCACAAGAGATTCTCCGACATGACGCCCGAAGAGCTCGCCTCCGTGCGGCGGCTGATCCGCGACATGAACTGGAACGCGAGCCTCCGGCGGACGCGGCGGCGGCGCCGGCACCGGGCGGGCTCCGAGATCGATTTCCGTCGCGTGCTGGCGCGCGCGGCTCGTCTGGGAGCCGTACCCGCCCGATTGCCGCGACGGCGGCGCACGCTCGAACGCCGGCCCGTCGTCCTGCTGGCCGACATCAGCGGGTCGATGGAGAAGTATTCGCGCCTCGTGCTCCAGTTCTTCCACTCGGTGTCGGCCAGCCTGCCGCGGGTCGAGTCGTTCGTGTTCGGCACGCGCCTCACGCGTATCACACCGCAGCTCCGGCACCGCGACATCGACCGGGCGCTGACCGAAGCGGCAGCCGAGGTGCCCGACTGGTCGGGCGGCACGCGCATCGGCTCGAGCCTCGCCACGTTCAACCGGCGCTGGAGCCGCCGCGTGCTGCGCCGCGGGGCGATCGTGGTGATCGTCAGCGACGGCCTCGACCGCGAGGCTAAAGGTGTGCTGGAACGCCAGATGCGCTATCTTCGGCATCGATGCTACAGGCTCGTGTGGCTCAACCCGTACCTCGGCACCGACGGGTACGAGCCGCGAGCGGCAGGGATGGCGGCGGCGCTTCCATTCGTGGACGACTTTCTGCCGATCCACAACCTCCAATCTCTGCACGAGTTCTCCAGGGCGCTCGCGTCCATGCCGGTCACCGGTCGCA
This sequence comes from Gemmatimonadota bacterium, assembly GCA_035464655.1. Classification (GTDB taxonomy): domain Bacteria; phylum Gemmatimonadota; class Gemmatimonadetes; order Palauibacterales; family Palauibacteraceae; genus JARFPW01. The sequence continues at coordinate 2,081 of DATHRZ010000020.1, forward strand.
GCGTCCGAAGCCACGGGCGGCACGCATGAAGATCGCTGGCGACTATCTCTTCGAAGGTCCGCAAGACGTCGTGTGGGAGGCCCTCATGGACCCCGACGTCTTGTGCTCGGTGCTCCCGGGCTGCGACAAGCTCGAGCGGGTGGGCGAGGACGAATACGAGGGCGCGCTCGAGATCAAGATCGGCCCGGTCCAGGGCGCGTTCAAAGGCAAGGTCAAGCTCAGCGACATCGTGAAGCCCGATTCCTACACGATGCGCGTCGACGGCCAAGGCCCTTCGGGCTTCGTGAACGCTACCGGGCACCTCGAGCTTCGCCCCGAGAACGGCCAGACGCACGTCGACTACGAGGGCGACGCCCAGGTCGGTGGCCGCCTCGCCGCCGTCGGACAGCGCCTGGTCGAGAGCTCGGCGAAGGCGATCATCAAGCAGAGCCTCGACGGCCTGAACGAAGCCGTGAAGTCCCGCGTGGGCGGCGCCGGAGCTGCCGGCGGAGCGGGCGATGCCGACGCCCCCGGCGGCGGTGGCACGTTCGACGCCACGGGCTCCGACCCCGGCTCCGACCGCCCGGTGGCGCGCGCCGCGCCGAAGCGACCCTCGCAGGCCGAGTTCGCCACCAACGTGGCGCGCGAGGTCGCGGCCGACATGATCCCCGCCCCGGTGCGCTGGGGGCTCGGGATCGCCGCTCTCGTCGCGATCCTCTACTTCATCTACGCGGTTCTCGTGTAGTCTCGTGCAGGAGGTATGACGTGATTCCATCCAGCTTCGACTACCATGCCCCGACCTCGGTCGACGAGGCGCTCGGCCTGCTGGGCGAGCTCGGTGGCGACGCCAAGGTGCTGGCCGGCGGGCACAGCCTGATCCCCGCCATGCGGCTGCGCCTCGCGATGCCGGGCGCGCTGGTCGACCTCAACAAGATCGCCGGCCTGTCCTACATCAAGGAAGAAGGCGGCGAGCTCCGGATCGGCGCGATGACGCGCGAGGTCGAGCTCGAGCGCTCGGCGCTCGTCCAGGAGCGCTATCCGCTGCTCGCCGACGCGGGGCGGGTGATCGCCGACCCGCTGGTGCGCAACCGCGGCACGATCGGCGGCAACCTGGCCCACGCCGACCCGGCCAACGACCACCCGGCCGTGATGCTGGCCTACGGCGCGACGATCGTCGCGCGCGGGCCGGGCGGCAGCCGCGACATCCCGATCGACGACTTCTTCGTCGGGCTGTTCGAGAGCGCGCTGGAGCCGGGCGAGCTGCTGACCGAGATCCGCGTCCCGACACCGGGCGCCGGAGCGGGCGGAGCGTACCTGAAGTTCGAGCGCAAGGTGGGCGACTACGCGGTGTCGGCCGTCGGCGTCCAGCTCACTATGGACGGCGACACGTGCACGGCGATCCGCGCGGGTCTCACGAACGTCGGCCCCGTGCCGATGCGCGCCACGGAGGCCGAGAACGCGCTGGCCAGCAAGACGGTTACCGACGAGACGCTGGAAGAGGCCGGGCGCGCGGCGGCCGCCGGGTGCGACCCGTCGGGCGACCTCAGGGGCAGCGTCGAGTACAAGCGCGACCTGACCCGCATCCTGTTCAAGCGCGCGGTTCGCAAGGCGATGGAGCGAGCGAAGGGAGCGGCCCGATGAGCGGCGGCAACGGCAAGTCCGGAAGCGGCAGCGGCAAACACACGGTCACGGCCACCGTCAACGGCGCCGAGCAGACGCGCGACGTCGATCCGCGCATGCTGCTCGTCCACTTCATCCGCGAAGAGCTCGGGCTGACGGGCACGCACATCGGCTGCGACACGAGCCACTGCGGCGCCTGCACCGTGCTGCTCGACGGCACGCCGGTAAAGAGCTGCACCGTGTTCGCCGTCCAGGCCGACGGCGCCGCGATCGAGACGGTCGAGGGCGTGGCGGCGGGCGCCGAGCTGCATCCGATCCAGCAGGGCTTCTGGGAGAAGCACGGCCTGCAGTGCGGCTACTGCACGCCCGGCATGATCATGACCACGAAGGAACTGCTCGACCGGAACCCCGATCCCTCCGAGGAAGAGATCCGGTTCGCGATCTCTGGAAATCTCTGCCGCTGCACGGGCTACAACAAGATCGTCGAGGCCGTGCAGTACGCGGCGACGAAGCTTCGCGAGGGCACGGACGCGGCCGATGCCTCGGACCAGGAGATCCAGGAGATGACGGCATGAGCACCCAGAACCCCGACAGCGTCCAGCAACTGCACGCGGTGCCCGAGGGCGCCTCGGCCGCCACGGCCACCGAGAGCGAGATTCGGATCAAGACGCCCGAGAAGGTGTGCGGGATGGGGCACCGGATGAAGCGCAAAGAAGACCCGCGGTTCATCCGCGGCACCGGGCGCTACGTCGACGACGTCGTGCTCCCCGGCATGCTCTACATGGACATCGTCCGCAGCCCGTACGCCCACGCGAAGATCGTGAACATCGACGCGTCGGCCGCCCTCGAAATGGACGGCGTGGTGGCGGTGATCACCGGTGAGGATCTGAAGGAGGCCGGCGACCTGCACTGGATGCCGACCCTGATGTCGGACACGCAGATGGTGCTGCCGATCGACAAGGTCGTCTACTACGCGCAGGAGGTGTGCGCGGTGATCGCGACCGACCGCTACACGGCCGCCGACGCGGTCGAGAAGGTGTTCGTCGAGTACGAACCGCTGACGCCGGTGGTCGACCCGTTCGAGGCGATGAAGGAGGGCGCCCCGATCGTGCGCGACGACAAGGACCAGAAGACGAACCACATCTGGCACTGGGAGGCGGGAGATCGCGCGGCCACCGACGCGGTGTTCGAGTCCGCCGCGACGGTCGTGCGCCAGAAGATGCACATCCCCCGCATCCACGTCGCCTCGATCGAAACCTGCGGGATGGTGGCGAACTTCGATCCGTCGATGGGCAAGATGCAGCTCTACATGACGACGCAGGCGCCGCACGCGATCCGCACGGTGTTCGCGCTGGTGAGCGGGCTGCCGGAGCAGAAGATCCAGGTGATCTCGCCGGACATCGGCGGCGGCTTCGGCGGCAAGGTGCCCGTGTACCCGGGCTACGTGGTGTGCGCCGTCGCGAGCCTCGTAACCGGCAAGCCGGTGAAATGGATCGAGGACCGGAGCGAGAACCTCCAGGCCGACAGCTTCGCGCGCGACTACCACATCGACGCCGAGATGGCGGCCGACGAGAACGGGAAGATCGTCGGGCTGCGCGTGAAGACGCTGTCCGATTGCGGCGCCGCCGACGCGGCGGCCAACCCGTCGAAGTTCCCGGCCGGGCTGTACAGCATCTGCACGGGCTCCTACGACATGCAGGCGGCCCACGTCGAGGTCGACGGCGTCTATACGAACAAGCCGCCGGGCGGCGTCGCCTACCGCTGCTCGTTCCGCGTGACCGAGGCCGTGCACCTGGTCGAGCGCCTCGTCGACATCATGGCGCACGATCTGGACGAAGACCCGGCCGAGTTCCGCCGGCGCAACTTCATCCGCCCGGACCAGTTCCCCTACAAGTCGCCCACCGACTGGGAGTACGACTCGGGCAACTACGAGGGCGCGCTCGACAAGGCGATGGAGATGATCGACTACGCGGCGCTGCGGAAGGAGCAGGCCGAGAAGCGCGAGCGCGGCGAGTTGATGGGGATCGGGATCTCGAGCTTCACCGAGGTGGTCGGCGCGGGACCGTCGCGCGACTTCGACATCCTCGGGATCAAGATGTTCGACAGCGCCGAGATCCGCATCCACCCGACCGGCAAGGCGATCGCCCGGTTCGGGACGAAATCGCAGGGGCAGGGCCACGAGACGACCTACGCGCAGATCATCGCCGAGGAGCTCGGGATTCCGGCCTCCGACGTCGACGTCGAGGAGGGCGATACCGACACGGCGCCCTACGGGCTCGGCACCTACGCCAGCCGCTCGACCCCGACGGCCGGTGC
>DATHRZ010000021.1:0-2547 GCA_035464655.1 Gemmatimonadota bacterium
CCGCCCGCCACTACCACGGCGGATCATCCCGCGACACTTCGTCAGCCTTCAACCGTTGAATCCACTCGAACTGCTCCTCGATCACCTCCATCACACGATCGACGACGCGCTGCGCCGACTCACGCGACGTGTCCTCCGTGAGGTACGGAGTGTAGTCGATCGGCTTGCCGAACACGATGTACACTCGCTTGCCGAACCGTGGCCACTTCGCGTCGAGAGGCAGCACCTGGTCGAGGCCGTCGACGGTGACGGGGATGACGGTGGGCCGATCCTGCAGGATGACCACGCCGGCGCCGGGCCGGCCCTTGCCGATCTTTCCGGTGCGGGTGCGGGTGCCTTCGGGAAACAGGATCATCGTGCCGCTCTTCAGTGCGTGCAGCATCCGGTTGAGCGCTCCGATGTCCTTTCGACCGCGGCGCACGGGGATACACTTCCACTGGTCGGACCAGAACGACTGCCAGGCGTTCTGATAGAAGAACTCCTCGCCGGCCGGGTTCCACGGGATGAGGTAGGGCTTCACGAGCGACGGGCCGAAGAACGCGGTGAACCCGATGAAGAAGCTGTCGATGAGCGACTGGTGGTTCGACAACAGCAGCGTGTTCCGCTCGCGCGGCACGTTCTCCCGGCCGATCACGGTCGTGCGGTTGAACACGAAGAACAGCACGGCCCCCACGACGAACGAGAACAGGTGGGTCGCGATGTAGCTGGTGACGGGCCAGAAGAAGTTGAAGATCGGGCCGCGATGGTCGGGTCGGTACGAGCGACTCATACGGCTGCGCGCCTCCGCACGACGACGGTGCCGGCCACGCGATCGTACATCGGACGGTAACCGCCGAGGCGGGTGAGGCCGACGAGGTACAGCGCGACGAGGAACCACGCCGCCCCGAGCACGGCGACCGACCAGGTCGGCGGCTCGCCGGTCGCGGCGGGAAAGCCGGGGATGTGGAACATCGCGGTGTGCGCCATCTGCCACGGAAGGAACTTCAGCCCGTTTCTGACGAGAGCGCGTCCGAGGCCGGGAGTCGCGCCGAGCCCGGCCACCACGACGACGAGGCCGACCCGGCGCTTCCCCCACGTGGCGCCGGTCTCCGAGCGCTCGGACAGCGCGAAGTAGAGCACGACGGGCAGCACCGCGGACACGAAAGCGACGAAGTCGGCGCGCACCGGATCCTCCATGAACTCCGCCCAAGCCGGATCGCCGGGTCCGAAAGTGAGGAGCAGGCCGAGCCCCGTGAGCGCAACGAGGTAGCCCAGCACCACCAGGTAGTCCCACACGAACGCGCGGATGCGGGCCGTGGGGGCGGCGACGTCGTTCATGGCGCTCCGTTGGGGTGCATGGAGGATCGGGCCGGTTCTGATCCGCGACCAGAATGTCCACCGCGGCGTCCGTCGTGCAAGCCGCACCTCCCGCTGTACGGTGCACTCGACGCCCCCCCGGCCGCACGACATATTGGACGTACGCAACGACATTGAGCGCTCCGCTGTTTCGGACTTTCCCCCCTGCTGCGGCGGACTGACCTGAGAGGTTTCATGGCCCGCGAAGGAACACACGACACGTTCGGCGCTCGCCGGACGTTTACGACCCCGGACGGCCGGACGGCCGTCATGTACGACACGGCCGCCCTGACCCGGCGCGGCATCGGCCGCGTCGAGCGGCTTCCCTATTCGATTCGCCTTCTCCTCGAGAACCTGCTGCGCTACGAGGACGGCACCTCGGTGACGGCCGACGACATCGAGGCGCTTGCCGCGTGGGACCCGTCCGCCGCGCGCGAGATCGCCTTCCGCCCCTCGCGGGTGCTCCTCCAGGACTTCACGGGCGTGCCCGCCGTCGTCGACCTGGCGGCGATGCGCGACGCGATGGACGACCTCGGCGGCGAGCCCTCGCGCATCAACCCGCTGATGCCGTCGGAGCTCGTGATCGACCACTCCGTGCAGGTCGACTCGTTCGGCAAGCTCGCTTCCCTGCTGATCAACACCGAGCGCGAGTTCGAGCGCAACTACGAGCGCTACGCGTTCCTCCGCTGGGGACAGGAAGCGTTCGAGAACTTCCGCGTCGTGCCGCCGAGCACGGGCATCGTCCACCAGGTGAACCTCGAGTACCTGGCGCGCGTAGTGTTCGGCGAGACGGTGGGTGCCGGCGTCGACGGCAACGGTGGCGAGCTCCTCGCCTTCCCCGACACGCTGGTCGGCACCGACAGCCATACCACCATGATCAACGGCCTTGGCGTACTTGGCTGGGGCGTCGGCGGCATTGAGGCAGAAGCGGCGATGCTCGGCCAGCCAGTGTCGATGCTGATCCCGGAAGTCATCGGCTTTCGCCTGACCGGAAAGCTGCGCGAAGGCATCACCGCCACTGACCTTGTGCTGACCATCACCGAAATGGTGCGCAAGCGCGGTGTGGTCGGAAAATTTGTCGAATTCTGCGGCGATGGTCTTGCTGATCTGTCACTGGCAGATCGCGCCACCATCGCCAACATGGCGCCTGAGTATGGCGCCACCTGCGGCTTCTTCCCGATCGACGAACGCACCATGGAGTACCTGACCCTG